>JAPTVL010000401.1 GCA_028065725.1 Betaproteobacteria bacterium
CGCCTCGCGCATCCACGCCACCCAGTGCGGCAGGAAGCCTTCCCATAGCGCAATCCGCCCCGACAGCGTCAGCACGTCGTGGAATCCCTGCGGCAGGCCGACATCGTGCAGCGCCTGCTCGACCGTGCGTACCAGATGCTTGGCATGGCGCAGGAAGCGTTTGCCGGAAGGCGTCAGTTCCGCGCCGTTGCGGCCGCGCTGGAACAGGCGCGCGCCGAGCGTGGTTTCCAGCGTGTGGATGCGCGCGCTGACGGTCGACTGGGTGACGTGCAGGCGGCTGGCGGCGGCGACGAAGTTGCCGGTGGCCGCCACCATCAGAAAGGTCCGGGCGAGTTCGGTGTCCATGGTTATCCATCGGTTTTTTCGATATTAGACACCAAAATTTATCGTTGGATGAATATATAAGAGATCCCTAAACTAGCCTCTCCTACCACTGACAAGGAGCCTGCCATGAATCAAGCACCTGATCTCGCGGCCTTGATGCCCGAACGCGATGCCGAGGGTTATCTGGTTGAACCCGGCGACTGGAACGAGGACGTGGCCCAGGCTTTGGCTCAGGAAGAGAACATTCAGCTCAACGACGTCCACTGGGACACGATCCGCTTCATGCGCGACTACTACGATGAACGCCAGGTCATCGCCGATGCCCGTTTTGTCATCAAGCACCTGGCCGAGCGGGTGGGAAAGGATGCGCAGAAAATGCTGTTCGAGCTGTATCCCTACGGCTACGTGAAGCAGGCCTGCAAGATTGCCGGCATGCGTCGCCCGCGCGCCTGGAGTACGGGTTGATAGCGAAAAGTGTGCCTCTTTTGTCTTTGACTGCGTCCGTCCAACGGATTCTCGATAATGGTACGTAAACTGGCTTACTCGGTTTCGGAACGCGAGCACTGGATTTCGGCCGCTGGCGGTCTGATCGGCATCCTTGCCGTGTTGTGGTCGAGCCATTTCTGGATCGACGGGCATGGCGGCGTGCTGGCCATCGCCTCGATGGGGGCTTCCGCCGTGCTGCTGTTTGCCGCGCCGCACGGGGCGCTGTCGCAGCCATGGCCGGTACTGGGCGGCCATCTGGTGTCGGCGCTGGTCGGCGTGACCTGCGCCCGCTGGCTCGGCAGCGAGCCGATGCTGGCCGCTTCGCTGGCGGTGGCGCTGTCGATCGCCGCCATGTACGGCCTGCGCTGCCTGCATCCGCCGGGCGGGGCGACCGCGCTGTTTGCCGTTCTCGGGGGGGAATCCGTGCATGCGCTCGGCTATGGCTACCTGTTCAGCCCGGTGCTGCTGAATATCGTCGTGCTGGTGGCGGTGGCGGTATTGTTCAATTACCCGTTCGCCTGGCGCCGCTATCCGCAAAGCTGGCATCGCCGCACGCAAGCGGTTGCCATGCCTGCCGAAAAAAGCATGATCCCGCACAGCAGCCTGGTCTATGCGCTGTCCCAGATCGACACCTTCGTCGACATCAGCGAAGACGACTTGCAGCGTATCTACGCGCTGGCGCTGGGACAGCACCATGAGATCGCTGACGCGCCCGTGCAGTCGAAGCCCGCCGAATCGCTGCGCTAGCGTGGCCGTCTATCCGGACTGAAGCGAAGCATCAGCCCAGCGTCGTATCCAGCACCATCATCACCGCAAACCCCGCCATCAGGCCGAGCGTGGCCGGCGTCTGGTGGCCGTTGCGATGGGTTTCCGGGATCACCTCGTGGCTCACCACGAAAATCATCGCGCCGGCCGCGAGTCCGAGGCCGATCGGGTAAGCCAGGGCTAGCCCGCTCGCCAGACCGATGCCGAGCAGCGCGCCGACCGGTTCCATCACGCCACTGAGGATGGCAATCTGAACCGCTCGGAGCGGGCTGAGCCCCGCAGCTTTCAGCGCCATCGCGACCGCCAGTCCTTCGGGAATGTCCTGGATGGCAATTGCCGTCGTTAGCGGCAGGCCGACGCCCAAATCTCCCTGCGAAAACGAGACGCCGATCGCCATGCCTTCAGGCAGGTTGTGAAGCGCGATGGCGAACACGAACAGCCACACCCGGCTCACCCGTCCGCTGCCCGCACCGTGGGGCCCAAGGTGTTGGTGCTCGTGCGGCGTGAACTGGTCGAGGCCCAGCATCAGGAGCACGCCGAGACCGAGGCCGACCACCACGATGAGCGCGCCCACGGTGGTGTCGCCGGTGAGTTCTTCCCCCGCCGCAAGGCCGGGCAGGATCAGCGAGAAGGAACTCGCGGCCAGCATCATGCCCGCCGCCAGGCCGAGCATGGTGTCCTCGGTGCGACTGGACAGGCCACGCAGGAACAGGGCGGGCAGCGCGCCGACCGCGGTGGCGGCAAACCCGGCCAACCCACCCAAGAGCCCCAGCCGCAACGCCGCATCGGCCTCGCCCACGGCCACATGCCAGACGCTGGTCAGGAGCAGCCATGTCACCACCGCAACAGCCAGCGCCAGACCGGCGCTGGTGTAGGGGTGAGCGTGCGCCTGGGCCTGCCACGCCGCACGCCAGCTGGTGGACTGTTCCTGTTGCGCGAATTCCATAGGGTCGTGACGCTTTCCGCTTAACCGATGCCGAGCGGCACGTCCTTGCCGTACGCTGCAGCAATACGCTCGACCGCCACCTCGCGCCGCCAATTCCAGTAGATGCTGTACAAGCTCAATGCCATGATCATTCTCCTCAATGTTTCAGCATAGAAGCTGAATTGCCGTTTGACTGCTGCCTCGACACCTGTTGTCTTGGGTTCATTGGACGGCATGCCGTTACATTTGTAAAATGAAAATAATCTAACGATCCGATAGTAGATATCAATGATTCGTGGCCAGCCAGAAGCGGTGCGGATAGTCCCGCGCCGGGTCTTCGACCGGCAGCCGTTGCAGGCCGCGCGCTTCGAAAAAACCACGGGCATCGGCCTGTGCCTTGACCAGCACGCCCGCCAGGCCCTGTGTCCGTGCGGCCTCCGTTGCTGCACCGAGCAACTGGCTGCCGACGCCCCGGTGCTGATGCGCGGGATCGACGTAGAGCCCGTGCAGCAGCAGCCCGTTTTTTCCGGCGGGCAGGTCGCGCGTATTGGCCGGTTCCCAGGCGGCAACGCCGACCAGCGCGTGGTCCGCGTCCTCCGCCACCACGAGGTGAAGATGAACGAGGTCGTGCGCGTGGTAACGGTAGCTCGGCAGGCTCAGGCGCTTCACCCGTTCGGGCAATTGCCAGGTCGCAATGGCGCGCTCGACCACGCCATTGATCGCAGGCAGGTCGCCAGCGTGCGCCGGCCGCAGGCGGTACGCGGCCGCCGGCGGCGGCATGAAGACCGCAGGTCTCACTCCGGCATTTCCAGCGTCACGCCCTCGAGGCCGGCGCCGAGCAGCGCCAGTGCGGCAAGCACGTGGTTACGCATCTGTCCGATCATGGTCTCGACCTCCTGACGGTTACAGGTACTTGATGCGGCTGCGCACGTCTTCGATGTCTGTCGCGACATCGCGCAGCGTGGCGCCGTCGTCGGTGGTGCCGACGATCACTGCGCGCCCCGATACCGGGATGAGGGTGTCGATCTGGAAGCGCCCGCTGGTGCCGCGCAGGAAACACGCCTCGTCGAAATAGAGTCGGTCTCCTGCTGTGCCGACCGCGTCGGACTCGATCGTGTCGTAGCCGATCAGTTTGGCGAGGTCGGCGTGACTGCCGATGTCGGCGGTCTCGATGGACTGGCTCTCGGGGTTGATCAGTAAAGCTTTCATGTGTCTTGTCTCATCAAGAAAACAATTGGACAAAACCCGCCCCGGGTGGGGCGGGGGGTTACGCGGCCTTGCCGACCCGCGCGATCATGCGAGGTCGAAGCGGTCGAGGTTCATCACCTTGTTCCAGGCTGCGACGAAGTCCCGGACGAACTTCTCCTGCGCATCAGCGCCGCCGTAGACCTCGGCAATCGCGCGAAGCTGAGAGTTCGAGCCGAACACCAGATCGACGCGGGTGGCGGTCCACTTGACCATGCCGGTCTTGCGGTCGCGTATTTCGAACACCTCCCTGGTGTCGGAGGCCGGCTTCCACTCGTTGCCCATGTCGAGCAGGTTGACGAAGAAGTCGTTCGTCAGCGCGCCCGGCCGGTCGGTGAACACGCCGTGCTGCGTGTTGCCGAAGTTGGCGTTCAGTACGCGCAGGCCGCCGACCAGCACGGTCATCTCCGGCGCGGAGAGGGTCAGGAGTTGCGCCTTGTCCACCAGGAAGTGCTCGGCGGCGATCTCCTTGAACTTGCCGCTGCGATAGTTTCGGAAACCATCGGCGATGGGTTCGAGCACGGCTAAGGACGAGACGTCGGTCTGCTCCGCCGAGGCGTCCATGCGACCGGGCGTGAACGGCACGGTGACGCTGACACCGGCGTTCTTCGCCGCCTGTTCGACCGCCGCGCCGCCTGCCAGCACGATCAGGTCGGCGAGCGATATCCTCTTGCCGCCGGAAGCCGCTCTGTTGAACTCGTCCTGGATGGCTTCGAGCTGGGGCAGGACTTTGGCGAGCTGCGCCGGCTGGTTGACGTCCCAGTCCTTCATCGGCGCGAGACGAATGCGCGCGCCGTTGGCGCCGCCGCGCTTGTCCGAGCCGCGGAAGGTCGAGGCCGAGGACCAGGCAGCGTAGACCAGCCCGGACACCGACAGGCCGGAGGCCAGCACCCTGGCCTTGAGCGCGGCCACGTCCCTGTCGTCGACCAGCGGGTGATTCACCGCGGGGATCGGGTCCTGCCAGATCAGGTCTTCCTTGGGCACTTCCGCGCCGAGATAGCGCGCCTTCGGGCCCATGTCGCGGTGGGTGAGCTTGAACCAGGCGCGCGCGAAGGCGTCGGCGAATTCTTCCGGATGCTCGTGGAAGTGGCGCGCGATCTTTTCGTATTCGGGGTCGTAGCGCATCGCCATATCGGCATCGGTCATGATGATCGGCGCCTTTTTCGACGCGTCGTGTGCGGCCGGTGCCATATTGGCGTCGGTATGCTGCCTGGGCGTCCACTGCGAGGCGCCCGCCGGGCTTCTCGTCGGCACCCACTCGTTGCCGAACAGCATGTCGAGATAGCTCATGTCCCACCTGGTGGGCGTGGGCGTCCACGAGCCCTCCAGGCCGCTGCCGATCTGGTCGCCGCCACGGCCAGAGCCGTGCGCGCTGATCCAGCCGAAGCCCTGGTTCTCGATATCGGCCGCTTCAGGCGCGGGGCCGACCAGGCGCGCGTCGCCGGCACCATGGCACTTGCCGAAAGTATGGCCGCCGCAGGTCAGCGCCACGGTCTCGTAATCGTTCATCGCCATACGCGCGAAGGTATCCCGCACTTCCCGGGCGGACTGCAGCGGGTCGGACTTGCCGCCGGGGCCTTCCGGGTTCACGTAGATCAGGCCCATCTGCACCGCGGCCAGGGGGTTGTCCAGGTCGCGGTGGCCGGTGTGGCGCGCATCGCCCAGCCACTCGGTTTCCGAGCCCCAGTACACCGACTCGTCGGGCTCGTACACGTCTGCGCGCCCGCCGCCGAAGCCGAAGGTCTTGAAGCCCATGGACTCCATCGCGCAGTTGCCGGCCAGCACGATGAGGTCGGCCCAGGAGATCCGGTTGCCGTACTTCTGCTTGACCGGCCACAGGAGCCGGCGCGCCTTGTCGAGGTTGACGTTGTCGGGCCAGCTGTTGGTGGGCGCGAAGCGCTGCTGGCCCAATCCGGCGCCGCCGCGGCCATCGCCGGTGCGGTAGGTGCCGGCCGCATGCCAGGCCATGCGGATGAACAGCGGCCCGTAGTGGCCGTAATCCGCCGGCCACCAGTTCTGCGAGTCGGTCATCAGCGCGTAGAGGTCCTGCTTCACGGCCTTGAGGTCGAGCTTCTTGAATTCCTCGGCGTAGTCGAACGACGCTCCCATCGGGTTCGTCGCCGGGGCGTACTGGTGCAGGATTTTCAGGTTCAGCTGATTCGGCCACCACTCACGGTTGGACTTGGCGCCACCGGCGGCGACGGTTTGATGAAACGGACATTTGCTTTCGGACATGGCGCTCTCTCCTGTTAGATGATCGACTCCGCGATGGAGTGACTGCATTTAAGGCCATGAATGGGAATCTGTCCCATGAATAATATAGAATGGATCCATTGAAGAAATAGAACGGTGACGCATGACGCTCCAGGAACTGAAATACCTCGTTGCGCTGGCCGACCACGGTCACTTCGGACGCGCGGCCGAGGCCTGCTTCATCACGCAGTCGACGCTGTCGACGCAGATCAAGAAGCTGGAGGACTTTCTCGGCGTGACGCTGTTCGACCGCAGCCTGAAGCGCGTCACGCCGACGCCGATCGGCCGCGAAATCCTGGCGGCGGCGCGCAGCATCGTCGAGGAGTCCGAGCGCATCAGGGAACTGGCGAAGCACGCGCAGGATCCGATGGCGCGCACGCTCCATCTCGGCGTCATCCCCACGCTGGGGCCGTATTACCTGCCGCATGCGCTGACCCTGGTGCACAGGAAGCATCCGGATCTGCGGATGTTGCTGCGCGAGGAAATGACGCCGCAAATCCTCGAGCATCTGCTGGACGGCAAGCTCGATGCCGGCCTGCTGGCGCTGCCTGTCGCCGACGACAGCCTGCGTGTCGAGCCGCTGTTTTACGAGCCGTTTTATGCGGCGCTGCCGGCCGGGCATCCGCTCGCCAGGCGCGATGTGCTGAAGGC
>JAPTVL010000151.1 GCA_028065725.1 Betaproteobacteria bacterium
CTTGTGCCTCCTGTACCGCTGCCCGCAGCATCACCGGCAGCCAACCCGTGCCTACCGCCAGCCGTTCCGCTTCGCTGGCCAGGTCGTTCTTCTTGAGCTTGGCGAGCCGCGCCGCGTGCTCCGGTGCAAACACCTGCACTGCCTCGATGGCCTTGGCCTTTGACACATGGGCGAAGTAGCCTTCGGCGGTCGGTGTCCACCACGGGTGCATGTCGAGGCCCACCGCCTGTGCCAGTGCGGTAGCCGGCAACGTGTCTTCGCGTGGCGTGACCGCGCCCACCGTCGCGGCCACGCACACCGCTAGCAACGACAGGAGTTCCTGCTGGGGCAGCGCCAGCAGTTCGGCGAACAGTGCGTCCGGGTCACTGGGTAGCCGTGCCGCCCACGCTTGCCGCACTTCCCGCAGCCCGATCAGGGCTGGCGACTGCGCCACATCCGGCGCAAACGCATCGAGTCCATCCTGCGGCGAAGCGCTGATATTGATCGGCGAATCACCCGAGCCGTAGCTATCGACCACCACGCGCAGCGCGAGTCGATGCACCACCGCGACCAGCGCCACCTGCGGATGACGGGCAAGTTCGGCTTGCAGCGCCGCCGTGCGATGCGCACTCAAGCGCCGCGCCAGCTTCTCGGAAATACCGGGCGCAGTCGGCTGATGTGCCTCGCCTTCGTCATCGCCGCCAGCCTGCGTGCCTTGCCGTTCCTGTGCCCGCAATGCCTTGGCCTCGGCTTCGCGCAGCAAGCCGCGATGGGTGATGACCTCGCCCGCATGATCGACGGTCACGATGGCCCCAGCTACCGCCAGTGTCTCGGGTGCGAATACCAGCAGCGATTGCTCAATGGTGTCGAGTACCGCGCCGAGCTTGTCGCTTTCCTCGTAGAGTGTCGATGCTTCCTCTTCCGCGATGTCCTCGGCATCGTCGGCATTCAGCCTGTCGTCGATGGCCTGTTGCCGCGATTGCAGCTTGACGATGCGCTTGGCTTCGGTCTTGTTGGGCGTGCGCCGGTCACGGCGGGCATGCTGAAAGCCGTGCAGTTCCGCCGACGTGATGCGCGGCGCCGTTTCGACCCATGCCCAGCCTTCGGCGCGAACGGTGTCGGCCACCGCAGCGAGCTTGTCGCGCGCGAGGCTGTCCAATAACGCGGCATCGGTTAGGAATACGCCCCGTGTGTCGTCCGAGAACAGGTCGCGCCGCAAACCGCCGCCTGCGGCCTCGTAAGCCTCGATGCCGACGAAGCGCGCCAGTGCATCGCGTGTGGCGTCAATCTCGCGTTCGGTCAGGTGCTCGCGCAAGACCTGCGGGCTGCGCTGCCATTGTGGTGACTCATAGAACGCGGCCTCTTGCGCGGTGTGGTCGTCAGTGATCGCCAGCGCCATCAACTGATCAAGCGTGACCGCATCGGCGCGATAGTCCGCCAGCAGGCGCGGCGAGACGTTTGCCAGCTTCAAGCGCCGCTGCACGACCAAAGGCGTCACGCCGAAGTCGGCGGCGATGTCTTCGATGGGCCGACCCTCGGCCAACAAGGCGGCGAAGGCCTCGAACTGCTCAGCGGGATGCATCGCCTCGCGCTGCACGTTCTCGGTCAGACTCACGGTACGCGCCGACGCATCCGGCACCAGCAGGCAAGGCACGTCGTGCGTCTTGTCGAGCTTGCGTCGCTTCGCCAGCAGCTTCAACGCCGCCAGCCGCCGCTTTCCCGCGACGACTTCGTAATGTTCGCCGTCGCTCGCGGCGGTCACGGTGAGGTTTTGCAGCAGGCCGACGCGGGCGATGCTCGACGCCAGTTCGGGAATCGACGCGCCGCCGCTCGTGCGCACGTTGCGGCTCGAAGGCCGCAACTGAGACAGCGGAATCAACAGTAGCTCGTGTGCCGCAACGGCAGCGGTGGCGACTGCGTGCATGGCCTGGGTTTCTTGATGGGTAACGGTGTTCATGGTGATAGCTCCTGTCCCTCGCGGGACGTTGATAAAGAAAGTGAAGAAAGAAACTCGATGGGTAATTCACGGTGTCGATGTCTGCATGTGCGCCCTCCTGTGGTTTCAAAGCTGACCGGATTCCAAGATTCGGAGCCCGGTGTGGACTTTGGTTTGTTCGGCGCAGTGACCTGGGCTGGTCGCTGTTGCCGCCGTCTTTCCTGAGTTCATCGCCCGCGAACAACCGGGCCAGCGAGGGGCTGGCTGTCAAGGAAGAAGCGCAGGAGTGGTGCGGCCCGCAGCCGCAGGCGAGGACACGGCCCTGCGCGCCTTGACGGACAGGCACCGCAGGCTACGGTCGCGGGATTAGCGATGAAGTAGAGGGAAAGACGGATGACCGGCTTACGGCCAGATGATCGACGGACCAACGCCGCGCGGCGAGCGCCACTGCATGCAGCAGGCACGCCTTGATGGAAGTGACCGAAGCGCGCAGCGCGAAAACAGCAATGTGCGCAGAGGCCGATCAGGCACCGCCTGTTCGGCGGTCTTGCGGGGCGCCAAGCCTGCGCGGCGGGGTGGGCGTCAGCCTACCCCTGGAGGCAAGCGCAGCGCGCAGCTTTTTCGCCAAACCAAGGACGGAGCAAAAAAAAAGGGGGCAAAGCCCCCTCGGGCTACAGCAGCCCGCGTTCGGCAAACGACAGGATGGCGCTGCCAGCGACGATCAGGTGATCCAGCACCCGCACGTCCACCAGCGCCAGTGCCGACTTGAGCGTCTGCGTCAGCATCTCGTCGGCCCGCGATGGCTCGGCTGCACCTGACGGGTGGTTATGCACCAGCAGCAGCGCAGCGCTGTTCCTGGCCAACGCCTCCTTGACCACCTCGCGCGGATACACCGCTGTCTGGCTTACCGTGCCGCGAAACATCTCGACGTAGTCGATGACACGGTTCTGCGCATCCAGATGGATGACGCCGAACACCTCGTGCTCCAGCGTCCCCAGTTTGACCCGCAGGAAGTCTCGCACCACCTGGGGCGAGGTCAGCGCTTCGCAGCCACGCATCTGTTCTGCGAGCATACGCTGCGCAGCCTGCAACACCTCGTCGGCATTGGCCGGACGGTAGTCGCCCGTGACATCGCGAACGAGAAGGGAAGAATCGAGAGAAAGAGAAAGTTGCGACATGATCGTGCTCCAGTCCGTATCAGGCGGAATTGCCTGGAACCGGCGAAACACGACGCAGCGCAGCAGTCAGGGGTCGTAGACGGCCGCATGGACGCAAGCGGCCAACCGCAGGGCAGGGCGCGCAGCCCTTGACGGCGAGAACGGCGTGATACGTTGAAGGGAACAGCAAGGCCGCCCCTCCACACACTCCACTACTTTAATGGCAAGCGGGGCGCGCAGGCCCTCAAGGGCCGGAGGCGTCAGGGATCAAAGCCGTATGGCCGCGACTCGGCACGAGGCGTGGGGCAGCGCCCGCGAGCCCGACGGCGATACGCCGGGACGTCCGCCATCTGGATCAAGGCCATCGTCTGCTTTCGCCACGGCAGGGCCTGCTGACATACGTTTGTGTATTCCCATACAAACATGTTAAAATTTGTCCGATATGGCTGATGCTTTTACCTATGTCTTTCCGGCGATACGTGGGGTGCAAGCGGGACGTGAGTACTACGTTTCGATGTGCCCACTACAGCTATTGCGCCGTTTTTTTATCTTCGACGACGAAGAGCTCGTGCCGGAGCTTCGCGCCCAGCGGACGTTGAACAAAGTACGCGTACCCGAGATCGCGCGCTATATCGTCGAGAATCCCGATAGCTACACTTTCTCGGCCATCACGGTATCCGTCGATGGCGAGGTGAAGTTTGATCCTGTTGATTCGGATGGACCGACCAATTTCCGCATGGGATCGCTAACGGTCTCGATGCACGCCAAGTTCATCGTTAATGATGGGCAACATCGGCGCGCTGCGATCGTGCAGGCACTCGACGCCGCTCCGGAACTGGGTGAAGAGACCATTGCCGTGGTGTTCTTCATTGATCGCGGACTTGAGCGCTGCCAGCAAATGTTTGCGGACCTTAACCGGCACGCCGTGAAGCCATCGGCATCGCTCGGCATCTTGTACGACCATCGCAGCGTGGCGGCCAATCTTGCTCGGCACCTAAGTCTGACCTCAAGCGTTTTCAAGGGCTTGATCGAGACCGAGCGCTCCTCGCTATCGGCGAGGTCGAGAAGTCTTTTTACCTTGAGCGCAGTGCATTTCGCGACGACCGAATTTCTCTCCGAGAAGGAGCTGGAGGATTTTCAGGCGGCGAGTCAAATGTGCCTGGAGTTCTGGGAGCTTGTCGGCGAGCAGATTCCTGAATGGACTTATGTGCGTGAGTCGAAGATGACTTCTGGCGATGTGCGTCGCGACTTCATCCATTCGCACGCCATCGTGCTTCAGGCACTCGGACGGGCAGGGCGCACCCTGTACCAACTACCTGCGCCTGAGCGAGCCAAACGCATCAAACGCCTTCGTACCGTGGACTGGTCGCGTCAGAACGCCAAGACGTGGGAGGGGCGTGCCATGGTTGGTGGCGCCATGGCGAAGTCAGGACAAAACATTACCCTCACGTGCAACGAGATTAAGAGGGTGCTTGGCCTGAAACTCACCCCTGAGGAATGCAGCGCAGAAGCCGCATGGGCAGCATCGCGCACGACAAAGCGTCGAGCAGGAAGGAAAATCACATGAGCATTAGCGCCGATCAGATTATCGAGGAGGTGCAGGCGATCTATCGCTCCGATCCGATGCCATGGATTGTTGGGTACAGCGGGGGCAAGGATTCAACGGCTTGTTTGCAATTGATCTGGTCCGCTATCGCACGACTGCCGGCTGAGCAACGGACCAAACCAATTCATGTTATCAGCACCGATACCCTGGTTGAGAACCCAGTCATCGCGGCCTGGGTGGAAACGTCGCTTCTCCGTATTGGCATTGCGGCTAAGCAACAAGGGCTCGACATCCGTCCCCACCGCCTAACGCCGGCATTGGAGAACCGCTTTTGGGTCAACCTGATTGGCAAGGGCTATCCGGCGCCGCGGCCCAAATTTCGCTGGTGCACCGACCGGCTCAAGATCAGCGCCTCGACCAAGTTTATTCAAGAGCTCTCCGAATCGAATGGCGAAGCGATCCTGGTTCTCGGACAACGCCGGGGCGAGAGCCAAGCGCGCGACAAAGTCATGGATCAGTATAAGGGCAGCACTCGCGCTCGCTTGAGCAAGAACAAGGATCCGCGCTTGTCACGCGTCTGGGTCTATCCACCCATCGAAAGCTGGACCAGTGACAAAGTCTGGGAGTTTTTGATGACAAACCCCAACCCCTGGGGCATTGACAATCAGGAGCTGTTCGGGATTTACCGAGGTGCCACGGCAGATGCCGAGTGCCCAATTGTCGTCGATACCTCGACGCCCAGTTGCGGGGACAGCCGCTTCGGTTGCTACGTGTGCACCATGGTCTCGCAGGACAAGTCCATGCAAGCCATGATCCAGAACGACGAACAGAAACAATGGATGCAACCCATCCTTGATTTTCGCAACAAGCATTTGGCGGTTGAGGACCGAGCCAATCGGGACTTCCGACGCATGAACGGTCGTCTCACCGTGTTCCGTGATGAGCTTGTCCATGGACCCTACACACAGAAGCATCGCGCGAAGATTCTCAAAGAGCTTCTAACCGCTCAGCGGCTGGTTCGAAACGCGGATCAGAAGCAGGGTACCCAGCTGATCGAGCTGATCTCGATCGATGAGCTGGATGAGATTCGCCGTATCTGGGTGGAGGACAAGGGAGAAATCGAAGACCTGGTACCCAAAATTTACACCGATGTCTTCGAAACCGCATACCCTGGTCGGGAACTTGAGCAAGCGCCGCTGGACCGCACTGATTTGTCGATGCTGGAGCAGGTGGCGTCCGAAGTGGACTCAGAACCTGAGGCCGCGCACGAGCTCTACAAGCTGACGCGCAGTCTCTTGGCTGTGCAGTTTCAGTCAATTGAGGCACATAAGCGATCCAAGCATTTGGACCGACTGGAAGGGGTGCTGAGGCACTACGCCTTCCGTAATGAAAATGAAGCCCTTGAGTTTGCGTTATCCAGTCCCTCCAAAGACTCGGATGGGGAAGCGTCAGACGCGACGGCATTGATAGCGTAATCCATGGCAAAGATAACAATTACAAACGTCTCCATCGAAAACCTGGGGCCATTCCGCGAACGACAAACCATTGATCTTGGAGTCGCTACAGGCAAGCCCGTCATTCTAGTGAAGGCGCTCAATGGCAGCGGTAAGACAACGCTGCTAACCGCTTTGCAGATCGGCCTTTATGGGCAGAAGGCGTTACCAGGCCTGAAGCGATCCGAGTACGAGCAACTGTTGATGGGCTTGCGACGTCGTGACGCTCAAGGCCAGGGCGTTGTGGAAATCGGTGTCGTGGTCGAAGTGAGTGGCGCCCGCCGCCAGTTAAATGTGAGGCGTGAGTGGTCCTCACGGGCTGAAGGGCTGCAGGAGAATGTTTCTGTGTTCGAGGATGGTAGCCTCGACATTGACTTCTCTCAGACTTGGGATGAGTTTATCGGCTCCATTTTGCCAGCCGAGCTCGTGCAACTGTTTTTGTTTGATGGCGAGAAGATCGAGGCGTTGGCAAATCCAGAACGCCTGCCGGATTTGCTCAAGCGAGCCACCGAGG
>JAPTVL010000152.1 GCA_028065725.1 Betaproteobacteria bacterium
GGCGGCCGGGGTTGCGGGTGCGGCGGTGGCAGCACACGCAAGCGTGATCGACTGGCTGATCCAGAAGGCACGCCCCTACATCTACACCACGGCCTCGCCGCCATTGCTGGCCGCGTGCCTTCTGGAAAGCCTGCGCCAGATCGAGGCGGGCGATGCGCGGCGCGAACGGCTGCGCAGCCATATTGCGCAACTGCGTGAAGGCCTGGTTGATCTGAAACTGGGTGCGCTGATGCCGTCCGATACGCCGATCCAGCCGCTGGTGATCGGCGCCAATGCCGATGCGGTGCGGCTGTCGCAGGCTCTGCTGCAGCGCGGCTTGCTGGTGCCGGCGATCCGCACGCCGACGGTGCCCGCCGACACGGCGCGTCTGCGCATCACCCTGTCGGCCGCGCACAGCACCGACGATGTCGCGCAACTGATCGAGGCTCTGCATGCCCTCGCCTAAACCCGCCCTTGCGCTGGTGCACGGCTGGGGCATGAACGCCCGCGTGTTCGACGCGCTGGCTGAATTGCTGGAAGCCGATTTCGAGGTGCACGCGCTCGACTTGCCCGGCCACGGCGGGCGCGAGGCGCTCGCTGAAAACACCCTGCAAAGCTGGGCGGACGATCTCGCGCGGCAGCTTCCGGACCACTCCACGCTGCTCGGCTGGTCGCTCGGCGGCCAGGTGGCGATGCGCGCAGCGCTCGATCATCCGCACAAGATCGCGCGCCTGGTGCTGCTGGCGTCGACGCCGAAATTCGTATCCACAGCAGACTGGGCGCGCGGCATGGCGCCAGCCGACCTGGAGGATTTCGGCGCGGCGCTGCTGGCCGATCCGCAGGCCACGCTGCTGCGTTTTCTCAGCCTGCAGACGCGCGGCATGCCGGGGCATACGACTCCACACGGGCTTCAGCCCGTAGTGGATCGGAGTCCCCTTGGGGGGCAGAAACCCCTGCTGCAGCAATTGCGGCAGACGCTGCTGGCTGCGCCACAGGCACAGGCGGAAGCCTTGTCGAGCGGGCTGACGATCCTGCATGACACCGACCTGCGTGCCGAACTGCCGCGGTTGATGCAACCGGCTCTGGTTCTGCATGGTGCGCTCGACACCCTGACGCCGCCATCGGCGGGCGCCTGGCTGGCGGAAACCCTGCCCGCCGCGCATTACATCGAGTTTGCCCGTGCCGCGCATGCCCCGCATCTGTCGCATGGGCTGGAAGTCGCCGCAGCGATCGGACGCTTTGTCCATGGCTGAAAACGAACTCGATTTCGCCGAAGTGCGGCGTGCCTTCGACCACGCTGCGGCCAGCTACGACGCGCACGCGGTATTGCAGCGCGAGGTGTGCGATCGTCTGCTCGAACGCCTCGACTTCACGGCACTGCAGCCAGGCCGCGTGCTCGATGTCGGCACCGGCACCGGCTACGGCCTGGCGCATCTGCGTTCGCGCTATACGGAATCCGAACTGTGCGCGCTCGACATCGCACCCGCCATGCTGGCAGCGGCGCGTGCACGCCTGCCTCAACCAGGCTGGGCGCAGCGCGCCTTGCAGCGTCTCGCGCCGAAGCCTTCACCCATTGCCCACCTGATGTGCGCAGACATGGAGCGACTGCCGCTCGCGTCCAACAGCATGAACCTGGTCTGGTCCAGCCTGGCCCTGCAATGGGCGCACGATCTGGAGACTACCCTCAGGGGGTTTCATCGGGTGCTGGCACCGGGCGGTCTGCTGATGTTCGCGACTTTCGGTCCCGACACCCTGAAGGAACTGCGCGCGGCCTTTTCGTCCGTCGACGATGCGCCGCATGTGAACCGCTTCATCGATCTGCACGACATCGGCGACATGCTGATTCACGCCGGCTTCGCCAGCCCGGTAATGGAAATGGAAATGCTGACGCTGACCTATGCCGACCTCAAGACCCTGATGCGCGATCTCAAGGGCATCGGTGCGCACAACGCGGCAGCGACCCGCCGCCGCGGCCTGCTCGGCAAGACGGCGTGGACCCGGCTGGAACAGGCGTATGAAACGAATCGAGTCGAAGGGCGCCTGCCGGCCACCTTCGAAGTCATCTACGGCCACGCCTGGGCGGGCGACAAGACGCAGCGCGAAGACGGACGGCAGGTGATCCAGTTCAACATCGGCGAGCGCCGCCGCAAGCTGGGCTTGTCATGAAGGCACGCGGGCTGTTCGTCACAGGCACCGACACCGGCGTCGGCAAGACCCGGGTGGCGGTGGCGCTGATTCACGCACTGCGTGCCCAAGGCCTGCGCGTGGCAGCGATGAAGCCGGTGTCGGCCGGACATGCTCCGCAAGTGGACTCCGATCCACTGCGGGCTGAAGCCCGTGTGGAGTCGTATGCGCCGGGCGGGTTGAACGAGGATGTGGTGGCGCTGTTGGGAGCCGCCAACATCGAGGCCGACCTGCGCGATGTGAATCCCTACGCCTTTGCCGAGCCGATCGCGCCGCATATCGCCGCGCAGCGGGCGTGCGTGCGGATCGAACTGGACGTCATTGCCGCAGCGTATTCGCGGCTTGCTGCAGCGGCCGATGTGGTGGTGGTCGAAGGAGCGGGCGGCTGGCGTGTTCCCTTGAACGAACGCGACGACATGTCGGATCTGGCGCAACGCCTGGGCCTGCCCGTCGTGCTGGTGGTGGGCATGCGTCTGGGCTGCCTCAACCATGCGCTGCTGACGGCGGAGTCGATAGCACGCCGACAGGTGCCGTGGGCCGGCTGGGTGGCAAATCACGTCGATCCGGCGATGGCCTGCCAGGCTGAAAATCTTGCTGCGCTGCACGCGCGGCTGCCCGGTCGGTGTCTGGGCGTTCAGGCCTTTCAGACTGCGGCAGTTTCTTCGGGGAGTGCGCCGCAATGGCTGACGCTGCCTGATGAATTAGTATCTTAGAATAGTCTGTAATAACGATATTTAATAATTAAATCAATAACTTAATACGATCGTACTGCTTGTTCGGGGCAGCGGCGCCGTGTTACTGTCCGCGACATATTGCCGCATGTGGTTTCCACGATTCCAGTTATGGAACAGGAGAAGACGGAAGTCTGTGCGGGTGAGTCGGCCGGCGCGTTTGTATTCCAATCCCGCCCCAACCTTTCGCTGACCCGCCCCCAGGAACGGCTCGTGTTCTGGAGCCTTGCGGTGCTGTGTTTTGCAACGGCAAGTGGGTTTGCCTGGTTGGGTTACTGGCTGATCCTGCCGTTTGCCGGACTGGAGATCGGCTTGCTGGGCTGGGCGTTCAGGGTCTTGCGCAGCCGCGAGGGTGATTACGAATCCCTCGTGATTGAAGACGACGTGGTGGTGCTGGAATGGCATTGCGGTAACCGCGGGGAGCGCCGGGAAATGAATCGCCAGTGGGCTCGCGTGGTATGCAGCTGCAGGACGCCAGGCAGAAATTGCCGGCTCAGCCTGTGTTCGCATGGCCGCGCAACGGAAGTTGGGCAGTATCTGAGTGACGAGGCACGGTTGAAGCTGGCCGCCACGTTACGCAGCCGGTTGCAAGGATAACGAAGCGAAGCAGGTTGCATGAGCAAGCGCAACACACGCCGCAACGACACCAATAATGGGGACGAGAGGACGGGGGACGCGATGAAAGGCAAGTGGCAACGTGTAGGAATGATGGGGGCAGCGCTGGCGTTCAGTCAGCCGGTATTGGCGGATTACGCATACAACCTGCAAATACCGGCAAGCCAGGTTGCGCAGGATGTATTCCAGCTGCACAACCTCATCATGCTGGTGTGTCTGGGGATTTTCGTGGTGGTGTTCGGTGCGATGTTCTATTCGCTGCTGAAGCACCGCAAGTCGGTGGGCCACAAGGCGGCGCATTTTCACGAAAACACCACGGTCGAAGTGATCTGGACGGTGATTCCGTTCGTGATCCTGGTGGGCATGGCCTATCCCGCCGCCAAGGTGGTGATCGACATGAAGGACACGTCCAATCCGGACTTGACCATCAAGATCACCGGCTACCAGTGGAAGTGGGGTTACGACTACCTCAACGACGACATCAGCTTCTACAGCAACCTCGCTACACCGCGCGAACAAATCCAGGGCACAGCCGAGAAGGGCGAACATTATCTGCTGGAGGTCGATGAGCCGATGGTGGTGCCGGTCGGCAAGCGCGTGCGCCTGCTGGTCACCGCCAACGACGTGCTGCACGCCTGGTGGGTGCCTGCACTGAGCGCCAAGCAGGATGCGATTCCCGGCTTCATCCGCGACAGCTGGTTCAAGGCCGACAAGATCGGAACCTATCGCGGCCAGTGCGTCGAGCTGTGCGGCAAGGATCACGGCTTCATGCCGATTGTGGTCGAAGTGGTGTCGGAAGAGGACTACGCCGCCTGGGTGGCGAAGAAGAAGGGAGCAGCGCAGGCTGCTGCGGCCGACGGCGCCAAATCCTTCGAAATCGCCGAACTGGTCGAGCGCGGCGAGAAGGTCTACCAGGCCAACTGCGCCGCATGCCATCAGGCCGACGGCAAGGGATTGCCGGGCGTGTTTCCGGCAATCAGCGGTTCTGCCGTCGCCACCGGGCCGATTGCAGACCACATCGCGATCGTGATGAACGGCAAACCGGGCACGGCAATGGCGGCTTTCGCGGGCCAGTTGTCCGACGCCGACATTGCCGCCGTCGTGACCTATCAGCGCAACGCCCTGGGCAACAAGATGGGCGATCTGGCGCAGCCTGCCGAGATTGCCGCCGCACGAGGTGGTGCCGCCAGCGAAGCTGCCGCACCCGCTGCGCAGTAAACAATATCAAGAGGAGAGCACACGATGTCTGATGCTGCACACGCCCACGACGATCACGGCCACGGTCACCCGACCGGGATCATGCGCTGGCTGACCACCACCAACCACAAGGACATTGGGTCCTTGTACCTGTGGTTCGCCCTCATCATGCTGTTCGTGGCGGGAACCATGGCGCTGCTGATTCGCGCCGAGCTGTTCCAGCCTGGCCTGCAACTGACCAACCCCGATTTCTTCAACCAGCTCACCACGATGCATGGTCTGCTCATGATTTTCGGGGTCATCATGCCCGCCTTCTCGGGCTTCGCGAACTGGCAGGTGCCGCTGATGCTGGGCGCCCCAGACATGGCCTTCCCGCGCATGAATAACTGGGCATTCTGGCTGCTTCCGGTGGCGGGACTCATGCTGATGACGTCGTTCTGGCTGCCTGGCGGCGCGGTCGCGGGTGGCTGGACGATGTATCCGCCGCTGTTCATCCAGGGCGGCATCTCCTACGACCTGACGATCCTGGCGGTGCACATCATGGGCCTGTCGTCGATCATGGGCTCGATCAACATCATCACCACCATCCTCAACATGCGCGCCCCCGGTCTCACGCTGATGAAGATGCCGCTGTTCTGCTGGACCTGGCTGATCACCGCCTACCTGCTGATCGCCACCATGCCGGTGCTGGCGGGCGCGGTGACCATGCTCTTGACCGACCGCAACTTCGGCACCCACTTCTTCAACGCGGCGGGCGGCGGTGACCCGGTGATGTTCCAGCACATCTTCTGGTTCTTCGCCCACCCCGAGGTCTACATCCTCATTCTGCCGGCGTTCGGCATCGTCTCGCAGGTGATCCCGACCTTCGCGCGCAAGCCGTTGTTCGGCTATGCCTCGATGGTGTACGCGACGGCGTCCATCGCCATCCTGTCCTTCATCGTCTGGGCGCACCACATGTTCACGGTGGGCATGCCGGTGGGGGCACAGCTGTTCTTCATGTTCTCGACCATGCTGATCGCGGTGCCGACCGGGGTGAAGGTGTTCAACTGGGTGGCGACGATGTGGAAGGGCTCGATGACCTTCGAGACCCCGATGCTGTTCGCCGTCGCCTTCGTCTGCCTGTTCACCATCGGCGGTTTCTCCGGCCTGGTGCTGGCGATCGCGCCGGTCGACATCCAGCTGCACGACACCTATTACGTGGTGGCGCACTTCCACTACGTGCTGGTCTCGGGCGCGCTGTTCGCGATCTTCTCAGGCCTGTACTACTGGCTGCCGAAGTGGACCGGCCACATGTACAACGAGTCGCTGGGAAAGCTGCATTTCTGGCTGTCGGTGATCGGCATGAACATCGTGTTCTTCCCGATGCACTTCCTCGGCCTGGCCGGCATGCCGCGCCGCATTCCGGACTACGCGCTGCAGTTCACCGAATTCAACCAGATTGCCACGGTGGGCGCCTTTATCTTCGGCTTCAGCCAGCTGATTTTCCTGGTGGTGGTGCTTAAGGCTATCAAGGGCGGCGCCAAGGCGACTGACCAGGTTTGGGAAGGTGCCCAGGGCCTGGAGTGGACGCTGCCGTCACCCGCGCCGTATCACACCTTTGAAACCGCGCCGGTGGTGAAATGAGCGAAGGATCGGTGGACATGGCCGAGAAGCGCAACGGCAAATACCGCACGGCAATCCTTCTCGCGGCGTTTGCCTTGGGTTTGTTCCTGTTCACCTTGTACTCCGGGCTGAAATAAACCATGGCCGTGGGCAATGCCAAAACGCTGGCCAAGCTCGTTGTCGTGACGCTGGGCATGTTCGGGTTTGGCTTCGCCCTGGTGCCGTTTTATTACAAGATTTGCGAGGTGACGGGGATCAACTCCGGCGCCGAGCAGAGCCTGGTGAAAAACACGCAAGTCGACCGCAGCCGC
>JAPTVL010000218.1 GCA_028065725.1 Betaproteobacteria bacterium
GACTCCATGATGAGCGTGGGGATTCTGAGCGCCGCCGCCATCGGCCAATATACTTCCTCCATGCTCATCGTTTTCTTCATGGGGATCGCGCACTTCCTGGAGGAGTTCACCACCAGAAAATCCAGAAAAGCCATTCAAGAACTGGTCAAGCTCTCCCCTAAAACGGCCCACGTCAAGTTAAATGGGCAAGAGCGGGAGATCGCCGTGGAGGCGTTACGGGTCGGCGACATCGTTGCGGTGCGCCCGGGCGACTACATCCCTGTGGACGGTATAGTCATAACCGGCGCGAGTTCCGTGAATCAGGCCTCCATCACCGGCGAGAGCATGCCCGTGACGAAACAGGCGGGAAGCGAGGTCTTCGCCGCGACCATGAACGAGCGCGGCTACCTGGAAGTGAAGGTAAGCAGAATCGGCGCAGACACGACCTTTGGCAAGATTATCAAGCTCGTCGAAGAGGCCGAAGCGGTCAAGGCGCCTGTGCAAAAGTTCGCCGACCGGTTTACCACCTGGTTCCTGCCCGCTGCGATCGGAGTTGCCGTCACCGCGTATCTCGTTTCCGGCGAGATCACCTACGCGATTGCCGTCCTCGTCGCCGCATGCCCCTGCGCGGTGGGGCTGGCGACGCCGCTGTCCGTGATTGCCAGTGTCGGAAGCGGTGCCAGGAGAGGACTCCTGATCAAGGGCGGCCTTTACCTCGAACGGCTGGCAAAGGTCGATTGCGTCGTCATGGATAAAACCGGAACCGTGACGCTTGGCAAGCCCCAGGTCACCGACGTGGTGTCGTTGAATGGGTTACCGGCGGAGGTGCTGCTCAGGCACGCGGCGAGCCTCGAGAAAAACTCCGAGCATCCGATCGCCTCGGCAATCCTGTCGTATGCCAAGGCGCAAAACGTTATTGCGCCGGATGCCGAGCACTTCGAATACAGCGTAGGGCAAGGGCTCCGTGGCATCGTGGAAGGGAAAGCCGTTGTGCTGGGGAATGTTCGATTGCTGGAAGACTTGAGGATATCGCTTTCCCCGCACGCCGAATCGGTCATCAGTGCGCTCGGAAACGATGGCAAGACCGCTCTCCTGTTGGCCATCAACGGCGTGGCCGAGGGAGTTGTCGGCGTCGCGGATGTGATGCGCGAGGAAGTGCCTGCGGCGATTGAAGCACTGCGGCGGCTCGGTATCAAGCGTCTCATGCTGCTGACCGGCGATAACGAGAGGGTGGCGGCCGCAATCGCCAACAAGCTCGGCATCACGGATTACCGGTCCGGCCTGCTGCCGGAAGACAAGATTGAAATCGTCAAGGCGTTGCAGCGCGCGGGGTTAACGGTGGCCATGGTCGGCGACGGCGTCAACGACGCGCCTGCCTTGGCGCAAGCCGACGTGGGGATCGCCATGGGCGTGGTGGGCAGCGACGTTGCGCTGGAGGCTGCCCATGTGGCACTGATGCGAGACGATTGGAGCCAGATTCCACAGGCTATCCAGGTGGGCCGCCGGACCTACCGGGTGATCCGGCAGAATATTTTTCTCGGCATCACTTGGGACATTGTCACGATGGGGCTTGCCTCGGTGGGAGTTATCGGCCCCGTCCTGGCCGCTGCAACCGAGGTGGTCCCGGATGTGTTCGTATCACTCAACTCGGCTCGGCTTCTCAAAGCACCCGAAAGACTGTTCAGCAAAACGGAAGTTGCCGATGGAGCCCAGGCTGCCGAGTTCATCACCGGAGCAGGAACATGAAAGGAGAGATGGAAATGAAGTATTCGATTAAAACCGATACGAGAGGAACCGCATCAAGCAGTACCGTCAAAAGACGCAGCTACTGGATTGCAGGCGCACTCGCGTTAGGCACCGCATTGGCAACAGGCAGCGCGCTATTGGCCGGCGGCAACGTCGCACACGCGGGCTTGCCCGACCTGCTCGGCAAGGCGCAGCCGCCGCTGCCCAAGGGGGCGTTGCAGGTGCAGGATCTGGCTGCCGATCCGAAAGGCTACACCGGCAGCATTCTGGTGCGCGGCGTCGTGGCAAAGTTCGCTCCCAATGACCCACATTTGGTGGGCCTGATCGACTCGCGCGAGGCACGGGTCTGCCGAGACCTGAATTGTGCACAGTATTACCTGCCGATCAAGGTCAAGGACACCAATCTCAAACCCTGGGATGAGGTGAACGTGCGCGGGACCATGACGGAGGACCCGGCCAGGAAAACGGTCTATCTCCGCGCCGACTCGGTAGAGAGCCTGGGCTCGATCAAGAAATGAATCTCGGCAAACTGGTGTGGCGCAACCTGCTGCGCCGGCGCGGGCGTTTTGTCTTTACCTTGGCGGGCGTGAGCGTGGGGATGGCGGCGTTCGTCGCCTTGATGACCATAGGCCAAGGACTGACCACGGAAATCAAGAAGCAGGCGCAGGGGCTGGGCGCCAATCTGGTGATCACGCCCAAGGGCTGGTGCGCCTATGAGCAAATTTCGGTGCTCACCGGGGAGCAATTGCCCGAGGCGATTCCGATGTCCGAACTGGAGAAGATTCGCGCCGTGCCGGGTGTCAGGAGCGCCGTTCCCTATCTCAACGAAAAGACCGCGTTCCGCAACCAGCCAGTGCCGGTGATCGGGGTTTGGCCTGAAGAGATGCGCGCGTTGCAGAAGTGGAGCATCGACTCCGGACGCTACTTCAACTCGCCGGATGAGCGTGGGATCGTCGTCGGGTCGGCAATCGCCAAACAGTTCAAGCTCAAGCCGGGCGACGAATTCACCGTGCGCGGCAAGCCGATTCCCGTGATCGGCATTCTTCGCGAAGCGGGCAGCAAGGACGATATCGCCACCTTCATTCCGCTCACCCTCGCCCAGCAAATATATGACGTGCAGGACAAGGTGTCGTTCATCGCCGTCCAGGTGCGTGACCTTGAAAAAATCGAGGCCACCAGCCTCAAGATCCAGGAAGTTGCCAACGTCGCCGTCGTCACCGACAAGCAACTGCTGTCTTCGGTCCTGTCGATCGTAGGTTCGGTCGGTGCGGCCATGCAGGCGGTGGCGGCAGTCGGCGTGCTTGCTGCGGCGTTCGGTATCGTCAATACCCTGCTCACCGCAGTGCATGAACGCCGGCGCGAGATCGGGATTCTGCAGGCGCTTGGCAGCACCCGTAGTACATTGTTCCTGGCATTCATGCTCGAATCGGGGCTCTATGGGTTGCTCGGCGGAATTCTGGGCGTGACGATTGGCGTTCTCGCCGCTTACCTGTTCGGCTCTTACCTCACCGACAATGCGTTCACCGCGTCACTGCATCAGTCACAGACGGTGGCGATCGACTACGGGACCATCCTTCTCACATTGGGCTTTTCCGTGTGCCTTGCACTCTTCGCCGGTCTTTACCCGGCATACCGGGCGACCAAACTCTCTCCGGTGGAGGCCATGCGCCATGTCTGACGCCATCATTGAGCTGGAAAAAGTAAGCAAAACTTACGGCAGTGGCGCCGCTGAGGCGAAGGCGGTCTCGGAAGTCTCGATGTCCGTGGAGCGCGGCGGCTGGGTCGCGATCATGGGGCCTTCCGGGCATGGCAAAAGTACGCTGCTGCAACTCATCGGCGGCCTGGACCGCCCCAGCGCCGGCCGCATCGTGTTGGACGGCTCGGAGCTTGGCACTCTCGATGCCGCGGAGCTGGCGGCCGTGCGCGGCAAAAAAATCGGTTTCGTGTTCCAGTTCTTCAACCTGATGCCGCACCTTACGGCGCTGGAAAACGTCGAGATCGCGCTGTGGCTCGGCGGCGGGACGACAAACAGCAAGGGGCGCGCCATGGGCCTGCTGGAACACTTCGGTCTCGCAGACAGGGCCCATCACCTGCCCAGCATGCTCTCCGGTGGCCAGCAGCAGCGCGTTGCGATTGCCCGCGCCTTGGCCAACGAGCCCGATATTCTTCTCATGGACGAGCCCACCGGCAACCTGGACTCCGGCTCCGAGGCGGAGCTGCTCACCTTGCTCGGTGAGCTGAACAAGGCAGGTAAAACGCTCCTCATGGTCACCCACAACCCGGCGGTGGCGCAACATGCCGAGCGAGTGCTGCAAGTCAAAGACGGCAAGATCGTTGGGGATGTACGGAATGGAAAACATTAGCATGCTTTACAACGGACTACGTTGGGCGATGCTGGTTATTGCCCTGAACGCTCCTTTAAGTTCGCATGCGGTAGCCTCGTCGGCGCTCACGTTCACGACCATGGAAGGGAAAGATATCCGCTTGAGCGATCTGCGCGGCAAGATCGTGCTCATCAATTTCTGGGCGACGAGCTGCGGGATTTGCCTTGAGGAAATGCCTGATCTCATCCAGACCTATCAGCAGTATCGCAAGCGGGGATTCGAGGTGATTGCGGTAGCCATGCATTATGACCAGCCCGGCGACATCAGGGCGCATGTCCGCAAACAGGGGCTGCCGTTTCCTGTCGTGTTCGACAGGGACGGCAAGCTCGCGCGCGAATTCGAGCAGGTCAGTGTGACGCCGACCACATTCATCATCGACGGATCGGGCAGACGGATCTCGAAAACGCTTGGCATCATCGACTTCGGCAAGCTGCGCGCCTTTCTGGAATCGGCAGGCGTCGCTGTACGCTAATCCTCGGAAAATTTATGGAGTTTTTATGATTATGAAACCGTACTTGAAGCTTTTCATCCTGGCGCTGTTCCACCTCGGTATGCTTCAGCCGAGCTTTGCGGAGGAGCCCCTGCCACCTGATGATGCCTTCAAGCTCAGTGTTTCGTTCAAGGATAAGAACACGCTCGTCGCGGGGCTTGCGCCGGCGAAAAACCACTACCTCTACAAGAACAAGGTTCGCTTCGCGGTGAAAAACCCCAGCGGCGTGTTGATCAAGGATATCCATTTGCCGCCGGGCGAAGTCAAGAATGATCAGTTCTTCGGCACGATGGAGATATACAAGAAGCCCATGCTGGCCGCCATCACGCTGAACCGGGCGCCCAAGGTCAAGGGCTTCACGCTGCTTGCCACCTATCAGGGATGCAACGAAAAGTTGGGCCTGTGCTATCCGCCGATAGAGAAATCGTTGAACCTGATCCTACCCTAATATGGACGACCACTTGCTCAAGCTGCCGCGCTTCATTCAGCTAAGCCGTGACACTTCCCGCGTGCTGTGGCAGAACATCACACTGGCCATCGGCATCAAGGCGGTATTCTTCATCCTGGCACTCGCAGGAAAGGCCACGCTCTGGATGGCGGTTTTCGCCGATATGGGGGCCAGCCTGATCGTGGTATTCAACGGCATGCGGTTGCTAAAACGCAAAATTGCACCTTCGTAAAGCCATCCATGCAATGAATGAAAAACTCTGGTTGAATTGTTCTGTTGTACTTACAACTGCGCCGTTTGGTTGAGAGGTTGAGAACAGGTTGAGAGACTTAGGGGGTAGCCCCAAGAGCGATAGTGGTTGTCCATCAAGAATTTTCAGGAGAGTGAGATGAAACCGATGCAGATTTTGTGGAAGCGTCTCGTTAAGGGTGGCGAGACTTGCACCCGTTGCGGGGATACCGGGCGCGAACTCGATGCGGCGGTGGTCAAACTCGCGGCCGCGCTGCGACCGTTGGGAATCGAGCCCGTGCTCGAAACGCAGGCGATCGAAGAAGATGCGTGGAGGGCCAATCCCCCGGAGTCCAACCGCGTGTGGATCGCGGGCAAACCCATCGAGGAGTGGCTCGGCGCTAACGTCGGCATGAGCCGCTGCTGCTCCGTGTGCGGTGACTCGGATTGCCGAACGCTCGAAGTCGGCGGTCGCACTTACGAGGCGATCCCGGAGGAGCTGTTCATCAAGGCTGGGTTGATGGCGGCCAGTCAGATGATCGCGTCGGCATCGTCGCCGGACAGGGGGGCAACATCGTGCTGCAGCAGTACCGCAGGAACGGAACCGTGCCCGTCAACTCCGGAGCGATCCAAAGGCGGTTGCTGCGGCTAATTAGACTGGCAGCAAACGCGCACGCTGTACATCCCACCGAACGGGAATGGCACGCGGCCACAGTGCGGAGGCAGTCCGCCAACTTCATGCACTTGGTGTGGCATCGGTGATGCTGACCGGAGACAACCAGACGATGGCCAATGCCATCGCCGCACAGGTTGGAATTGACGATGCGCGCGGCAATCTTCTGCCGGAGAACAAACTGGCAGTCATCGACGAACTGCTCCGCCGCTACGGCCAAGTGTGAATGGTGGGCGACGGAATCAACGACGCGCCGGCGCTGGCCAAGGCATCCATCGGTTTCGCCATGGGCGCAGCCGGAACCGATACCGCCTCGAGACTGCCGACGTGGCCCTGATGGATGACGATTTGCGCAAACTGCCGCGCTTCATCCGGTTAAGCCGCGACACGTTCCGTGTGTTGCGGAAGAACATCGCGCTGGCCATCGGCATCAAGGCGGTATTCTTCATCCTGGCACTCGTAGGCAAGGCCACGCTCTGGATGGCGGTTTTCGCCGACATGGGGGCCAGCCTGATCGTGGTGTTCAACGGTATGCGGTTGCTAGCCCGAATGTTTCATAAACTTCCAATCAATGCTGAAAGCATACCATTTCGACCGCCAAATGCGAGCCAAGGAGTTACTTTTGCTTGAAGGCGGACGCCAACGCCTCGATTTTTGTTG
>JAPTVL010000288.1 GCA_028065725.1 Betaproteobacteria bacterium
CGTCGGTCACCACCCATGAGGCCACCCGTTTTGCTGCGGCTCGTTTTTTCGCTGCCATCACCTCGCTCCATCGCCGCGTAACGGGCGGCTCGGAACGACATTATACTATTTACGGATAATTTCTAAGCCGAAAACAGTTCCATGAGTTGCTGGCGTAGCCAGCTGCTTACCGTAGCCGCAGTGGAAGCGTGCCTGCCAGTAATGCTTGATATCGGTTGCGGAACCTTAGCCACTTCCGCATGCCCCAAAGAATTCCCGCAGGTAGCCGGCCACGTCGGATGGTGCTTCTTCGGGCAGGAAATGGCCGCAATCGAGTGCCGTGCCCTGCACGTCAGTCGCCTTCTCGCGCCACAGCGCCAGCACATCGTAGCTGCGTCCGACGAAGCCGCGCGCACCCCACAGCACCAGCAGCGGGATATTGATCCGGCGCTGCCCATCCGCCGCGTCATGGACGAGATCGATGCCGGCGGCGGCGCGGTAGTCGTCGCAGCTGGCACGGATGGCCTCCGGATCGGAAAAGCAGCGCAGGTACTCGGCGACGGTCTCCGGCGCAAACGCCGGCTCGTTGCCCATGCTCCAGCGTGAAAGGCAGCCCTTGAGCCAGGATGCCGGATCGACGCCGATCATGCGTTCGGGCAGTGGCGCCGCCTGGATCAGGAAGAACCAGTGGAAATAAGCGGTGGCCAGGGCCTGGTCGGTCAGCGCGAAGGTGCTCAGGGTCGGCGCGATATCCATGATGCAGGCGCTCCGGATGCGCGCCTCGTGGTCGAGGCAGAGCCGGTGCAGCACGCGTGCGCCGCGGTCATGGCCGGCGACATGGAAGCGCTCGTGGCCGAGCGCCGTCATGAGCTCCGCCAGGTCCTGCGCCATGGCTCGCTTGGACTGGTTCGCGGCATCGGGCAGCGAGGCCGGCTTGCCGGAATCGCCATAGCCGCGCAGGTCTGGGATGACCAGCGAAAAATCGTCCGCGATCAGCGGCGCCAGCTTGTGCCACATGGCATGCGTTTCGGGATAGCCGTGCACCAGCAGCAGGACCGGCTCGCCCGGATTGGGCCGCAGCAGCACATGCAGCTCGGTGCCGCCGACGGCAACGCGCCGCGCGGCGTAGCTGGCGTCGAACAGGCTCACGCTCCGCTCGCCCGAAGTGCCTCGCCTATGCCGACTTGTAGGTATCGAGCTTGATGCCTTCGCGCGCCATCGCCGCGGCCACCGCCGGATGCGCGGCGACGCGGTCGACAAAGGCCTTGTAGGCCGGCAGCGAGGCCGGATCGATGCCGGCAAAGCCGCCCCAGCGCAGGAATACCAGGGCATAGAAGTCGGCGAAGGACGGCTTGTCACCCAGCAGCCAGGGCGCCGCATGCGCGGTCATGGCCTGGATGCGCTCCAGGTGCTCGCGGAACTTCGTCGCGGCCAGCTGTTTGACGTCGGCTTGCGCGGCCTCGCTCTCGGCGAAACTCGACGGCCGGAAGACGTGGGTGAAGGTCGGGTGCACGGTGTTGTTCATCCAGGCGAAGGTGGACATCGCCTGCGCGCGCTGCCAAGGGTCGGCCGGCAGCAGCCCCGCTTGGGGAAAGCGCCGGTCGAGGTAGTCGCAGATCGCCACGATCTGGTTCAGCGCCTTGCCGTCTTCGACCAGCACCGGCACCAGGCCCAGCGGATTCAGCGCCAGGTATTCCGGCGTGCGCTGCTCGCCCTTGTGCAGCTTGACGGTCTGGGTTTCGAAATCGGTGCCGGTGGCGGCCTTGATCACTTCCAATGCGGCATGCGGCACGAAGGAACAGGCACCGGGGCCGAAGTACAGCTTGAGCATTTGAATTCTCCTCTGGGGGTTGGGCAGCTTATTGGGGATGCGTATTTTCGCACTTAGCCTAAGGGTTGGAACAGCACATCGAGATCGCTGGCGGTCAGCAGATGGCCGCCACCTTCGCCGCCGGCACCGCCCTGCTTCATCAACTGGTCGGCGAGGCCGCGTTTGCGGCCCTGCAGGGCAAGGATTTTTTCTTCGACCGTGCCTTGCGTCATCAGCTTGTACACGAACACCGGCTTGTTCTGGCCGATGCGATGCGCGCGCGCCGTGGCCTGCTCCTCCACCGCCGGATTCCACCAGGGATCGTAATGGATCACGGTGTCGGCGGCGGTCAGGTTGAGGCCGGTGCCGCCGGCCTTGAGACTGATCAGGAACAGCGGCACGCGGCCCTGCTGGAAATCCTCGATCGGCGTTTCGCGATCGCGGGTCTGGCCGGTAAGCCTGGCGTAGAGGATGCCGCGCTTTTCGAGTTCGAGTTCGATCAGGCCCAGCATCGAGGTGAATTGCGAGAACAGCAGCACCTTGCGGCCTTCGTCGAGCAATTCCACGAGCATTTCCATCAGCGTCGCCAGCTTGGCCGAATGGGCGTGGCCCTTCTTCACCAGGGCTTCGGCGGCGGGCAGCTTTACCAGGCGCGGATCGCAGCAGATCTGCCGCAGCTTGAGCAGCGCATCGAAAATCATGATCTGGCTGCGGCCGACGCCCTGCTCGGTCAGCACCAGGCGCAGCTTGCGGTCGAAAGCCACGCGCAGGGATTCGTAGAGGTCGCGCTGGCCGCCTTCGAGTTCCACCCAGCGCACCATCTCGGTCCGCGGCGGCAGGTCCTTCAGCACCTGCTCCTTGGTCCGCCGCAGCAGGAAGGGACGCACCCGCTCACTGAGGCGCACGCGCATTTCCTCGTCGCCCAGCTTCTCGATCGGCGTGCGATAGACCTGGGTGAAGCGCTTGGCGTTGCCGAGCAGGCCCGGCATCAGGAAGTCGAATTGCGACCAGAGTTCGCCGAGGTGGTTCTCCAGCGGCGTGCCGGTCAGGGACAGGCGATGGCGGGCCTTGAGGCTGCGCGCCACCTGGTGCGACTGCGCCTTGGGGTTCTTGATGAACTGCGCTTCGTCCATCACCAGCAGATGCCATTCCTGCGCCAGCAGGGCTTCGCGGTCGCGCACCAGCAGCGGATAGGTGGTCAGCACCAGGTCGGCCCCGGCGATTTCGCCGAACAGTTCGGCGCGGTCCTTGCCGTGCAGCGTGAGCACTTTCAGCTCGGGCGCAAACTGTGCCGCTTCGTTGCGCCAGTTGGCCATCAGGCTGGTGGTAGCGACCACCAGGCTGGGACGGTCGGCGCGGCCGGAAGCTTTTTCCAGATGCAGGTGGGCCAGGGTCTGCACCGTCTTACCGAGGCCCATGTCGTCGGCCAGGATGCCGGCCAGGCCGTATTCGCGCAGAAACTGCAGCCAGTCAAGGCCGATCTGCTGATAGGGACGCAGCGTGGCGGTGAATCCGGGCGCCGGCAAATGCTGCGCCATTCCGGAAAAGTCACGCAGGCGGCGGCCCAGGGCGCGCAGTTCCTCGCCGCCGATCCATTGCGTCGGCAGATTCTCCAGCCCGGCCAGCGCCGCGGCGTTGTGGCGCGACAGGCGCGGCCGTTCCTCGTCGAGGAATTCGAGCAGCGGCAGCAGCCAGGCCTTGAGCCGGCCGGCCGGCACCGGCAGGATGCGTCGCGCATCGAGCGCGACGGGGAAGGTCTGGCTGTCTTCGAGCCCGCGCACCACGCCGAGCAGGTCCGGCTGTTCGCGCAGCAGGCGCAGCAGCGGCGGCACCAGGCTGATGCGCTCGCCGCCGACGCTGACGCCAAGGTCGAGGTCGAACCAGTCGCTGCCGACCGACTCTTCGACCGCGACGAACCAGTCTTCGGCCTGGGCGATGCAATAGGGGAAATCGTCGGCGAATTCGACCGCGATGTCCTGGCGTTCCAGTTCCGGCACGCCTTCGTTGAGGAAGGACAGCCAGCCGATGGCGTCGTTGCGCAGCGGCATCAGGCCGTCTTCGTTGCCGTCGATGCGCTGGTAGTTGCCCAGGCTGCGCTGCCAGCTGTCGAGCCCGGCGGCGCGCAGCGCCTGCCAGACCCTGGCTTCGGTTTCCGCATCGCGCTGCAGGGTCTGCCACTGTGCGCCCACCCGCTGCCGCATGAAGGGTGCCGGGCGCGGCGTGGCCACCACGCTGAGGCCCAGGGGATAGTCGAAATGCAGCACGGCGAGCGCCAGATCGTCGTGCAGCCTGGTCATCGCGGCATGGCGGAAACTGGCTTGCGTCAGGCACAGCCGTGCGCGCGGGGTTCCCGCCGCCACCGCTTCGGGCGCCTCGGGCAACGGCAGCGCAAGATTCCGCTCGCGCGCCAGATGGGCCAGCTGCTGCCGCACCAGGGGCGCGTCGGCCTCGTTCAGCGGCGGCGCCTTCAGCAACTGCTGCACCAGGCGATCGGACAGGTCCGACTGCAGCTCGCCGATCACGCAAGCTTCCGCATCGAGGTAGAACGGCGGCCAGGTCGGAATCATTTCCATGGACGGCGGCAGGTCGAAGGCCAGTTGCTGCAGCCCGTGACGATTGTGGGTCCATCTCAGTTGCAGCGGTCTGCGCGGCCCGAAGGCGAGCGGCCGGTCGACCAGGCCGTCGAGATGCAGCCTGCCGCTGCCGAGCGCCAGGCGCAGCAACAGGGCACCGGTCTCGCCGCTGAGGTCCACGGCTTCGTTGTAGAAATAACCGCCGCCGGCCTGCAGCGCGAGGAACAGCCGCAGCGGCGCCAGGTCTTCGTCGCGGATGAAGCTGCGGTGGCTGCGTGCGCTGCCCAGGTCGAAGGCCTGCGGACGGTAGACGGTCGGCTTGCCGAAGCCGCCCTTTTTCAGCGGACGGCTCTTGCCCACGCTCAGGCTGGGCGGGTTGCCCGGCTGCAGCAGGTAGATCACGCGCGGCTCGATGCTGCGCGGCTGCGGCCGTGCCGCCGGTTCGCCGAGGGCGGCCAGCCACTCGAGCGTCGCCGCGCTGGGTTCGGGGAAATCCCCCTCCTGCCGCTGCGCAGCTCCCCCCGCACCGCCCAGGTTGCCTATCTCTGCCAGCGGCCCGAGGCTTTGCAACACCGCGACGACATGCTTGCAGTTCTGCCGTACCGGACACATGCAGGAGTTGTCGAGCTCGACCACCGCCCCGGCGGGATCGGTTTCCAGCCAGAGATCGACTTCGTAGGGCTGGGCGCGCGTCCCTTGGACTTCGGCTTCGACATGGATTTCACCCGGCGCGCGGCGCACGCGCTTGACTCGTGCGCGGCCCTCTGCGGCATACAGGCTGCCGCGTTGCAGGGTGCGACTATCGAACAGTCCGGCATAGACGTCGAGCAGTTCGGTATCCGAATTTGGAGTGGCAGGCATGCAACGCAGACTTGAACGAAGGTCGACGACCATAGCACATACCAGCGCTCGCCGTCTCAACGATGACATGCCTCGCCAGGGCAATCGCATGAACGTCAGCCGAGTCCGAGCAATTGGGCGCGATAGAGGTCAGAGGTTGCCGCGATGAGGCGGCGGACCTTGAGGCCGCCCTTGCGCTTGACGGGGGCGAGGCGGATGAGGTTCAAGGCGAAATGGCGCAGCACGGCGAAGTTGTGAGCGGCATGACCGGTGCGCGCGCGCATCCGGTCATCGCCAAAGACCACGTCCATGCACCAGTGCAGGCTGTTCTCCACCCGCCAGTGCGCGCGTACGGCCCGATTCAGTCGCGCGGCGGCGGCCGGCAGGCTGGTAATGTAGAAGCGATGCTCCAGCGAGGTCTTACCCTTGATCGTCCGCTCGGACGCAATCACGGCAAACGCCTTCAGATCCGGCCAGCGTTCCAGAGCATGCAGGCAGTCGATCTGATCGAAGACATAACAGCGGCGCATCTCCAGCCGGCCATGATCCTTCTCCACCACCTCATCGAAGCGATGGGGCGTCTTGTCCGGACTGGCTTGGAACGCGACGAAGAAGTCCTGTATCGAATCGGCCAGCGTAGGCTGGTTGTCCTTGACCGACAGAATATAGTCAGCCCCCCGATCCCGGATGGCCTGGGCGATGTTCGGTTGGGTGCCCATGGCGTCGATGGTGACGATGCCGCCTTCCAGCGCCAGGGTCGCCAACAGTTCGGGAATCGCCGTCTTCTCGTTGGACTTCTCCGCGGTCGCTCGCTGTCCCAGCACCAGACCCGCTCCGGCGGCAAAGGCACTCACCAAGTGCAGCGGCGTGGCATCCACCTTGCCCGAGCGCCGACTGGTCTTGCCGTCGATGGCGACGACTTCTTCTTTGTCCAGGGTCGGTACGACACTGCGCACCCAACGCCGAAAGGCCGCTGCGAATTCTTCGGCATCAATCGCCGCGAAGACGCGACCAAAGGTGTCGTGCGAGGGGATGCCATGCTCCAGCTTCAGATAGCGCCGGAACCAGTCCAGCTTCTCCTCGGCCCAGGCCTCGATTTCGACAAAGTCATCAGCACCCGCCAATACCCCGCAGACCGCGACCATCAGCAGTTCCACCAGATCGTGATCAACCTTTGCGGCCTGTCTCGGGTCGCGAACGCCGACAAACACATCACCCAGCCGCAGCTTGCCTTCCGTCTCCATGGGGCACCCCAAAAAGACAGAAAACTACACAAATCAATCCCCTGTGAACAGCCCCCTCGCAATCCATTGATCGTAAACGACTATTTCAGCCGTCCACGACGTTGGCATTCATGCGATTGCCCTGC
>JAPTVL010000336.1 GCA_028065725.1 Betaproteobacteria bacterium
GCTCGCTCCGTCATGTGGTGGGCGAAAGCTGAGCCCGGTTTCGTCCTGAAGGGACTTGCCCACCGCAGCTAGTTCCCGGTCGCGCAAGGTGGATAACAGGTTGCGCGCTAAAACCACGCGCGGGCCGTGTCGCTCGGCCAGCCCCTGTTCGATCAGGAAATCCGACCGCTGCCGTAGCGCATCGCGCACCTCGCCGCCGAAGCCGTTGTCGGCGATACTGCTGGCGCCACCGATCAATTGCTGGTCCAACCAGGTCGCGCCGATCACGCGCGCTTGCCGTTCGATGGGTAGGTGTGTACGCAGTTCCACCGACACGCCCCCCAGCCTTTGCGCATCGTATTGCCGACCTTGATCGGGCAGGTCCGCAGGCACCCGCCAGACGCCCTCGGCCACGCGCTCGACAATGCCCGCCCGACGCAAGGCTTCCAACCGGCGCACATGGGCATCGACCATTTCTTTGGAATCGCGCTCGGGTGTGGCCTGAACCTTGGACACCGTCAGGTGGTGGTCAGTGCGGTATAGGCCATCGACCGCGAGCGCGGCGATGTTCTTGTCGGCCGCGCGGATGTTGGTTGAACCACGGGCTTCGACCACTGAGCCGACCGGGTACTGGTCCAGCTCTACCTTGACATTCAAGGCGACATAGTGGGCTTTGCCGTCGATGCCATCGATCACCAGATAGCCTCGGTCACACAGTTCGTCCGCCATGCCCTTGGCCGCTACCCGACCGACCACCGACCGGGCGTTCTCGCCAGCATCGAACACCGCCAAATCGCGCGGTATCCCGCTCATGGCCCGCTGCATGGTGCGCACGATGTCGCCACGCTCGCCCATCGTTCGCAGAACCTGTTCTGCATCGGCTTGTACGGCCCACACACCGGGCGATGGCTCGTGCGCCAGCCCCATGCGCTGCAAGCGTTGCAGCCGTCCGACCAATAGCGCGCGCTGCTGTCTGCGCGATGGATCATCGGCAGGCTGATTCGTGTGAATCAGCCCACCTTGCGCTTCACGTTGCAGCGTGCGATCCAAGCAGGTCCAGCGTTCCTGATCGACCTCACGCCGCAGGCTTTGCTGGATTTCCAGCTCGCTGCGCGGGCCCAGCCATTCGGTCGCCAGTTCGACGGCTCGTTCGCGCATCCCTTGTGCGATGTAGTCGCGGGAAATGATCAAGTCCTTGCCGCTGTTATCCTTGCCGCGCAGCACGACGTGGGTGTGCGGGTTGTCGGTGTTCCAGTGGTTCACCGCTACCCAGTCCAGGTTCGTTCCTAGATCGGTTTCCATGCGGCTCATCAAGTGCCGGGTATAGCGGCGCAGGTCGTCGAGCTGCTCGGCGTCCTCGGGCGAGACAATGAAGCGGAACTGGTGCCGATCCTCCCGGCCGCGTTCCTCGAAGGCGGCCAGATCGGCGCTGTCCGTTGTTGATCCATAGGCCTGGCCCGGTTCGTCATCGCGGCCCACGCCCTCCCGTTCGATGTAGCGCAGATGCGTGGTGGTCGAGCGCGCCCCGGCCTGTTTGAGGTTCACCAGCCGGGTCTTGATGGTGACGCGCCGTGAACCCGGCTGCGCAGAGCGGCCGGTGAAACTGGCGGCTACATGCCCGCGACCAAGGCGTGCGCCGGGCCGGGCTCCCGACTTGCGCACCGACTTGCCGCCAACCTTGCTGACCTCCTTCAAAACCTGCGAGACGAACTTCTGTTGGCGGTTCTTGGGTGCGCCTGGGCGGACGCGGAAACGGTCATCGTCCTGCTTGCTCACGGCATGAACTCCAGCGCAGCGCTGCCAAGCCCAGCGGGCGAAGCACGCCACTCGACCAATGCGGGTGCGGCCTTCGTGCCGCACACGGCGCATTGCTGTCCAAAGCGCGTGCCGCGCCGACCCACGTGCAGACAAAGCTTTCGTCGCGATGACGTGCCGCGTCCTTTTATCTTGCCCTCCGTCTTTTCCGATCGCTGGCGCGACCGGCTCCGACGGGCGGGCTGCGATTGTCTGCACGAGTGAAGCACTGCGGCCATCGGCCGCAGCGCAAACCAAGTGCAATGGGGCTGCACGAAGAGCGGAATGCAGCGCTGCACGTTCACGGTGTGTCCCAGGTCCATAATGGCTGCGCGCTGCCCATCACTGCGGAGACAGCAATGGGACCGAAGTAGCGGCTGTCGAACGACGCCGGATTCGTCGCACTGAGCAGGAATAGTTCGCCGTCGCGAAGCTGCCGACATTGCCGCCAGGCCAATAGTGGGCGGCCACGGCCATCTGTTGCACGGACGCCAGTTACCGCTACGCCGCTGATGCGAACGATGTGCTTCTCGATGCACACCTGCTGCGGTGACATCGCGCCGATGCGCTTGAGCAGCGGGATGTGCTCAGGCAGGTAGCCGCGTTGCGCAGCCAGCGCGGCGGCGTCTGCCGGAAGCCGGGCGAGCACGATGCTGCCGACGTGCAGCGAGTCTGCCGGGCCGACGCGGTACCAGCCGCGCGGTACGCTGTCGCTGGGGTTGTAGACGATGTGCGCAACGGGTGTGTGCACTGACGGCCAGGCGAGCGCAGCGATGCCGAGGCCGGTGAACAGTGCGACAAGCAAGCGACCGGCGTTCATCGCAACACCTCGCCCGCGAGGTAAGCCGCGTGCCGCTCGGCGGTGTAAGCCGGCAGCGGCAAACGCGCGGATAGTCGATTGCCCAACGTGCGCCAGTACGCGGGCGACACCGACACCGGATCGATGTCGAGCGCTTCGATGGCGTCGATTTGCGGTAGCACCGATTGCGCCTGCAACTCGCCCTCAGCACACAGCAGCAGGCGCGCACCCGGCTGAATCCCGGCGATGCGCTGCACCGCATCGAGCGGCGTACAAGCTTGCAGCACCATGAGCTGCCAACGTGTCGTGCCGTAGTCGTTGGACTCCCAGCGCACGCGGCAGAACATCGCAGCAGGGAGGAATACCGCGCAGCGGCGCCAGCGGCCCAGCCGCAACTCGCGCACCGGATGACCGAAGCGCAAATAGAGGTTGATCCGCTGTTCGACGAACGCCAGCGACACGCGCGTCAGCGGTGTGCCGCTCGTGACGCTCGATAGCACGGGACGAGGTATTGGTGGGGCGTTGCTGACCGCCTGCAGGAGTGCGTTCATGGCTGCTTCTCCGGGAATTCGTGTTCCAACAGCGCGCGCAGCATCTCGGCGACCGTGATGCCCTGGGTGAATGCTTCGACCTTGATGCGGGCGCGCAGCGCCGGCGTCACGTCGAGGGTCAGTCGGGCGGTGTAGAGATCGGCCTTGCCGATGTCCGCACCGTCGCCTTGGCGCACCCAGGCGTCGGCCTGTGGGTTGGCGGGTGGGCGTGCGCCAATCGCAACGCGTTTGCCGTTCTTCATCGCGCCATCCTCAAAACTTCATCGGTGAGCGCCGCAATCTCGCGTGCAGCAACGCCGTCCACGTCGAGTTCGCGCGCGAGCTGACCTCTGGCCACGCTGTCGGCGAACAGGATGCGCTGCCGAACTTCCGATAGCAGCGATGGCAGCGGTTGATCGGCGAGCGCGCCGCGAGCCTCGCGTCCGATCACCGTGGTGCTGACGCGCCGGTTGATGATAAAGGCCGCGCGCAGCGTCGGCCGGAACACCTGCGCTTCACGGATCAGCGACACCATCTCGGCGCTGGCCCACACGTCGTAGGGACTGGGCTGAACGGGAATTAGCACCAGGTCCGCCGCGAGCAGCGCGGAGCGCGCGAGGGTGGCGATCCGGGGCGGGCCGTCGATCACGATGTGATCGCAGCGTCTGGCGAGTTCGGGCGCTTCCTGATGCAGGGTTTCTCTTGCCAGGCCGACAGCGCCGAACAGCCTGGGCAAGCCGTTCTGGCTGCGGCGCTGCGTCCAGTCCAACGCTGAGCCCTGGGGATCGGCATCGAGCAGGATCACCGATCTGCCTTGCATCGTCAGCTCGCCCGCGATGTGCGTGGCGAGCGTCGTCTTACCGACCCCGCCTTTCTGGTTGAGCAGCGCGATGATCATGGTGCGCTGGCTCCGGGGCGCCGGCTTATCCACAGCGCGCAGGGTCTTCTTATCGTTAGTTTTATAGATTCAAAGTTAGAACCTAAGTTAAGAGACACCGAAATTCGCGCAGCAAAAGGATTTTCAGTCGATCCGTACTCCTGATAGCACGAGACGGTCACTCCTGATAGCACGAGGATTCCCACTCCTGATAGCACGAGCGGATTCACCGCTTTTCCACAGGCACTGCACCGGCACCGAAGCTGCCTCCGGGTCGCAGCGGTGCCGTGGACGGCACGGCGCGAAAGGTCAGCACCTCCGGCCCATGTCTTGGCTGCAGGACGGCGAGCGTGTAGCCCGGCAAAGGTTGCCGCGCCACGATGCGGCGCAGGTCGTAGGCGAAGTCGGTGAAGCGCGCCAGGCTGCCGGATTTTCGGTGCAGCTGCGGGAAGTCGAAGCGCCAGCCGTCGCGCTGCCAGCCGCCGTGTTTGCGCACCAGGCGGTACAGCCAGCGCTCGATACCGCCGGTCAGGCGGAAGTAGTTGGCGTCGATGGTCAATACCAGGCTCTCTTCGAGCACACCGGCGTAGAACCAGTCGGGCAGGATCAGCTCGATGCCGAGCGGCCGGCCTTGGCCGTCCGCGCGCTCCTTCCACTCGTTGATCCACGAGAAGCGGTGCAGGCGCCGCGCATTGGGTTGGCGAATGGAGGTGGCCACGCTGGTGGACTGCAAGCGGTCCAAGGCGGCTTTGAGACGCTGGTAGTCGCGCAGCGACGTGCCGCGGCCGATGAAGCGCAGGATCTCGTAGGGCGTGGCCGCCATCAGCCGTGATGAGCGAATCCCCGCGTCGCGCGCTTCGACGATCTGGCTCGCGGCCCAGATCAGGATGTCGGCATCCCAGATAGTCGCGATGCCATGTTCCGCCGTCCCCTCCACACGCACGGTCACATTGCCCGTGCGAAAATCGATTGGCACCGTGCGCTTGCTCTTGGCCAGCGAAAAGAACGGGTAGGCCATCAGGTCCTGCGCGTCGCGCGCCGGCAGCTCGCCGGAGAAGGCATGGAACAGTTCGAGCTGCTCGCGCTGCGGTTCGCGCCCGATGGTCATCGGTGATGGTGTCCATCGCCGATCAGCGCACGCCGGAACGGCGCGCGGCGTGTTGTTCGGTGTACTGCGGATCGGAGGTCATCTCGAAGCTGCGCGCGTCGGCCCAGGCTTCGAGGTCGGCGATGGCGTACATCACGCGCCGGCCGAACTTGCGAAAGCGGGGCCCGCCGCCGATGACGCGCTGCTTCTCCAGCGTGCGCGGCGACAGCCGCAGGAACTCGGCGGCTTCGTCGTTGGTGAGATATCGCGCGGGCTGCTTGGTCTGGGCAGGCTGCTGGGTGGCAGCGGGTACGGGATACGGTCGTAACGGTGCGGGTCTCATGGCATGGGCCTCCATCGGTCAAGATCGCCGACGAAGCAATCGCCGCCGGATGGAAGCAGTCTCGGAAAAGTCAGGCGTTCTGCGCAGGGACGTTTTTCGCCGCCGCGCGAACGTCCCTGTGCGGCCGTGCCGAGTCAGAGTAGGCGCTGGTAGCCGCCGTCCATGAGCGTCTGCCCGCGCCGGATCAGGCGGCGAACCTGGGCGCGCAGATCGCCGTCTTCATACCAGCGTTCGGCGACGGCGGTGATGCCGTACAACACTTCGGCCACGCCGCGCTGCGAGGCACCGGCCAGCGTGCCGTCGAGCGCCTGCAGGGTGCGCATGTGGAGTATCGACGTGCGACGTGGTCGACCTGTGGCGAGGGCGGTGCGCTCCACCGTTGCGGGATCGAGCGCTGCCAGCTCGGCTTCGATTACGCGCCAGCGCTCGCGAAGCTGGCAACCGGCGCGGACGGCATAGGCGTAAGCCATGCCGTCTTCCAGCGCGGGAGATATCGTCATGCGTAGCATGCGGTCGATGAGCTGGGTGGTCAGCACCAGGCGCTTGCCGTCGTGCGTCAGGTGCTTGCGGCCGGGGATGCGCCAGAGCTGGAACAGCAGCGCATCGGCCGTGGGGTCGGCATCGGGATAGACCTGGACGACCGAGGAGGGATCAGGGAACCAGTCGGGGTGCGCGTCGCGTGCATCGCGCGTGGGGTCTTCCAGCAGGCGCAAGCCCCAGCGATGCGCCTCGTGCTGCGGACGGCGTCGGTGGCGTTGCCAGACACGCCGGTATTCCGGGTTGCGCCGCAGGTATTCCCAAGCCAGCGCGGGTCCGTCCAGATGCAGGACGTACAGGTATGCAGCGCTGGGATGCCAGTGAACGGCGCTCGAATCGGCCATGGCGAAACCTCCTTTCGGATGGAAGGAAATCAATCGACAAGGTGGCCGACAACGGGCCGGGCATTCGCACTATTTGCGACAGCTTTGCGCCATTGCTGTACTGAGTAGCGATCGATGCAAATAAGGTCTGGACCCAGACCCAAGAAGACGCAATGCGAACCGTTGTGGCATCGCATGGAGTGGCCCGTCAGCGACGGGCCATCGGGGGTCGATCAATCGTTGATCGATCCGTCGGCCCAAGCCAGCCGAGCGTATTCGGACAGC
>JAPTVL010000343.1 GCA_028065725.1 Betaproteobacteria bacterium
ACAAGTCCCATGGCAGGACGGTGATGCAGCTCAGTTGGGTTGCCGCCAGTGGCAAGGAGATCGACCCCGAGCAGTGGCCTGGCTGCAAGACCGTTGGCTGTGTCGTGTCGCAACGCGTGGTCGGCGACAAGGTGGCCGAACTGGAAGAGCGCTACTACATCAGCTCGCGCAAACTCACCCCCGAAGAATTGGCCAAGACCGTGCGTGCGCACTGGGCCATCGAGAACAAGCTTCACTGGATGCTCGATGTCTGCTTCGGCGAGGACGACTGCATGATCCGCAAGGACAACGCACCGCAGAACCTCTCGCTGCTCAAGAAGATCGTGCTGAACCTGATTCGTGCAGACAAGACCGACACCGCCAAAACGAGTCTGCGACTCAAGCGCAAGCGGGCGGCTTGGGATGACGATATCCGTATGAAAATGCTGGGAATTCATCCGTTATGACTTTCGAGTGCGATGACCCTGGGTATCCGGCGGGACGGTGATGGGGCCGTTTTCCCCCTGGATCGGAATGCCGCTGCTGGTTTGTAGAAGACCGTTCGCGCTGACGGCCAGATTGCCGTTCCGGGTATAGGCTTCGCGCCCGTCCGGCGTCAGCAATGCAATGAACCCCTGTCCCTGCACGGCAATATCCAGCGGCCGTCCGGTCTCCTGGAGAGTGCCCGGCGTGAAGTCGCTCATCACGCTGGCGTCGACGACAAAAGCGCGGGTGGGCAGTCCCTCGCCTTCGACCGGCACCGCCCGGAAGGCGTGCATTTCCGCCCGAAACCCGGTGGTCGTTGCATTGGCCATGTTGTTCGCCATCCCGGCCTGTTGCGTCAGCGCATGCGAGGCGCCGGTCATCGCGGTGTATATCACTCGATCCATGGAAAATCCTCAAGCGTTGTTAGCAACGGACACGTGACCCCGAGCGCACCCAAATCAAAGGGGATGTAAAAAATACTCACCCCGCCACAACAGACCGGCACCGGAAAGATGCCCCGACATCGGCGGCCCGAATCCAAACACGAGCGCGATGACCGCCAGTAACAGCAATATTTTCGTCACGCGCCGCTCCATCATTTTGCATTTTCATTAGGGCCAATGCTGGAATCCTAATAATGCCTACCTGTTGACAAGATGACGAATAAATTACATTTGCGGAGCGAGTCAACAGGCCGGCCGCCATGTGTTTCAATCATGCAGGACGTCAGCTTGGTAGGTAGGGAGACGTTTTAGAATCGCAGCTAACCACTGCGCCATGGCTTTGATTCGGCCACCTCGAATCTAGCTGAGGCAAACTTGAGAGCAAGAAGTAGCAATGCACAGCAGAAAACACCTATCTGGCATTTTAATCCTGTTGGTTCCGGCTTCGCTTGCACCGAAGGGCTGCCAGGCGTTAACGTCAGTGCTTGAACCTGCGCAAACAGCGCACGGATTAGATCGTTCTTCTCGGCGTGGCCGAGTCGGTCGAGATCGGGCAGTTCATTCATGCCCTCTCTTATCGGCTCCGCCTGCCTGTCCTCAAACCCGGAATAGCGATGCTATTCCGGCCTACCTGAGTAGTTATTATGGGAGAAATCATGCTTGCGAAGACCAGTTCGCGTTTGTGGCTGCTTGCCGCGTTGAGCCTGGGCAGCCTCTTGGCGTTGGGCGGGGCCGGATTTTTCGGCCTGCATTACCTGCACGGCGGCTTGCGCTCGGCGCTCGAAACCGAGGGGCGGCAGATGGAGATACTGGTCGCCCTGGAGCACGCGCAGACGCACTTGCACAGCCAGATGATCGGCTGGAAGAACATCCTGTTGCGCGGCCACGACAAGGCAACGTTCAACCGCCACGTGGCCGATTTCGAGCGCGAGGAGAAACAGGTGCAGGCCTTTCTCGCCAAGGGCGCCGAATTGATGGATGCGCAGCGGATGGCGACGGACGAAGTGCGCGACCTGCTGGCAACGCATCGCGCCATCGGCGAGAAGTACCGCAAGGCGCTGGCAACCTTCGATCCGTCGAATCACCTCGCCGGGCATGCGGTAGACGACCTGGTCGCGGGGATCGAAACCGGACCGTTGGCCAAGACCGAGGCCTTGCTGCAGAAGATCGAGAACCACGCGCGCAGCGTCGCCGCCGAAACCATGGCCCAGAGCGACGACCTTTACGGGGGGACCCTGCGCGTCTTCGGCATCCTCATCGCCCTGGGCGGCGGTCTTTCGCTGGCGGTGTCCTACGCGATCATCCGCAGTCTGCTGCGGCAATTGGGCGGCGAGCCCGCCGAAGCGGCGGCGATCGCGCGGCGCATCGCCGAGGGCGACCTCGCCTTTCAAGTCCAGACGTTGCCGGGCGATGCCGACAGCCTGATGGCGTCCATGCTGCGCATGCAGACGAGCATTCGGGACGCCGTCGGCCAGGTACGGCGCGGTGCCGATGCCCTGCTGATGTCGGCGCAGCAGCTTGCCGCGGCCAGCCGCGGGGTGGCCGCCAGTTCGGCGGAACAGGCGCAGGCGGCGTCGAACACGACGCAGGCGGTCGAGCAGATCACACAGCGCATCGGGCAGATCTCCGCAAGCGCGATGGACGCCGAGAGCATCGCCGCGCGCTCGGGATCCTTGTCTTCCGAAGGCGAGCGCATCGTCCTGGATGCCGCCAGGGAGATGGAGCAAATCGCCGCTACGGTGCAGCAGGCGGCATCGAGCGTGCAGCAACTCGGCGACGATTCAAAGCAGATTTTCGCCATTGTCAGTGTCATACGGGAGATCGCGGACCAGACGAACCTGCTGGCCTTGAACGCGGCGATCGAGGCGGCCCGCGCCGGCGAACAGGGCCGAGGTTTCGCCGTCGTCGCCGATGAGGTCAGGAAGCTCGCCGAACGAACCACGCAATCGACGCAGGAAATCACCGACATGATCAAAGGCGTCGAGGCCCTGACGGCCCGCGCCGTCGACGGCATGGACACCGGCACGAAGCGTGTCGGCGCCGGGGTGGAGAAGGCGGGCGAGGCGGCGCGTTCGATGGCCGACATGCGGCAGGGGTCGGCGGACGTCATCGTCGCCGTCGGCGCGATCTCGTCGACCCTGGCCGAGCAGCGGCAGGCCTCCGGGGCGGTGGCCGAAAACGTCGAACAGATCGCCCAGTTGTCGCGGCGCAACAGCCAGGCGGTGGAAGACATCGCCGACGCGGCGCGCCAGTTGGAATCGCTCGCGTCCAATCTGCAACAAGCCACGGCGAAATTCCTCGTTTAGCCGATCGCCGCCGGCGCGCCGCCATACAAGAAGGGAGACACAGCCATGCACGAGCACCACCCGATCACCGACCCCGTCTGCGGCATGACCGTCAAGCCGGAATCGCCGCACCGCTTCGATCACGCCGGCCGCGAGCCCGCGTTTGCCGGAAGGCGGTGCGCGCGGATTGGCTGCCTCGCCGTCCGCGAGAATGGCGTCGTAATCCTTGCGGCAGGACGCAAGGCGTTCGGGCGTCAGCACGCCGCCGGCCTGATCGACCTCATGGCAAGCGGCGACCAGCAGTTCGATCAGGCGGTTGGCCCAAGCCTGCCCCATCTCCTCGAAGGCGTAGGTCAGTTCCCGCAGGTGATGGGCGTTACTACCTCATATTTCAACAATTATTTTTCCATCTGCCCGACAGTTGGTCAGGTGAACTACGGGAAGCGCCAATGGACGCTAACGTCAACGAGCATCTGATCTCTTTTATGACCAGCCTGGCCATCGGCCTTCTGATCGGGGTTGAGCGTGAACGCGCCGGTTCGGCAATGGGGTTACGAACTTCGGCCTTGGCCGCGCTGTTCGGCTCCATCGCCGCCCTCGTCGGCCAGAGCGTCGGGGCGCCGTGGTTTCTCCCTGCCGCCTTGCTGGCCATGACGGGCATCATGGTTTTCGGTCAGACCGCGACCGGGGAGAGCGAGAGCCACGCTGGCCCCACCACACGAATGGCCATCCTGCTTTCGTTTACCCTCGGAGCGATGGTTTGGCTCGGCCACGGTCGTTATGCTGTTATGCTAGCCATTGCTGCCGCAGCGCTGCTCCATTTCAAGGCCGAACTGCGCGGCTTGAGTTCACGGATTACTTCCCGCGACCTGGTGTCGATCCTGCAGTTCGCTGCGCTGAGTTTTATCGTGCTGCCGCTCCTGCCCAACGTCGGTTATGGACCCTATGGCGCTTTCAATCCTCACCACGTCTGGATGATGGTCGTCCTGATATCCGGCTTGAGCCTCGCCGGCTATTTGGCCATGCGTGCGGTCGGAGATCGCTTTGGCCCGCCCTTGCTCGGTCTGCTGGGAGGACTGGTGTCGAGCACCGCGACTACCCTGGTGTACGCCCGTCATGCCCGCCAGACGCCGACCATGGCGCTGACGTCGTCGATCGTCATTCTCATGGCCAATCTGGTCTTGTCCGTGCGCCTGGGCATGATCGCCGTTGCCATCGCGCCCTCCTTGATGGCGACCCTTTGGCCAGTGTTGGTCGGCAACCTGGTGGCAGGCGGCTTGGCGGTACTGTTCGTCTGGCATCGTTCGCGGACGGGGGGGCCACTTCTTTTGCCGGAAGTTGCCAATCCGACCGAGTTACGGGTTGCGCTGAGCTTCGGTGCGATGTATGCCATCATTTTACTTTTAGCCTCGTGGCTGTCCGATTGGGCGGGAACCCGCGGGCTCTACCTGGCGTCCGCCGTGTCCGGGCTGACCGAACTTGATGCCATCGCATTGTCGACCCTGCGCCTGTTTGGGAATGGGAAACTGGGCGCCGAGGTAGCCGCTAACGCGATCGGCCTGGCGATTCTCTCTAACCTGTGCTTCAAAACTGGCCTCCTCGCCTGGGTCGCAGGGCGCGACTTCCTGTTGCGCTGCCTGCCTGGGATGATGGCTATCGGGATAGGCATTGCAATCGGCATGGGGTGGGTTGGCTATGCTTGACCAATCTCTCGTGTAGTTACGGCTTGCAGCTCTTCCTACGGCTCTGCGCCATGTCCGCTGATCTAAAGGGTGCTGTGCTACGCAAGCTGGGTGATGAGCCAAGATGCAATGCTCTCAACTTAACGCTCCCTTATAGGACATATGCAAATGTGGCTTGCTTCGGGGCGGTCGTGGGTAGCTTCTGCCTGGCTGGATGCGGCATCGACTGCGGCCCATGGCGGCCAGGGTATCGGGCAATGCCGCCCATGCCTGAGCGATGCCGAGCAGGCACCCGGCGAGGATGGGCTTGAGTGCGCCGAATGCGTAGGTTCGATTCGGGCGGGAGCCGGTCTGGATGGCGTCGTCGGTGCCGCTGCCGCTGAGCAGTGCGCACAGGTTGTCGGCCAGGATCTTGGCGGCGAAGTCCTGCTGCAGGGCGAGGTAGTTCAACCCCGTCGTGGCCTCGAGGCGCAGACGATGCTTGATGCGCTTGAAGGCCTCCTCGACGCGCCAGCGCTGGTGATAGAGCGCGCTGAACTGCGCGGCCGGATACGACTGGGCATCGAGCAGGTTGGTCATCAGGACGCGGATCTGGCCGTTCGGAGCGATGTTGCGGATCAGGCGCACGGTGGTGGCGGTGCGGGCCAGATCGAACGTGCTGGCATCGCGTGCGGTGGGCGGCGACAGTGTGACCACGCGCTCGGCCTCGTTCGAGCGTCGGAAGTCGGCGACGCAACGCCAGCCGCTGGCATCGACGCGCAGACAGAAGGCCATGCCGTGTTGCGCCAGCGTCGCTGCCATGGTGTTGCCGACGTAACCTCGGTCGAGCACGAGCAGATCCTGCGCCGGATCGAGTGCGTCGAGCGCCTCGAACAGCATCTGCCGCTCCGAGCCGTCGGCCGGATGCAGACTGGCGTGCAGCGTGAGTTCGGTGCCCGGCAGAAACAAGGCAAACGCGTAGTGGTCCGCCGTCAGTGCGGCCGTCTTGCGTGTCGACACACGCAGGCGCGACGCATCAGCCGCCACCACGCGGCGGCCATTCCAGCGTGCCGCCTCTATGTGCGGGCGCGCCAGGTGCAGCAGGTGCGCACTGGCCAATTCGAACAGCCGGCCCGAAAACCCCTGGCGGGCCTTGCTGAAGGCCTGTGCGCTGACCTCGCGGATCCGCCCGGGCACCGCATGCAGGCGACCGAAAAAGGCGTCGAGTTCGGCTTGAACGCTCGCGCACATGCCCGAGATCATCATGGCCGCCAGGCGCGGCAGGGTGAGCTTGCGATCGCGGGTGAAGGCCCCAGGCCGAAAACGTACCTGCTCGGCCAGCGCGGGGTCGAGCAGAAAGTCAGCGAACTCGGACAGCAGCGACTCGTGGTCGAGTATTCGAGTTCATATTGTCTATTTATCAATGACTTAACGAACGCCATTTTACCCGTTTCCCATAGGGTTCACAAGGGCTATAAGCTAAAGTTGAGAGCATTGAGCCAAGATGGGCGGGACTGAGGTTCAGACGCGAGTTGCCCCTCTGGCTAACGGAAATTTCGGCGGTTCCGGCTTACAACCCCTATAAGGTAGCGTGCCAACAAAGAACGCCAATGCCCATCGGTCTTCATCCGACAACGCGCCAAAGCCCTGCATAGCGGTGCCCTGGACACCGTTGCTGATAATT
>JAPTVL010000309.1 GCA_028065725.1 Betaproteobacteria bacterium
CCGGCGGCGGCAACAGGACAAGGCCGCGCTGGCGTTACGCGATGCCTGGCGCTTGCTGCAGGAGGGGCGTTACGGGCACGCCATGCGCTGTGCCGAAAAGGCCCGCGCGGACGATGCCGCCTCGGGCATGCTGGCGCTGGCCGGCTGGCGCGCCGCACACGCCCTGCGCGATGCCGCGCGCACGGCGGAATGGGCGGCGCGCGTGCGTAGTCACGACAGCGCCGGCTTGCAGGCCGCGCGCCTGATGACCGAGGCCGAATTCGCACTCGAAGATCGCCGCTTCGAGGACGCCCGCGACGCCCTGCACGCTTTCGCTGCCCGCGAGGGCCGGCATATCGCCGCCTTGCGCCTGAGCCTGCGCGCCGAGCAGGGCCTGGGCAACTGGCGCGAAGTCGCGCGCCTGGTGCGCCAGCTCGAAAAGCATCAGGCGCTGACCGCCGAACAGGCCGCGCCGATCCGCAGCCGCGCCGTGCGCGAAGCCCTGCGCAGCCTGCGTGAAGATCCTCCGGGGCTGATGCGCTACTGGCGCGAACTGGATGACGGCGATCGTGCCGAACCTGCTTTGGCGCTGGAAACCGCGCGCGCATTGATGGCCGCGGGCGATTGCCGCGAAGCCCAGCGGGTGCTCGAGGATGCGCTCGACGAGCGTTGGGATGCCACGCTGGTGCTGGCCTATGGCGAATGCTGCCGGGCCGGCGAACCCGCCGGCGACGTGCTCGGCCGCATCGCGCAAGCCGAGAAATGGCTGCAAAACCTGCCGCGCGACGGTGCCCTGCTGCTGACCCTGGGCCGTCTGTGCCGCCAGCAGCAGTTGTGGGGCAAGGCCAGGAGCTATCTGGAAGCGGCGCTGGCCATCGCGCCCTCGCGCGCCGCGCACGTCGAACTGGCGCAGCTGCTGGACCAGCTCGAAGAGTCGGCGCTGGCGGTACGGCACTATCGCGCCGCCGCGGTACTCTGAAGTCTTGCCGTTCCCGGGAATCAGCTCGGTAGCTCGATCCACTGCGGCACGATGCCGCGCGCGGTGAGCCAGTCGGCCAGCGCATAGCCGGTGCCGGCGCGCCAGCATTTGAGGTCTTCGGGGCGGAACAGCTTGTATTCCGACAACTCGGGAGACAAGGCGATCTCGCCGCGCGCCACCACATGGTAGGCGATGATGAGCTGGTTCATGCGCTGGAAGTCATAGACGCCGACCAGCGTCGGCGCCGCGACGTGCAGCCCGGTCTCCTCCAGAATCTCGCGCGCGATGCCGTCCTCCGGCGTTTCGCCGGCTTCCATGAAACCGGTGATCAGGGCGAACATCCTGCCCGACCAGGCCGCATTGCGCGCCAGCAGCACGCGGCCCTCGCGGTCGGCCATTTCGATGATCGCGGCGAGCACCGGCGTCGGATTGTTCCAGTGGGTCCAGTGGCAGGCCGGGCAGCGCAGGCGTTGTTTCGCACCGCCGTCTTCCATCTGCGAGAGCATGCGCAGGGGCGTCGCGCAGTTGGGGCAGTAGTTGTAGCTATGTGTCATGAATGCGACGAAAGTCGGCGCTGGCGGGACGGTGATTCAGAGCCAGTCGCGCGGCGGCAGGAAGTCGCTGTAGAGCCTGGCTTCGGCGCTGCCCGGCTCGGGCTGCCAGCTGTAGCGCCACTTCACGATCGGCGGCAGCGACATCAGGATCGATTCGGTGCGACCGCCGGATTGCAGGCCGAACAGCGTGCCGCGATCCCAGACCAGGTTGAATTCGACATAGCGGCCACGGCGATAGGCCTGGAAGTCGCGCTCGCGCTCGCCATAGGGGAGTTCGCGGCGGCGCGCGATGATGGGCAGGTAGGCCGTGGTGAAGCTGTCGCCGACGGCCCGGGTCAGGCCGAAGCAACGCTGAAACGAAGTTTCGCCACCCTCGCCGCCTTCGTTGAGGTCGTCGAAGAAGATGCCGCCGACGCCGCGCGCCTCGTTGCGATGCTTGAGGAAGAAGTAGTCGTCGCACCACTTCTTGTAACGCGCATGGACCTCGGCGCCGAAGGGGGCCAGCGTGTCGCGGCACGTGCGGTGGAAGTGGGTCGCATCTTCTTCGAAGCCGTAGTAGGGCGTCAGGTCCATGCCGCCGCCGAACCACCAGACCGGCGGCTCGCCTTCCTTTTCGGCGACGAAGAAGCGCACGTTCATGTGCACCGTCGGACACCAGGGATTGAGCGGATGCAGCACCAGCGAGACGCCCATCGCCTGCCAGCGGCGACCCGCCAGTGCGGGCCGGTGGGCGGTGGCCGAGGCGGGCATCTGCTCGCCCATGACATGCGAGAAATTGACCCCGCCGCGCTCGAATACCCTGCCGTTTTCCATCAGCCGGGAGATGCCGCCGCCGCCCTGCGGCCGGTCCCAGGCATCGCGCAGGAAGGGCTGGTCTTCCATGGCTTCGAATTCGCCGACGATGCGATCCTGCAGTCCGGTGAAGTAATCCCGGATCTGTGTGACGTTCATCAGGCCTCGGGCAGCTTCATCGCCAGCACCTTTGCGCTCTGGCGGCTACGGAAGTCTTCAAGCTTTTTCGCTAGTGCGCGGCCGTAGTCGTCGTTGGCGGTGGCGATGATGGCGATCGCGGTCAGTGCCGCATTGGCCGCGCCGGCCTCGCCGATGGCGAAGGTGGCGACCGGAACGCCCTTGGGCATCTGCACGATGGAGAGCAGGGAGTCGAGGCCGTTGAGGTGTTTCGACGGCACCGGCACGCCGAGTACCGGGACGATGGTCTTCGAGGCCAGCATGCCGGGCAGGTGGGCCGCGCCGCCGGCGCCGGCGATGATGGCGCGCAGGTCGCGCTCCTGTGCCACGGCGGCGTAGTCGAACAGCAGGTCGGGGGTGCGATGGGCGGAGACCACGCGCGCCTCGTAGGGCACGCCGAATTCCTTGAGCATCGCGGCCGCGGCCTGCATCACCGGCCAGTCCGAATCCGAGCCCATCACTATCCCGACCAGTGGCTTCATTTCACGCACCTCTCAGCCGCCTCAAGCGTGTTGGCCAGCAGCATGGTGATGGTCATCGGGCCGACGCCGCCCGGCACCGGCGTGATGACACCGGCAACTTCCTTGGCGCTTTCGAAATCGACGTCGCCGCACAGCTTGCCCTCGGCGGTGCGGTTGATGCCGACGTCGATCACCGTGGCGCCGGGCTTGATCATGTCGCCGGTAATCATCTTCGCGCGGCCCACGGCGGCCACCAGAATGTCGGCGCGGCGGGTATGGAAGGCCAGATCCTTCGACTGCGAATGGCAGATCGTGACCGTGCAGCTCTGCGCCAGCAGCAGCATCGCCATCGGCTTGCCGACGATGTTGCTGCGGCCGACGATGACGACTTCGGCGCCTTTGAGCGGCACGTTCGCGCTCTCCAGCATCTTCATGACGCCGTAGGGCGTGCAGGGGATGAAGCGCGGGTTGCCCTGCATCAGCGCGCCGACATTCTCGGCGTGGAAGCCATCGACGTCCTTTTCCGGAGCAATGGCTTCGAGCACTGCTTCGGAATCGAAATGTTTCGGCAGCGGCAGTTGCACCAGGATGCCGTGCACCGTCGGATCGGCATTCAGATCGGCGATGCGCTTGAACACCACGGCAGGATCGACGTCGGGGGCATAGACGTCGCGCAGCGAGCGCATGCCGGCCTTTTCGCAGGCGGCGACCTTGTTGCGCACATAAACGGCCGAGGCCGGGTCTTCGCCGACTAGGATCACGGCCAGGCAGGGCGTGATGCCCTTGTCCTTGAGCGCGGCGGCGCGTGCGGCGAGCTGGCCGCGGACTTCGGCGGAGAGGGCGTTGCCGTCAATAATCTTTGCGGTCATGAGCGTGTTCCGTTTTCAATTCAGGCGGTGGCGAGTTGCTTCGCCACGGCTTCGCGTCCGGCGGCAAAGGCGTTGCGATTGGCCTCGACGACTTTTTCGCCCTTGCGCGCAAAGCGCTTGTCGATGCAGGCCAGCAGCACGTCCGGTGCGAACGGCAGGTAGTCGGCGATGGCGCCCAGCATCACGGTATTGCCGAGGCGGATTTCGCCGAGGTCGCGGGCGATGGTCATGGCGTCGAAGGAGACCACGCGGTGGCCGGCGGCGCGCATCTGGCCCGTAGGATCCTCGGGGTAGTCGAACAGGCCGAGCTCGACCACCGGCGGCACCAGCCTGGCGTTGTTCACCAGCGCCAGGCCGTCGGGCCGCAGATAGTGCGACCAGCGCAGGGCTTCGGCGCCTTCGAAGCCGAGCAGGACCTGCACCGTGCCCGGCTCGATCTGCGGCGAGAGCACCTTGCGGCCGAAGCGCAGGTGCGAGGTGACCACGCCGCCGCGCTGGGCCATGCCGGCGACTTCGGTTTTCTTGACGTCGTGGCCTTCGGTCATGGCGGCTTCGGCGAGGATCTCGGCCGCGGTCATGACGCCCTGGCCGCCGATGCCGCAGACGAGGATGTTGGTGATGTCGTTCTGGCTCATGACGTGCTCGAAGTCTTGACGATGTGGATCGGGATGTCGCGCCGCGGCACGTGCTGGATCGCATCCGGCGCGCAGGGCTGGACGCAGAGGCCGCAGCCGGTGCAGGCCTGGCTGTCGATATTGACGAAGGCCAGTTCGACTTCGCGGCCGGACGGCTTGACCACCTTGTCGCGGCGCGTGACGTGAATCGCCGGACAGCCGACCTCGACGCAGTTGCCGCAACCCGTGCACTTGTCCTCCTCGACCAGGTAGGGACGGAAGGGCTTGAACTCGTCGATCAGCACGCAGGGACGGCGCGCGATGATGACCGAGGGCCCCTCGATCTTGATCTCGTCGCGCACGGTCTTGAACAGGACTGGCAGTTCGTAGGGGTCGACCAGCTTGATGCGTTCGTTGGGCACACCCAGCGCCTCGACGATCTTGAACAGATCGACCTTCGGCGCCTCCTTGCCGTGGATGTCCTTGCCCGAAGCCGGCGTGGCCTGGCCGCCGGTCATGCCGGTAGTGTTGTTGTCGAGCAGCAGCACGGTGACGTTGCCATGGTTGTAGGTGATGTCGAGCAGGCCCTGCATGCCCATGTGCATGAAGGTCGAATCGCCGATCACGGCCAGTATCCGCTTGTTCTTGTCCACCGCGCCGCGGCCCTTGTCGATGCCCAGCGCGACGCCCATCGTTGCGCCCATGCAGATCGTGGTGTCCAGCGCGTTCCAGGGGTGGCCGGCGCCCAGCGTGTAGCAGCCGATGTCGCCGGTGACGATGATGTTCTTGATCTGCGACAGCGTGTAGTACATGCCCATGTGCGGACAGGAGGCGCACAGCGTCGGCGGCCGCGGGAAGACCTTGGGCGGCGCGGCGGCGGGTGCCGGCGGCGGCACCGGCTTGCCCTGCAGGCGGTCGACTGCCGGGTGCAGCACCTGCGGCGACAGTTCGCCCAGGCTGGGCAGCACGTCCTTGCCGTGGCAGGCGATGCCGGCGGCCTTGATTTCGGTCTCCAGGATTTTCTCGGTTTCCTCGACCACCAGCAGCTTGTCGCACATCGCCGCCAGCTCTCGCACTTTTTCCGGCGGCCACGGCCAGGAGAGGCCCAGCTTCAGCACCGGCGCGTCGGGGAAGGCCTCCTTGACGTGCATGTAGGCCGGGCCCGAGGCGACGAAGCCGACGCTGCGATCCGTGCCCGCTTCGAGGATGTTGAGCGGTGAGCTTTCTGAGACGCCACGCAGGGTCTCGTCGCGCTGGAACAGGCTCGGAATGCGCACCTTGGCATGCGCCGGCACCATCACCCAGCGCTGTGGATTCTTGATGAAGCCGGCAGGTTCGTGATTTTCGCGCTCGCCGACGGAGACCAGTCCCTTGACGTGACAGATGCGCGTGGTCAGGCGCAGCAGCACCGGCGTTTCATACTGTTCGGAGAGGCCAAAGGCGAACTTGGTCATCTCGTAGGCTTCCTGCGAATCCGCCGGTTCCAGCACCGGAATGTGCGCAAAGCGGCCCCAGAAGCGCGAGTCCTGTTCGTTCTGCGACGAGGACATGCCGACGTCGTCGGCCACGGCGATCACCAGGCCGCCGTAGGCGCCGGTGATGGTCATGGTCATCAGGCAGTCGCTGGCGACATTGAGGCCGACGTGCTTCATGGCGCAGAAGGCCCGCGCCCCGGTCATCGAGGCGCCCAGCGCGACTTCCATCGACACCTTTTCATTGACCGACCATTCGGCGTGCAGGTCGGGATAGCGCGCCACGGACTCGATGATCTCGGTCGCCGGGGTGCCGGGATAGGCGGCGGCGACGCGCACGCCGGATTCCCAGACAGCGCGGGCCACGGCTTCGTTGCCGGACAGCAGAAGCCGGCTGGCGGCTGGGGGAGGTGCCAACTGGGACATTACGGCGGCCATGATGTGCTCTCGCAAAAGGGAAAAAATTGACCTGCGCCGGGGGTGCCCACGGGCCGCAGGTCAGCATCAATCTGGATTGATGGAATTATCCGGATTTGCAGGCCTTGCGTCCACAGCCGTGTGCCCTGCCGCCCCGAATCCCGCGCCAGCGGCGGCGCACCATAAGAAT
>JAPTVL010000048.1 GCA_028065725.1 Betaproteobacteria bacterium
ATAAAAATGAAAACCTCATGCTCATTCCTTTCCAAGGCGAACACGACACCCAGCCGAAGGCGGATGCGTCTTCGCAACACAAAAATCAATGCGTTTGGAAACTAGGAGATGAGTCGTGGCGGCCGAAAAAGGCCTTCGTTGGCAGGTTCAGGAATGAACCGGGAGAGGTGGGAGAAGTAGCCTTCGACGGGCTTCGAGGACACGGTTGGCATTTGGCCGAACAGTCCGAGGAAATGCCCCGCTTCGTGGCACCAGTGGGTGCATGCCGCCTTGGCTTTAGGCGACTCGCCTAGACCATGGCCCGCTTGCAGGGAGGGCTGCACCAGCCTCGCCGGGCTGCTTTCCTGCCCGGCGAAAAGCGCATCGACCACCGCTTCGCGGTTGAACGTCCAGCCGCCCGCATTGATCAGCAAGGTGACCAGCAGGAAATAGAGAAGTCGACGTACCGCTGCGGGATGCATGTTGCTATCTTACCTGCTTGCGTTCTTTGTCTGGCTGTTTTCTTGACTGTCCATCGTGCCGCAGGGGGATGGGTTGGCGCTCTTATGGCATGCTCGTTTAGTGATGCGCGATCCGGATGAGGTGGGCGTTAACAGCCGGATCGCCCAAAGGCACCCTGGCTTAATCCCAGTCCCACATTCCGGGGCCCATCATCATGTCGTCGTCGTAGTCGCGCCACATGCCGCGACCGTAGCCACGATCATATCCGCGCCACGTGCGCTGCATATTTTGCCGCTGGTCCTTGGTCAGCACGGCGTTCATCCGTTTCTGCGCATCGGCCCGGGCGTTGAACACCTGACGTTCGAGATCGGTGGTCTTTCTGTATGCCTGGTCGAGCGCCGAGGGGTCCGCGCCGGAGGAATACATGTCCTGCAGCTTTCGCCTTTCCTCGGAGATCTGCCGCATCAGGGGCGCCTCTTTCTTGGCGAGATCGTCGCGAATCCTGTCGATCTTCTCGGCCTGCTCCTTCGTCAGGTCGGGTACCCCGGAATAGGGAGCTCCATACCCATAGCCCCCCATCATCCCGGGGCCCATCATCATCCCCGGGCCCATGCCGTAGCCACCCATCATGCCCGGTCCCATCATCCCCATTCCGGGGCCCATCATCATGCCGCACCCATAGCCCTGGCACGGGTAATAGCCTTGCTGGGCAAAGGCCGCGGAGGCCGTGAGCGAAAGCACGGTCAGTCCTGCCAACACGATCTTTTTCATGCTGTTTCTCCTTACGGTGATCCAAACGACGCGTAACGCCCACGCAAGCGTGAGCACCTAACCACGCTTCAAGTCGTCGCGCTTCTTGAGAAATTCCTCGCGATCGATTTCTCCCCGAGCATATCGTTCTTCCAGCACGTCCAGCGCGCCTTGGCTCGCATCGCGGGCGCCCGGATTCGGACGGCCACCACCGCCGAAAAAATATTTGAGCCCCACTGCGATGAGCAGGATCGGCACCAGCCAAAACAGGATCATGCCGAACCACCCCCATCCCCAACCCATGCCGTATTCCCACATCATGTCGACCTCCAAGCCTGGTTCCGCCGTCTGCGCTATTTTTGGGCCGCGCTGTGCCGCTGCAAAAAACCGACGATCTCATTGGTCGTCGTCTCGTCCGGGTTGATTTTCCCCATTGCGGCCATATGGCCGCGCATGCGGGCCACGACTGACGGCCATTCGCCGGTGGTGTGCTGCCTGGGGTCCGGGAGGGCGTGGCACTGCATGCAGATCGTGCCGAAGGCCCGGCCCGGCGGCGTGTCCAGGTCGGGATACGCCGCCGCATCGATCGGCTTCTGCGCATGCCGCTGCAAATAGCCGAGCAGGATCTCCAGCTGCACCGGATCGGGCGCCGCTACACTCATCATGCCGCCCATCATTCCCCCCATCATCTGCATGCGCATGTTCATCCGGCCCAGCACCTGGGGCCATTCCGGGGCTGTGTGCAGGCCGGGGCCGGGCAGGTTGTGGCATTGCATGCAGAACTGCTGGAGCAGGTGCGCCCCGGACGAATCGGGCTCAGGCAGGCGGGCGGGGTCGATTCCGGGAGGCAGCGCGCCGCCCATCATCCCTTGCATCATGTTTCGGTGCATGCCCATCATCCCCATTCCGCCCGCCAGGATCGTCCGTTCGCCGGAAGCAGGCTCGCCTGCGGATGCCGCAATCGGGGCAGCCAGGCAAGCCGCAACGGCTGTGCCCAGCACCAGGATCGAAGCCCCTTTGCCCATCTGCATGATGTCTTCATCCCTTGAGGCTTACAGGGCCTGCATGACCCGCTCCAGCTTTTGCCTGACCTCGCTGGCCAATTGATGGACCTCCGGCTTCGCCACCAGATCCAGCACCGCATTGGGGTCCATGAACTCCACCTGCACCTTGCCTGCATCGTCCTGGCGCACCACCACGTTGCAGGGCAGCAGTAGGCCGATCGACGGTTCCGCTTCCAGCGCCCGATGCGCCAGCGGCGGGTTGCAGGCCCCGAGGATGCGGTAGGGCGGCATGTCCTGGTTGAGCTTCTTCTTCAGCGTCGCCGCCACGTCGATATCCGTCAGTACGCCGAAGCCTTCCTTTTGCAGTTCCTGGGTGACCTTCTCGACCGCCGCGTCGAAAGAAGACGCGACCGCCTTGCCGAAACCGTACTTGGTGTTCATCTGTTATTCCTTTGTTGAGAAAAAATTAAACATAGACCAGAAAAGTTACGTCCTGAGCATGCGCAGCCCGCTCGCGATCACCACGAACTCGCTGATCTCGTGCGCGAGGACGGCGATGGGAAGGGTGAAGTAACCTGTCACCGCCCCGGCGATGAGCGAGCCGATCACCACCACGGAGAGCGCCAGGTTTTGCAGCACCACGCGCCACGTCCGCTGGCTGAAGCGGATGAGGTAGGGCAGGCGCGCCAGGTTGTCGCTCATCAGCGCCACGTCCGCCGTCTCCAGGGCGACATCGGTGCCGGCGGCGCCCATGGCGACGCCAACGTGGGCGGCGGCGAGCGCCGGCGCGTCGTTGACGCCGTCGCCCACCATCAGCACCTTGCCGTACCTCGCTTCCAGTTCGGCCACCTTACGGGTCTTGTCCTCGGGAGAAAGCTCGGCATGGACCTCGTCGATCCCAACCTGTTCGGCAATGGCGGCGGCGGCCAGGGGATTGTCACCAGTCAGCATGACCACCCGCTCGATCCCGGCGCGCTTCAGTTCGGCGATGGCGTCCGCCGCCTCGGGGCGCAACGGGTCAGCGATGGCAAACAATGCCTGGATCGAGGAATGGGTCCCGAGCATCACCACAGTCTTGCCCTGGCTTTGCAGGTGTTGAACCTTGTCCATCACCTCGGCAACCGGAACGCCCAGGTCGGCGAACAGTTTCGGGCTGCCGATATAAAATTCCCGCCCGCCCACCAACCCCTGGGCGCCCGCGCCGGTACGGGAGCGGAAGTTCCCGGCTGGCGCTGGTTCGAGGCCGACTGCCTGGGCACGGCGCACGATGGCCTGCGCCAGGGGATGTTGCGAGCGGGACTCCAGGGCCGCGGCGGCCTCCAGCACCTCACGCTCGTCGTGCCCCCAGAACACGAGCACGTCCGTGACCTCGGGGCGTCCCAGCGTAAGGGTGCCCGTCTTGTCGAGCGCCACGACTTTCACTCGGGCCAAGTTCTCCAGATGCACGCCGCCCTTGATGAGCAGGCCGTTGCGGCCGGCCGTGCCCAGGGCCGCGACCAGAGTGATGGGGATCGAGATCACCAGGGCGCAGGGCGCCGCCGCCACGACAAAAACCGTCGCGCGGGTCAGCCAATCCTCCCACGGCAGCCCGAACAGCGGCGGCAGCAGACCGATCAGGATGCCGACGCCCAGAACAGCCGGGCTGTAGCGTTTGCCGAAGCGCTCGATGAAGCGCTGGCTGCGCCCCTTGCTGGCCTGCGCCGCTTCCACCAGATGAATGATGCGCGACAGGGTGTTGTCAGCGAACGCCTTGGTCGCCCGTACCGTCAGCGCGCCTTCCCCATTGATGCTGGCCGCGAACACCTTGCCGCCCGGAGACTTCTCCACCGGAACCGATTCCCCCGTCACCGGCGCCTGGTTGACCGCGGAATGGCCGTCGATGACGTCGCCGTCGGTGGCCACCGATTCCCCGGGCAGGACGACGAAAATGTCGCCCACCTGCAACTGTTCGACAGGGATGCGCGACTCCTGGCCGTCCCGGCGCACCAGGGCGGTCTTCGGCGCCAGGTCCATGAGCGCGCGCACGGCATGCCGCGTCCGCTCAGCCGTGTAGCCTTCCGCCGCCTCGGAGATGGAATACAGGAACACCAGCGTGGCCGCCTCCAGCCACTGTCCCATCCCGCCGGCGACGAGGGCTGCGACGGACATCAGCAGTTCGATGCCAACCGCACGCTCCTTGATCAGTTCCTCCAGCGCCTCGCGGCCGAAGTAATAGCCGCCGATGACGACCGCAGCCACATAGAACAGCGTCTCGGCGGCGTGGGACAGGCCCAGGTAGCCGCCGACAAAGCCCAGCGCGAGCAGGATCCCCGAAGCCGAGGAGGTTACGACCTGCGGGTTTTTCCACGGCCGCGGCATGGTCAGCGGGAGCGAAGCGGAGCACGAGCACGCCATCATTCGCCTCCCGCCGCCAGCTCGGGTGTCTGGATGCCGATGCGGCAGCGGCCGCCTTCCCGCAGGCACATCCGCCCGCGGAAATTTTCCAGATCGCGGGCGAACGACCCGTCAACATCCGGCAGTGCCTTGAGCACCTCATGCACCCGTTCGAGATAGGGGATGCCCTCGACCAGCCGGTGATAGACCCAGCGGCCTTCTTTTTCCGCGGACAGCAAACCGGCCTGTCGCAGCGCTTTGACGTGGCGCGAGAGCTTGTATTGGGGCTCCAGAAGACTGTCCACCAGTTCGCAGAGGCAGGCTTCCTCTCGCGTTTCGGCGAGAAGACGCACGATTCGGATCCGCGTGGGATCGGCAAGAGCCTGAAATACTTCGGAGGGTTTGACGTTGATCGAATGCATAGTCGCATAATAATGCAACTATGCAAAAACTTCAAACGAAGTAAGTTGTCGCTTTTGCCCAAGCCAACACCCTGTCCGTTGAACAGCGGTCGGGCTTGCGCTGCAGCCTGAGCCGGTTAGCTGGTGCCGACAAGGGGTTACTAACCCCTGATGCCCAATGTTGACTCGTTTGATGGCCACATCAGAATCCCGGGCAAGATTTCCCCCACCCAACGGGCAAGGTTTATCCCACCCAAAGCACCACCAGGGAGGCCAACAGGCAGTAGACGCCGAAAAAATGCCAACGGCCCTGTTCCAGCCAGCGCGACAGCCAGCGCAGAGCCACCAAACCCGCCAGAAAGCTCAACGCCATGCCGATCAAACTCGGGCCGATGAGTTGCATGAGCCCGCCTGCATGCACTGCCATGGCAGCGCCCTGCGCCTGGTAGAGTCGATATGCTTCCTTGACGATCACTGCCGGGGTCAGCACCACCGCCAGCGCGAAGCTGAACTCCTCTGCGCGTCGGCGGCCCACGCCCAAGGCGAGACCGGTCGAGATAGTGGCGCCCGACCGGGAGAAGCCCCGAAACGGCAGGCACAGGCCCTGTACTGCTCCGATCCATGTTGCGCTGCGCAGCGACAAATCATCATTGCCCGTGCTCTCGGGAAAACGCGACGACACGATGATCAGCACGCCGGCTGCGGCCAGCGCGACAGCCATCAGCCTGGCATTGCCGAACAGGTTTTCAATTTCGAAACCGGGCATGTTGCCAGCGACCACGTGCTTGATCAGTTGCAGCAGGACCAGTCCCACTGCGCCGGTCACTATCGTCGCGACCACTACTCGGAGCGCGTTGGTACGAAATTTTTGGACTGAACCAAAGTAAGTAGTACGCCAGGACTTCCAGAAGTAGACGATGACCGCGAACATCGTGCCGGTGTGCAGCATCACCAACAACAGCGTCATCTCGGGCACCGTAGGGTCCAGCCCCATCAACTTCTCGGCCACGATGACGTGAGCCGAACTGGAGACCGGCAAAAGTTCTGCCGCCCCCTGAACGATGGCGAGGATCAGGATCTGCAGGAGGTTCATACTAGAAAATCTCGAATGACGACGAGGTGAGCATAACGTATGGACAACCGAAGCCGGCGAGTCGTTCTCAAATAGGTAGACTGGGCTGCTAAGGCCCCCTGCTTACTTATAGGGGAAAGCGGACGACCCTATAGGCCGTCCGCAATCACCTTAGAACTTCGGGTTCAGGGTTCCCTTCTCGGTGATCTTCTTCCAGAGGGCGTCGTTTTTCATCATGAACATCGTCCCGTCCCTGGCTTCCATGACGCCACCGTCTTTCATCTTGACGCGGTTGCCGGCAGCATCGATATGAACCATGGTGCCGTCCTTCTGGACCATGACCTTGCCGCCGTCTTTCAACTCGATCGTCTGCTCCTGGGCAGCGAAGGCCGACAGGGATAGCAGCATCAGCAGGGGTAAAATGATCTTGCGCATGGCACTTCTCCTTTTAAAAAAATCA
>JAPTVL010000332.1 GCA_028065725.1 Betaproteobacteria bacterium
AACAACCGGCCTATGGCATGGTATCGAGCGCAACTCATGGCATCACAGGCACATAGTACCATCCGTAATGCCATGAAAAAAGCATGCTTGGCGTTGCCAAGCGGTGCCAGTCAATGCCAGACAAAAAGTCTAAAAGTTAAACGTTTACGCTTAGTTATGCGATATTTGATGCCACCAGATGCCAGCCGCTGCCAGACGTTGGATCATTCCCACTCGATCATTTTTGACGGCTATAAGCCAAGATAAAATATAGATATTATTATTCTGGTTATTACGTATACCGTCACTTCTACCGTCATAATTTAAGCGCTTTTTCTGGCGCGAGTTTGACGGGTAGGATACTCCAGCGCATCAATTATCAACCATCGCCGAGCTTTGTAACCGGATACGCCACCTTATTCATCGAGCCGCCTCTGCCTCTCAATGAAAAAGCACTCGGGCAGGATGGCCGGAGCGATGTAGTCCATGTCCTGGGCCGTCACTCCGCAGGCGAAGAAAGTCTCGCGCCAGTGACGCACCACGCCCACGAGCCGATCGATCTCCGCGCGTGCCTCTTCCGCCGACAACCCGAAACGGCCCACCTGTGACAGTAAATTATAGATGCTGCCCGTGCGACCGTAGTTGCCGACGGTCAATGCCAGATCCCTCCTCTCCAGGCTTACCACCGGTGCGGGTACCAAATCGTAGGCCGGCGACAGCCGCCATCCCTTCTGCCTGCGCAGCAGAGCATGGTTGCGCGGGTGATCGTCGTTGTTGGTCACAGCGGCGTTAAAGACCATGCGCCGAAATAACTCGGCACAGTCGGCCTCCGGCTTATCGGACCAGCGGCGCAGGTTGTCGGCCAACAGCGGGTAGGACCAGCGTTCGCGGTCCAGGTGGCTGTCGCCGCAATCGAGCACGGTCAGCCCACTGACGAGGCCGAAGCGCAGGTAGCCCTTGTCGGTGTGGTCGCGATCGAAGCGCTGCAGCATCAGCACATCACTGTCGCCGACCGTCTGCAGCCGCGCCTGCGTGACGTTCAGGCCGCAGCGGCGCGCAAGGTCGAGCGTTGCGAATTCGACACGCTGCAGATTGAAGCGGTCATCCTTGGAGGGAAACTTGCCGAGCCAAAGGCTTTGCGCGTCCTCGATCGTGGCCTTCGGCCGCGCACCGCCCATGCTGGTACCCGGATCGAGTTGTTCGAGCACGTGCGCGGCTACCGGCCTGCCCTCCTCGATCGCTTGCGTGGCCGCGATCAGTTCGGCCAGTTGGTGCGTGCGGTTGTACTGACGTTTGGGCGCCGGCGGTTCGGCATTCAGCCCGAAACTCAAATATCCCGCCCCGTCCTGCGGGCCATGCAGCAGGTAGTCGATCTCCTGGAGGTCAGCGGCGCCACGTTCGAGCTTGTGCTCGATGACACGCCGCCCCCAGGCATCGGGGCCGGCGTCCCGGACCGCGCCCGGAATGCCCTTGAGCTGGGTGAACTCATAGACGGTCTTGTCCAAGGGCAACTGGAACGGATCGAGTGCGACCGCTTCTTGCCGCTGAAGGTAGCGATCGCCGTAGCGAAAGCGCCCGATCTGCGTGCCGTCGGGCAGCGTCTGCACCCTGAGCAGCGCCGCCGGCACTGTCTCCAGGGTTCCGGGGAGCTGGATGTAAACATAGGCTTCGCGCTCAGAAGTCATAGTCGTCGCTCGCCTTCCTGGACTTGCCTGCGCGCGTGGGGCGGCGAGACGCTTCGAGCGCCTTGCCATGCAGGTCGGTGTCGGGATTGGCGACGGCCTCTAGGGAATTGTCGAGGCCGAGCACCCATAGGACGGTGATGCATACGCCGACTGACGTGCCCGGCTTACCCAGTTCCAGCGCGGTGAGAGTGTTGCGGTTGATGCCAGCCTTGCCGGCGAGGTCGGCGACTGACCAGCCGCGCCGAATCCGCGCGACCCGGATACGCTGGCCCAGTTTGGCGACGCGCTCGGCAGCTTGCTGCGGCATCATGAATTTGATCATATGATTAGGCATATTCCACAATAACGCCCACTATATTAGGCGCGTATAGCGAATGACGCAAGCTTTGTGAGGAAGCATCTGCTGCCTTAAATAGGCAAACACTTCGATAATGTCATTTATTTTAGGCATTCTGCACATCAGTTTTCCACGATAACAATGCATCTGTTAGCGTGCAGACACGGTGTTATCGACCTCATTCGCCTTCTCGAAGAATAGAAAAGGGGACCCTATGGCGGACATACTCGATGCGCAAAGCACGCGAGGCCTCCGACCTTCCCTGCGCTCCCGGTCTGCGGACTCGGCCCTTCGGCTGGGCACTAGCGTCGAGGCGACTGTCTATTTGTAGACAATCGCAATCCACTTGGAACGCACACGCATCGCACGTTCTCAGGGATGAGGACCGGCGAGGCAAAATCCGTCCAGCGAGAATTTCTTCCCTGCGCCTGACCAAGGCAACCACTTGCTCGTCACTCATCAATTCGACGCGGTGCGCGATCGGTAAGGCTCGCCTGGTAGGCGCCTTCACCATTACATACGCGTAGGTGGCCACTGGCTGCCGCGTCTGGCCCATCACTGCCATCCTTTGCGCAGATAGTTGAATTACATCTGACAGGAACGGTCGATTGATCCACCGGCACTTTAATTCCACCAGCACGATCAGGCCGGAAGGCATCCTGTATGCACGATCGAGCTTCGCAACCAGCCCAACGGGCTTGAACACTCGGAATAACTTTTCCATGTACACCAGTTTGGCATCCAACAGTACTTCCGGTCTGGATGCGCGTTCTGCCAGGACGGCAATCGCTCCACGCGATAGCCAGTGACCGTGGATAAGAGCGATGCAGACGACAGCGACGCTGCAGACCACCCAGAGTAACGTCGTCATTCGCCACCTCCATCCCGTTTCTTAAACCTTCGCAACCCCACTGCGACGACATCCAGAGCGATGCGAACGGGCCGCTGCAATGCGGGCCATCGGCGCATCACCATGCAGATGCTCGGTGCCACACGGTAATAGAACCAGATGAGGCGGCGGCCCCAACTCCTCGGACGGAGAACCTCGTCTCTGAATCGGCGCAGTTCCCAGGTCTGCCATGACTCCCCGAATACGCAGGTGGAGACGAAACATCGGCCCTTCCGCCAAGCTGATGCCGCCCCTTCCCTGTAAAACCGCTCGTGCTCAAGTAGTCCGCGCGCTATGGCTCGCTGTCGGCGCGCCGAAGGGCGGCTTCCATACAGATGTTCAAACACCAAAAGTTTCTCGCACCGCCCCATCTGAGCCAGATCAGAGGCAATGACCATACGATCATCCGCAGATCGGCTCCCACGCTTCTTCATTTGCGCCTCATCCCTCAAGCGATGAGGCAAACAGGTCGTTGGTGACATCGCTACTGCCTTCCTGCGCGCCACCTTGCGAGTTCTGATACGGCAAGCCGCTCCCCACCCCATTGAATAGACCGGTCTGGACCAACAAACCGTCATAAGCCAGCAGGCGCAGGCGGTTGACCCGCTTGGTGCCCTTGTGGAACTGGACCAGGTCGTCATAAAGACGCGGATGATCGGCACGCGCCAGTTCGAAAACGAGACGAATGGGTTTGGCCTCCTTCTGAGCATCAGTGCTCATTCGCTGACTCCCTGTGCGACTTGGGCACGCTCCTGTCCCCCTGCGGCCATTACGCTGCGCGCGTAGTTCTGCCCGGCAAGCTGAAAGCCCCGCACATTGGCAAACATCGGTGCCTTCACCTCATGGATGCGATGTTTCGGAAAAGCCGCCTTCACCGCCTTGCGGAACAGGAACGCCCCGCCCCCAACCAGGATGATGTTCTGCAGGCTATGCGGCGCCTCGATCCACGCCTTCATCGACGACACGGCCTGCTCGGCAACGGTCTCCGCCAGCGGCAGCAGGTGTTTCATGTCGTATGGCTTCTGGAAGATCACCGGCTGCTTGCCGGTGCGCAGCGCCAAGTCGATGGCGTCGTAGTCCCGGTAGGGCAAACCGATGTCCTTGGTGATCTCGGCCGCCAGCAAGCGCAGCACATCGGACATGCCGCGGTTGAACGAGTAGCTCTGCTTCTGCACCAATCGCATGCCGCGGGCCACCAACCAATCGAAGGTGCGCGAGCCCGGATCGATGATCAGGCTCTGCTCGTTGCCGATGCTCGCCATCTTCTGGTGCTCGGAGGCGTAGTGCACCAGTGCCCCCTGCGGCTGGGCCACAGCCAGCGCCTTGCCTACCGTCACAGCCTTGCCGCCACCGATGTCATGCCGGCCGGTCATGGCCTTTTCCAGCGAGGCCTTCTTGACGGCGAAAAGCGCGACTGGCAGGCCGACCACCAGCAAGTCGATGCGGCTGAGCTTCATCATGCTGAGGGCACCTCTCAACAACGCCATATATTCGGGCGTCTCGGTGTATTCGTCGTGTAGTTGCTTGGCGCGGAAGGTATCGGCGGCGAGGCTTACATCCGGCCCGACCTCATAGAACAGCGGGCCAATGGGGATGCACACCGTCTGCTTGCGCTCGCTGGCCTGCCACGACGGCGAGTCGTCGCTGGATGGATAGGCGACGGAAGGGAAACTGGCGCAGCGGATGTCGGCGCCGACTGCTGCCGTAACGAACTTGGTGTTGCCCGATCCGACATCCACCGCTCTGACGATCAGTTCCATATCAAGACTCCAAGGTAGGTTGCAGGTCAATCAGCATCGACAGAGCGACCTGATTCCGCCACACGAAATCCCCACTCACTGAGCCCGATTTCGGCATCAGGTCCGGACGGCTGTCACTCGATGTGAACTGCGTCGTCATTGCGTTGATGTCCGAGGTCGTCATCCCCTGGTGGGTACTGCATGTATGTCACTACGCTCTCACTTAAATGCCGGGCATCAACCCCTGCGCCGAAATATCTGCCGTTGCATTCGGCGCTCGGAAATCGGCTTGAGTTGTCCCGCCAGGCGCCAGAGGCAGAGTTTTCTCCTGTCAAGCCCACATGCCGCCTCGCTGCTCGCCACTTCGGCGCAATAAATGCGCCTTACCGCAATCTTCCGAGCACGCAAGTGCCACCCTCAATCCCCCGAGATTCACAGCGCTTTCGCGCCGCCTGCTTGACTACCCTGCCCCGCTTGGAGTCAACTACGGTTTCCCGAGGGCCATCCTGGCCCAGCTCCATCGCGGAGCAAAAGGCGTCGCAGTCGTTACCTGCCCTTGAAGCGCCGGTCCCGATCCAATGTGGCCGGAAGTGCCGTCACCCTTGAGGTGGCGGCCCGAGGTCTTCTTCGTAGTGCATGTCGCCGTGGCCTTGTCAGCGTTCGCGCTGGGTGCTCCTTGAGGCGCGCCACAGACAACAGAGCACCTGGCCGGCACCCGATGCCGCCCCTGTTCCCGCCATCCCTTGAGCACGCGGTTTTCCGCAGCGCGCGGCTGTGTTTGCCTCTATAGGCTCCCCGCGCGTCTACGCTCACAAACTCGGCACCGCCCTGGACTTTCGGTCAGGGGCGGACCCATGCGAGTGGATGGCGCTACGAATCCAGAACTGATCCAACAGTAAAGCGCGAGGCAAGACCTCGTCGCCGATGCCTTCGCCACGCCCTAGAGGTCGGCTGGCATCACAACCCCCATGACTGCAGAAATGCATGGATGGGCCGGATCAACAGTTTCGTTTTTAAGACAGACCGAGTTGGCTGGCGCGTGCGCGCTGACCGACGAACCCACTGGGTAAGTGTCGCGAAGTTGTGGTCGCGTGCGGCGCTGAAACTTTTGACCACTGACCGGCAAGGGCAACGGAATCCGTCCTGCCGATGGCCTCAATGGATTCCACCTTTATGGGCAACATTACCTGCCGTTCGGGCGACGGGTATTCAACTGTGGAGCTAACATCATGTCTGACGCAATCCATCGCAATACTGTCCGCCGTACCTCTCGCCGCCGGGTGCAGGAGCCTACCAGTCCCGGCCGTTCGAGCCAGCAGCAACCCGTTCGCCGCCAAGATTGGGCGGGCCTGTCGCCTCAGGAAATCCTGGCGCGCTACAAACCGGGCAAGGCAGCACCCCTGAAGGTACTGGAGGTTTTGATCGAACTCTTCAACACCCTGCACACGTCGTTGGAAAAAACGGTCTCGCACAAGACGCGGCATGAGCGTGCTCACTTCCTGCGCCGTTTCTTTCGCGACATGAAAGTCAAGGCCGGATTCAAGACGGTACCGGACCCGCGCAATCTCGGGCAGAAACACATCCACGCCATGGTGCAGGTCTGGCAGCAGGAGCATCTGGCACCGGCGACGATCCAGACCTACCTGAGTTTCTTGCGGGGACTGGCGATGTGGATGGGTAAGCACGGCTTCGTGCGTGGGCCGGACCACTACGGTCTGAGTCTTGAAGAATACCAACGTCACGAATACGCCCGGCGCGACAAGAGCTGGTCTGCCCAGGGCATCGACATCGAGGTGCTGCTAGCTGAGGTGTGTGCATACGACGCCTATGTCGGAGCGTCGCTGCGCCTGAGCCAGA
>JAPTVL010000461.1 GCA_028065725.1 Betaproteobacteria bacterium
CGCGCCGGATCGCCTCCTGGTAAGCCTGAAGCAGACGCCCGCACTGCGCCGTGCTCATCGCGCCGTTGTAGAACTCGAAGTGCAGATAGCCGACTCCATTCTTCTCCTCGTAGCGGATGTCGCGCCAAGTGGTTCCCTCAGTACCCGAACCCCCCTCTCCCCCAGCCCCTCTCCCGCCTGCGGGCGAGGGGAGTAATGCTGCACTATAAGGCTCCCTCTCCTGCTTGCGGGAGAGGGCTGGGGAGAGGGAAACCTCGGCTACGCCGACCAGTTGCTTCCCCAACACCAGCGCCGCCGGCAGCTTGAAGGCCGGCTCGCGGTCCTGTTTCTTTTTCAGGTGGCCGATCCACACCGCGCCGTCCACTGTGGCGCGGCAGATCATGCCGTTGTTGTGGGCGATGATCTCCCCCGGCGCGCCGCGCAACCCGGTTTCGGGATGCGCGTCGTACAGGTAGCAAGCCATCCCCAGCACTTCGTCGAGCACACCGGGAAAGCCGTCGGCAGATCTGATTTTGCGCAACACCGTCGCGGTATCGTCATTGCGCCAGTCGATGGCGCGGTCTTCCTGGCGCATTGCGGGCCGCCATTGCCCGCGCATGTCGGGCTGCGCTGAATCGAGCAGCTCGGGCCTGACGCCGCCCGCCTCAAACTTTTCCACCGCCTCCAGCACCGCCACCGCCGCCGCCTCCGTCACCTCGTTGCGGTACAGGCTGCCCTTGCTCGCCGCGCGCATCGGAAAATTCGCGCTTGCCCAGATGTCGCCGGCATCCATCTCGGCGGCGGCCTGCAGCACCGTCACGCCCCATTCCTGCTCACCGTTCAGGATCGCCCAATCCAGCGCCGACGGCCCGCGGTCGCCCCGGATGCCGGGGTGGACGATCAGGCAGACCTGCTTGCGCCAGATTTCCTCGGGAATGGCGCGCTTGAGAAAAGGCGCGATAATCAGGTCGGGGCGGTACATCGCCACCGCCTCCAGCGTCACGGCGTCGCTGATGTCGAACTCGACCGACACCTCGTGGCCGCGCCCCGTCAGTTCGAGGTAGAGCCGCTGCGACAGGCTGTTGAAGGAGTGGGTCAGGAACAGGATGCGCATATTTTCAAACTGAACAAAGCGAAATTAATAACAAACAACTTCACCGCAGAGGCGCGGAGGCGCGGAGGCGCAGAAAAAAGCAATTCCAAGAAAGTGCGGAAGAAGGGCTTTCTTTGCGGAACCTCTGCGTCTCAGCGCCTCTGCGGTGAAAGATTTTCAACATATCCGCGGCAATTGCTCCCCGGTCAGCCAGTCCACGATGCGCCGCCCGCCGAAAGCGGTTTCCATCTGGACGAAATGATGGTCGTCTTCGGTCACCTCGCCGATCAGCGCCGCCTCGCGACCCAGCGGATGGGCGCGCATCGCTGCCAGCAAAGCCTTCGCATCCGCGCACGGGCAGATGGCGACGAGCTTGCCCTCGTTGGCGGAATACAGCGGATCGAGGCCGAGGAACTCGCACGCCGCGCGGACTTCGGCACGGATGGGCAGGCCGGTTTCGCGCAGCATCATGCCGACACCCGACTGGCGGGCGATTTCGTTCAGGGTGGTGGCCAGCCCGCCACGCGTCGGGTCGCGCAGCACGTGAATGTCCGCCACCGCGCCGACCATCTCCGCGACCAGGCCGTGCAGCGCGGCGGTGTCGGACTGGATGGCGGTGCCGAAGCTGAGGTTCTCGCGCAAGCTGAGAATCGCCACGCCGTGGTCGCCGATCGGGCCGTTGACGATGATCGCGTCGCCCGGCCGGGCGCGCTCGCCGGAGATATTCACTCCCGCCTGCACCACGCCGATGCCGGTGGTGGTGATGAACACGCCGTCGCCCTTGCCGCGCTCGACCACCTTGGTGTCGCCGGTGACGATCGACACGCCGGCTTCCCTGGCGGCGCGCGCCATCGACTCGACGATGCGCGCCAGGTCGGCGAGCGGAAAGCCCTCTTCCAGGATGAAGCCCGCCGAGAGATAGAGCGGCACTGCGCCGGCCATGGCGACATCGTTGAGGGTGCCGTGAACGGACAGGCAGCCGATGTCGCCGCCGGGAAAGAACAGCGGCGACACGACGTGCGAATCGGTCGCCATCACCATACGCCCGCCGGGTACATGAAAGCTCGCCTGGTCGTTCTGCTGGTTCAGGAATTCATTGTCGAAGGCGGCGAGGAACAGTTCCTCGACCAATTGCGCCATCGCCCGCCCGCCGCTGCCGTGGGTCATGTCGACGCGGCCGTGTTTCAGGTCGAGGGGGCGGATATAACCGGTTCTGGCTTTAGTCATGGTTGCTCTCAATTTTTTTACCGCAGAGGCGCAGAGGCGCGGAGAAAACCCGGATTGGGAATTCTCTGCGCCTCTGCGGTTAACGATTTTCAGCTTCCTTGTATCGTCCGTAAGTGTAATAAGCCGCACAAGCCCCTTCGCTCGACACCATGCAGGAACCGATCGGATTGTCGGGCGTGCACACCGTGCCGAACAGTTTGCAGTCGAGCGGTTTCTTCACGCCGCGGATGATCGCGCCGCATTCGCAGGCCTTGTGGTCGGGCACTTGATGATAGGGCAGGTCGAAGCGCCGCTCGGCGTCGAAAGCGGCGTATTTCGCCTTGATCCTCAGGCCGCTGTAAGGCACCAGCCCGAGACCGCGCCATTCGAAGGAGCGGCGCAGCTCGAACACTTCCGCCACCATGTCCTGCGCCTTGAGGTTGCCTTCCCGCGTCACGGCGCGGGAAAACTCGTTTTCCACCTCGGCGCGGCCCTCGTTCAACTGCCGCACCAGCATCAGGATCGCCTGCATCACGTCGAGCGGCTCGAAGCCGGCGATCACCACCGGGCGCTGGTATTCGTAAGCGAAATATTCATAGGGCCGGCTGCCGATCACGGTGGAAACGTGCGCTGGGCCGATGAAGCCGTCGAGCGGTAGCAGCCCTAGCTTGCGCACCTCCGGCGATTCGAGGATGTTGGCGATGGCGGAGGGGGTCAGCACATGGTTGGAAAATACCGAAAAGTTGGCAAGGCCCAGCTTTTCCGCCTGCAGAATCGCCACCGCCGTCGGCGGCGTGGTGGTCTCGAAGCCGATGGCGAAGAACACCACTTGGCTTTCGGGGTTTTCCTGGGCGATCCGCAGCGCATCGGCGCTGGAATAGATCATGCGCACGTCAGCCCCGCCCGCCTTGGCCTTCAGCAGGCTGACCCGGTCCGAGCCGGGCACGCGCAGCATGTCGCCGTAGGAACACAGGATCACGCCGGGCGTGCGCGCCAGCCGAATGGCGCTGTCCACCCGCCCGATCGGCAGCACGCACACCGGGCAACCGGGACCGTGGATCATGCGCACGTTGGCGGGCAGCAAATCTTGTATCCCGTAGCGGAAAATGGCATGGGTATGCCCGCCGCAGAATTCCATCAGGCTGTAGCTGCGTCCGGGAAGAACCTCGCGCCGCACGTCGGCGGCGAGTTTCCTGGCCAGCACACCGTCGCGGAATTCGTCGATGTATTTCATGTCAGGTTTTCACCCAACTCGGCAAACAGTTGCAAGGTCTTTTCCGCCTCTTCCGGGTCGAGCCGGTTGAGGGCATAGCCAACGTGGACGATGACGTAATCGCCCGCCGCCACGCCATCCACCAGCGCCAGCGAGATTTCCTTGCGCACCCCGCCCAGTTCGACCACGGCACCGTCGTTATCGAGGAGTTCGGCCACGCGGGCCGGGATTGCCAGACACATTTATTTCTCCAAAAAACAATCCGAGGTAGGGTGGGCACGTTTTTGTGCCCACGCAGAAGCAATCTTCACTGACCGCGTGGGCACAAAAACGGCCCACCCTACGCGAGAGCCTGCATCGCCACCCACGCCTGTCCCAAGCTCAGCCCGCCATCGTTGGGCGGTGCCTGGCGCGCCTGGTACACCTTCGCACCCAGCGCTTCAAGGCGGGCGGCGAGATCCACGCTGAGCAGCCGGTTGAGAAAACAACCGCCGCCGAATGCAACCTGGTTCAATCCGGTTTTTTCCAGCGCATCTTCCACCCAGGCCGCCAGCGCCTCGGCCAGGGTAGCATGGAACAGCGCCGCGCCCTGGCCGGCAGCGCGGATTTCGCTGAGCGCGGCGAGCAGCGGCAAAAGATTCAGGCTGCCGTCCGCCTCGATCCGGTACCCGTTCTCCAGCGCCGCGACCGGGCCGTGGCGCTCGGCCAGCCCTTCCAGCAGCATCGCCGCCTGGCCCTCGAAGGCCGCCACTTCGCGCTCCCCGAGCAGCCCGGCGGCGGCGTCGAACCAGCGGCCACAACTGGAGGTGGTTGGGCTGTTAAGATTCCTCTCCAGCATCTGCCGCACCGCTGCGGCAGAGGAATGCGCAAAACGCTGCTCGATTTCCTCGCCCCGGCCCAAGGCGTGCAGGGCGCTGGCCGCCATGCGCCAGGGCTCGCGCGCGGCGCGGTCGCCGCCGGGCAACGCCAGTTCGGTGAGGTGCCCGAGGCGCTCGAACGACGCCCCATCCACCCGCAGCAGTTCGCCGCCCCAGGCTTTTCCGTCACTGCCCAGCCCGACCCCGTCCAGCGCCAGCCCCAATACCGGATCTGCCAGCCCATGTTCCGCCATCACCGCGGCGATATGGGCATGGTGGTGCTGCACGGCAAGCACCGGGATGCCGCGCTGCCGCGCGAAATAGGCGGCGAAATGGCTGCTGAAGAAATCCGGGTGGAGGTCGTGGACGACGACTTCCGGCTCGATTTCGAGCACGTTCATCAGGTGCTGCGCCGTTTCCTCCAGGCTGCGGCAGGTGGCCGCGTTATCCAGGTCGCCGATGTGCTGGGAAACGAAGGCCTCGTCGCCGCGGGTGAGGCAGACGGTGTTCTTGAACCAGCCGCCGCAGGCCAGCACCGGGCGCCCCGCTTTTGCCAGCTTGATGGCGCGCGGGGTGTAGCCGCGGGCGCGGCGGATGAAATAAAAGTCCTTAGTCCTGAGTGCTGAGTGCTGAGTATCGATGGTGCCACTCAGGACTTTTAACTCAGGACTCAGCACTGCTTTTCTAACTACGCTATCGTCGCAGCGCACCAGGATATCGCGGTCGTGCAGCAGGAATATGTCGGCAATCCCGGTCAGGCGGACAAGCGCCTCGTCATTGCCGGTCACCAGCGGTTCGCCGCCGGGGTTGGCCGAGGTGCATACCAGCGCCAGTTCCTGCGGCGTTGCTAGCCATGCCGTGCCGTCTGGCCGGCCGGCGGCCTCGTGAAACAGCAGGTAATGCAGCGGCGCATAGGGCAGCAGCACGCCCAGCTCGCCCATGCCGGGCGCCACGCCGGGCAGGGCCGCATCGCATTCCACCCGCTTTTGCAGCAGGACGATGGGCCGCTCGCGGGCTTCCAGCAGCCGCCGCTCGGCAGCGCTGCACACCGCAAATTGAGCCACGGAGGCCACCCCCGCCAGCATCACCGCAAACGGCTTCTCCTCGCGCTGCTTGCACCGGCGCAGCCGAGCGACCGCCTCGGCATTGCGCGCATCGCACATCAGGTGGAAACCGCCCAGCCCCTTGATCGCCAGAATCTGCCCGGCGCGCAGGCGTTCCACCGTGACGGCGATAGGGTCATCTGCCGCCACGGGCTGTCCGCCGGCATCGACCAGAGCCAGGCGCGGGCCGCATGTCGGGCAGGCATTGGGCTGGGCGTGAAAGCGGCGGTCGAGCGGGGTATCGTATTCGCGCCGGCAGGCCGGGCACAGGGCGAACTTCGCCATGCTGGTGTTGGGGCGGTCGTAGGGCAAGCGGCGAGTGATCGTATAGCGCGGTCCGCAGTGGGTGCAGTTGGTGAAGGGGTAGCGGTAGCGCCGGTTGGCCGGGTCGAAGATTTCGGCCAGGCAGTCCGGGCAAATGGCGGCATCGGGCGCGATGCCGGTATGCGCATGGCCGTCGCGGCTTTCCAGAATGGCGAAACCGTGGTGCGGCCGAACCGTGGCCGGCATCGTGCTCACTTCATCCACCCGCGCCAGATCGGGCGCCTCGCTCCTGAGTCCTCGCAGCAGCGCAGCAAGCTCCGCCTCCCCGCCTTGCACCTCGATTTCAACGCCGTCGGCGTCATTGCGCACCCAGCCGCTCAAACCCAGCTTGATGGCCAGACGATAGACGAAGGGGCGGAATCCCACCCCCTGGACCATGCCTCGTACCCGTATGCGGGCCGCAGCCCGGCCATCGGCAGGAGCAGCCCGCATGATTTCAGCCAGCCTTTGCGGCAAGCAGCGCCTCCAGCTCGGAAACCCTGCGTTTCAGCGTATCCACTTCGCGCTCTTTCTGCCCGGCAGCCCGTTTCATGCCGGCATCGATCCATTCCTGCCATTCCCCCATGCCCTCGTCGCTGACTGCGGAGGTGAGGATAACGCGGATATAGGGATTAACCCGGCGTGCGTATTCGATCGCGAGCGGCACGTTGAAATTCAGGTAGGGCAACAGGTCCACCTTGTTGAGCAGCATCACCTCGGCGGC
>JAPTVL010000283.1 GCA_028065725.1 Betaproteobacteria bacterium
CCGCCTGAACCATGCTCTGCGAGCTATGCCCCAGCCAGGTCAATGCGCCCGGCAAGGGTGCCAATAACTCCGCGATTTTGTAGACGATATACTCATTCATGTAATGAGGCCATGTGCCGACTTCGAGGCCGTTGCCATTTTGAATGAGTGAATCACGCGCGGCTCGCAAAAGAAAATAACCACGAGCCGACGCGAGCATGACGCCGATCAGAAAGCCGAGAATCGCACCGCGAAGGGCGACAAAAGGAAGCTTCAAGAATTTGAAGCGATTGGGGTTTTGGCTTGATTCCATGATTCAAGACCTCGTTTAGGTTGATCAATAAAATTACTGCTCACGGCTGCGGATAAGCTTCGCAAGATCATCGGCGCTCAATACGTCGGCACCGCGCAGGCGCTTTTCACGTGGCTCTTCCTTTTTCTTTACTTTCTCAGCTACGATCGGCAAAACAAAAATGCCAATGATTGTCAGAGCCGATAGCAAGAAGCCCAGGGCGAAACCGAAGCGCAGACTCAATATAAAAAGGAAGACAAAAAACAGAGTCGATATAAGCACTGCAAAAATTGGGCTGAAGGCTAGACATGGAGCGAATAGACGAGCACGTAAGCAAAAAATGCCTGCGCAAACAAGCCAAACGCAATCGTTGCGGCCTTACGTTTTGGGTCAAAATCCTTATACGGCAGTGCGCGTCATTCTTCTTTCTCTGCACCCATGATTGACTCCTATGATGTGGAAAAGCGATTAATGAATGTCCGGGCCGCAAGCGGCTGCTGAATAGTCCTTCTCAACCCGTTCTGCGATTTGTGAAGCGAGCACTTGAAAAATCGCGACTTCGCGAGGGGTCATAGGCACGTCGCAAATCGTGCGAGTGACGGGGTTATAAAAAGAAAACCTGTATTCGCTCGGCGCGGTTCTCAGGATTTGGAATTCGTCAGATAGTTGCGTGCGGGTGGTCATGATGGGATGGGGCCTTGGGGTGGTGGTGGTGGTGCACGGGTGGAATGTCTCTTGCACCTCCATTCAGCACGAAGCGAAACGCGGCGGCGCGCAAAAGAAAAAGCCCGCCGAAGGCGGGCTCCAAAGTCAAACCCCGGGCAGACGGGGAAGGAAGTGGTTATCCGCGCTGCGCCGCCGCCCAGTCATCCCAGCCGACAAAACCGCTTGGAGGAGTGAATCGTTTGGTTTTGATTGGCGCCGGCAAGACTGCTGCGCATTTGCGGGCCTGCTGGTCGCCGGCCGCGTCGTTGTCCTGTGCAAGTGCCACTGTTTCGATGCCGAGTTCTTCGGCGAGCCAAGCGAGCTGCTGGAGCTGAGCCTGGCCTGGATCGCCGCCGGTGCTGACGATCCAGGCGTGCTTGCTGGCTTGGGCCAGCTTGGCATGCAGCGCCAGGCCTTTGATGGCGCCCTCGGTCACGAGCATGGTCCTGGTTTCCTCCTGGGCGGGCAGAATCCACAGTCCCTTGCGGCCGCGGCTGGCCTTCTTGCTCCTTCCCGCGCCACCATCACCACTGCCCTCAGGCCCGCGCAACTCGGCGTGGCTGATGATGCCTTCGCGACCCGCGTGGGGGAAAGCAAGGTGCACCGCGGATGGGTCGGGCTGGTAGCCCGGCTGGTGGCCGGCCATGACGCACAGCCTCGCCGCGTGGTTGATGATTGAGATTGGGATGCCGCGCTCGCGGAGCAGGTAGGCAACGGCCCAGGGCGGCGGCTCGCTCAACTCAAGCGGCTTGGGTGGTTCAATGACTGTGGTTGCGGCCTTGGGTGCCAGCAAGGGCTGCGAAGCCCGCAGCGAGGCTGTGCGGCCCACTCCAAGCGCTGGCCGCAGCATCTTGCGGACATGCCCGATCGTCGCGCCGGGCTGGATGAACTGGGCCAAGGAAATCCAGTCTCCGCCTGCGCCTGCCCCCTCCCCCCGTTTTGTGAGGTGCCACACCGGGAAACCACCCCTCCCAGCGTCCTTGACTGTGATCAGCGCGCCTTCGGGAGTGCGCCAGTAGCTGAACCCTTCCCCTCCGTGCTGGCGCCTCGCCGCAGCGTCCGGCCGCAGGCCCAGGACGCCGGCCGCGGCGCCGGGAGGAAGTTCGCGCATTGCGCGGAGCTCGATGTCTTGCTCGATGTCTTCTTTCATTTCAAAACTTCCTTCCCCGTCTGCCCATTGTTAAAAACGATCGTTGTAGCTTTTGTCATAGTCAAACGCCTTCTCGTGATGCGTATATATATCTATATGCATCACGATTGCAATGATCGCTATTGCCGTCCGATTGATGATAGTTTTTTACTATTTCATCGGGAGCCTTGGGGCATGGCCCGAGCTCGCGCGTCGCGATTTCGCGCGCCGCCACCTCTGCCGTCGCGCGGCTCAGCCCTGCGTCGAATTCCAGAATCCCAGCGCGTTCTTCCCACGCTTCGAGCCATGCTTCCCGCGAAATCGGTGCAATTTCCGCATCGCGCATGGGTTTCCATGGCTTCCATCCCTTGCCCGCCGGCGGCAGCCTGCCTTCATCCCGCCAGGCCCTCAGCCGCGCGGCGATGGCGGAATCCGCGGCCTTCCCCCCCTCGCGGGCGAGCAGCGAGCGGACCGTGGAGACGCTCGGCGAAATCCCGGTGTGCTGCGATGCCTGATAGATTGCTTCAATGGCTTGGTCAATGCTGATCATGTCTGTTCCCCTCGTCCGGTATTCATTCAGCGTCTGGTGAAGCGTGTTAGCGATTCGCTCATGCGTTTCGATGCCGTATCGCTCCAGCGCCTTGTCAAGCTCGTGGCAGTCAATGCCTCCCCAAAGTTGGACGATCAAGGGCTCGCCTTGGTGATTGACGGCTCGATTCCTTCCGATCCCCTGGGCGATGCCCTGCGCGTAACTGTCCAGCAGCCATTCCCGCACCTGTGGGTCGGTGGGCAGCGGCACTCCCTGCGTCTCGGCCCCCTCCCCTCCCGTCAGCCCGTCCCAGGCAGGCCAGGCAACGCCTGCCTGCATCAGGGCGGCGCGCACAACGCCATAGCCGGAAGCAACGGCTTCGTGGCCCAAGAGCTGCATGCCGACCAGGGCAAGGTGCCGCCCGGCCCATGCGTTGTGCCCACGGTCATGCGCACCGAACCAGCCAATTCCGCCTCCGGTTTTGACCTCGAATTCCGCCTTGGCGTCCGTGGCTGCATCGGGGTGCTCGCAGTGGTCGGCGCTGTATCGCAAGCTTGCTTTGTGCGTCAGAATCGCCGCCGGCTTGGGTAGCTGCGCGGCGATGCGCGCAAGCTCTTTGACGCGCGACTTGGCGTTGCGCTGGTACTCACCCGGGCCGACCCGGCCCCTGGAGTACAGGTGGCCATTGATGCGGGTGACGCGGTGATTTTGCGGAGCGCTCGCTTCGACCACACGCCCGCCGGCAGACTCGATGATTGCCTGCATTGCCATGGGCATCGTCGCATCCATAAACACGACCGAGCCCCTTCGCAATGCCCACTCCACTACCGGCGAAACCTCGTGGGCCTCCCAGTAGTTCTTGTCGGTTCGAAGGCACCCGCTCTGGATGTTCGAAGCCAGCACTGCTAGGGCGCGCAGCGGGATGTGGAAGTCACCGTCGCCGCGGTTGATGTAGCTGTAGCTGATGCGTTCCCATCGCGCGCCGCCGGAGGTTACTGCCCCGGCCTTCCGGGCGGCGTCGTACAAGCTCAGGATTCGCGGGCCGTCAGGCTTGCGGTCCTGCGCAATGGCCGCTGCACTGTCACCAAACAGCAGGTCAAGCTCAGGCACCAGAGCGCGCAGCGCCATGGCCTGCTCAAGCTCCTTGCGCTGCGCCTCGTCGAGCTCCTGCCGGGTCAAGAAATCGATCTGCTTCTCGACCTGCTCCAGGACACGCGGCAACGCATCGCGCCAGCCGGCAACGTCCCCGGGGCGGATGGTGATTTTTTGCGCCAGCTCGACGTGCTCATCGACGATGACCAGCCGCTGGGTCTGCCGAACCACAGCATCAGTGACCAGATCGCGCTCCTGCCACTCGCCGGCGGTTTCTGAAAAGCTCTGCACCGGCATGACCAGGATCTGCTTGGCAAGCATGGCCGGCAGCGCTTCGTACAAGAATCGGCACCGCTCAAATTCATCTGGTGCTTTGCCGTGCTCTTTGAACCACCTGATTGCCTTTTCAGCCCCCTCTCCGCCGCGCTCCGCAGCGACGCGCAGCCCGTGCGGGCACGTGCGGCAAAGCGATTGCGCTGGCCTGTGGTTTTTGTTGCCGGCCTGCTCGACGGCCTCGCGTTTCCAGCAAGTCCAGTCCTCCCCAATTAGATTGTTTGGCGGCTGTCGGCCGTAGTAGTGGCATGCCGCCACGCCGGCTGACTCGAATCGACGGACGTACTCATCAGCTAAGTCGTGATTCGGCACAAGCACAGCCATAGGCAGTCCGGCGGCAGCGCAGGCCACGGCCACGGTAGAGACGCTGTGGCTTTTGCCCAAGCCGACCGTGGCTTGGATGCCGAGCGGCGCAGGGGCGCGCGGAAGATCGGGCATCGGTTGGCCCTCGGCGCGTGCCAAGCTGCGGGCTTGTTGCACTTCGTCGAGTTGCTTGATGTAGTCTTTGTGTCGCTCGAAGTATTCGATTTGGGCCCCCGCGACAGTGGCGCGGGCGGATGATGCTGTGAGCGCGCTCATGACTGCACCCCCCCTTCACCAGGCCCGTCGAACAGATCCATCTGCCCGCGCCTGATGGCCTCGCGGTGCATGTCAAAGACCTGCTGCGCCCGGCGCGTCGAGATGCGGTCTCGGCATGCGACTTCGCGAGCGCGACCAGTGCGGCGGGCAAGGTCGGCGTTGCGCTGGGCGCGCCCGACGGCTGCGGGGTCACGCGCGATGCGCGCTGCAGCAGCTTCGAAAATCAGTAGCTCGCGGAGCGGATCGATTGAGTCGGCGGCGCTGGCGGCCTCGGCGGCGGCCGCAACAGCGTCAATCGCTTCCTGCTCCGCAGCGTCACGCCCGACCGTGCCCCAGCCGGGTGAGTTTTTGCTTTGGTTCCAGCCCCGCAGGCTTTTTTTCTTACCCGCCAAGCTTGTCAGCGCAGCTTCTTGAATCAGGTCCTCGAAGCTGTCCTTGCTGCAAAACCCGCGCTGCCTCAACACCTCGCGCTGCAATTTTGTCGGCAGGCCGGCAAAGATTTGGCGGGATACCGGGCTGATGAGGTCAATCAGGGCGCGGCTCATCGCGCACCCCCTTTCACCATCGCCGACTGACGCTTGCGGCCACGGCAGGCGGGCTCGGGGGTGGGTTCGGGAACAGCCGTGGGCTCTGTGATGACGATTCCGGCCGCGCGCAGGAAACGCTCAAACTCGTGCGTCGGCACGACCCGCGAGCCGCCGAGCTTCACCGTTTTGATGGTGCCGACGCCCAGGTCGATGACGCCGTCGGCGTCCACCATCCGTTCCAAGCTGCGGTGCGACTTGTTGATGGGCGCAGCAACTTCTTTCAAACTCAGTACAAGCTTTTCCACTTCCAAACTCCAAACTTCTGGAGCACCGATGGGCGGTGGGGTCTAGCTGGTGCTGCGGCGTGCGATGGTCGGCTTGCTCTTCATGTCCGCGCTGCGGGATGCAAACGCGGAAAGCCACCGGGCGCGTGCAGCGCCGGGCGGCTTTTCAAAGACAGGAGATCGAAGGGGGGGGCCGCCCGGTGCTAGACGCGCCGGGTGATGGGCCGTTGGGCCAAAATGCGGGGGGTTAGGTTCAGATCCGAGATAACGCGGCCGGCAAGGGCTGGTGCCGGCGCTGGGCGCAGGAATTCATCGCGCTGGGGCTGCGCGACGGCGAGCATGACTTCGAGGAAGTCGATGACAAGCTGAGCAAGAAGAAGCGCGCCGTGCTGCGCTGCGTCAATTTTCTTGAAGAGCGCGCGGCGGCGCTCACGCCGACGCTTGGTTCGTTCATCCGGCCACGAGTTCAAGGCAAAGCCGGCGATGGCGCGGTCGAGATCACTTCCCTCATGAAGCGCGACGATGCGACGACAGCGCGCATTCTGCTTATCCCAAGCCGCCGACGCGTCCGCCTGAGCGCGTTGCTCAGGCGTCGCTAAGTCGACGAGTCGCGCATTGCGCGCAGCGACGACTTCTTCTTCGGTTGGGGCGTAGGAAAGCATGACAAAAACATCCTACCACACATTTTCCGAAAATGTCAAGTCAGGACCGAAAATTTACGCGAATCGCCGCAAATCTGCATATTGTGCGAAGTAGACTGCGCGGAGCACTCTTTTGCGCAAACTACCCTCAAGGGGAACGGAGGGGGAGTGCGTCTGCGTAGGTTTGCGCAGATTTGGGGGAATTGAGGGGGAATTACGTCTCAGAATAGGCCCCTTGTGGCGCCAGAAACTAAAAAGCCGCAACGTGTGCTGCTATGTAAGTTGTTGATTTCTTAGGTGTTTTTGGTGCCGCTTATCTGACTCGAACAGATGACCTACCGCTTACAAGGCGGTTGCTCTACCAACTGAGCTAAAGCGGCGCG
>JAPTVL010000250.1 GCA_028065725.1 Betaproteobacteria bacterium
ACCCGCCCTGTTCAATCCGGGCGGCAGAAGTTAGCAACACGCTGCTCCCTCACGACCTGTCCGCCGAGTGTTGCATTATTGTGGGTCAAGGGGAATTTGAGCAAGGCGCTCGCGGGGCTTGCGGGGCTTGCGGGGCTTGCGGAGGCGGCGACCAAGCCCTGAACCTGATCTGGATGGAGGGGCGCGACAGTCCGCACCCCTCGGCGACATGCCGCAGCCCCGCCCCCTCGGGTTGGCCAATAAGCTGAATTTATTTGTACTATATTGAATGAATTCATTCAGGCTGACGGTGCGCCCCGCAATCCGGCAGATATGTGCTGCCCCGCAAACCCGCAAAGGAGAGAACCATGGGATTCTTCAGCAAGATCCTCGCGAAGCTCGGCATCGGCAGTGACGAAGCGGCGGCTGCTCCCGCACCCACCACCGCACCCGCGGGCACGGCGCCGGCTACGCCGCCGCCGCCCAAGCCGGTCGCGGTCGTCGATGTCGTCGCGGAACTGGAACAGCGCGCGGCTGCAAACCCGCAGAAGCTGAACTGGCGGACCTCCATCGTCGACTTGCTGAAACTCCTCGATATCGACAGCAGCTTCGCGGCGCGCAAGGAGCTGGCCACGGAACTGGGGTGCCCGGCGGATTTGATGGGGGATTCGGCGAAGATGAACATGTGGCTGCACAAGACCGTGCTCGCGCGCATCGCCGCCAACGGCGGCAACGTGCCCAAGGAACTGCTGGGCTGAGCCGGAAACAAGGGAGCAGGCACATGCAAATCACCGACATCCTCGCCCAGATGGGCGGCCTCCAATCCATGGCGCGGGAACTTGGGGTAAGCGAGACCCAGGCGGCAACCGGCGCCGAAGCGCTTATCCCGGCAATCCTCGGCGGGTTCAAGAAACAGGCGCAGTCACAGCCCACCGGTCTCGATGGGCTCGGCGGCCTGCTCGGACAACTCGGTGGTGGCGGACTGCTCGACGACGTTCTGTCACCACAACCGACGAACGTGAGCCGCGGCAACGACGTGCTCGGACAGATCTTCGGCTCCAGGGACGTGAGCCGCGCGGTCGCTCAGAATGCGGCCTCGCAGTCTGGGCTCGACCCGAGCTTACTGAAGAAAATGCTGCCGATGGTGGCGATGCTGGTCGCAGGCTACATGGCAAAACAGCGGAGCGGCGGCGCTGAAGCGCAGTCCTCGGGTGGCGGGCTCGGTGGTCTGTTGGGGAACCTGCTCGGTGGTGCCGGCGCTCAGACATCGAGCGCCTCCTCGTCGGGGCTCGCCTCGATGCTCGACCTCAATGGCGACGGCAATCCGCTGGACGACATCCTGCGGATGGCTGGCAAGGCAATGCGCTAGCCTCGCCGGCACGCATTGGCGGGTTGCTTCGATTTCTGGGGAGAACAAACATGGGCTGGATCATCTCGTTGATCATTGGCGGTATCGTCGGCTGGCTGGCGAGCATCGTCATGAAGACCAACGCCCAGATGGGCTGGATCGCCAACGTATTGGTGGGGGTGTTGGGATCGATGCTGGGCTTCTGGATCGCCGGAATGCTGGGTATCGCGCCCGCCGGCATCCTGCGCTTCGTGGTCGCGGTCGCAGGCGCGGCGCTGCTGATCTTCATCCTGGGAAAGCTCGGCGTCTTCCGGAAGATATGACGCCAGCCGCACGCGAATTCAGGCGCTGGACACAAGGCAGATCACCATCCGGATCAACGGCATGGAAGGAGCATGAACATGGTCATCACCAACACGCAGTCAGGGACGAATGTCCATGAAGTTGCAGCGGGGATCTACCGCATCAACACGCCGGTGGTCATGGAGGGCGGTCCGGGAGGGTTTTCATTCAACCAGTACCTCATCGCTGGCGATGAACCGCTGATCTTCCACACCGGACCGCGAGCCATGTTCCCGCTGGTCCGCGAGGCGGTTGCGAGTGTGATGCCGGTGGAGAAGCTTCGTTACATCGCCTTTTCCCACGTTGAAGCGGATGAGTGCGGCTCGCTCAACGAATGGCTCTCGGCAGCCCCGCAATCTTCGCCCCTGTGCGGCACGGTTGCTGCCCTGGTATCGATCAACGACCTGGCCGACCGGCCCCCGCGCGCGCTCGCTGACGGGGAGACACTCTCGCTCGGCAAGCATTCCGTGCGGTGGTTCGACACGCCGCATCTGCCCCACGGGTGGGAATGCGGATACCTGATGGAGGAAAAAACCAGGACGCTGCTTTGCGGCGATCTGTTCACCCAGGCCGGCGCCGATCTTCCGGCACTCACCGAGTCGGACATTCTCGGACCCAGCGAGGCGTTCCGCCAGGCGATGGACTATTTTTCACACACGAAGCATGCCGGCCAGATGCTGGAGCGGCTGGCTTCGGCAGAACCGGCGACGCTTGCGTGCATGCACGGCAGTGCATGGCGGGGTGACGGTGCCACGCTGTTGCGTGCGCTTGCCGACGAGTGGTCTCGATAAGCTGCGTCCAGCTTGCACCGATCGCGTCAGGCTCGAACTTCACCGATCAAGTGCTTGCCGTGACAGCGCGTTTTCTAGCTGAAGGTATATTTCATCCCGACCGCGTTCCAGTGTGCGGCTTCCTCCTCCAGCGCGCGCTGGGTCAGCGGGCGGTTCTCCAGCCAGCCGCCGGACAGGGTCAGACGATAGCGCTTGTTGCTGGCTTCGGCCTTCACGTCGGGCAGGTGCGGTTCGGCGCGGCTGCGGCAGAGGATGACGGCCTGGCGCAGCAGCCACACCAGCAGGCGGTCGTTGTCGGACAGCGCAGCGTCGACGGCAAACTCCGGCAACTTGGCCAGCGTGCCGCGCTGGGCGCGTGCCAATAGCGCCAGGCGTGCCTGTTCGGATCGCGAAAATCCGGGCATGTCGGCGTTTTGCAGGATGTAGCCGGAATGGCGGTGATAGCCGCTGTGCGACACCATCAGGCCGATTTCGTGCAGCCGGGCGCCCCATTCCAGAAAACGCACGTCGTTGTCGCCCCCCTGCCCGGTGGCGTGCAGCAGCTTCAGCGCCACTTTGTTGACACGTACCGCCTGCTGGGTGTCGATATGATAGCGGCGCATGAATTCGTCGACTGTCGCCTCGCGCATGTCCTGCTTGTGGAAGCGTCCCAGCAGGTCGTACAGGATGCCTTCGCGCATCGCGGTCTCGGCGACGTCCATCTGCTCGATGCCGAGTTCGGCGAACAGACCCGACATGATGGCGAAGCCGCCGGCGATGACCGGGCGGCGGTCACGCGAAAGGCCGGCCAATTCCAGCGCGTCGGTATGTCCCGCCTTGATCAGCAGGCTGCGCAGGCGCGCCAGGCCGTCCGCCGTGATGCCGCGCTCCGACAGTCCGTTTTGTTCGAGGATGTCGCGCAGGGCGCGCGCGGTGCCGGACGAGCCGATGGCCTGCTGCCAGTTGCTCCTGGAAAACTCGCGGGCGATGCGCTCGACCTCGGCGCGTGCCGTCATTTCGGCGGCCTTCAGCGCGGCCTTGTCGATGACGCCGTCGGCGAAAAAGCGCCGCGAAAAGTTGACGCAGCCCATGTGCAGGCTTTCGCGCTCGTGCGGCTTCAGGCCGTGGCCGATGATGAATTCGGTGGAACCGCCACCAATGTCGACCACCAGCCGCTTGTCGGGTGAAGCGGGCAGCGAATGGGCGACGCCGACGTAGATCAGCCGCGCCTCCTCGCGCCCGGCGACAATCTCGATCGGGTGCCCCAGCGCGGCTTCGGCCTTGCGGATGAAGGCGTCGGCGTTCTTGGCGACGCGCAGGGTGGAGGTGCCGATGCAGCGGACCGCTTCGGGAGAGAGTCCGCGCAGGCGCTCGCCGAAGCGCTGCAGGCAGGCCAGTGCGCGCGTCTGGGTGGCGTCGTCGAGGCGCTTGTCGTCGGCGAGGCCGCCGGCCAGGCGCACGGTTTCCTTCAGCGAGTCGAGCGGATACAACTGGTCGCCTGCCACACGCGCGACCTCGAGACGGAAGGAATTGGAGCCGAGATCGACGGCGGCGAGGGTGTCATACGTCTTCATGCTACTGCACCAAAAAACAGATAGGCCATGCCGATGGCGGCGAGAATGCCGGCGACGTCGGCGATCAGCCCACAGGCGACGGCGTGGCGCACGCGACGGACGCCGACCGCGCCGAAGTACACCGCCAGCACATAGAAGGTCGTCTCGGTGCTGCCCTGCACGATGGAGGCGAGCCGGCCTGCGAACGAATCCGCACCGTGGGTCTGCATGGTGTCGATCATCATCGCGCGCGCGCCGCTGCCGGAAAACGGCTTCAGCAACGCGGTCGGCAGGCCGTCGATCCAGCGCGCATCGAATCCCAGCCCGAGCACCGCGCTGCGCGCCGCCCCCATCAGCAGGTCGAGTGCGCCGCTGGCACGGAAGACCGCGATGGCCACCAGCATCGCGACAAGATACGGGATGATGGTGACCGCCGTATGAAAGCCTTCCTTGGCGCCTTCGACGAAGGCCTCATAGGCGTTGACGCGGCTCCGCACGGCCATCAGCAGGAACGTGACGATGATGCCGAACAGCAGCACATTGCTGAGGATCGACGATTGCCGCGTCATCTCTACGGCGTCGAGACTCCCGAAATACGCGACCATGCCGCCGATCAAGGCGGTGGCGCCACCGAGGTAGGCCATGGTGACGCGATTCCACAGGTGCAGTTTCTGGAAGAAGCCGGTAACGAACAGGCCGATCAGGGTGCCGATGTAGGTGGTGATCAACAGTGGCACGAAGACGTCGGTGGGGTTGGCGGCGCCGAGCTGGGCGCGGTAGGTGAAGATGGTGACCGGCAGCAGGGTGACCGATGCGGTATTGATGACCAGGAACAGGATTTGCGCGTCGCTCGCGGTGTCCTTCGAGGGATTGAGCTTCTGCAGTTCCTGCATCGCCTTGATGCCGAGCGGGGTCGCGGCATTGTCGAGCCCCAGCATGTTGGCGCCCATGTTCATGGTCATCGCGCCGAGCGCGGGGTGGTTCGCCGGCACCTCGGGGAACAGGCGGCGGAACAGCGGCGCCAGGCCGCGCGTCAGCACGTCGAGCATGCCGGCGCGCTCGCCGATTTTCATCACCCCGAGCCACAGCGCCATCACGCCGGTGAGGCCGAGCGCGATTTCAAATGCGGTCTTGCTGCTGTCGAACAGCGCCTTCACCAGCGCGGCGAAGATGTCGGCGTCACCGAGGACCAGCAGTTTGAATGACGCAATCAGGAAGGCGACCAGGATGAAGCCGATCCACAGCGCGTTGAGCATGGAGTGACTGCTACGAGACCCAGCCGGCGATGACGATCAGCAGGCCGGCGCCCAGCCAGATCACCAGGCCGCGCCAGATCATGCTGACGGCGCTGTCGATGCAGTCGGCATCGGGCGGTTGGCCGGTGCCGAGTTCGGGCCGCCAGACGCTCTCGCCGCCGACCGTGACGTTCTGTCCCAACTTCACGCCCATGGCGCCGGCGCCGGCGGCAATCACCACGCCCTCTTCCGGTTCCGGCCAGGTGTCCGCCTGGGTACGCCAGCAATACGTGGCGTCCTCGAAGTTGCCGGCGATGGCGTAGGTGAGCGCGGTCAGCCGCGCGGGCACCCAGTTGATGATGTGAAAGACGCGCTGCGCGCACAGGCCGAAACGGCCGCGCGAGGCTTCCCAGCGCCGCGCCAGAATCGAGGCGGCGCGAAACAGCACCGCGCCGACCGGACCCAGCGGAACCAGCAGCACGAACCAGAACAGAACGCCGAACATCTGCCGGTAGCTTGCCGCCATCACCTGCTCGATGGTGACGCGCGCGAGGTCGTCGGCGCTGAACTGGCTGGTATCGCCGCCACGCCAGGAGAGGAGTTGCTCACGCGCCGCATCGAGCTCGCCGGCGCGCAGCAGGCGCGCAATGCGCTCGGCGTCGTCGCTGTAATACTTGAAGCCGAGGGTGAAATACAGCACCGCCACGTTCCACGCCCAGCCCAGCAGCGGGCTGACGCCGTTCAGCAGCGCAAAGACCAGCCACACCGCGACCAGCCACGGCACCACCGCCAGCGTCCAGGCAATCGCACCGTGGGTGTATTCGCCGGCGTTGAGCTTGTCTTCGAGCCAATGAATGAAGCGGGTGTAATGCTGGTAGTGCGGCAAGGGCTGCCGCAGCGGGCGCAGATGTTCGAGGGCCAGGGCAGCGAGCGCGGAAAAGAAAGCCATCAGCGATTCATCTCCAGGGTGAAGGTACCGATCCGGCCCGCCTGGCCTGCCGGCCGGTACAGCTCGACGGTCGGCATGACGATGGCCTGCCCGCGCGGCGCCAGCGTATCGGACAGCGCCTGGTAGGCCTTGGACGGCGCCAGCAGCACGGCTGCCTGGACCTGTGCGGCGTAGACCGGACGGCGCTCGATGCGTCCTTCCTTCAGGCCTTTCGGAATCGGGGCGTCATCGGCCAGAGTGTAGCCCACTTGCGCGCGCACCTTGCCGCCTGCGGCGCGTGGGTCGTCGAGAA
>JAPTVL010000095.1 GCA_028065725.1 Betaproteobacteria bacterium
GGTTTGGACGGCGCCGCGTACGTAGCCACGGATGCCATCAAGAGACACAAAGCCGGAAAGGCGAACAGGCGCGACATGAGTGATGTCTCCTTCGACGGCACCAGCAAGGACGTCGCGTTTGGAGTGCGGAGGGTGTCGATAAGTTCAGTCGAGCTCAGTCGGATTCTGACCAGACTTACGCGCCAGCCTGCCCGTCCACCCATCCCCACCGCGCCGCCACGTAAGTCATCACCCAGCGCACGGCAAGGATGTCGCGCGTGATCGGATGGCCCTGGTCGTCGACGCACTTGATGCGCATCCGCAGCGCGGGCTTCACGCCGCCACCGAGGTCCCGCCGTGCCACCGTGCTGCGGCTGACCACGATTCGAACATTGGCGGAATTACCCAGAAATCGCCCAGCACAAGGGCCGCGGCGGCAACGCCACGCTGAGCGCCAACACTCGCTTACAGACGGATCGTCCGGTAGACAATCGGGTTCGCGGCCGGTTTGAGCTCACCCAGCGTGTAGGCGGCCTGCACATCGCGGACCGCCTGTTCAGCCGCTTCCTGTGTACGTGCGTGAACGATGGCCAGCGGCTGGCCGGCCTGCAGATTGTCTCCCAGTTCCACGAGATCGGTGAGACCGACAGCGAAGTCGATCGCGTCGCTTGGACGCTGCCGGCCGCCGCCAAGGTTGACCACGCACAGACCAAGGCCACGGCAATCCACGGCGGACACGAAGCCGCCGCGCGGCACTAGAACCGGCACCACGACTGGCGCTGTTTCCAGATGCTTGTCCGGGTCTTCGACTAGATCCGTTGGACCGCCGAGCGCGGACACCATGCGCGCGAAGCGGGCGACCGCCTCGCCCGAATCCAGGGCGGCCTGCAACTTTGTACGAGCAGCTTTCTCGGTCTTTTCCACGCTCGAGATGACGAGCATCTCGGCGCACAGCGCCATCGTCACTTCGTGCAGGCGCGCGGGGCGATGCCTGCCGGTCAGGTAGTCGATGGCCATGCGCACCTCGAGCGCGTTACCGGCGGCAGGGCCGAGCGATTCGTTCATGTCCGTCAGCAGCGCCGAGGCGCGTGTGCCCGCACCGGAGCTGACCTTGACGATGCTCTCGGCCAGTTCGACCGACTTCTCGTAGGTCGGCATGAACGCGCCGGTACCCACCTTCACGTCCAGAACCAGCGCGTCCAGACCGGCGGCGAGCTTCTTGGACAGGATGGAACCGGTAATCATGGCCACCGACTCCACGGTCGCGGTCATGTCGCGGATGCCATAGAGGCGCCCGTCCGACGGTGCAAGCTGCGTGGTTTGGCCGATGATGGCCACACCCACTTCCTTCACCACTCTGCGGAACAGTGCCGTGTCCGGCATCGTGCAGTAGCCGGGGATGGAATCAAGCTTATCCAGCGTGCCGCCCGTGTGGCCGAGACCACGGCCGGAAATCATCGGCACGAAACCGCCAGTCGCCGCGACCATCGGGCCAAGCATGAGCGACACCACGTCACCCACGCCGCCGGTGGAGTGCTTATCCACGACCGGACCGGGCAGGTTCACGGAGCGCCACTCTATGATCCGGCCGGAGTCGCGCATCGCTAGCGTGAAGGCGACGCGTTCGTCCATGTTCATGTCATTGAAGAAGATGGCCATTGCGAGCGCGGCGATCTGGCCCTCGGTCACCGAGTGGTCGGTGATGCCGCGCACGAAGAAGCGGATCTCTTCGGCGCTCAAGGCTTTTCCGTCGCGCTTTTTTCTGACGATTTCTTGTGGAAGGAAAGACATGGCTGGCTTTACAAAGATCGTCCCCACGAAGGTGGGAACCCCGAGCGCATGCGCAGGGACATGCCTCCACTCATCTTGCAAGACGCCCCGCCTGTGCAGGGATGCCGGGGGTTTGCGCTCCTCGGTGACACTCAAACCCCGTACGGAATCCAGATGTTTTTGACCTGGGTCGCGTGATGCAACACGGCGCGGCCGGCGGCCTGCTTCTTGTCGAACCAGTCGCGGCCCCTACCGCCGCTGGTCCAGGTGCGCTTGAGCGATTCGGCCGACAGGCGCTCCACTTCCGCGCAGCCCTCGGCGTTGCCATCGTGGCGCCACAGGGCATCGATACCGAAGTGCTGCGCCATCACCTTGGCCAGTTCGTGGGTCGAACCGGTCACGATGTTCAGCGCGCCATCCGGCAGATCGGACGTGTCGAGCACCTGATACAGGTCGGTTGCCGCCAGCGGATACGCTTCGGACGGCACGGCGATCACCCGGTTGCCCACGGCCAGTGCCGGCGCCACCAGCGAAATGAAGCCGAGCAGCGGTGCCTCATTCGGACACACGATGCCGATCACGCCGATGGGTTCGTTCAACGCCACCGTGATGCCGTGCATTGGCGGCTGGTGCGCCAGGCCGTCGTACTTGTCGGCCCAAGCGGCCCAGTAGAACAGTCGCTCGATCGAAGCCTGCACCTCGCGCTCCGGATTCTTCGCATTAGTCATTGCGCCAATGCGGGCAACGAATTCCCGGGCACGTGCGGCCAGGTTCTCGGCAATGTAGTACAGCACCTGCGCGCGGTTGTGTGCGGTGGTGCGGCTCCAGCCGGCGGCTTTGTGCGCGGCTTCCACGGCGTTGCGGATGTCCTTGCGGTTGCCCTCGCCCACGTCGGCGATGAATTGGCCGGAGGCGCCGGCGATCGAGCGGCTGTAGCCGCCGTCCGGGCGCACCTGCTTGCCGCCGATGTACAGTTTAGCCGTGCGGTCGATTGCGAACGGATTGTCCTCGGCCGGCTTGACCTTGCCCTTCGCTTCGATCACAGGAGCGGCGGGACGCGCGTCCTCGGCCAGTGGGGTCAAATATTCGAGCATGCCTTCGCGGCCGCCCTCGCGGCCGAAACCCGACTCCTTGTAGCCGCCGAAGCCGCACGCGGCATCGAACTGGTTGGCGGTGTTGATCCACACGACGCCGGCCTTGAGTTGCGGGGCCACGTCCAGCGCCAGACTGATCGATTCGCTCCACACGCAAGCGGCCAAGCCGTAGACCGTGTTGTTTGCGAGCTGCACGGCCTCCACCGGCGTGCGGAAGCTCATCGCCACCAGCACCGGGCCGAAGATTTCGACCTGCGCCACGGTCGCGGAAGTCGACGCGCCGGTGATCAAAGTCGGTGGGAACCAAGAGCCATCTTCCGGGATCTCGCAAGCCGGCTGGTACACGGTGCAGCCTTCGTCACGCGCCTCATCGACCAGGCTGCGGATGCGCCGGAATTGCACCGGGTCGACCAGGGCGCCGATGTCCATCGACTTGTCGAGCGGGGAACCGAGCCGCAGGTTGTCCATGCGCGCCTTCAGTTTGGCAAGAAAGCGCCGTTCCACGGACTCTTGCACCAGTAGGCGCGAACCCGCGCAGCAGACCTCGCCCTGGTTGAGCCAGATCGAATCGACGAGGCCTTCGACCGCAGCATCCAAGTCGGCGTCTTCGAACACGATGTACGGCGATTTGCCGCCCAGTTCCAGCGACAACTTCTTGCCGCTGCCTGCAGTGACCTTGCGGATGATGCGGCCGACTTCGGTCGAACCGGTGAAGGCCAGCTTGTCGATGCCCGGATGGTTGACAATGGCTTCGCCAACGCGGCCGTCGCCGGTGACGATGTTGACCACGCCGGGCGGTACGCCGGCGCGCTGGCACATTTCGGCGAACAGCAGCGCGGTCAGCGGAGTGAATTCGGCCGGCTTGAAGACGATGGCGTTACCGGCCGCCATGGCCGGCGCGATTTTCCAGGCCAGCATCAGCAGCGGGAAGTTCCACGGCACGATCTGGCCGACCACGCCGACGGCGCGGTAGTCCGCGAATTCTTCGCTCTGCAGTTCGGCCCAGCCGGCGTGGTGGTAGAAGTGGCGCGCGGCCAGTGGCAGATCTGCATCGCGCGTCTCGCGGATGGTTTTGCCGTTGTCCAGGGTTTCGAGCACGGCGAACAGGCGCGAGTGCTTTTGCAGTAGGCGCGCCAGCGCGTACAGGATTTTGGCGCGGTCATGGCCGCCGCGGGCTACCCAGCCCGGCTGCGCGCGGCGGGCGGCTTCCACGGCGCGGTTCACATCGTCGCCCGTACCTTGGGTGATCTGGGCCAGCTCCTTGCCGGTCGCGGGATTGTTGGTGGCGAAGGTCTCGCCCGGCGCGCTCCATGCATTGTCGATGAACAGACCAAAGCGGCGCTCATGCTCGTCCAGCCATGCGTTGGCTTCTTTGCTGCTCTCCGGAGAGGGGCCGTAGTCCATGGTCTTGAGGATCTCTTGAATAGTAGGCATGACGATTCCAGGTGGTTAGGGTTGCGCGTGACGATAAGCCGCCGAGTAACCACCGGTGACGTAATGTTCGAGCTGGCGTTCGATGTCGGTCAGCAGGCTCGATGCGCCGATGCGGAACAGATGCGGTTCCAGCCACTCGTTGCCCAGTTCTTCCTTCATCACGGTCAGGTATTGAATCGCGCTTTTCGCGCTTGAGATGCCACCGGCCGGCTTGAAGCCGACCTTGAAGCCGGTTTGCTCGTGGTATTCGCGGATCGCGCGCACCATGGTCAGCGCCACGGGAATCGTCGCGTTCACGCCTTCCTTGCCGGTCGAGGTCTTGATGAAATCAGCGCCGGCCATCATGCATACCCACGAGGCCTTGGCCACGTTTTCGAGCGTGCACAGATCGCCGGCGGCAAGGATCGCCTTCACGTGCACATCGCCGCACGCTTTGCGGTAGGCGAGCATTTCGTCGTACAGCGCCTGCCAGTTGCCGGTCAAGACGTGCTGACGGGTGATGACGATGTCGATTTCCGTCGCGCCGGCGGCCACGGATAGCTCGATCTCGCGCACCTTGGTTTCCATGCTGGACAGACCCGCCGGGAACGCGGTGGATACGGCTGCGATGGGAATGCGGCCGTTGATGATCTTCGCGGCCGGGGCGATCATCTCGTGATACACGCAGATCGCGCCAGTGGTCAGGCCTGCCACGCCCAGCGACTGCACGAGGTCTGCACGCAGCGGGCGCAATGCCTTCATGCACAGACGCTCGACGCGGCCCGGCGTGTCGTCGCCGGCCAGCGTGGTCAGATCGATGCAGCGGATCGCCTTCACCAGCCATGCGGCCTGGTATTCCTGCTTCGGCCTACGGCGTGCCGTGAGCGACGCCGTGCGACGGTCGGCGGCATTGCGGTTCACCTTGATCTGGTTGACCCAGCCCAGGTCGAGGCCAACCGCCGCGTTGCGTTTGAAATCGACAGGATGGGTCATAACAGACTGGTTCCGTTGGAGAGGGGTTTGACGCCGAGGTGCTTGGCCAGCGTGGCGCCGATGTCGGAGAAGGTATCGGCCACCGCCAGCGCGCCCGGTTTCACGCCCGGGCCGAAAAACAGCATCGGAATGTGTTCGCGCGTGTGGTCGGAGCCGCTCCAGCTCGGGTCGCAACCATGATCGGCAGTGATCACGGCCAGGTCGCCCTCCCTCATGCGGGCGAAGAACTCCGGAAGGCGTGCGTCCATCTCCTGTAGCGCGTTGTAGTAGCCGGGGATGTCGCGGCGGTGGCCGAATGCCTGGTCGAAATCGACGAAGTTCACGAAGGTCAGCGAATGGTCGCCGGCGGTGTCGGCCGCTTCCAGCAGGCGCGCGAACAAGGCCATGTTGTCCGGGCCCTTGAGCATGCGCGTGACACCATGGCCTGCAAAGATGTCGCTGATCTTGCCAAGTGCGACCACCTCGCCGCCTGCTACCTTCACGTGATCGAGCAGCGTGGGACTCGGCGGAGCGACGGCGTAGTCGTGGCGGTTGGCGGTGCGCCTGTAGTTGGCGTGTGCACCGACGAACGGACGCGCGATCACGCGGCCGATGTGGTATGGCTTGACCTGTTCGAAGGCCAGTTCGCACAGTTCGTACAGGCGCTCCAGGCCGAAGTGCTCTTCGTGTGCGGCGATCTGCAGCACGGAGTCGGCTGAGGTGTACAGGATCGGCTTGCCGGAGCTCACATGCTCGTCGCCAAGGCGATTGATGATCTCGGTGCCGGACGCGTGGCAGTTGCCGAGGAAGCCGGGCACGTCGAAGCGCGCCTGCAGCGCATCGGTCAGCTCCTGCGGGAAGGACGGCACGGTCTTCGGGAAGTAGCCCCAGTCGAAGGTCACCGGGACGCCGGCGATCTCCCAGTGGCCGGACTGCGTGTCCTTGCCGGTCGACCGTTCGCGTGCGACGCCGTAGGCGCCAGTGAAGCCGTCGCGCTGGCGGAAACCGTGCGCCCAGCGGCCGGTCGCGAGCTGCGCGGCGGCGGCGAGTCCCAGCCGTTCCATATTCGGCAACGCCAGCGGCTTGCCGTTGTCGGCCGCCCACTTGGCGATATTGCCGAAGGTGTTAGCGCCGGCGTCTCCATAGTTGTCGGCATCCGGCAGCGAGCCGAGTCCGAAGGAATCGAACAGGAGAATGAATGCGCGGGACATGGTCGTCTCCGTAGAATCAGGTACGC
>JAPTVL010000356.1 GCA_028065725.1 Betaproteobacteria bacterium
CGACATCTCGTCGTTCCTCAAGGATAAAAACATCCTTGTTCAGGAATCTTAGGCGCGCATCGATCGACACACAGATTAAGAATCTGCTGGCGAACCCCTAACCTCACCCGGCCGGGGCAAACAAATTTGTAAATCTCGACGATAAATGCAACTGAAGACATGAAATCTTCGTCGGTATTTGCAACTATGCGTGTAATTTATATAGCAGGCATACTAAATCAACACACCCAGACCCACCAATGACCGCACTTAAAGAATGGTACATCAGCCATAGAAGCATTGTAAGTGCTCACTACCGCATGCCACCTTACCAGGACATTTATATTCGAAAACCTGGTTGTATCTAATGCCCGACAATTGCCCAAAAAGCGAGCGCATACTAATAATTTATTATTGTCAATCAAGAATAATGTGATTAAATATCAGGGTTTAAAAGTTTATGTTCAGCAATACTGAACCTCTGGCTCAGTCATATTGAGGACAACAATGCCAATAAATGCCGAGTTGTTGCGCTTGATCGAACGCAAAACCGGGAAGTCTATCGATCAGCTCCAATCTGAAACTATCAGTGAACGGCGAGACGAAGTAGAAGCCAGCCAAGGCAAACCGATGGGGCTGCTTCAGCTTTTTCCGTTTGTTGGCCGAGGTTCCGTCATGGGCGATTTCATTATGTCGCACCAAGAGGTGGATAAGCAACTCGACCGCGCACTCCGCTGATCGTTCGCGGCTAGGAGCGCCTGTTGCCGCCTGTGTTGCCCAATCCGCCGAAAGCACCGAACACCATTCCAGAGCTGTTCGCGTTCTATCAAGACTACGTCAAAGTCCTCTATAGCGCCGTCCAAACGGAAAACGTATTGCCGCAGGAGGTGTTATTCGAGCTCAATGCAGCGTTCGACCATCTCTCCCGTCACTGGATATACGGAGAACCTGAGAGCCAAGTCGTCAGCAAATGCTACGGGCATCTCAAGCGCAGTTGCTTGGATATATTCAAGATCGCCGTTCGCGAAGCGCGTAAGCAATATGATGCCCTAAGAAAGATCGACACCAGTGCGATCGACAACGGGGACTATGATAAGAAGCTGCACGCTCTGTTCGCCGAAATCCGAAAAGGCGCCACGGAAGCCAGACGCCTTGAAGGCGATGGCAGACGAGATTCAGAAGGCTCAATTAAGGCCTTCGATGCTTGGCAGCCGGTTTACGCTAATTGCCTGCGTCTGGATACAGAGTTCTTTCACCATTCCGCGTTAGACTGGGCCAAACGACGCTGGTTGTCGAAATATTGGAAGTCGACACTCTTCGCAGCCATCGTTGGATTTATCTCCGCTGCGATAGGCCGACACTACAGCGACAAAATTTTCACGTGGCTTGGCAGCTTCTTTAAATAAGCTAATCCGTTGCTATCGCCTCTCTGTTTTGAGTAGAGATACTTGCTTCCGATCTTGGAAAATCATCGCTATGTGCTAATGGGTTATATATGCCCATCCGTAAGATACCCAAGAACTACCGCAATGTGACCGGCGTCGCCGCATCAAGCAAGTCCGTCGGCGACGCCCAGTTCGAGTCCACGCTGGAGCGGGATTTCCTGGCGCTGCTGGAGTTCTCCCCCGAAGTGGCGCATTTCGAGGTCCAACCGGTCAAGATCGAGTGGCGAGACGAACAAGGCAAACCGCGCAGCTACACCCCGGATGTACTGGTCGAATTCGACGCCGGCCTCGGCCAGGCACCCTGGCTGTGCGAGGTCAAATACCGGAATGACATCAAGAAGAACTGGGACGACCTGCACCCCAAGTTCCGCCGGGCTGTTCGCTATGCCAGGAAGCACGGCTGGCGTTTCCGCCTGGTCACCGAGATCGAGATACGCACCCCCTATCTGGACACCGTCCGCTTCCTGATGCCCTTTCGCTTCCGCGAGATTCCCCCGGCCGACATCGAGCAGGTACTCGCCGAACTGCATTCAACCGGCAAGACGACCCCATCGAGCTTGATCCAGGCCCTCTCCGACGACAAGTGGCGCCAAGCCGAACTGCTGCCGGCGGTCTGGCACCTGCTGGCCAACCACCGGATTGGCGCCGACCTGGATGTCACCCTGACCATGGATTCCCCCATCTGGAGCCTGCCGTGAGCAGTCCGCTGCCGCCGCTATCCCTGAATTACGGCGCCACGGTGTTCTATCAGGGCAAGCGTCATGTCATCCGACAGGAGACTCAGGACTTCGAGACAGTAGTCCTGTACGAACCGGAGTCCGGCAACCTCGTCGAGGCTGCCATCGTCGACCTCTCGCCGGCAGAGCTCCCGACGACCACACCGCAGAAGGACCTGAACGCCCACAGCGAGGAACAGCTAGAGGCGGCCGAGCATAAATTCGAGATCATCAAGCCGCTCCTGGACAAGCCCGAGCGCACCAAGGACGACGTCAAGGCGCGCGCAGCCGTGACAGGCGTGCACTACACGACGCTCTACCGCTGGCTACGCCTTTTCGAAACCACAGGCAGGCTCTCCGCCTTGGTTCGCCGGGAACGCAACGACAAGGGCAAGACGGCGCTGCCGGCTGCTACGGAAAGAATCATCACCGATGCCCTCGACCTTTATCTGGGCAAACAGAAACTCAAGCCAGCCAGGGTCATGCGCGAAATCGAGAAGGCCTGCAGGCAGGCCGGGATGAAGGCCCCCAACCCTGGCACCTTGCGCGGGCGCATTGCAAAGCTGGACACCTACCGCAAGATTAAAACCAGGGAGGGCGCCAAGGCGGCACGCGACGAACTGGCGCCGATCAAGGGGCATTTCCCCGGCGCCGATTTCCCGTTGGCGGTGACCCAGGTCGACCACACCCCGGTTGACCTCGTCCTGGTCGACGACATCCACCGGCAGCCCATCGGCCGGCCCTGGCTCACGCTGCTGATCGACGTCTATTCCCGGATGGTCCTGGGCTTCTACATCTCGTTCGACCCGCCCGGCAATCTCTCCCTAGGACTTTGCCTAGCCCAAGCCTTTCTTCCGAAGGAGAAGTGGCTGGCCAAGCTGGGCATCGAGACAGCCTGGCCCTGCTGGGGCCTGCCGCGCACCATCCACGCGGACAACGCCAAAGAGTTCCGCGGCAACATGCTGAAGAAAGCGTGCAAGGAATATGGCGTCGGCCTGGAGTGGCGGCCGGTGGCCACCCCACACTACGGCGCCCACATCGAGCGCCTACTGGGCACACTCAACGCCGAGATCCACGCCTTGTCCGGCACCACCTTCTCCAACACGACGGAACGCGGCGAATACGACTCGGACGCCGAGTCGGCGATGAGCTTAGCCGAGTTCGAGCACTGGTTCACCACCCTGTGCGTCGAGGTCTACCACCAGCGGAAGCACTCCGAACTCGGCATGCCGCCGGTCGCCAAGTGGGAGGAGGGCATCTTTGGCACTAAAAATCGCGCAGGCACCGGTGCACCGCCGCGCATCACCGACGAACAACGGCTGAAGCTCGATCTCATGCCCTTCGAGACCCGCACGGTGCAGCAGTACGGCATCGTCTGGGACCATATCGAGTACCAGCACGACGTGCTGCGGCGCTGGATCAACGCCCCCGACCCGGACAATTCCAAGCTCAAACGCAAGTTCCTGTGTCGGCGCGATCCGCGCGACATCAGCGTCATCTGGTTCTACGACCCCGAGGTGCACCAGTATTACGCCGTCCCCTACCGCAACACGGCGCACCCGGCGATCAGCGTCTGGGAGCTGCGCCAGACCGAGAAGCGTCTGGCCGATGAGCGGCCGGACTACCCGGTCGACGAGAATCTGATTTTCGAGGCCTACGATAAGATGCAGCGCATCGAGGAGGACGCCAAGAAACTCACCCGGAAGGCCCGACGCAACCAGGAGCGCAAGCGCCTGGGCCTGGCCAACGCGCGCAGCCACCTTGCGCGCGAGACCAGCCCGCCCATGCCGGCATCGCCAGCGTCGACACCGCCGCGCGAGATCAAGCCCTTCGACGTCGACGAGATGGACGGTTCCGATGACTGACCAGGTCGCGCACCTCACGGAGAAGGCGGCGGCCTACCTGGATCGGCCCGATACCGAGCGCATCGCCTACATACAATCTCCACACTGGATCGGTTATCCCAAGGCGCTGGAAGTTCTAGACCGGCTGGAGGGGCTACTGGCCCACCCCAAGTCGCACCGGATGCCGAACCTGTTGATCGTCGGCGACACCAACAACGGCAAGACCATGCTGGTCCAGCGCTTCTGCAACCGGCACAAGCCCCAGGACAACCCGGATGGCGAAGCGGCCATCGTGCCCGTCCTGTACATGCAAGCGCCGCCGGTACCGGACGAGAACCGGTTCTACAACACCATCCTGGAACTGCTGTTTGCCCCCTATAAGTCGGCGGACCGGCCGGACCGGAAGCAATTCCAGACCATCAAGCTGCTGCGCGCCGTCGGCCTCAAGATCCTGGTCATCGACGAGATACACCACATCCTGGCCGGCACGATGACCAAGCAGCGAGCTTTCCTCAATGTGATCAAGTACCTCGGCAACGAGCTGGAGGTGCCCATCGTCGGGGTCGGCATACGCGACGCGTTCCGCGCTATCCAGACCGACCCCCAGCTGTCCAACCGCTTCGACCCCGTCATGCTGCCCCGCTGGGCCAACGACGAGGAGTACCTGCGCCTGTTGGCCACGTTCGAACGCATCCTGCCGCTGCGCCAGCCGTCCAACCTGGTCGACGGCCCGCTCGCCGACAAGATCTATTCGATGAGCGAGGGCTATATCGGCGAGATATCCGGATTGCTAGTACTGGCGGCCGTCCATGCCGTCGAGACCGGACATGAACGCATCGACAAGAAGATGCTGGATGCAATCGATTGGACGGTGCCATCCGAGCGGCGTAAGGAGCCACGGGGCTGAGATGACCCACGGTGCGGCGTGGCCCGCCCACCCCAAGCCGCTACCGAACGAGCTGCTGTCCTCATGGATCGTGCGGCTGGCAGAGGCCAACGGCATCAAGCTGCAGACCCTGACGCACATGATGTTCGGATCGGGTATGTCGCCATGGAACCGGGACATCGACCGCTCGGCGCCGCCTTGGCTGGTCAAGGCCATCAGCCGACATACCGACGCCAACCAGTGGGAAGTGCTGCACACCACCCTGGTCACCTATCGGGCCAGGCTGTACCGCAAGCGCCAGGCCGTCGGCCAGCTCAGGTGGATACTGCCGGTGCGCAACTATGGCACCCGGCACCGAGCCTTCGGCCAGCAGTTCTGCCCGGCGTGCCTGGCTGGCGACCCCAGCCCTTATTTTCGCAAGCAGTGGCGGCTCGCCCTATTCACCTACTGCCCGGCGCACCGGATCGAGCTCTACGACGCCTGCCCCAACTGCGGCAGACCGGTGATGCATTACCGGGGGGACTTTGGCCGGGAGTTGAGGGATGCACTGCCGATGCATGTCTGCCCGGCATGTGGGGCGGATTTCCGGGGGGCGGCCAGGCGGGAGGCCGTCTTTCCGAGTGAAGAGGTGAAGGAGATTTTTGATGAGATGCTGTTGTCGCTCTACCGGCCTGCGGCCGAGATCGGCCGGTTCGACCTGGGCTTCTTCGCTGTTCTGCACCAGCTCTGCAGGGTCATTGGGTCCAGACAGAACCAGGGGAAGCTACAGCGTTATTTGGCTGAACAGGTCGGCATCCCGACTGTACCCCTTCCCGTCAGGAGACTGACATTCGAACAACACCGGCGGGACGAGCGGCACCTGTGGCTGCTGTGCGCACTGTGGCTGATGATCGACCTGGAGCCTCGTCTCAGGGGAGCCTGGCTGGCTAAGGCGGTGCGGTACAACTTGATGGTCAAAGATTTCGATAGGGCCCCGAGGTGGTACTGTATGGCTGTAGAAGGCTTTTCGGATTGGCGACACCCGAGTCTCATATGATGAGCAGTTGGCACGACGACTCCGCATTTGTCACCGCAAATTGGACAGTAGCCTTGTAACGGCTCAAGAAAAGCCACAAATGCCGAAGCTCAATTTTATTTAGCCTTGATGTTCTAGATAGTGTCGTCACGAGATGTGATAGAATGCGCTTACCGCAACTTTCGACTTGATCTTGTGACCGAAACCACACACAGACATGACATTTCCGACCGGATTTGGGCATTGCTCGAGCCGCATTTGCCGGGTCAATCCGGCCGATGGGGCGGTATCGCCCGCGACAACCGGAAATTTATCAACGCGGTTTTCTGGATATTACGGACAGGCGCCCCGTGGCGTGACCTGCCAACAAGCTACGGTGACTGGAAGAACACCCATCGGCGATTTTGCCGTTGGCGTGACAGCGGAATATGGGAAGCCCTGTTGGAGCAGCTCATCGATGCCCCGGATTTCGAATGGCTGATGATCGATGCCAGTCATTGCAAGGTGCATCCCCATGCAGCGGGCGCGCGTGGCGGCAACCAGGGCATGAGCCGTACAAAAGGGGGCTCAACACCA
>JAPTVL010000043.1 GCA_028065725.1 Betaproteobacteria bacterium
GCCAATCTCTACGGCGTTCTGCGCTGTACGCACGCGGCCATTCCTTTGCTCAGAGGACGTCCGGGCGCGATGATTTCCACGGTTTCCAGCGTAGGTGGGCGTTACGGCTTACCGGGTTGGTCGGTTTATAATGCCACCAAGTTCGCTGTGGTCGGATTTCATGACGCGCTGCGAAAGGAATTGGGCCCAGAGGGCATTCGCGTGGCGTTGATTGAACCTGGGGCAGTCTGGACCGAGTGGGGATTTAATGTTCCGACGGAAAGCATGCGGGAAAGGCGGCAATCCCTGGATGCCCTGCACGCCGAAGATGTGGCCCAGGCACTAGTGTACAGTTTTGCACAGCCGCCGCATGTACTGGTGGAAGAAATTCTGGTACGCCCGGTCAAGCAAATTGTTCCCTGATTAAATGAGTTGCAACTACGGTGAGTTTCAAGAACGCTGGACGGTCGCCAGCGGCAAGAACAGGGTAAGCGGCGAGTCTGGCAAGACAATGAAGCCGTGATGCCGATAGAACGCCGCTGCCGCCTCGTCCTTGGCATCCACCATCAGGGCGAAGGCGGCAATCTCCGAACGGGAAGCACGGTCGAGCGCATCCGCCAGAAGCGCACCGCCAAGACCTTGCCCCTTGAATGCCTGATCAACAGCCAGGCGGCCCATGCGAACAACGGGCACGGTTGGATAGCGCGGCAGCTTCTTGCCGGTGCTGGCAGGTAGATCGGTTAGCAGCAGGCTTGCTGATGCCAAAGTGTAGTAGCCAGCGATGCGCTGCCCGTCTGCCAAAGCTACGAAACAGGCGGCCACGCGGCGGCGAATGTCCTGGGTGACCTGCTCTCGCAGGTAGCGATTCAGCGGGTCCGAATCGCTGCGGAAGGCAGCGCGGTCCTGTGCTGAATCAAGCGGCACAAGCTGGAATAGTGCGCGGATCATTCCGTGCGCAAGAGCTTGCTGCGACGGGCAAAGGCGCGTTCCAAAGCGGGGGTTGGTTTCGGTGGCGACAGCAACGCTTGCGCGAAACACTCCTGATCGGCCAGCGACAGACGGATCACTTCGGCTTGCTCGATGGCGCGTTGCGCGGCGTCCTGGACGGCAGCTACCACGAAATCGGTCATGGTGCGCCCCTGAAGTTCGGCGGCACGCTTGAGCATCGCATGCAGATCCGTACTGATTCTGGCTTCGAGACGGGCGGTAGAGACGGTGACTGGCATGGTTATTGTCCTCCTGAGACAATAATACGGCAAATCGCCGTACAATTCAAAATTCCGATCCGCCAGAAAATGGTTGCAAATCTCGAAAACCATGCTCAAAAGACTGCTACGGTTTACAGCCATAGTGCCTGCATTTTACCTTGAAATGAGAGCCGCATAGACCATCATTTGCTCTGTATTATGGCAAGAGCACCGGTGAAGAATAAGCCGATGCGGGTGCCGCGGGTGGCAGAAGCACTGTCGGTGGCAGATTGGCAGGGGGGCGGAGAGGACGCCGGTGGAAGGGTGGAGGTCGGTGGCGACGACGAGGGCGTTCAAAGGGGTAAGGTCCTGGGCCTATATAGGCTGGAATGTATACATGCCGCCGGGATTCCGGTTGTGGCTGCAGACTTCGTTGATAATTATTGATGGCTGTGAGTAAGTTTAGCCTCTCCATAGCAGTCAGCGCTTTATTCCCTTCCGTGGAAGGCTTGGGTGACGGTGCAGGTTGCCGCTTTTGCGAGGGCGCAGGGACCGGAGGAAGGGCGGGAGGTAACTCCTGAAGTTTTCGGGCATCGGGAGGAGGCTGGTCTCCGTAACTGATGACGCCGCTCGGAGATACCCATCGGTAAATAGGATCAGCCTGCGCTATCGGCGAACTCATCCAGTCGGACAGAACGAGACCTGCCGAAGCGACCAGAAGAGCCATAAGCCAGGAGCGCGAGATAGGACGCAGAACGCAGTAGAACATGATCGCGGAACCAGATGCAAAAGACCCTTTTTTAAATATAGCATGCTCATATCCTGCCAGCAGCGCTGCTGGGTGCACAATGAGTGAGTTTCTGCTGTTAGCAAGCGTTAAAATTGCTTATACTAAACTGGCTAGTCACGCCAGAAGTCTGGAAGGGGGTCTGCCATGAATACTCAGTGGCCTTTACAGGATGCGCGCAATCATTTGAGCGATGTCGTGAAGCGTGCCCGCAACGATGGTCCGCAAACCATCACCTTACATGGTGAGCCCGCAGTTGTAGTGCTCTCCGTAGAACAGTTTCGGACGTTGACACGGACGAACCAGACGTTATCCGAATTCTTCGCGGACTCTCCACTGCGAGGGCTTGATCTGGAAGTCGAACGAGATCGTCACGATGTGGGGCGCGACGTCAGCCTGTGAGATACCTCATAGAGCGGCAATTGGGAAGTAATGGGGTAAACCTCTTTTTCCTCACCCTGCGCAACAGGAAAGCTGCTTCACGTCCTTGTTGAAGGTCTGCGCCGCGAGTTTCAACCCCTCAACCATCGTCAGGTACGGGAACAACTGGTCAGCCAGTTCCTGGACAGTCATGCGGTTGCGGATCGCCAGGGCCGCCACCTGGATGACTTCGCCGCCCTCCGGGGCCACGACCTGCGCACCCAGCAACCGGCCAGAACCCTTCTCGGCGATCAGCTTGATGAAGCCACGGGTGTTGAAATTGGCGAGCGCCCGCGGCACGTTGTCGAGCGTCAGCGTGCGGCTGTCGGTTTCGATGCCGTCGTGCTGCGCTTCCGCTTCGCTATAACCCACGGTCGCCACTTGCGGATCGGTGAACACCACGGCTGGCATCGCCGTCAAGTCCAGGGCCGCACTACCGCCCATCATGTTGATGGCCGCACGGGTGCCGGCCGCTGCCGCCACGTAGACGAATTGCGGCTGGTCGGTGCAGTCGCCAGCGGCGTAAATGTTCGGGCTATTCGTGCGCATACCCTGGTCGATGACGATGGCCCCTTGCGCATTGATGGCCACGCCCGCCGCTTCCAGATTCAGGCTGCGTGTGTTCGGTGCGCGACCGGTAGCGACCAGCAACTTGTCGGCGCGTATCTCGCCGTACCCGGTGGTCAGCACAAATTCGCCATTCGCATAAGCGACCTGGCTGGCCTGGGTGTGCTCCAGCACCTCGATGCCTTCGGCGCGAAACACCGCCGTGATGGCCTCACCGATGGCCGGGTCTTCCCGGAGGAACAAGGTGCCGCGCGCAAGAATCGTCACCTGGCTGCCGAGTCGGGCGAAGGCTTGCGCCAGTTCCAGCGCCACCACCGACGAACCGATCACGGCCAGCCGCTCAGGAATCGTGGCGCTGACCAGCGCTTCGGTGGAAGTCCAGTAGGGTGTGTCTTTCAAGCCGGGAATCGGCGGAATCGCCGGGCTGGCACCGGTGGCGATCAGGCAGCGGTCGAAGGCCACTTCGCGCTCGCCGCCATCGTTCCATTGGACGTTGAGGCTATGACCGCTCTGGAAACGAGCCTCACCATGCAGCACGGTGATGGCCGGATTGCCGTCCAGGATGCCCTCGTATTTGGCGTGGCGCAGTTCATCGACGCGGGCCTGCTGCTGGGCCAGCAGCTTGCCGCGTTGGATGTCAGGTGCAGCCGCAGCGATGCCGCCATCGAATGGGCTTTCCCGGCGCAGGTGGGCGATATGGGCGGCGCGGATCATGATCTTGGACGGCACGCAACCGATGTTCACGCAGGTACCACCGATGGTGCCGCGCTCGATCAGCGTCACGCGTGCACCTTGTTCGACGGCCTTAAGTGCCGCCGCCATCGCCGCGCCACCGCTGCCGATCACGGCTATATGCAGCGCCTCCCCATCGCCGCTACGCCTCGTAGGGAGCTGGGCGCGGTAGCCCAGCGCGGCCACTGCGGTAACCAGCGGGTCCAGGCCCACGCCGGTGTCCACCTCGATCTCGGCTCGCTGCTGGGGATAGGACACCGAGGCCGAGCGGACGCCGGGCACCCTCTCCAGAGCCTGCCGTGTGTGCACGGCGCACGAGTCGCAGGTCATGCCCTCGATTTGAAGAATGATCGTGTCAGCCATGATTTCGCTCTCCCTGCTTGATGCTGGAAGGGTAGCCTGCATCTTTGGTTGCCCGGGTCAGGGCCTGCACGTTGGTCTTACTGTCGTTGTAGGTAACGATGACCTGTTTTTTTGCTTCGTCGATGCCAACCTTTTCCACGCCAGGCACTCGCTGGAGTGCGGTGCGCACGGTAATCGGGCAGGCGCCACAGGTCATGCCAGGAATAGACAGCGTGACGGTCTCGGTTGCGGCCCAGGCGGGCGCGCTCAGGGCAGCGGACAGGGCAAGAAGGATCGCGAATTTTTTCATGACAATCTCCTTTCAATAGAACAGCGGCAGGACGTAGGGAAAAGCAATGGCAACCAGGATCAAGGCGGCCACAATCCAGAAAACGAGCTTATAAACGGAGCGAACCTGTGGAATCGCGCAGACTTCACCCGGTTTGCAGGCTTGTGTCGGGCGGTAGATGCGCCGCCAGGCGAAGAACAGCGCGATGAGCGCCGCGCCGATGAAGATCGGGCGATACGGTTCCAACGCCGTCAGGTTGCCAATCCAGGCGCCGCTGATTCCCAAGGCGACCAGGATCAGCGGCCCGAGGCAGCAGGTCGAGGCGAGGATGGCGGCCAGCCCGCCGGCGAAGAGCGCGCCGCGCCCGGTTTGTGGTTCAGACATACGCTTCTCCTTTCGAACTTGGATTGGATAGCGTAACCTTACTTCCGTACTTATATACGGAGTCAAGCGATATGGAAAACAATTTGGAGAACCTGACCATCGGCGTTTTCGCCAAGGCGGCCGGGGTCAACGTGGAGACGATCCGGTTCTATCAGCGCAAGGGCTTACTACCGGAGCCGGACAAGCCATACGGCAGCATTCGCCGCTACGGCGAGGCGGACGTGGTGCGGGTGAAATTCGTGAAGTCGGCCCAGCGGCTAGGGTTCAGCCTGGATGAAATTGCCGAGTTGCTGCGGCTGGAGGATGGCACCCATTGCGAGGAAGCCAGCAGGCTGGCCGAGCACAAGCTCCAGGACGTGCGCGAAAAGATGGCCGACCTGGCGCGCATGGAGGCCGTCCTGTCTGATCTGGTGTGCGCCTGTCACTCGCGGCAGGGGAATGTTTCCTGCCCGCTGATTGCGTCATTGCATAATGGAACGAACCTCACCGTATAGCTGCGGACAGCCTCTAAAATCATTCTCGATTTCATACACTGTATGACGGGTTTTGAGATTTCGAGTTTCGTCTCTGAATATTCATCAGCGTGTCTGGATAGCGGCTATAGCGTTCGCGTTGCGTGGTGGGGACAGGAAGCTGGCCGGCATAGGGCGTCAAAGCGCCTCGGCGCAGAAGATGGCCGGAGTGACGATGCGCGTGCGGCCGATGCCGCCACGTTGCAGCAACCCGGCGCGGCGGTCGCCGGTTACGAGATAGTCCGCTTCGCCCGCCATGGCCATCGCCAGCAGGAATACATCGTTTGGATCGTTCGCGTCCACGCTTTCCGGCAGAGGCGGCAGGGTATTCAGCACGATGGCGCGCTGCATGTTGTTGACCATCGTGCCGATGCGGTGCGCGGGCAGGATGGTCTTGAGCTTCGGGTATCGGCTCACGCGCCGCAGTTCGTCAAGCTGGGCCGTCGATGTCACCAGCTCGAAGCGCGCCGCGCGCCAAGCGCGGTAGATCGCGTCGGGCGGGCCGTGCGGCGAGATCAGCGCGCCGAGCAGCACGTTGGTGTCCAGGATGACGCGCATCAATGCTCACGCGCCCATTGCACCGCTTCGTCGATAAGGTCGGTCAGATCGGCTTCGCTCATGCCGGCGGCGGTGGTCTTGGCCTGATCGACGGCGCGCTCCAGGAGATAGGCGCGCACGGCTTCCTCGATGAAGCGAGACAAATCGCCCTTGCGGCCGCCGCCCTGTGCAGCGATGAACATGCGCACGGACTGATCCACCTCCGGCGACACGGCGATGTTCCAGCGAACGGTATTCATGGCGCTCTCCAATCAGTGTTTGCGTACATAGGTGTTTGTACACCCTATTGACGACCTTGACAATAGCAACTTTCGGGAGCGTCTCCGCAGAAGCGGGCCGTGTTAGGAGGTTGTAGGGTTCGCGCAATAGATACCGCTTGGATACCGGTTGCCGAAAATGCGAAAATTGACCAGACCAGAATTCGTATAATCTATTGTTTTATTTGGTGGGGACGGCGGGATTCGAACCCGCGACCCACGGCTTAAAAGGCCGCTGCTCTACCGACTGAGCTACATCCCCCAAAGGCCCTGGCAAGATACCCGACAGGGCTGCGTATTATCGGGTGCAGGCGGTGGCGGGTCAAGACACACCATCGCAACGGCGCGAGCGAACCTTACAATCCATCCAGTCGAACATCAGCCCTGTTTACCACCCCGGAATGCCGCCCACTCCCGCTCCACGAAGGCCGTGAACTCCGCGCG
>JAPTVL010000478.1 GCA_028065725.1 Betaproteobacteria bacterium
CAGGCGGTCATCGATGGTCGGCATGGTCTAGTCCTTCCTGCCAGGCAGTTGCGCCCGTAGAGCGCGCTCCAGCGCCTCGGTGCGCTGCTCCAGTTCGCGGGTCTCGAAGATGCGGACCATCGTCCCCAGGACGTAGGCGAACTTCGTTCCGTCGCCGGGGTCCAGCGTGCCATCGCGCATGTCGTTGTAGACCCGCGCCAGCTCCAGGCGGATGTCGTCGATGGTGTGCAGCCGGACCCGATCACGCCGGGGGGTAGGGTCCAGCACCTCGCCAGCGACGACGCGCAGTTCCGGGGATTTCGGTTTCGTCCTCATACCGACCTCGCCCGAGCTTCCAGCGCCAGCAGCAGGGCCTCGGCGCGGCCATCATCCTTGACGCGGGCCAGGTGCGCAGCAGCCCCCGGTAGCACGCGCTTGCACACGGCCACGCTTGCGGCCTTGTCGGCGCCTGCCGGGATTCCGGCTTTTCGCTTCCAGACTGCCGGCTGCAATAGGTCGTGCGCCAGGCCCAGGGCGGCCAGCACGCCGGTAATGGTGCCGAAACTGTGCCCGAAGGAAAACGCGCCGGTAGGCCCCTCGCCAGGCCTGGCGCCCACGCGCTCCACCAGCGTGAACACGGGCGCGTGCTGGCGCAGGATGTCGGCCAGCGCGGCGGCGTCGATCTGCCTGCGCCCGGTGGTGGTGGGCAGGGTCGGCATGTCGAACACGGCCAGAAACCCGCCTTGGTCGTTGATGATCCCCACGGCGCCAGCCAGGCCGGGGTCGATCCCGCAGAGTGCGGCCATGTTTGATTTCCTTTGATTAAAAATCAGTTTTTCAAGTTGCCGACCCTGGGTTTCGGTCGCCACAGTCGCGCGCATCCAGTCGGCCCGGCCAGGTGCGGGTCGCGGTGGCGCGGTAGACCAGCCGATGCCCGAGCGCGCAGTGCGGTCGCTTGTCCGTGGCGCTGGTGGTGGCGCGCAGGTTCCGACAGTTCCAGCACGCTCGCGCGCGCTGGATCACCTCGGCGGCCTCGCGCTCGGCCTCGGCGCGGCTCAGGCCGGCGTCGTACTCAAGGATGGCGGCTCGCTCTTGGAATTCCTCGTCTAAATCGTCCTCGACATCCGGCAAGGGTGCGACGGGCTCGACCGGCCAGGCCTGCGGGTAGCTCCGTGGCTTCGGGATCGACTCGACCGTACACAGCAGGGTCAGCCCTCGCGCGGTGGCGACGGCCCAGGTCGGCGAGCTGGTGGCGGTGGTCAGGCGCCATGCGGTCCAGTCCACGCCTTGCGCGGACCCGTCGCCGTGGGCGGTCAGCAGCACGTCGATGGTTGATGTTGCCCCTATCCCTTGCGAATCCTGCGAATCCTGCGAATGAGGCTGGGGCGCACGAGCGGAATTCGCAGCATTCGCAGCTTTCGCAGAGGGCGGAGCACCCCAAATGCTCTGAACAAGATCAGCGGCGCGCATGGTCAACCCCTGCGGCTCGGACTGCGGCGCCGTCGAACCCCACCAGCCCCAGCGCATTCAGACGGTCCAGCGCAGCGTCGCGGCGATCTGCTTGGCGCAGGCTTGACGGCCCCAGGCGGGGGATGTCCTTGATGGCGACCCAGCCGACACGATCCAAGAGCCAGCGATACAGACTCAGTGCCCAGCCGGGCGCCGGATCGGCTTTGCCTGCCAGCGCGGATTGCCAGTTGTCCAGCGAGTGCGCGGCCAGCGCAGCACCACAGGCAGCGCCTGCGTCGTCGATCGCGTCCTGTCCAGCGAAGCAGGCGAACACGCCGGCGATGCGGCATGCCTGCTCAGTGGCGCGCAAGGCGAACGGCTGCACATCGCGCAGCCCGCCTTGCCGCCCTTCACGCTCCATCGCTTCAAAGAGCGCCGCCATGCGCGCGGTCGCCTGCGCGTTGAGTTCGATTACGGGCAATCCGTCGCAGTCGTCGGGTAACGGGCGAGCCAGAAAGCGGTCGCAGTCGCTCCAGAATCGGCGGATCGCCTCGCTTTGCTCCGGGCGCCAGGGCTTGAACACGCGCGGCGCAAGCGGCGAAGGCCAGGCCAGCAGGAAACGCGGCCAAAAGCCGATCCCCGACAGGGCATCGTCGGTCAGCACGTCGCCCAGCGCAGCGGGTTGGATCAGCAGGTGGGTGGAAAGGCGAACTCCGTATCGCTCGGTCCGGCCTCCACCCGCTCGGACAACGGAGAGATGCCCTCGATCCCACAGCCCGCACAGATTGGCCGCGGTCTTGGTGCGATGCTCCGGCGTCATCGCATGCCCGGCGAGCACGGCGCCCGCCTCGGTCGAGAAAATTCCCTGCGCAGCGATGCCTTCGGCGAAGCTGCGGCGCATGCCCTCGATGGTCAAATCGGCAGCGATGCGGTAGGGCGAGGGGCCGGGATGCTCGGGCGCTGGGTCGCCCTTCTTGCGTTGCGTTTTGGCTTCCTCGAATTCGGCCACAGCTTGCACATAACGTTTTCCGGCCTCCCGCTGGTATTCGTGGACCGGGCGCAGTGCCGGGCGGTCGGCGCTGTCTTTCCCATCGCCACTGTTCGCCACGGTCAAGGCGTACAGACTCAGCGGCGCTACGGCGCCGGACAGGGTGCGGACATTGGCGACCCCCTGCGCCAGCAGCGCGGCGGCGGCCACGAGCGATTGCCCGGCCATTGCCGGTGAGACTTGCGCGCCTTCGGCCAGATCGCGCGCGGCCTCGGCCAACGGCCCCAGCGCGTCGAGCGGGTAGGGCGAATCGGTTCCGTTTTGCTCGGGCAGCAGTAGGACGCGAGCGCGCTCCATTGCCTCGGAAACTGGCAACAGGGATAGGGTGCCCGTCCCGGTTGTCGCAACGATCGCAGGGGATACGGGAGGCAAGACAGCCAGCGCCAGAACGTCGTCGGCGGTGGCGCCGGGGTTCGCCTCCAGCCACTCCACAGCATCGCCTTTCGGCGGCAGGTTCAACTTCGCCACGTCGATGATGCGGACCTCGGCGGCGACGCCTTGGAGCTTCGCGGCGATGGCCTGCGCGTACCTGGCGCCGGCTTCATCGTGGTCGGGCCAGATCAGCACGCGCCGGCCTCGCAAGGGTGTCCAGTCGGCGCCGTCGGCACTGCTCGACGATCCGCTGGTGGTCACGGTGCAGCCGATGCGCTCCAGCATGTCGGCCTTGCCCTCCCCCTCGGTCACAATCACCACAGCGTCAGGGCGCGACGCCAGGACTTGCAGCCGATAGAGCGGCTTTCCGGCCTCGGGTGCAGGGGGCTCGCCCAGGACGTATTCACCCGCGTCATTGCGCATCATCGGGCGAATCCATTTCGGCTCGGTCGGATGCTCGGCACGGATGCGCCAGTACAGCGGTTCGCCGCTGGCGCTGGTGTATTCGTACAGGCCGGTCGGCTTGAACCCCTTGCGCAGCGTCGGCCCGGAAAGGCGACGCGCGGCCTCTTTGGCGGTTTCGGTGCGGTCGATCACATCTTGCATGGTCAACCCTCCACCCAGCAGCCCAAAGCCCGGCAGGCTTCGATAAAGCCCTGCCCGGTCTTGCGGCGGTGGAATGCCAGCACATCGCCGCCGCCCTCGCCACAGACAAAGCAATGCCAGGCACCGGTCGCCAGCTTCACGCGCAGGCTCGGCTTCGTGTCTTTGTGGAAGGGGCAAACGGCATCGCGCCAGGTGCCGGAACCCTTGAGCGCGCCCAGCTCGCGGGCGTAGAACTCGGCGGGGTCAGGTAGCAGCGAACGGTCGATATGCCCGAGCTGGCGCTGAGACAGCAACGCGGCGCGGCTCTTGGCCGGGGTTGCGCGGCGGGGCATCATGGCCGGACCCCTGCCACCAGCAGCACGTCGCACACGATCAGGGCGACGGTCGCGGCGATCATCATGCAAGTGGTGGCGCGGATCATTGCGCCCCCTTGCCGTCTCGCTCGGCGGTGCGCTGCTCGATCCAGGCTGCGATTTCGTCAGCCCGCCAGCCGACAGCGCGCGGACCCAGGCGAATAGGGCGGGGAAACTCGCCGGCAGCGGCCAGGCGGTACAGGCTCGACCGGCTCAGGCCGGTGGCGGCCTCGACTTCGGGACGTTTGACGATTTGCGGGGTTTGCATGGGCACTCCTTGGATGGAATGCCTCACAGTTTTCCCGCGTTGCTCCAGATTTACGACGCCAAATCAGCCGAAACAGCGTGAAGAATCAGTCGATCTATCGCAAATTCGGGTCTTTCCAGGATGCCCCTGGGTACAGCTCCGACAGGAGCCTTCGGATACTGGACGCCGACGCGCCAAGCTCCTTTTCAATCTCGAAAGCGGCGCGCTCTCTGCTCATGTGTCCGCGATATTTCTCTGCGGCTTTTCGAATGCTTTCCCGCTTGTTCGCGCCGATCTTTCTTCGCCCCTGAGCGGCGTTCCAGGAAGCGGTCTCGGCTGTCTCGCGCAACCCGCGCAGCATGCCGCGGGCGAACGTCAGGTAAATCGTCGCGTTTGCCGCAAAGCGCGGCCAGCGATCATCTACGGGATCAGGCAGATTGGGCAGCGTTGGCTCTAAGTGAGTCGCAAGGGGCCACGCGTACATCGCAGCCCAACCCAGCATGAATCTCGTGTGCCGCTTCGGCTGAGTCTTTGCTGGAATTTCCCAATAGCCCCCATGTTCGGCATTCTCCGTAGCGGCAATGTGCTCGCGGGCCAATGTTTCAATGGTTGCATCCCCGCCGACAACACCTAGTTTTTTTGCTTCATCGATGACGGCTCGCATTTCAAACAACAGGGCGACAACGATCTGCGGCCCCCTAATTCGAATTCCGTCCGCGAGCGCATCTGCTGCCTCAAATTCAAGCATCTCATGCCCTTTCGCATGTCCTTCGTGCAGGTGCCCGGCCAGCCCGCGAAGGGGGCGGGTTTTCGGCTCCGGGGATCAGCCGGAACCTAGGTCGGGCGAAACTAGATCACGCTGCGCTCGGCAGCGCGGCAATCTTCGGCTTGCTGGCGCAGAAATCCGCCCAGTCGCGCATCAGCACGCGGCGGCGCTCCAGCAACGTGCCGCGCGCATAGGCGGCCTCGGCTTGGTCGGCGAGCTGGTGCGCCATCGCATGCTCGATGATTTCGCGCGGGTGGTGCGTGGTCTCGCCGGCCCAGTCGCGGAACGTGGACCGGAACCCGTGGACCGTCAGGCCGGGGCGCATGCCGCGCAGCAGCTCCAGCATCGCCATGTTGCTGAGTGCGCGGGGCTTGTCAGCCTTGACCGTGTAGAACACGATGTCGGTGTCATCGCGGCGGGGCAGGGAGCGCAGCAGCTCGACGGCACGCGGCGACAGCGCCACGCGATGCTCGACCTTGGCTTTCATCCGTTCTTTCGGGATGGTCCAGGTTGCGCCGTCCAGGTCGATTTCCGGCCAGCGTGCGCCGATCACCTCGCCGGTGCGGCAGGCGGTCAGAATGGCGAACTCCAGGGCGTGCGCGCTGGCGCTGGGCCGTGCGCGCAGCTCGACCATGAAGGCGGGCAGATCGGCCCACTGCATCGCCGGATGGTGGCGGGTGCGCGCCTTCTTCGGGATCGCGGCCAGCAGGTTGTCTAGGTGCCCCTTCCACGCGGCGGGATTCTCGCCACTGCGCAGCCCGCGAACCTTCGCCGCGCTCAGCACCATTTCGATGCGCTGGCGCAGGCGGGTCGCGGTCTCGTGCTTGGTCGTCCAGATCGGGGTCAGCACCTCCAGCACGGCGGCGGTGTCGATGTCGGCCACATCACGCTCGCCGATGAGGGGATAGGCGTAGGTCGCCAGCGTGTTTTCCCACTGGCTCGCGTGCTTGGCGTTCTTCCAGCCGGCACGCTTGGCCTCGATTAGCGCCAGCGCCACGCCTTTGAAGGTATTGCCCCCGGCCTCGCGCTCGTCCTTCTTGTGCTTGGCCTCCAGGGGGTCGATCCCCTCGACCTTGCGTGCCACGCGGTGCGCGGCGGCCTTCGCGGTGGCCTGTGCAAGGGTCATGCTCTCGTAGCGGCCCAGGCTCATTTCCGTGGTTTTGACCTTGCCTTCCACGGTGCGGCTGTAGCGCAGCATCCAGTAGGCGGTCGCGCCGCTGGCAACCCGCAGGTACAGACCCGGTGCGATGCGGTGCATCCCTACCGTGCGGCGCTTGGCCTCCACCTCTTTGACCGTCAGACTGCCCGTTGCCATGATTGCCTCCCACAAATCGTCCCACGATTTTGCGCCGGCTGTTGTGGGAAGGCAAGAAATTTTGTGGGAACGTCGGAGACTGGCCGATGGTTGCCGGAGTGGCCTTGTATCAGGCTATTTCCCTCTGAAAACTCGCCCTAGGCGTGCCCAGATCATCCCACGAAATCCGATGCTGGAAATTGGCAAAGGCGGACACCCTTTCCGCCAGACAAAAAACCCAAGCCATTGAAACGCTTGGGTTTTTTCTTTTAGACGTCCGCTTGGCCGCACCAGCGTGTGGTGCCTGACCCGTCGAGGCGCGTTGGCGCCCGTGCACATCG
>JAPTVL010000485.1 GCA_028065725.1 Betaproteobacteria bacterium
TCATTGAAATCGTCATACCGGCGTAGGCCGGTATCCAGAAGAAAGTCGCTGGATTCCGGGTCAAGCCCGGAATGACGGGTTTCATTATCAGGGGTGGCGCAAATCACCATGACCGTTAGGTTGAAATAAGCCTGCCGCAGTTATATGCATGTTCCCAATCGCGGCCAAAACGCCTGTCTTGCGGCTACGGCAGTGTCGCTGTTCGCGTCGTCCGCCCGGACGCATCGGTTTACCCTGTCATAAATCTAAAATATTTCGCTGTTATAGTTCCCCACTCAATTCGAGCGCAGTGTTGTTGGGCGCGGGGCGCGTGCTTGCAGTCATTCTCTATCGAAGAACAGCACGCGAATCAGCATTTTTGGTTTCGGCTACGTAGGAGTAATTGCGGCGGGTTACGAGGTTTCCATTATCTGTCCGGCAGGCTCCCGGGATTCCGACGCGTCACTCTGAAAGACTGGATTCGCACCGCACATGTCGACACGATCTAAAATAATCCAGGGTGAGAACAACTTCCTCTTCAGGAAACAGCTTTCTCTGCTTTCCCTGATCAAGCTCCTGCTCGACCCCTTCGTCGCCATCCTGATGCTGTTCGTGGGGGCAGCGGCGTGGGGCGAAGAGTTCAGGGGGCCATACGTGGTTTTCGCCCTGATCGTTTTCTCTCTCACCTTTCCCGGCAGCTGGCCGGCGCCGAACCTGAAGTCTTTCGGCAACGAGATCGCCATTCCATGGCTGTCCACGGTGGGAATCCTGTTCCTCTTCGGTGTGGTCTCCGGTTACCGCGACGTATTCCCGGAAGATCTCGTCGCTACCTGGGCTTTGCTGACGCCGGTGGCCCTGTTCTTCTCCCACCTGGTCGTGCACCGGCTTGTGCCGAGAATACTCGAGTTGGAAGGCAGCATGCGCAATGCCGTGATCGTCGGTGCGAGCGAACTGGGCCAGACCCTGGCGCGCGAGCTGAACAGCGGGTCCCACCTGGGCATTACTTTCGAAGGCTTCTTCGATGACCGCTCGCTATCACGGATCGGCACGGTCGCGCATGGGCCGGTTGTCGGGAACATCAGGGATCTGGTCGAGCGCGCCCAGCAGGGCGGCATCGACATTATCTACATTGCCCTGCCGATGGTGTCCCAACCCAGAATATCGAAGCTGCTCGACGATCTTCGCGATACCACCGCATCCATTTATTTCGTCCCGGATATTTTCGTCTCCGACCTGATCCAGGCGCGCATCGATCATATTCACGGGATTCCCGTGGTGGCGGTATGCGAGACGCCGCTCTACGGAATCAACGGCTTGCTGAAACGGGCGAGCGACATAGTCATCGCGAGCGTCATCCTGATGCTGATTTTCCCGTTGATGATCGCGATCGCGATCGGGGTGAAGCTGAGTTCCCCGGGTCCCGTGCTGTTCCGTCAGCGCCGCTACGGCCTGGACGGGAAGGAGATCGTGGTCTGCAAGTTTCGCTCCATGACGGTGTGCGAGGACGGGCCCACGATCGAGCAGGCAAAACGCACCGACAAACGCGTTACCCCGCTCGGCTCTTTCCTGCGCCGCACCTCACTGGATGAACTGCCGCAATTCCTAAATGTCCTGACCGGCCAAATGAGCGTCGTCGGGCCGCGCCCTCACGCAGTCGCCCATAACGAGCTGTACCGCAAGCTGGTCAAGGGCTACATGATCCGGCACAAGGTCAAACCGGGCATTACCGGCTGGGCACAGGTGAACGGCCTGCGAGGAGAAACCGAAACGGTCGACAAGATGCAGGCGCGCATCCAGTACGACATCGATTACCTGCGCAACTGGTCGATAGTGTTCGATCTCATGATCATTCTCAAGACCGCTCTGGTGCTGGTGCGAGATCGCAATGCCTACTGAACCCTTACACCGCGCCCAGGCCATGGCGGGAGTTCTGCTTCGGCTCAGGAGTGACCGGAGAATCCGCAAAATGGCGGCTATTGCCGCCACCGTGTTCGTGGGGCTGCTGTTTTACCTGGGCGGCAAGCATTTTGCGGTCGGGCTGTTCCCGCCTCCTTACGACAAGCCGGCCCCTCTCGCCGCTTTTGGGGCCTTGGCCGGCCTCCTCTGGATCGGATTGCCGAATGAAAGACCGGTTACCCTGAGTGTGATGGTCACGCTGGCCGGGGCGATGGACGAATGGCATCAGCATTTCCTGCCGGGACGCTCCGCCGATGTGTATGACCTGCTGCCCGATCACGGCACATGGCGCTGGATTGCGCCGGTCGAATTTGAGGGGGGTTGAAGTGATGTCATGAAGACTCTGAAGCGCTTGCGCATGCTTTATCCAGGATCCGGAGCGGAGGACGGGCCGTCACCGGATATGCGTTCCTGGACCGCCCAGTTCAATAAAAGAGAAACGGGTTCAGAGGAAGAAACGGAATGCGATCACGATACCGATCTTCACGACCACGACGTGCCGGGCAGAACGCTGGATGGCCTGCGCAAAAGGATACCCGGCATACACGAGGACTTTCCTCCCGATGGATATGGCATTGACCCGAACAATCAAGATGATTTGCCCTGAACTGATGCGGTTTGCCCAGTGAGCATAGGCGCACGCCGCGGTTTTATTGTCGTCCGGCTGCTGGTCCTTGTGGCCGCGCTCTGCTCCGGGCCGGCATTCGCGATCATGGCCGGCGACCCGGCTGCCAGCCCGGCGGACTCGCCGGCGCTACGGGTCGACCCCAACATCGCGTCTTCGCCCTGGGCCGGCGTGGGCAGCCTTTCGGTCAAGGACGGCACCTACAGCGCGGTAGCGATATCCCCCCACTTCGTGCTTACCGCTGCGCATGTCGTTTCCGGCGCGGCGGCAAGCGACATCGTATTCAACCTGAATTCAAGCGGCGACATGGCTTACCGGATTCCGGCCGCCGCCACCTTCGTTCACCCTTTGTACAGCGGATTTCGCAAAGACGGCATTGCGTTCAACGATATCGCACTGGTGCGGCTTTCGTCCGATCTGCCGCCGGTAACGCCCACCTACGGCCTGCTTTCCGAGCCGGCCGATATCGGCGCCATCATCACCCTGGTCGGATATGGCGCCTCCGGGAGCGGCGTGAAAGGGATCAGCGTGCCGGCGAACGCTGCGGTGAAACGGGTGGGACAGAACGTGATTGACCTGTTCATTCCCGCGGTCAAACGCTTCGAATTCCCCAAGGCCTACCTGTTCGACTTCGACGATCCGGCCGGGCGCCTGAGCACGATGGGGGGGCGTTCGCTCGGCAACCGGCGGGAGACGACTGTCGCCAGCGGGGACTCCGGCAGTCCCGCATTCGTCAATGAAAACGGCCGCTGGCTGGTGGCCGGGATCAACACTTTTCAACTGAGTCAGCCGCATGGGGCCGTGCCGCCCCTTTTCGGCTCCGTTGCGGGGGGCATGTGGGTGCCGGCGTACACGAGCTGGATCAACCAGGTCATGGCCGCACCGTTGGAAAAAGAGACGCAATCCGGCTATGTCTGGCTGGTCGGATTCGCCGCCCTGCTTGGAGGATTCGGGCTGCGTAAAGACCGGTCATGACCGCTGCCGGGCCGATTCTGCCGCGGCGTGCGGCTGCCGCAGTCGCGAGGTGGCGGCGCCATGGTGCGCTGCTGGCCGTCGTTGCCTGCCTTGTGTTTTCGGCGGCTATGGTCAGCGCTCTCGACACCGAACAATTGGCGCGAATTTTCAACGAGGCCCGCGAGCATTACGGCCTCGATGCCGTCATCCGGCTCAGGCAATGGGCTGGGCTGATGCAATCGGCAAGGAACTTGCCGGAAATGGAAAAGCTGCGCCTGGTGAATTCGTTTTTCAACAAGTTGCCCAACGTCGAGGATGCCGAGCACTGGGGTGTGCCGGAATACTGGGCCACTCCGGTAGAGCTGCTGGCGAGCAACGGCGGGGACTGCGAAGATTTCGCCCTGGCCAAGTACTTCACGCTGCGGGAAATCGGCGTTGCCGACGAACGCCTGCGCATCACCTACGTCAAGGCTTACCTGCGCGAATCCCGCCAATTCCAGTCGCACATGGTTCTGACCTATTATCCGGCGCCGGATGCCGTGCCGCTGGTGCTGGACAATCTCGTGAGCGCAGTGAAGCCTGCCACGGAGCGCACCGATCTGTTGCCCACCTACAATTTTAATGCGACCGGCCTGTGGACGGCGAAGCAGCGCGAGGCGGGTAAACGCATCGGCGATGCGGACCTGTTGCCGTCGTGGCAGGATTTCAAGTCCCGCCTGCTGGTAATGGCGCGGGCAAGATGATCCGAATTTCTACCTGGAGTCCTCTGCAATGAGCTTCGTTCGTCAAGTCGTTATTCTGTTGTCGCTGGCGCTCGCGGCTGTTTTTGTCGGCAGCTTTGCGATCAGCGTTTATCATGCTCGGGCCTATCTCACTCAACAGCTTGGCGCCCATGCCCAGGATACCGCGACATCGCTCGGCCTGTCTCTAGGGCAGCCGCTGGCCAATGCCGATCACGCAACGATAAAGTCGATGGCCAGCGCAATTGCGGACCGTGGGTATTACCAGCATATCGTGGTTGAAAAGATGGATGGTACGGTGCTGTTTGAACGTAAAACACCGGTCGTGGTAGAGGATATTCCCGCATGGTTCGTGCGTTGGCTGCCTTTGCCGACGCCCCAGCGCGAAGCGATTGTGATGGACGGCTGGAAGCAGGGCGGCAAGGTGGTTGTAAGCAGCCATCCGGGATATGCCTACAAGCAGTTGTGGGAGGATGCGCGCGGCATGTTCTGGTGGTTTATCGGATCCTGGGTGCTTGCTGTCGTCCTGATCATCGCGCTGGTGCGTTTTGCGCTTTCGCCCCTGTCGGCCATGGAGCGGCAGGCTGTGTCGATTAGTGCCGGCGAATTTACCCTCCTCGACCGCTTGCCCTGGGCGCGCGAACTTCGGCGGGTGGCGGCGGCGATGAACAAGATGTCTGCCAAGGTCGAGCAGTTGTTGGGCGACAAGATAAACATCATCGAAAAGCTGGAGAGAGAAGCGCATCTGGATCCGCTTACCGGGCTTTACAACCGGCCTCACTTTGAGCGGCATCTCGCTACGCTCATGGCGGCCGGTGAGGAGTTTGAAACCGGTGCCTTGGTATTGGTGCGGCTCACCGGCTTGTCGCGGATCAACAACCGCCATGATTACGAGGCCGGCGACGAGGTGCTGCTTCAAACTTCTATCGTACTGAGGAAATTTTCCACCGAATTGCAGCATGCCACGGCAGCAAGGATTGGGGGTGCCGAGTTCGCGTTTCTGGTGCAGGAAATTTCACTGGACGAGGCTTTGGCACTGGCGGAGCGGCTGCTGAGCAAGCTCCGCCAATTCTGGATTTCTTCCGGGCAAGGCGTGCAGCTTGAAAAAGCGCATATCGGGGTCGGGTACCGTAACCGGGCGGTCGATACGCCCGGGAAGCTGTTCGCCGAAGCCGACACGGCCCTGAGCATGGCGCAAAGCCAGGGAAACTTCGGCTTTGCCCTTTACCCGCATAACCCCTCCGAGCACAGGCAGATTCATGGCGCTGCGGAATGGCGCCAGATCCTGGAACAGGCGCTCAGGCAACGCAATCTTGTTCTGCACGCCCAGCCAGTGATGGACCCTGTTACCGGCGATGTCCTCCACGAAGAAATTTTCGCGCGCATAACGGATCCGGATGGCGGCCTGGTTAGCGCCGGCATTTTCATGCCGATGGCCCACCGGCTGGGTCTTGCGGTGGAGTTTGACCGTCTGGTGGTGGAAACCGCGCTTGCCGAAATGAATGGCGCCGGCCCGTCCATTGTCTTGAATCTCTCCAGCGATGCGGTCAAGGACACGGCCTTCTCGTCCTGGTTGCACCAGACGCTGACGGCAAAGCCCGAGCTTGCTGGCCGTATTATCCTGCAATTGCCGGCACATCTGGTTTCCGATTCGCCTGTCAGGGTCGGCGAATTCATCGCGCAGATGAAGCCAACGGGCTGCCGGCACGGGTTCAGCCATGTCGGCGTGCTGCCCGGCACACTGCTCAAAATCAAGCAGTTCAGGCCTTTCCTGATCAAGACCGACGCAAGTTGCACGTTCGGGCTGGAGCAAAGCAGGGAAAAACGCATGTTGCTGGAAATGCTCCGGGACCTGGCCCTCGGCATGGAAAGCCTGCTCGTGGTTTCCGCAGTGGAAACGGAGCCGCAGTTGACCCTGCTTCGGCAATTGGGTGTCGTCGCCGTCCAGGGTAAATTGCTGGCCCCTCCACGGGAGATGCAAGGGCCTGGCTAACAGGATGCCTGATATGATCCCAAAAAAAGCAGTTGAACCGCCAGGACGCCAAGGACGCCAAGTAATGGCGAAGAAAAGGCCGTTTTCAGGTCGATGGCTGTAACCTGGCGACAGCCGAAAGCGTCGCGCTGGCTTACGGGGCGGATACGCTGAATTTCAGAAATACTTGCGTCGGCGGACCATAAAGCCGACAAAACCCAGCCCAGCCAGCATCAGCAGGTAGGAGGATGGTTCGGGAACCGCGGTCGGGATCACCAGGTTCTGGCTGTTGCCGGCAAAATAATAGTTCATGTTGTACAGATTCGTTTGCGGGACGCTGGCGTCATGAAGATTCGTCAGCCATTGTTGCGCCATGCCGAGTGCAAAAATGGATGCGCTTCCGCCAACAGCCTTGAAAGCGTTGTTTGCCAGGCCATACCCATTCGGAGCGCGTTCAAACAGAATCTCCCAGGTCGCGATCTGGAATGCGGCAGTAGACGTCGGATCTTTCACCTTCGAGTAAAACTTGTTCGCCAGCAGACCGAGGTCGTTGACCTTGGTATCGCTGAACAGGCTTGTTCCGCTGACGGGCGTGTAATTGACCGCCCCCCAAACTATCTCCTTGTAAATATCCACGCAGTAAGCAGCGAATGACTTGCCCAGGGAATTCGTCCCGGAAAATGCTCCGGCATAAACCGCCACGGGCGCGCCCGAGGGGAGGTCGGCGATGGAAGTTCCCGCCAGGGAGATGTCGACAGTGAGGGGGGTGGGATAGGCCCAACCATTCACCTTCAAGATGTCAGACGGTGCGGGCTGGCTCGCCAGGGCAGGCTGGCTCGCCAGGGCGGCTGCAATTACCAATCCAGCGGAAAGAACGTACCCCGTTTTTTTATCAAACATGGTCATGATGGACTCCTGCATTGTCATAAATTGTTAATGAAGGACTCATATTATGGGACCTCATTATAATGGTGCTGTTTTATTGGCTGATTATTCATCGCAAGAAACTCAGCTTACAAAAAACTCTACGCGCACAATATTGCGGCATCATGAACGCATGATGGTCCAAACGGATCATTTCGGTTTCATTGGCGCCGTTTTGTTAGCCTGCGCCCATCGTCACTCCGAGCTCAGCCGCAATAACGAACGCAACAATGTGTGCGATGCATCTTGTCATAATTTTTTAATAATGGACTCGTATCATTTTGACGATCGTTCATCACTCGTTTAAATTGAAAATCAAGCCATGAAATCAAACAGCAAAAAACCTTCCCTTTTCCTGTGCGCAGTCCTGGCGTTGGCCGTCACTGCCGCAGACGCCGCAGATTCAAAACCGGATGCCAGGGGCGAGGTGGTTGCCAAGATGGGAACCATAGAAATCAGGCGGGGCGAGGTCGAGCAGGTACTAGGCTTGAAGGGCGGTGAAGCATTGCCTCCGATGGCACAGATCAATCAAGCGTTACGCGGGGAGTTGTTGCGGCGTGCAGTGCTGGAGGAGGCGAGGCGTCAGGAATGGGAAAAGCGGCCCGAAGTCAGGCAGCAGATCGAACGGGCGAAAGAGCAGGTCATCGTGTCCGGTTTTGTCAACAATCAGGCGCGGCCCCCTGCGGACTACCCCTCCGAGACGGAAATCAAGGCTGCTTACGAAGCCAACAAATCACGCTTCATGCAGCCTGCCCAGTTCCATCTTCAACAGATATTCGTGGCCGACACCGGGGCAGACCAGAAAGGGGCGGAAGCCGCTGCCCAACGGGCTGACGAACTATGGAAGCTGGCGCGCGAGAAGGGAGCGGATTTCGCCGAGCTCGCCCGCAAACACTCGGGACACGCCGAAAGCGCGGCCAAGGGGGGCGACATGGGGTGGCTGGCGGAGAATGCGCTAATACCCGATATTCGCACGATGATCCAGGGTCTTGGTGCCGGCGAAGTCAGCAAGCCGGTGAAGTCGCCGAATGGTTGGCATATCTTGAAGCTGATCGAACGCAAGGCGCCCGCCCAACAAACGCTCGTCGAGGTCAGGGATAGCCTGGTGCAGTCCCTGCGCCTCAGCAAGGCGTCCGAAAACGAGCAGAAGTATCTGAGCCAACTGGTCGGAAAAATACCCGTCACAGTCAACGAAGTGGCTCTTTCCACCCTGAAAGGCGCCGCCAAATAGTTTCCTCCCGGCAGCAGATGTCTGCGTCATGATCCTAACGGACTAATATTGGGCGCGCTTACCCCAAACGAGTTGTCACATTTTTCCTCTACAGTACGGCATAGGGCATTCGGAGTTTTCAATCCGTATTGTCCAATAGACCCTCAATGCGTCATTCCCGCGTAGCGGGTCAACAATGAGGTTTTATCCGCTTCGCGGAGTGTTGTTCTTGCTGGATTCCCGCCTTCGCGGGAACGACGGTGCTAATGGGCAATCCGGGTTCAATCCGTGAGCCTGGGGGAAGAGGAGGCTCAGCGGCTTCGCCGGACAGTCTACGGGAGGTAAGGTGAAACAATGGTTCAGTGGGATGCGCAGGACTTCTGCGATATTTTTCCTGGTGCTCGGCCTCGGCATCCTGCCTGCGCTCATTCCACGAGAGGCAGCCGCAGCAGGGCCGGCCGCCTGGCAAAAAGCACCCGCGGGCGTTCTCGAGAAACTTCAGAGCGGCGAGCCGCAGGATCTGATCGTGCTGTTCGACGATGCCGCCGTTCAAAAGGAAGCCGCCGATCTGCGCAGGAAGCGCGGGCTGAAGATAGACACCGATGAAATCCAGGCGGTCAAGGCAGCCCGCTACAAGACGCTCAAGCAGTCCATACTTGCTGCGCTACCCCCGGATCAGCACGAGCTTCTTCTCGATTACAGCCATCTTCCCATGGCGTTCATCCGCTTCAGGACGCCGGAGGCGCTGCAAATGCTGCTGCAGCGCCCCGATGTCATCGCCGTTTACCGGGACGAGAAGAAATACACGCAGTTGACCGAAAGCCTGCCGCTGATCAGCCAGCCGCCCGTCGCCGCCGCGGGCGACGACGGAAACGGCACCTCGGTGCTGGTGATCGATACCGGCGCTAACTACACCCTGCCTGCCCTGGGTTCGTGCACCGCACCGGGGGCGCCCGCCAGCTGCAAGGTGATCTTTTACCAGAACATCGCCGATTCCAGCACTGCGCTGGATTCATTCGGCCACGGCACCAATGTCTCGGGGATCGTGGCAGGGGTCGCCCCGGCGACGAAACTTGCCGTGGTCAACGTGTTCGGAAGCAACTCATATACCACGGATTCCCTGATACTGTCGGCGATCAACTGGGGCATTGACAACCGGGCGGCGCTCAGTATCGCCGCCATCAACATGAGCCTGGGCGCTAGCGCCAAGTACACCTCGCCCTGCAGCGATGCCGGCACCAATCCGTATGTCACCCCGGTTGCGAATGCCAAGGCCGCGGGCATCGTTACCGTGATCGCATCCGGCAACAGCGCCTACATCGATGGCGTTACCATGCCTGCATGCACCCCGGGTGCCGTTTCCGTGGGGGCCGTATACGACGCCAACGTGGGGAGCAGATCCTATTCCGTATGCAGTGACCCGACCACCGTAGCCGACCAGGTGACCTGTTTCTCCAACAGCGCCAGTTTTCTTACGATTCTGGCCCCCGGTGCGATGATTACCGCAGCCGGCTTGACCTATGCCGGAACCTCCCAGGCCACGCCTCATATCGCCGGTTCCGTGGCGGTGCTGCGCTCCGCGTTTTTTACCGAAACTGCGGATCAGACCATTGCGCGCATGACCGGCACCGGGACGATGATCACCGACCCCCGCAACGGCATCGCGAAACCGAGAATCAACCTGCTTGCCGCGGCGCTGCCCGGCAACGACCAGTTTGCCAGCCGGGCGGCGCTCACGGGCAGTTCGGGTACCGCCGTCGGGCACAGCATACTTGCCGGCAAGGAAACCGGCGAACCCGCTCATGCCGGCAATGCCGGCGGCGCATCGGTGTGGTGGAAGTGGGTGGCGCCGGCGAATGGCCAGGTATCCCTCGATACCCACGGCAGCAATTTCGATACCCTGCTGGCGGTCTATACCGGCGCCAGCGTCAGCGGACTGGCCAATGTCGCCGCCAACGACAACGACAACAGCCCCAACAACACCAGCGGTTTGCTGTTTCAGGCCCGCGCCGGCACCGAATACGAGATTGCCGTGGACGGGTGGGGGGGGCAGGACGGCGACATCCTGCTGAACTTCAGCCTCAACGTAGCGGCGAAGGCAGACCTGTCCGTCTCGGAAAGCGTCACTCCGTCCAACCCCCAGGTGGGGGACGCCGTGACCTATACCCTGACGGTCACCAACAACGGCCCGCAGGCAGCCACCAACGTCGTGCTCACCGATACCCTGCCCGCATCCGTCAAGCTGTCGTCTGCGCCTCCTTCCTGCCTGCTCGCCGGCTCGGTCGTGACGTGCAATCTGGGAACCCTGGCGAACGGGGCCAGTACCACCGTGACCCTGGTGGCGCATGTGTTGGCGGAGGGTGCCGTCACGAACAGCGTCGGCGTCACTTCCGACGTGACGGACGGCGTGGCCGGCAACAATACGGCATCCGCTTCGATCTCGGTTGTTTCCAGTGCCAACACCGACAGCGACATCCCCACCCTGCCCGAGTGGGGCGAGATCCTCATGGCGGGGCTGCTGATGGTCGCGGCATTTTCAAGAATCCGAGGACGGCCGCTTGCATGAGGCGCGCCGGGTTCTAATTCGTCCTTAGCGCCGGGGAAATGTGACGGAAATATGACATGCTGCCGCTTAACAATGATCCGAACGGCTTATCCACTAACTGAAAACCCCCGTGAACAAATGGATACGGCTCTGCCTGATCGCGCGAAAATCCGCCAAACGGCCGTCTCGAATTAAAAATTCATCAAATCGTCATAAATTTTTAACGAAAATCCAAATATCATGCCGGTCTCAACAGATTTTTAAGAATCCTATCCGCCATGAGCATGAAAGCATATCGACGCAACACGCTTGCCGCCTGCCTGGTTGTATTCATGCTGGCGGCTTCCGCCACAGCCGGTGCCGCCACCGACAACGACCTCAACCTGATCGATGCGGCCGCGAGGAACGACGCACAGATATTCAAGATGATGCTTGAAATGGGCGCGAACCCCGATGCCCTCGACAAGGGCGAAAACAGTGCGCTCCTGATGGCGGCGTATCACGCCAACCGTGACATGGTGCGCCAGTTGCTGGCCCTGCGCGTCGAGGTCAATGTGAAGGGCAGCATCGGCTTCACCCCCCTGGGAGCGGCGGCCATGAATGCCGATCCCGCCATCGTGCAAATGCTGATCAAGGCCGGAGGGCGCCTCGATGTGTGGGACGATGCGGGCAACACGCCACTGCTCACCGCCCTGCGTTTCCAGCGTGATGCGAACGTGCGGGCGCTGCTGGAAGCCGGCGCGGACGCCGACAAAACGGACGTCCAGGGCCAGAGCCCTCTGATGGTGGCAGTGCAGGCGGACCGTCCCGATTACGTGAAGGCCCTGCTGGAGAAAAGGGTCGACCTCAATCAGGTCGACAAGCAGGGGATGAACGCGCTCTATGTGGCCATTTTCGAAGGCCACGACGAAATCGCGCAGAAACTCGTCGCCGCGGGTGCCAACGTGAATCGCCCGGCCAACGGCTACCCGCCGCTGCACTGGGCAAGCGTCATGGGCAGGTCGGATCTCTTGCCTGTGCTGGTGAACGCCGGCGCGGTCTCAGACTGATCTTCCCTCCGCCCATCCGCTCCCGGGGAAAAATACAGCCATGTTTTTAAACAAAAAACAATATCACACCCTCGAAGGAGAAGATCAGGAACATCTGGTTTCTGTCATCGACAGCTCGTTGCACGTGGTGAACCAGCATCATTTTTTCTCCTGGAGCCAGGGTATTGTGCAGAACCTGCTGCCTCATGAAATCCTGGTGTGCGGCATTGCGACGGGGGCTGAGTCGCCGATGCGCTTCAAGCGGTTTTCCAGTTCCCGCTACTTCGACGACGCGCATTTTTTGGAGGTGTGTCATGCGGAGGACGGCCTGCTGCCGCGGATGATTTCGCGCTCGAACGAGACCGGGCGCCCCTGCATGTTGGGAACCGGGGCGTCCAGGCGGTATTACGACGAGGCGTGGCTGCCTCTGCTGGAGCGATCGGAGCTGCGCAACGCCGCGGCGGACGGCCAGCGCGGCCCGGACGGCCGGCTGAAAAGCTATTTCTGCTTTTCCCGGGTGGGCCTCCCGCTCGGGCCGCGCGTCGAATATCTGCTGCAATTGCTGGTGCCTTTCCTTGATACGACGTTTTCCCGCGTTCTCTGCAACGAAGAGCCGGATCCCGGCATCGACTGCCCGCATAGCGCGTCATCCATAACGGTGCGCGAAGTGCAGATTCTCAACTACATCAAGCTCGGCAAGACCAATCAGCAGATTGCCGAGGCGCTGAATCTCAGCCCGCTGACCGTCAAGAATCACGTGCAAAAAACCTTGAGAAAGCTGAAGGCCCACAACCGCGGCCATGCCGTTGCGCGCGCGATCAACTTCGGCCTGCTGAAAGCGCAATAAACAGGGTCCGTTCGGACTATCAATTTAAGCCTTGTTGTTTTTGTCATCTCAAACCGGAAGGAAGAACCATGTTGAAACTGACACAAATTATCGCTGCTCTGACCATGATGGCAACCGCCTACGGCGCATCCGCCAGCGATGCCGGTGACCTCAAAAAACTGCTCGAAGACAAAATTCCCGGGCTCAAGGCCGAGGTAGTCGCGAATGACCCTGCCGTGGAACAGATCAGGAAATCCCTGGCGGAAAAAATGCCTGAGATAAAGATCGGCACAATCTCCAAAGTGCCTTATGGCGGCATGTACGAAGTGGTCGTCAACGGGATCAACATCTTTTACACCGATGAAAAAGGGGAGGTGGGATTTTTCGGCAACATGATCGACCTGAAAACCCAGAATAACATTACCCAGCAGAAGGTCGCGAAACTTCGCACCATAGACTTTGCCAGCCTGCCTCTGGACAAGGCCATCGTCAGAGTGACAGGCAACGGTTCGCGCAAGCTCGCGCTATTTTCCGACCCGGAATGCCCTTTTTGCCAGGATCTTGAAAAAGAGCTGAAAGACATCAACAATCTGACCACTTATATTTTCCTGTTGCCGCTAACGGAAATCCACCCTGACGCGGAGCGCAAGGCGGAACTGGTCTGGTGCGCCAGCGATAAGGCCAAAGCCTGGGACGACATGATGTTGAACCAAAAGGAACCTGTTGCAGGCAACACCAATTGCAAAACGCCGATCAAGGACATCGCCGAACTGGCGGCCAAGCTATCGATTACCGGCACCCCGGGAATGGTTTTCGCAAACGGACAGATGATCCCCGGCGGGCTGCCGCGGGAGAAGATCGAGAAGCTGCTGAACTGACCGTTCTGTTTCCAGGGTAGTGATTTATCCTGGGGAAGCGCTGATTAAATGACAAATTGTCATTCCGGCGAAGGCCGGAATCTAGAAAATTCAAAGTACTGGACACCGGCTTTCGCCGGTGTGAAAGATTGTTTCGCGAGTTGGGCGATAACACTGCCCATCCCCGCGAACTCCTATTTCTTTGTGCCTCTGTGGTGAATGAACCGCAGTTTATACTATTTGAAGCTTAAGCCGCAGAACACTGCAAGCGGATTTCCCTCACCCCCACCCCCTCTCCCGGAGGGCGAGGGGCTTTAAATTCCCTTCTGCTTTATGCCCTTCAGGGCGCTCCGGGAGAAGGGCTGGGGATAAGGGAGTACATTTAGCGTGCATGTACCGCGATTTACGAAGCACTACTCCAGGTTAAACCCGGATTATCCATTAGGCGGCGCTTTGCGCCTACGCGAGTGCTGGCGGCCGGTTTGCGGCCATTTTCGCCGCTTGTTCGTCGTCCATGGAACGGCCATGGACTCCTCGCAAGCAACGAAACTGTCTCGCAACCCGCCTCGCCATCATCTCGCGTCCTAATGGATAATCTGGGTTAAAGTGTCTGCGTTTTGTTTTAGGAATGAACCGGAAATGTCCGTGGCTGCGCCGGCGCACCGCTTGAAATTTACGACGCCCTGCCGTTCATGCGGCGGGTTCACCTATCTCGGCGTCCTTTTCGCCGTGGTCTTCATGGGCATTGCCATGGCCGCAACGGGAACGGTGTGGCACCAGACCCGGCAGCGGGAGAAGGAGCGTGAACTGCTGTTCATCGGCGGCCAGTTCCGTCAGGCCCTGGACTTGTACTATCAGAATTCGTCGAATTCGCCGCCGGGCAAGGCAAAAAAATTCCCCCAAAAGCTTGAAGACCTGCTGCGCGACGATCGCTATCCCGACGTCAGGCGCTATCTGCGCAGGATTTACCACGATCCCATGACCGGCGGCACCGAATGGGGCCTGGTCAGAAGCGCCGACAAAGGCATCGTCGGCATATACAGCCTGTCCGACGAGGCGCCGGTTAAAACCGCCAATTTCGAAAAGGCCGACGCGGCGCTGGCGGACAAGCGGCATTATTACCAGTGGCAGTTCATCGCAACGAACGGGGCCGTCGCTACCGCGCCCGCCGCCAACTCGGCCGCCGCGGGAGCAACCAGCGATGCGTCCACTCCCGGCTCCGCAACGCCGGCCCCCGGCTTGCCCGACTCCGCGCTAACGGCTGCGCCGGCGCCGGCCGACAGCCAGCAGAACCCGCCCGCGGCTGCGCCCGAACCTCCGCCGAGCGAGCTGCCGCCGGACGAGCAGCGCAGCGCGCAATGCAACAGCGCGCTCATGCGTGCGCGCACCGCCTGTTTTGCGATAGCGCGAAAAAGCGGGATGGATTCCGCCAGCGACTGTTTCCTGTCGGCAAGCACGCAATACACGCAGTGCATGAAATAAGGCACACCTCACGGCACCGGCTTCAGTCGTACATAAGGAAGCGCGAGGATGGCTGGACGCACCTCCCTCATCCCCAGCCTTTCTTCCGGAGCGCCCTGAAGGGCATAAAGCAGACGGGAGTTAAAAGCCCCTCGCCCTCCGGGAGAGGGGTTGGGGTGAGGGAAAACCCCTCGCAGCGTTCTGCGGCTTGAGTTCCAAACAGCATGAAATCCTGCACCAGGCTAATAAGCATGGGCATGCGATGTTCATGGAACCGATGTAGCCCGGATGCAGCGCAGCGGAATCCGGGAAGCTGCAGGGGTCGTTTTTTTCCGTTCACCCCGCATTACGCTGCGCTCCATGCGGGCTACATTTTTCAGGATCAGTTGGTCGTAGCGTCTTTCACGGGCTTTGGCCCTATCCTCTTGCCTGCCGCCAGGAACCAACGAGAGGTATCGGCGAGGCCGCGCCCCTGTTTTTTCTTTCCCGCCATGAGCCGTTCGGACTAATTTTTCGCCTTCCCGATTCATTCCCGCGTCATTTTCCCTTGCTAGTCTTGCCGCAATCGCCGATCAACAGGCGAATCCAGGCGGCCATGGTCTGAACGGCCTACGAAATTGCAATGCCGGGCCCTAAGGCTCGTAACAATCATCCGGTAATGTTCGTGCGTCTGTTCAGAAAAAAGTTCAGGCCACCTCCAGAATCGAGCCACACCCGCCGCGAGGCGGGGCCGGAAAGCCACGGGTCTTCGCGCAAGACAGCCGGGCCGCCATCTAAAAGGCCCGGCTGTTCCGTTCCCAAACCTGCCTGGAACGGGCCGCCGGGTCAGGCACGCGGGGGGCTGCAATAGCCCCGGCTTCATGTCACGAAGCCTGCCGACCAGGGTTTGAGTTGTTTTATTTTTTTGATTTAACTTTAAAAGGAGAGAAACATGAAATTGAAACTGAAACTGCTGGTTGTCGCCGCCGCCCTTGCCGCGGCCGGCCAGGCCAGCGCCGCGATCTCCACTTCCGGATCCGGCAACGGCGAGTTGTTCCTGTCGGTGTACGATGCCGCTAACAGCATCTCCTACACCCGCGACCTGGGTATTGCCATGGACACCTTCGTGTCCAGCGCCACTAGCAATATGATCTTTGCCGCCGACAGCCTGCTCAGCGGCTTCATGACCAACGGCCTTCTGAACACAGGCATCACCTGGGGCATCGGTGCGGCGGATAGTATTGGTGTTCAGCGCTACCTCACCACCACCAATGCAGCCGCGAGCACCATCGGAACGCTTAACAATGGCCAACTGAAAGCCTTCAAGAACGCCGATGTTTACCTCGGTGCGGTCAATGATCGTGCAGTAGCAAATTTCGGCGGCAGTACCGACACAGCCGTCAATTCCTCCATCACCGCCACGGCTGCTGATGGCGCCGCGTACGTTCCCGCTAATATCGGTGACAAATGGGTAGGCAATGCCAACTTTAGCATGATGGGTAATGTGGGGCAGGCGCAGAATTTCCTCCTGCTCAGCACGGTTGGCACCAGTAACACCGCCAAAATCAGCGTCAGCCAGTACGCGAATGCCCTGGGCGCCTCCACCTGGAACCTGAGCACCGACGGCAAGCTGAGCTACAGCGTGGCCGCCGTGCCGGAAGCCGACACTTGGGCCATGTTCGGCGTGGGCCTGCTGATGGTGGGCGCCATTGCGCGCCGCCGCATGCAGTCCTAGCGCTACCCAGCGTTGTCCCGGCGGCTGGCCTTGCGGTCGCCGGGGGCTGGTAGTCAATTAACTTAAAGCGACTGTACGTACTTTGCAGGTGCGAATTCATTTGCACATTTGGCCGAATGAATTCGGCCCTACAAGAAAATCACGCAGTCAACATGACTGCCAATTGGTTGGTAGCTTGCAGCATTAAATGACACTTATTGAAGTTTTTATATTTTTAGGAGTTACACCATGAAACTGAACAAAATCGCCGCATCCTGCGCCCTGGCCATGGCCGCCATGTCGAGCCAGGCTTTCGCCCTGACCGCATTCGATACCCCGGACCTGGACGTGTACCTGTCAGGCGCATCCGCCCCGCAGAATATCCTCAACGGTGTCGCCGCCGCGCTGTTCGATGCGGGCTACTTCACGTTTTATGACGATGCCGGCACACCGTCCACGTTCGACAGCAACGACGGCAAGGCCTACCGCGCTTACTTCGGTATAGTCAAGGCTGGCAACGGCACCTTGTCCGGCAAGAAAGTGATACTGCAGGACCGTGCCAAGGGCGGCTCGGTATGGGGCGTGGACCCGGTAGCCCGCAAACAGGGCATCGCCAACATGAACGTGAGCGCTGCTTCCTGCGTGGCCAACACCGTCAACCCGGCAACCTATGCTTATGCCTGCGCCGAGCGCGGCGATGACACCAGCCACAGCACCGCCCTGCCCAACCGCGTGCCTGATTTCGGCGTGTCCGATGTCGAACCCAACATGTTCAAGTTTCCCTACAACGTCGAACCCGGCGCTTCCCAGTTGAGCGCTGCCGAAGCCGCCACCCTGACCAACTTCGGTACCAACGCCGTGATGTTCGGCGTGCCGGTGAGCGCCAGCGTGCCCGCCACCACCTATATCAGCAAGGCCGCCCTGGGCGCGATGCTGACCGGCGACGTGCAGGACTGGACCCTGGTGGACGCAACCGCCGCTCCCGCGGGCGGTACCCAGGTGGTGGTCTGCCGCCGCGTGCAGGGTTCCGGCACCCAGGCGAGCTACAACAACCTGTTCAGCCACTTCCCTTGTGAGAATGGTTCCATCTCAGGCACCGGCACCATTCCTCCGTCGGTGGCCGGCGACAGCGCTTCGGTGGTGCTGGGCACCGCCACCGGCACCGGTACCGTGGCCGACCCGATCATCCTGAATCCGGCTGACGGCTACACCGTGGTGGAAGGTTCCGCTTCCGGCAATGTGCGTTCCTGCCTGCAGGGCGCCCAGTACGGCAACAAGACGCACGATGCCGTGAACGGCGTAGCTCCGCTGACCTTCCAGGGCGGCACCGATGGCAAGTACTATAAAATCGACTTCGGCAACGGCGGCTATGGCGCCGTGGGTGTGCTGTCCATGGACAGCGCCGGCCAGGAAAACGGCTGGAGCTTCCGCAACCTGGACGGCGTGGCGCCGACCAAGGCCAACATGCTGGCCGCCAAGTACGACTTCGTCATGGAGCAATCCATGCAGTACCGTACCGACACCCCGGCCGGCCTGAAGAAGGACTTTATGGACCTGTTCATCACCAAGGCGGGCGATCCTGTCATCCTGAATGGCATCAGCAGCACCGGCGTGCGCAACTCCGTGGCCGCCGTGCCGGTCAACTTCACCCCGGTTGTCGACGCCACGGGTGCGGTCACCAACAACGTGATGGTCGGTACGCGCTACGGCAACTCCTGCCGCCCGATCCGCAAACAGTATTAATCGCGGACGGTAAGGCCTGCACAGCTTGACGTGCGGGCGCGGCAACGCAGTGCAGATTCCCCCTCCGCAGGGAGGGGGAATCTGCTTATTTTCAGGGCTGAAGAAGAGGGCCGCGCGCCGGTGCGATGGGCATCCCGCAATCAGCCTGTATTCGGAGCCCATTTCAAAACTTCAAGAATTATGCAGGGTGCGTTCCACGCACCACAATTTCTGGTGCGTGGAACGCGCCCTGCAAATTCACTGGTCGGCAACCAATGAACTTAAAAACCTCTTTTCCAACGCAAAGGCGCCAACCCTCACCCCAACCCTCTCCCGCAAGCGGGAGAGGGGGCGATCGATCCTTCCCCCTCTGGGGGAAGGTTTGGATGGGGGCTGAACGCAAAGTAATAACAATGGGTTGCCTGGGTTTGCTGGTTCACCCATCGAGTGCTGGCGGTTCGAGAGTTAACCGACTGTTTCCGCCGTTCTTTGCGGCCTTTGCGCCTTTGCGTTGAGGAATTTAACGTGAAACATACTTTGAAATCGTCATACCGGCGTAGGCCGGTATCCAGAAGAAAGTCACTGGATTCCGGGTCAAGCCCGGAATGACGGGTTTCATTATCAGGGGTGGCGCAAATCACCATGACCGTTAGGATGAAAGAGCAATGAATCCGATCGCTGCAAAGCCTCTCCCCATACGCCGGCTGCTGGTTCTGCTGCTCGCCCTTGCGGCGCCCGCCCTTGCCGATGAACCGCCGCAACCGGCGGCCGCGCCGGCTGCCGCCAACGCGGTGGAGCAGGCCGAAGGGCGGTTCGACGTGATGGAGTTCCAGGTGGAGGGCAATACGGTACTGCCGGCGGTCGAGATCGAAAACGCGGTTTATCCTTTCCTCGGCAAGGACAAGACCATCCAGGACGTGGAAAAGGCGCGCACCGCGCTGGAAAAAACCTACCACGAGGCGGGCTACCTCACGGTGCTGGTGGACATCCCGGAGCAGGACGTGGCGAACGGCACGGTGCGTCTGAAGACGACCGAGGCGACGGTGTCGCGCCTGCGGGTCAGCGGCTCGCGCTATTATTCCCTGGGCAAGATCCGCGCGGCGGCGCCATCGCTGGCGGAGGGGAGCGTGCCGTATTTTCCCGACGTGCAGAAGGAAATCGCCGCGCTCAATACCGCGCCCGACCGGCGCGTGACGCCGGTGTTGCGCGCCGGCAAGTCGCCCGGCACGGTCGAGGTGGATCTCAAGGTGGACGACAAGCCGCCCCTGCACGGCAGCATCGAGGCCAATAACCGCTATAGCCCGAATACCACCCATAGCCGCCTGGCGGCGATGCTGCGCTACGACAACCTGTGGCAGCGCCAGCACAGCCTGACCCTGAATGTCCAGGCAGCGCCGGAAAACATCAAGGACAGCAAGGTGCTCTCGGCTTCGTACCTGATGCCGCTCGCCCCCGAAACCCTGCTCGCCGCCTACGCGGTGCGCTCGCGCAGCGACGTGGCCACGGCAGGCAGCATGAACGTGGTGGGCAACGGCAATATTTACGGGCTGCGGGCGATATTCTCCTTGCCGTCGCGGCAGGATTTGTTCCATTCCCTCACGCTCGGGGTGGATTACAAGGCTTTCGGCGAAACCCTGGTGCTGCAAGGGGCGGACAACGTCAACACGCCCATCACCTATGTTCCCATGATGGCGCAGTACAGCGCCACCCTGCCCGGCAAGGAGGGGATGACGCAGTTCAACCTGGGGGTCAATTTCGGCTTGCGCGGCGTCCTCGGCAACAACGACGCGGATTTCGAAAACAAGCGCTACAAGGCGCATGCCAACTATTTCGTGTTGAAGGGCGACGTGCTGCGCACCCAGAACCTGCCGCGCGGATGGAGCCTGTCCGGCAAGGTGGAAACGCAGATCGCCAGCCAGGCGCTGATCAGCAACGAGCAGTTCGGCGCCGGCGGAGCGGAAAGCGTGCGCGGCTACCTTGAATCGGAACGCATGGGAGACAACGCCGTGCGCGGTTCCCTCGAACTGCGTGCGGCCAACCTGCTTGGCGGCGGGGAAGGGCCGGCCAACCAGTTCTATCCGCTGGCCTTCCTGGAGGGGGCCTCGCTCAGCCTGCGCGATCCCCTGGCCGGCCAGACGCGGCGCTACACCTTGTCGAGCACGGGCCTCGGCCTGCGCCTCAAATTGCTCAATGGCCTGATGTTCGATATCGACGTTGCGCGCCCGTTCAAGGATGGCGCTTCCACTCTCGCGGGAGACAACCATGTACATGCGCGGCTGGCTTATGGATTCTGATCGCAAAATCCGTTGCGATAAATCGCCGCGCGGCGGTTCGCAGTTTCCCCGCCTCACCGCCAGTGCAAGCACGGCGGTGCTGGCGGCCAGCGGGGTGCTGTGGCTGGCCGGGGCGGGGCTTGCCTGTGCGGCGCCGCTGGTTCCGCAGGCATTGCTTGCCCCGCTGTCCGGCACGCTTCCCAATCGTCCAGGGGGGGCCGCGGGCTATCAGCAGCCGACAGTGAAATCCGGCGAGTTGTCTAAGGACGGCTACGACATCGTCGGCAATACCGGCACCATCAGCCAATCCACTGCCCGCGCCATCCTGGAGTGGAATAGCTTCAATATCGCCAGCGACAGCACGGTGGTCTTCAAGTCCACCCAGCCGGGCCGGGATTTCGTGACCCTGAACCGGGTGCTCGATCCCAGCGCCAACCCGAGCCAGATTTATGGCTCGCTCAAGGCCGACCACGGCCAGATCTACCTCGTCAACCGGAACGGGATCCTGTTCGGCAGCGGGGCGCAGGTCGACGTCGGTGCGCTGATTGCCTCGGCCCTGAATATCACTGACGTCGATTTCGGCAAGGGCTTGCTTCCCAATGTGGCTATGCGCCAAAACCACCCGTTCAACTGGGATGGCGATAGTTCCGGCCTGGCTGCGTTGAGCGGCAAGGACGGTTTTCTCTCGCGCCTGGTGCGGGTCGATAGCGGCGCCACGATCAACGCGGCCGAGGGCGGTTTCGTCATGCTGCTGGGGCCGAAGGTGAGCAACAACGGCCGCATCTCCACGCCCGGCGGGCAAACCGTGCTTGCCGCCGGCGCCACGGTTTATCTGGCGTCGGTGACGAAAGCGTCATCGGACGGCGGGCCGTCGCAAGATAACGGATATCGCGGTTTCCTGGTGGAGGTGGACCCTTACACGTATCAGAACGGCGTCGACAATCAGAACCAGCCGATTTACACATCGGTTCACGGCGAGATATCGAACCTGGTCAACGGTGTGATCAACGCGCCCCGCGGCAGCGTCACCCTGGTGGGGTACGCGATCAACCAGAGCGGGCGGATTTCCGCGACGACTTCGGTGAACCAGAACGGCATTGTCCGGCTGCTCGCACGGGATACCATGGATAACAATGGACTGTTCGGATCGAGCACCGGCAGCGTGGATCTCGGCCAGGGCAGCAGGATCGAGGTGCTGCCTGAAGAGACCTATTCCGAAACGCTGTCCGCAACGGGCGAGAAGATAGTCACCGTGAACACGATACAGGATGCCCAGGTTTTCCATCCCTCCATCGTGGATGTGGTGGGCGGCAGCATAAACATGCTGGAGAACAGCTCGATCAGGGCGCCCGGCGGCGTGGTCAATCTTTCCGCGCAGGCGGACGGCACCGCCTTCAATAATGCCAACCTGAAACAGGGCAATGCTTCGCGCGTTTACATGGCGGCGGGCAGCCAGATCGATGTCTCCGGCACCCAGGATGTGAAGGTGGCGGCGGACCGCGATGTCATCGCGGTGGATTTGCGCGGCAGCGTGGTGCAGGACAACCCGCTGCTACGCGACAGCCCACTTTACGGCAAAACGATCTGGGTGGATATCCGCAAGGGAACCTCGCTGCTGGACATCTCCAGCTACGTGGCGCAGATCGGCAGGACGGCGGGCGAGAAGACCAGTGCGGGCGGCTCGGTCGCCATTCAATCGGAAGGGGATATCGTCCTGCGCGACGGTTCGACGGTCAACATTTCCGGCGGCAGCATCGACTATGCGGGCGGGGCGGTCAGGGCCAATTCCAAGTTCGTCTCCCAGGGCAGGCTGTACGATGTTTCTACGGCCTCGCCTGACCTCGTTTACAGCGGCATAGTCGGCACGTACACGGTCAATCACCCGAAATGGGGGGTGACGGAAACATTCAACGGGCCGGGGCAATGGGTGTATTCCCCGGCCTACCAGGGGGGACAGAACGCCGGTCAGGCCACTTTTAAGGGCTATGGCATGGCACTGAACGGCACCTTGCTCGGCCAGGCCAAAGCGGGGCCGGCGCAACTGGAGGCAGGCAAGAACCCCTTGCCCGGCATGCTGTCCATCGTCGATATCAGTGGTCTGGCCGCATCGGCTTACATGCCGGTGGTATTCGCGACGCAGAAGGCGCTGCTGCCATCTAACTTTACGCCGGACGGAGAATCGCAGAGCGGAAAAACGCTAACGATCTCCACCGAGTTCCTGCGCGACGGAGGGATAGGCCGACTTGAGGTCACAAGCAAAGGCAAGATCAGCGTACCCGAGGGGGTTTCTCTTGACGTGACGCCGAGCAGCGGGGTGGAAAACACAGCAGCGGCGGGCGCGACGCCGAAATATGAAGCGGGAACAAGCCGCGTCACCTTGAAGGGTGGTCAAATTGATGTTGCCGGGTCCATCAGCGCGCCATCCGGCAAAATTTCCCTCACCAGTACTTTCGGGGACATAACAATTGGTCCGGGCAGCACGCTCGATGCCCGCGGTACATGGGTCAACAATACCCCTGCCGCTTCGTCTCCCGCAGATATGACCCCGCTGCTGATCAACGGCGGTAACATCACCCTGAGTTCGGGCGTAAACGTGACGCTTGCGTCGGGCAGCTTGATTGACGTATCCGGCGGGGCGAAAGTGGATGCTGGCGGCAAGCTGACCGGCGGCAAGGGCGGCAGCATCGCCATTAATAGCGGTTACTTCGAGCCTGGCGGCGATGCGCCGAAACCGAAACTGGTGCTCGACGGCGAATTGCGCGGTTACGGGGTGGGCACGGAAGTGAGCGGCGGTAGTGGCGGTTCCCTCACGCTGGGCGCTCAGACTGTCCGTATCGCACCGAACCCGGCGGGAATTTCCTCTACCACGACGGGCGGCGAGTTGAACCTCGATCCCGCCTTTTTCCAGAAGGGCGGTTTCGCCAGCTATACGGTCAACGGACAATACGGCCTGACAGCGGCTGCCGGCAGCGATGTGCGCCCGCAGGCGGCAAGACTGGTGCTCGATCAGGATGCGAAGAAGCGGCGTAGCGGCGCGGGTGTTTACAGTTTCAGCCAGCCGATGCTTCTGCCCGAGGTACAGCGCCAGGCGGCCAGCATTTCCCTGGCTGCGGCCGACCGCCTTTTCGGTGCGCTCACGCTGGAGCAGGGCGCCGCAATCCGGGTGGACCCGACCGCCAGCGTGAATCTCGCGGCGGGCAAGCAATTGACCGTGCTCGGCAGCGTGGATGCCCCGGCCGGAAATATTGGCCTGAGCCTCAATGAATTCGACAAAAAGAACGATTTCTACGATGCCAGCCAGTCGATCTGGATCGGCGCTACGGCACGCCTGAATGCCGCCGGCTATGCCCAATACGTCTTCAACAACACGGGATTGAGGCAGGGTGAAGCGCTGCGCGGCGGCAACGTCACCATCAATGCCGGCGTGGGTTATGTGGTGGCGGAAGACGGCTCGGTGATCGATGTGTCCGGCCTGGCGCCGGTCACGTTCGACATCCTCCAAAAAAACGGCCGCCAGACCATTTACGTTCCCACCCAGGTGGCCGGGGACGCGGGTTCGATCAGCATCACCGCGCGCGAGGGCATGTTCCTGGACGGCAAGCTGCTCGGCGCGCCGGGTGGCGGACAGGCGGCGGGCGGTACGCTGGCGCTGATGCTGGCGCGGGCCGTCAGCGATCGGAGTCCCTCTCCCTTTCCCGGTGATCCGGTCAGCATCGTGGTGCAAAACGACGGCGTGTCAATCCCGACGGGTGCCGACGGCTCGAAGCTGAAGGCGGGCGACTGGATCGATACGGCGTATACCCTCGACTCGGCGCCTGCGACGCCGGCCCCCGGCGGCAATCCCGACAGCAACGGCAAGGCATTCATCTCCGCCAAGACCGTGAAGGCGGGCGGATTCGACAGCCTGGTACTGACGAGCCAGGACAAGATCGAATTCAGGGGCGGGTCGGATCTCTTCCTGCGCCGCGGCATCACGCTCGATGCGCCTGAATTGGTATTCAAGGACAAAACGGGTGCCGGCAATCAAGTGAATCTGACTGCCGCCTATGTTTCCATGGGCCCCGGCAATTCCTTTGCAAATCCAGACGTTTTCCAGAGCCCCGCCGGCAATCCCACGAGCGGAAATGGCCTGTTCGCGGTCAACGCCAACCTGATCGACTTGCAGGGAACAAGTTCCCTGCAGGGCTTCAACCACGCCGATTTCTACAGCAAAACCGATATTCGCCTGAAGGGAATCACCAATTCAGATTCCAGCCAGTTAGCCACAAAGCTGGCCCTTAAAGCCGGGCTGAGCAGCAATGGCAACATGCAGTTCACCGCAAACCAGATTTACCCGACGAGCTTCACCAACTTCACCCTCGCCGTCCTCAACGCGGATGGCAGTACCAAGCCGGACGGCACCATCACGGTGAAGCAGTGGGCGCCGGGACTGGACAGCCCGGTACTCTCCGCAGGCGGGAAACTGACCCTCATCGCCGGCACCATCGACCAGCAGGGCGCGCTCAAGGCGCCCTTCGGCAGCATCGTGCTGGGGGATGGGAGCGGCACGGTCCATCTCGCGCCGGGAAGCGTGACCTCGGTTTCCGCGGAAGGCTTGATCATCCCGTTCGGCCTGACCCAACTGAGCGGCACTTCCTATCAATACGGCGGCAAGGCACTGAATGACGCCCCGCCTGAAAAGAGCGTGCTGCTGAACGGCGACAAGGTGAAAGTGGATAGCGGCGCCACCATCAACCTGGCCGGCGGCGGCGATCTTTATGCCTACGAATTCATTGCGGGCAGGGGCGGCTCCAAGGATGTGCTCAATCCGGCCAACGGCACTGTCTATGCCATCCTGCCGTGGCTGAAATCGGCCGCGCCTTATGACTATCAGGAATACCATGCCCCCGCTATAGGCGCCGATGGCAAGCCCACAACTATAGGCCCCAATCTCAAGCCCGGCGATAGCATCTACCTGGCCGCCTCCAAGGGCTTGGCCGCCGGCTACTACACCCTGCTGCCCGCTCGTTATGCGCTGCTGGACGGAGCCTTCCTGGTGAAGCCGGTTGCCGGCTACCGCGACATGTCGGCCGGCCAAAGCTTCAGGCAGCCGGACGGAACGACCATCGTGCCGGGGTACCTCACAACGACCGCGTATGACGGCAGCCTGATCAACGATGCCAGGGTTTCTGGCTTCGCCGTTGCACCGGGCGCCTGGGCGCGCAGCCGCTCGGAATACATCAACACCTACGCCAGCAGCTTTTATGCCAATAATCCCGCCTTCCAGGCGCCGGCGGATGCCGGCCGGCTGGCGGTTGCCGGGGTTTCCGAAATCGCCTTGCAGGGGACGCTCCTGGCTGCCGCCGCAAGCGGCGGGCGCGGCGCGGAGGTGGACATCAGCTCGCAGAATATCGTGATCGGCAGCGGCACCCATGCGAACGCGGTGACGCTCGATGCGGATACGCTGAACAATCTCGGCGCGGCCAGCCTGCTCATCGGCGGTCTGCGCCACGGCAGCAGCGACGGCGTCACGGTCGCGGTGGGTGCCGGCAATGTTACGGTCGCCGACACCACCACGGCGAGCGACACGACTTCGGCCAACACGAACAGCCTGCACGCGCCGGAAATCATCCTCGCTGCGACTGGCCAGGTGACGGTTGAAAAAGGCGCCACGGTGGCCGGCACGGGTAAATTCAGCGGGACGCCTAAGAACATCACCATCGCGGGCAACGGCGCGCTGTTGCGCGTTTCGTCGGGCGAACAGGTAACGGTCGCACGGCCCGGCAGCAACAGCACCCAGGCTACCGGCAACCTGACCGTGGCGAGCGGGGCGCACGTCAGGGCGGATAGATCCATGCTGCTGGATGCCACCAACGATTCCATGGTTGCCAGTGGGAGTACCACCCTCGGCGCTGCCGGCGAGCTTGGCGTGAGTTCCAGCCTGATCAGCATCGGCGATGTCGGCAGTGCGACCAAGGGGCTAACCTACTCCAATGCCGACATGGCCCGGTTCGACAAGCTCAGCCGCCTTTCCCTGATCAGCTACAGCACGCTTGACCTGTATGGCAAGGTGGCTTTCGGCAACGACAAGCTCAACCTCGATCTGCAATCCGCCGGCATACGCGGATTCCAGGGTGCCACGGCGGATAAAAACGTCGCCATCACGGCGAACACGTTCACCCTTTCCAACCCCAGCGGCACGGCATTCACCAGTCCAGGCGGCAAAGGCGACGGCAGCCTCGGCGTGACAGCGCAGAAAGTGGTGCTGGGCAAAGGTGGTCCGGCAGATGCAAACGGCATACAGGCGGGCGTGACGATCGAAGGCTTCGACAGCGTGACACTGGCCGCGAACGAAATCGTCGGAAGCAGCCGCGGCAGCCTGAACGTAAAGGGCCCCCTCACCCTTCAGGCCGCCCGCCTGACCGGCGAGGGCACGGGCGTGCGGCAGAGCGTCAACGCGACCGGAAACGTTACCTATACCCGGCCGGGGTATCTGGATCCGGCATATCTCGTCACGCAGACAGCGGAGAAGCAAAGCGAGCTGCTCGCCAGCTTTAACAAGCTGCTCGCCACCCTGCGCCAGAACAAGACGCCGATCGACAGCCGTTTCGAACTCAACAGCAGCGGCGGCGCGGTCACGGTGGACGGCATAGCCGATCTCCCGGCCGGCGGCTTCAAGGCAAGCGCGGCACAGGACGTGATCCTGACCGGGAACGCGCAAATCAATGCGGGCGGGGTCGCCGTGCCGTTCGTCGATATCGTGAAATATGCGCCGGGCGGCAACGTGGAGCTGACATCCGCTGGCGGCAACGTGAATATCGACAATGGCGCGGTGGTGGACGTTGCCGGTGCGGACGGCGGCGATGCCGGTTCGCTCAAGATCAGTGCCTCCGCAGGCGCAGCCACGCTCGACGGCACGCTAAAAGGCTATGCCAACCCGGATGCGAAAGGAAGCGTCGGTAAGCAGGGCAGTTTCAGCCTGGACGTAGCGACGCTCGGCAATCATCTGGACAAAGATGGCAATCCTGTGGCAATTACCTTCTCCGATCTGAACGGCAAGCTTGCGGCCAAAACCGATAGCGCGACCGGCAAGACGCTCGAAGGTGGCTTTAGCGAGGCAGTCGATGTGCGCGTGCGCAGCGGGGATCTGAGCGTGGCGGCGACAGACACGGTCAAGGCGCACCAGTTCAGCCTCGAAGCCGACAACGGCAAGATCGACGTGGCTGGCACTATCGATGCGAGCGGCGACAAGGGCGGCAGCATCGGCCTATATGCGTCCGGCGACGTGACACTGCAAGACGGCGCCAAGCTCTGGGCGTATGCCACCAAGCCGGGCAACAATACGGTCGGGACGGGCGTGGCGGCCGGCACGGCGGGTCAGGGCGGCAAGGTGATGCTCGCTTCCACCTCCGGCTGGGTCGATGTTCAGAAGAATAGCGAGATCGACGTTCACGGCGGCGGCAACGGTGCGCAGGACGGCAGCGTCCTGCTGCGGGCGAAGCGCAATGACCTCAATACCGATGTCAACGTGAAGCCGATCGCCGGTGCCATCAGCGGCGCGAGCGAAGTCGTGGTCGAAGCGTACAAGAAATACGACCGCACATCGATTTCTGCTGCGGATGTCGCCACCAGCGGCACGATGTACTCGGATGCCAAGGACTTCATCATGGGTGCGGCGGGTGGCAACGCCAATGCGACCGCCATCAAGAACAGAATCGACGCGGCGGGCGCGATTGCGAACCTCCATGTCCGGCCGGGTATCGAGGTGGACAGCAGCGGCGACCTCGCGCTCGATGCGGTATGGGATTTGTATAAATGGCGTTTCGGCAATGAACCGGGCGTGCTGACGTTGCGCGCAGCAGGCGATCTGAACATCAAACAGAGCTTGTCCGACGGGTTCGACAGTACGAAATCTTCTGGAACCAACCTATCGGCGAACCAGAAGTTTATCTTGGCTCCCTTGGCTGACACCGCGTCCTGGTCCTACCGGCTGGTGGCCGGTGCAGACACCGGTGCGGCCAACCCTCTGGAGGTCGAGCCTCTCGCATTGTTGCAAAATGGCACGGGTAGTTTGAATGTCAAAGTTGCGGAAAACAGCGCCCGCACCACAAACAATGGCAAAAGTATTGCCGATAGTGTTGCAAGAATAATAACCGCGATCCGCACCGGCACTGGCGATATCGATATCGCGGCAGGCCGTAATGTGGTGCTGCAAAATCCTCAAACGGTCATTTATACCGCCGGCCGGCCGGACAGCCTGCTGGCCGGGACGAAAGACAGCAACGGCCTGATCCAGCCCGCCAATTTCTACCCCGATACGTATGGGCTTGGGGCGGCTGCTTCAGGCTACTATCCAAAGTCCGGCGGGGATATTACGATCCGGGCGCAAGGCGATGTGGAAATGACGTTGTCCAATAATGCGACCACGCAATTGATCGGTGATTGGCTTTTCCGCCGTAGCGGGGTGGATGCCCAAGGCAATATTGCGTCGGGAGGAAGCATTTCCACCGGTTACGCGAACCTCAGCACGTCCTGGTTCGTATATTTCCCGGAGTTTGAGCAGAATATCGGCGCGCTGGGAGGCGGCGACATAAGCGTGCTCGCCGGCCGCAACATCAACAACCTGTCGGTGGTTATTCCCACCACCGGGTGGATGAGCGGCAAGGTGGGCGATCCTGCCTTGCTGTCGAATCTCCATGTGAATGGAGGCGGCGACCTGACGGTGCGCGCCGGCGAGAATATCGCGGGCGGCCTGTTCTATGTGGGGCAGGGCACGGGCACGATCAGCGCGGGGGGGGCTTTGCTGCCATGGACGAAGCAATTGAAGGGCAATACCGTTCTTCATACCACACTCGCCCTGGGCCGGGGGGCATTTCAGGTGCAGACGGGCGGCGACCTGAACCTCGGGGCAGTACTCAATCCTACGGTCGTTGGCCAGATTTTTTGGGATACCAAGAGCTCTGACTCTACCGCTAGTGACAAAGCCCATGACTTCTTCTACACCTACGCAGCGGACAGCTCGGTTAGCCTCAACGCCCTCTCCGGGAGGATTAGCCTGCTCAACGAGACCGGGGCGATCAAGACGGCGGCGTCACAACTTTATATCGGTAAATCCGATGATTCTGGCTTGAGCGTCTACCCACCCACCCTGCGGGCAGCCGCGCTGCAAGGGGATGTGGAGGTGAATGCCCTGACCCTGTTCCCTTCGGCATCGGGCAATCTGGAGTTGCTGGCAAACGGTTCGGTTTTGCTGAAGGACAATCTGACCGTCTCCGATGCCGATCCCGCACTGCTGTCGACGGCAACCCACTCTTCCTTTGTTAATAGTGGTACTACCACGGTCTCTGTGTTCCCGCTGGCATTCATACCCACTCCTTTCGGCGACTTGCATTTCAGCACTATGTTGCATGAGGGAGACAACAATCCCATCCGCGTTTATGCGCTGGAAGGAAACATTAGCAGCATTGATAATGCGTCAGGCGGCACTGCCACGCTGATACTTCCGAAGCAGTCGAGACTGGTGGCCGGGCAGGACATCATCAATTTCAACCTGGTCGCACAGAACCTGGCGAGTAGCGACGTCACCGGCCTTACCGCCGGCCGCGATGTGCTGATCGCGTCCACCCTGGACGGGGCAGGCAACATTGCGAGCAACGGCGGAAAGGGTGTGAAGATCGGCGGACCGGGCCGGCTGGAGGTTGTCGCCGGCAGGAACGTGGATCTGGGCACCTCGGACGGTATCGTCAGCCGCGGCAACATCGACAATGCCGCCCTGCCGCGCGGCGGCGCGAGCATCTCGGTGAGCGCGGGCGTGGCGGGAGAAGCGGCATACAGCCTGTTTGTGGAGAAGTATTTCAGCGTCGATCAACGCAAGCAACTCGCCGACTACGTGCGCACTTCGCTCCAACAGCCCGCGCTGACCGACGACGAGGCGCTGGCGGCATTCGGCGACCCGGCGAAGTTTCCTTACGGGCAGGGTGCCATTCCGCCCGCCGTGGTTTACGCGCAGGAAATACGGCGGCTATTCTTCGATGAACTGAAGCAGGCGGGCATAGACCATAGCAAGGGCGGCAACTACGACCGGGGCTTCAATGCCGTGGCCACGCTGTTTCCGGCGGCCGTGTCCCCCGGGGATATCAACCTGTTTTTCAGCCAGATCAAAACCGAGCAAGGCGGGGACATCGAACTCATGGCACCGGACGGGCAGGTGAATGCAGGGTTGGCCAGTGCGAACGGTTACACCAAGACGAGCCCCCCCGAGACGGACGCCTCAGTTCTGGGGATTGTCACGGTGGACGGCGGCAGCATCCGCAGCTTCTCGCGCGGCGATTTCCTGGTGAACCAGTCGCGAGTGTTTACGCTGGGCGGCGGGGACATCCTGATCTGGTCGTCCGAGGGCGACATCGACGCCGGCAAGGGCTCGAAGACGGCGAGCGCCACGCCACCACCCACCATCGTTACCGATCCGACGACCGGCATCGTCACCGTGGATACGAGCAATGCCGTCAGCGGCAGCGGTATTGCCGTGCTGCTGGCGAAGCCCGGCATCAGTGCCGGCAGAACGGATCTGATCGCGCCCAAGGGGACGGTGAACGCGGGCGATGCCGGCATCCGCGCGGCAGGCGACCTGAACATCGCGGCCCTGCGCGTGGTGGGCGCTGAAAACATCCAGTTCGGCGGCGTGGCAACGGGTGTCCCGACAGCGAACAGCGGCGGCCTGGGCACCGGGTTGAACGGGCTTGCCGCGGTTGCCGACAACGGGGTTGCCAGCGAAATCACCAAGAGCCTGGCTGAGAATTCCGAGAACCTGCAAAAAATCAAGCAGGCCATGGCGGATTTCCGGCCTACCTTCATCACCGTCGAAGTGATCGGTTTGGGCGATCAGTGAAACAACCGGCCTGCGGCGCGGAAGTACGCGTGAATTCGCACCTGCTCCGGCAGGGGGAGAGGGGTATGTCTCGGCCAGTATTGTGCGTGATTTTCTTGTAGGGCCGAATTCATTCGGCCAAATGCGCGAATGAATTCGCACCTACAAAGAACATACAGTCGTTTTAAGTTGACTGACTACCAGGTCAACAATGTCACAGCTTTGTAATATAGGAAATGGAAAATAGACCAATGCATTCAACCTTCAAAAGAACCATTACCGTAGCGCTTGCCTTCGTGCTCGCCGCCCTGACGATACACCCGCTGACAGCTTTCGCGTTCGGCAATGGGGACTGGGGGGCACGCAAGAAAATCACCCTCGATACCACCGAAAGCGGGGCCGCCATCCAGCAGGCCCTGCCCCAGGCCCTGGTGCTGGTGCGTCTGCACGGCGGCAACTTCATGTTTAGCGACGTCAAGCCGGACGGCGGGGATATCCGCTTCGTGGCGGCGGACGACAAGACGCCGCTCAAGTACCAGGTCGAGAAGTTCGACCCGGCAAACGATGTCGCGCTGATCTGGGTGCAGGTGCCGGAACTGAAGCCGGCCTCGAAAACCGGCTACCTCTGGATGTATTACGGCAACGAGAAGGTCGGCGCGGGTGAAGACGGCAAGGCCTTGTTCGATGTGAACCAGGTGGCGGATTACCGTTTCTCGGAAAAGGACGGGGCGCCCAGGGACCAGACGGCATACGCCAACAATGCCGGCCAGTTCACCGCAACCCGCAACACCGGCTCACTCATCGGTTCGGGCGCGACTTTCAACGGCAGTGCCGTGATGAGCATACCGGCGTCGCCCTCCCTCAAGTTCGGGGGAAGCGGCGGCTTTACGTTCTCGGCCTGGGTGAAGATCGCCGCGCCGCAGCAGGGTGCGCTGTTGTTCGAGCAGCGCGAGGGCGGCAATCGCATTGCCGTGGGCATGGACGGGACTCAGGTGTACGCGGCGGTGGATGCGGGTGGCGGCGCGAAGGAAACGCCCCGCACCGCCGAGCTGGCTCCCGGCAAGTGGCACCACGTTGCGGTGACCGGGGGGAAACGCCTGACGGTCTACGTGGACGGCAAGGAAGTTGCCGCAATCGATGCGAGCCTGCCTGAAATCCAGGGTGAAGCGGTTGTCGGCAAGGGGTTCAGCGGCGATCTCGACGAACTCGGCCTGGCAAACGTGGCCCGCACGGCGGACTGGGTGAAAGTCAACGCCAGGAGCCAGGGCCCTGATGCCCAGATGGTGAGCATCGGCGAGCCGGAAGACGGGGAAAGCGAAAGCAGCGGCAACGCTTCCTATGTCACCACGATTCTGCATTCGGTGACGCTGGACGGCTGGGTCGTGATTGCGGTGCTGATGGTGATGGCGGCCATCAGCTGGATGGTGATGGTGGTCAAGGCATTGGTGATCAACAAGACGGAGAAGGACAACAGACAGTTCGTCGCCGCGTTTCACGATCTGAAAATCAGCGAAACGACCCGGCTCGACCAGGCTGATAGCGGCGAAGACAGCGATCTGCGGGAATCCGCGCTGGGTACCGCGCTGTTCGGCAAGCACGACCACTACCAGAACTCCACGCTATACCGCATTTACCATACCGGTGCACAGGAGCTGATCCACCGCTTCGGTGGCAAGGAGACCGGGCGCAGGAAGAAGATCCTGTCGCCGCAGGCCATCGACGCCATCAAGGCGAGCCTGGACGCAACCCTGGTGCGGGAAACCCAGAAACTCAACAGCCTGATGGTGCTGCTTACCATCGCCATCAGCGGCGGCCCTTTCCTCGGGCTGCTCGGCACGGTGGTGGGGGTGATGATCACCTTCGCCGCGATTGCCGCTACCGGCGACGTGAACGTGGCCGCCATCGCCCCCGGTATCGCCGCCGCCCTGGTGGCCACGGTGGCGGGCCTGGTGGTCGCGATTCCAGCCCTGTTCGGTTACAACTACCTGGGCAGCAAGATCAAGAACATTACGGCGGACATGCACGTTTTTGTCGACGAATTCGTCGGACGAATCGCGGAAACCCACAGCTAACAGGGGTCGGCACAAATGAAAGTCCAGGACGGCAACGAACCTTACGACGAGATCAACATTACGCCTATGCTCGATCTCGCGTATGTGTTGCTGATTATTTTCATTATCATGACCACCGCATCGGTGCAAGGCATCGTGGTGAACCTGCCGAAGGCAAGCGCCACGCCCAACCTCGCCAAACCGAAAACCAAGGCGATCACGATCCGCGACGACGGCCAGATTTTTCTCGACACCTACCCGGTAACGATGGGCGAACTGGAAACCCAGTTGCGGCAAAACAAGGCCATCACGCCGGATCTGCCGGTGGTGATCAAGGGTGACGCCAAGGTGCAGTACGAAAAGGTCATCGACGTGCTCGACCTGATGGGGCGGCTGGATATCACCCACCTCGGCCTGGTGACGCAGAAGCTGGTCAAATAGGCGCGCCACGATGAAAACCAAGAAAAGCCTGCGGAGCCGGCTGCCTGCCTTGGTGGGCGGCATTTTCCTGCTGCTGTTCGCGATTGTCGTGGTGCTGCTGATCCGCAATTTCGTGAAGAACGACGACAAGCCGGGCAAGCCCAAGGTTCAGCAGATCTCGATTATCAAGCCGCCGCCGCCCAAGCCCGAAGAGAAGCCGCCGGAGCCCGTGAAGCAGGAAATCACGCAGGACTTGAATATTCCCGAGCCGCAGCAGGAAGCGCAACCCGACCAGGCGCCGCCAGGCCAGAATCTTGCGCTGGACGCGGAGGGTAGCGCCGGTTCGGACGGCTTCGGGCTCGGTGCCAACAAGGGGGGCAAGAACCTGATCGGTGGCGGTGGCGGCAGCCGCTTCGGCTGGTACACCGGCACGATCCAGCAAGCGATCCAGGATGTCCTGACGCGGAACCAGCCGAAAGGGGAATTTCGTGCGATCGTGAAGCTCTGGGTCAATCCGGACGGCAGCGTTAAACGCTTCGAACTGGCAGGCTCTTCCGGCAAGGCAGAGATCGACAGGGCGATCGAGTCGGCCCTGGCGCGTGTCAAGGGATTGAGAGAACCGCCCGAGGACATGCCGCAACCGATCAAGCTGCGCATCAGTTCACGGTAATTCAGTTGGGTAAACCCCCGGCTCTGCCGGGGGACTTCGAAAGGTTTGACCTTTGCGGCACTCTTATTGGGCAATTGGCGAGTCTTGCAGCGCAGTTCCCTCCCCCTGCCAGGGGGAGGGCTAGGGTGGGGGTTCGGAGGTGAAAACGAGCCGCTGCACCCCCATCCCAGCCTTCCCCCTGCAAGGGGGGAGGGGCGGAAAAGTGCGCCCACTTGAGGGGCGAGCTGG
>JAPTVL010000066.1 GCA_028065725.1 Betaproteobacteria bacterium
ATCATCTTGCAATCCTGCTTTAACAAACGTCGCTTAGCATCTTCTATGGTCGATAGAACACGCTCTGCTAAGAGTTCACTAGAAAATATTTCTTGGACAAAGATGTCCGCTGGCTGCGTAAGGTCGGTCCTTAACATTACATCTGTCGACTTTTTGGCGATTACCTTAATTCTCTGATCAAAACCGTTGTCGGCGATGATACGCTTTGCAGTAGCCGCGACTAAAGGTTCAGACTCACAGGTAGTCACCTCCGCAGCACCAAGCTTCGCGGCCATCATCGACAAAAGACCAGAGCCAGTACCAATCTCTAGCACTGTGGAATGCGGCGTCACAGCAGCATTGAGTGCCGCGAAGTAAGCCTCATTGCGCTTCGAATCATTCATCATTGGCAAATGCCATTGCGGCACTAGTTTGCTCAATGTCCGATCTAGGCCATTCTGCGCGGCGAGTAGGGTCGGGTCACAATCAAGCGCACGTCGGTATGAGTTGACAGCATCGTCAGCCTTGCCCTGCGATTCCAATGCTGCACCTAGATTGCTATGGGCTTGCGCATAATCAGGTTGCAATGCAAGCATGCGTTGATAGCTTTCTGCTGCGGCCTGGTCTTCCCCTTGTTTCTGCAGGGCTACGCCCAAATTGAAGTGCGCGGCCGCATAATTCGGCTTGATCGACAAAGCTGTACGATAGCTTTGAACGGCTGCGTCAAGTTTCCCCATAGCTTGTAATGTAAGGCCCAGATTGCTGCGCACCTCAGCAAGTTCCGGTTGGATCGATAGTGCTCGGCGGTAAGCCTCGATGGCTTCGTCGAATCGACCCATTCGGTGCAAGATGCCACCGAGGTTGCTATGAATGAAAGCAGCGTCTGGTTGCATCGCTATCGCAGCCCGGAGCGCAGAGACGGCCTGATCAAGTTTGCCCTGTGCCGCCAAATTATTCCCTTGATTGAAACTTGCCAATGCGCTCCCTGAGATTGGTTGTTGGTTGTCGATTGTTGGAAAATGGTCGGTGTGCTGCGCGGTCTTTCGACTACAGCAACGTTTATATTTCCTTCCACTGCCGCAGGGGCAGAGGTCATTCCGGCGAATTTTGTTCATTTTCCCTGACCATTGAAGATCGACGCCAAGAGTCGCCGTGGAAATTGACGTACCTTACGAGGGCCGGCGAGATCGGCCGTTTGCGAGAGATGCCAGACCTGTTTGGTAATCCGTGGACATATGTCCTGCGCCGGCGCTGCCCACGGCCAGGCCGCCGCGAACAGCACGCAAACGATGAATGATGCGTACGTCCGCCGGCGCACCGACGCGGTGGACGCAGCGGGAGAGTGTCCCGTCGTCATGCTTGACTCCTTTTCTAGCGTGCCGGGCAGGCGCACAAGCGTGACGCCGCCGGCGAGATGCGGATTTGGATTACGCTAGAGTTGGATCGAGCGGAGGGCGGTCGAGCCTGTCGGGAAAGGGAGAAAGAAGACCCGCCGGCGACTCGGGGAAACTGTCGCGGTCGGGATCGAGCACGGCGAAGCCGAATGCTTCGCCTAAATGCCCAGGCAGGTGGCCGAACGAATGACCGGCGCAACCGTGATGATGATGCGAGTCTTCGTCGCCGTGATGGCTACCCGCTTGGCTACCTTGGTCTTGGTCGTGCGCGTCGCCACCCCGGTCCAGCGCGACGATTTCATGCTCGTGCGCGGACTGGCCCGCCGTTGCCTCCCAAGAGAAGGAAGGTGACAGCACCGTCGCCAGCAGCACGGCGAGCATTAAGCGGGCGATTTTCCTTAGGTTGCGGCGCATCGGCGGAATCTATCCAGAAGCTGGAATGGTTGCCGGCCTTCCGGTTGGCCGGCGGCAGGCCAACCGATTCACTTCGACCGGGATGTGAGCCAGTGCCTCGTGCTGGCCCAGCACCCGACTAACAGTCTCGGGCGTGATCGCAGCGTCCTCCGCCGCCAAGCTTAGGATCGGCGCGCAGACGATATTCACAGCTAGGCCCACGCCGCCTTCCCCAGCTACGGGCAGCGGAACGGGCGGACGCTTCATGGTCTTCATATCCCTAGCGCAAACGTTCGCGCGGGGGTACCAGCCGATCGAAACGCGGGTCACTTACGCAGCCTCATCGTCTTCCGCCGTTCCACGATAAGTGAGCAATCGCAGCGCATTGAGCACCACGGCGATGGTGGACCCTTCGTGGATGAGCACGGCGAGGCCGATGCCGGCCCAGCCAAATAAAGTCGCAGGAATCAACAGCGCCACCACGCCCAGCGACACGTACAGGTTCTGCCGAATGATGCGTCTCGATGCGCGACTTAAGGCCAGCGCAAAGGGTAGCTTGCTCAGGTCGTCTGCCATCAGCGCCACGTCCGCGGTTTCCAGCGCCACATCGGTGCTGGCACCGCCCATGGCGATGCCGACCGTGGCGCGCGCCATGGCGGGGGCATCGTTTACCCCGTCGCCGACCATGGCGACTTGGCCGTAGCGTTGCCCGAGTTCTTCCATGGCCTTGACCTTGTCTTCCGGTAACAGTCCCGCTTTCACTTCGTCCAGGCCAACCGCGTCGGCGATGGCGCGGCCCACTCGTTCGTTGTCGCCGGTGAGTATGATGGTCTTGCGAATGCCGAGCTGACGCAGGCGCGCCAACACCTCGCGCACCCCTTCACGCGGCGTGTCGGCCAGGCCCAAGACACCCAGGAACTGGCCGTCGGTCCGGATCAACATGATCGTCTTGCCGTCCGTCTGGAGACGCTCTACCTGCTGTTGAATTGGACCGGGGATAGCTTCACCCTCAAACAATTTGGCGTTACCGATCACTACCTTTTGCCCATCGAATTCGGCTCGCACTCCTTTTCCAGTAACGGCTTCGACCTCACCTACCTCAGCCCAACTTAAACCGCGGCCCTTCGCCTCCGCCACCACCGCCTGCGCCAGGGGATGGGCGCTGCGGCTTTCCACGGCGGCGGCTACAGTCAGCAGACGTTCCTCGTTTCCGCTGATGGCGACGACATCGGTCACCTTGGGCTTGCCGATGGTCAAGGTGCCGGTCTTATCGAAGGCGATGGCGGTTAGCACGCCGAGATTTTCCAGATGCACACCGCCCTTGATCAGCACGCCGCCGCGCGCGGCGCGGGCGATGCCGGACAGCACCGCCGATGGGGTGGCAATCGCGAGTGCGCAAGGGGACGCTGCCACCAGCACCGCCATAGCGCGGTAAAAGGATTCAGCAAAGGGGAACCCAAACAGTGGCGGAAGCACGATGAGCAGTACGGCGCCCACCAGCACCACGGGGACGAAGATGCGCTCAAAGCGGTCGGTGAAGCGCTGCGTGGGGGATTTCTGCGTCTGCGCTTCGGCCACCATCTGCACCATGCGCGCCAGTGTGCTCTCTCGCGCCAGCTTGGTTACTTCGACGACCAGCGCGCCCTCGCCGTTGACCGTAGCGGCGAATACCTTGTCGCCCGGCTGCTTGTCCACCGGCATGGATTCGCCGGTGACCGGGGATTGGTCCACCGCCGAGTTGCCAGTCGCCACCTGGCCATCGGCGGGGATGCGCTGACCGGGCTTGACAATCACCCGGTCGCCGCGCTGCAATTCTTCGACCCGCACTTCGATCTCCACGCCATCCCGCTGAACCATAGCAGTCTTGGGGGCCAGTGCCGCCAGCGCCTCGATAGCCTTGCGCGCCCGGTCCATAGCCATGTGTTCCAGCGCATGACCCAGGCTGAACAGGAACAACAACAACGCGCCTTCTTCCCAAGCGCCGAGCGCCGCCGCTCCGGCTGCCGCCACGATCATCAGGGTGTCGATGTCAAAGCGACGGCTGCGCAAACTCTGCCAGGCATCGCGCAGGGTATAGAAACCACCCGCCGCGTATGCGCCCAACAACAGGCCGAGCGACAGGCTGCGCGGCGCGCCGGCGAGGCCTGTAAGCCAGCCGGCCAGCAACAGCAAGCCGGCAACGCCGCTAAAAATAAGCTCGCGATGCTCGGCAAACCATCCGGCCACGTGGCCTTCCTCCAGCACGGCATAGCCGAGCGCATGGATGCGCCGGACAATTGCCCGTTGCTCAATTTTTTCGCTGTCGAATTCCAGGCGCAAACGCTCCGCAGCGTAGCTCACCGAAGCTTCCAGCACGCCGGCCGTGCGTTGCAGAGCATGTTCGATCACCGTGGCGCAGGTGGGGCAATCCATGCCGTCGATGCGCAGGTTCTCGTGGCGAAATCGGTTGCCGATCTTGGCGCCGGCCGCTTGCGCCAACTCACGCACCCGGCTCACCCCGAACCGCCGCGGGTCATAGTGCAGGCAAAGTCGGTCGCCGCCGTCTTCGTGGATAACGTGTACTTTTTCCAACGCTTCGGCCTGCAGCAGCGCAATCAAACGTGCCACACAAGCATCGCGCTCGCTCGGAATGTCCGGCAAGACCAGGGACAAGTCCAGCTTAAGTTTTTCGGTCATGCTGCCGCTCCTTGTAGAACCAATTGATTACAGCAGGGGCGATGAGGGCTAGCAAAATTGCGTTATTGAGGTTCAGACTCCATCAATCTGAACGGCAGATCTAGTGGCCTGAATTACTCCTTGATGATTTGGAACGTCTTCTCCGCGAGCTTTCTGTCTCCATGGTACAGCTCGATCGTATCCGTTCCAGGCTGTGGTTCCCCGATACAGTGGTCCTCCTTCTCTGACACTGGAAAGCGGCCCCCGATGTGACGAGTTTCACCGATCCGGACCTTGAGAACCGAGTCGTTTTGATAGACCACCTGGCCGGTGTCCCGTAAGACACATGCGTTGGTGGATCTCAGAATAACTCTGATGTCCACCGTGGCATCCGGGGGATTCCCGTGGACAACGAACCTGACGCCGTAGGCAAGGCCCGGCCGGATCGGAATGCGGGTCGTCTGAGACGAGAGCTGAAGTCCCTTTGCCGCTCCGAGCTTCGCACCAACGCTAGATGTTTCGTCACGGCCAATTCGTACGCTGTCGTATTCAAATATCCCGAACCCCGTGATTTCGATACTGGTCACGGCTGCTTCTTGATCTGTCGCGCAACTGGACAAAAGGAGCATGCCGAGGACAACGAAGAACCCAGAAGAAAATTTCATGATGTCCTCCCTGGATTACGCGTTAGTGCACGACGTCTTCGCGGTGAAACAGCCGCCACGCTGCCCGTCAGCGCCAGCGGCACGCCGCTTAACACCAGCGCCGCCTCCTTCGCCAGATAATTCGCGAACACGTATTCGCCTGTCATCTATTTGGTATTTTCGTCGCACGGGTAGGCCAAGAGGCGCAAGGCGTTGATCACTACCACGAGAGTAGAGCCTTCGTGTACCAGCACCGCCAGGCCGATGCCGGCCCAGCCAAACAAGGTGGCGGGAATCAACAGCGCCACCACGCCCAGCGACACCCACAGGTTCTGGCGAATGATGCGCCTTGATGCGCGGCTCAAGGCCACGGCAAAGGGCAGCTTGGAGAGATCGTCGGCCATCAGCGCCACGTCCGCGGTTTCCAGCGCCACGTCGGTGCCGGCGCCGCCCATGGCGATCCCGACCGTGGCGCGCGCCATGGCCGGCGCATCGTTGACCCCGTCACCGACCATGGCCACTTGGCCGTAGCGTTGCCCGAGCTCTTCCATGGCCTTGACTTTGTCTTCCGGCAACAGTCCCGCTTTCACTTCGTCCAGGCCGACCGCGTCGGCGATGGCGCGGCCCACGCGTTCGTTGTCCCCGGTGAGCATGATGGTTTTGCGGATGCCAAGCTGATGCAGGCACTGCAGCACCCCACGCACCCCCTCGCGCGGCGTGTCGGCCAAGGCCAGGACGCCGAGGAACTGCCCGTCGGCCTGGATCAACATGATGGTTTTGCCTTCCGTCTGGAGGCGCAATGCGTGCTGCTGAATCACTTCGGGAATGGGTTCGCCGTCAAACAGCTTGGCGTTACCGATGGCGATTTTTTTCCCATCGAATTCGGCGCGCAATCCTTTTCCGGTAACGGCTTCGACTTCCCCGGCTTCATCCCAACTTAAACTGCGCCCCTTCGCCTCCGTCAGCACCGCCTGTGCCAGGGGGTGGGCGCTACGGCTTTCCACCGCGGCGGCGACGGTCAGCAGACCTGCCTCGTCTCCGCTGAGGGCGACGACATCGGTCACCTTGGGCTTGCCGACGGTCAACGTGCCGGTTTTATCGAAGGCTATAGCCGTGAGCGCGCCGAGATTTTCCAGATGCGCGCCGCCCTTGATCAGCACGCCGCCGCGCGCGGCACGCGCGATACCGGACAGCACCGCCGACGGGGTGGCGATGGCCAGGGCGCAGGGCGAAGCCGCCACCAGCACCGCCATGGCGCGGTAAAAGGATTCGGCGAAGGGGAAGCCGAACAGCGGCGGAAGCACGATGAGCAATCCGGCCCCCACCAGCACGACCGGCACGAAGATCCGCTCGAAGCGGTCGGTGAAG
>JAPTVL010000099.1 GCA_028065725.1 Betaproteobacteria bacterium
GGTGCCCTGGCTCAGGATCACATTGCCCTGGTAAACGCTGACCTTTTTGATGTCGTCGAGGGTGACCATGTCCGCTTCGAGGTTGACCGGTTTGTCGCGGTCGGCTTTTTCGGCATGGGCGGGCGAGGTCAGCAGCGCGGCACACAGTGCCGCATAAAAGCCAGTTTTCAATGTTTGCATGGCGCTCATGTCTTTCCGGAAATGTAACGGGCCTTCACCCGTCCTGTCAGTTTGATGATGCGTCGCTTCGCATCGTATTCCATGGCACCCGCTCGCAACGTCAGGGTGTCATCGTGTATATCGACCGTCCCGGGCGCGCGCAGCTGGTCGCGTTCGGGAAACACCAGCAGCTGCGCCGTGCGCAGGGTCATGGCAGATTGTCCGGGACGCGCGGCCCGTTCCACGATGACGTCGCCCAGCAGGTCCACCTCGCTACCGTCGGGCGAGACGGTGGCCTGCTTTGCCACCGTGTTCACTTCGCCGGCCTCGGCGTCGAGCTGGACGAAGCGCGGCGATTCCAGCTCGGTGAGCTTGCTGCCGGAATAATGCTTGAGTCTTTTGGCGGACAAGCGGTAGTGCGGGTTGCCTGCTGTATCGGTGCGCAGCGCATCGAAGTTTTCCATGATGCCTTCAGGATCGGTCTGGGCCGCCTGGCCGCCGCTGGCCGTCACCTGCACCGACTGCTCGATCCAGAAGCTGAGCGCGGCCAGCAGCAGCAAAATCGCCAGCGGCAGCCACAGCGAGCCTCGCGCGATCATGCCGTCCCCGGGCAAGCGACGTTCGACGCATACCCGGTCATATCAGATAGGGCGCCAGCGCCGCATCCAGGGTGCCTTGCGCGCGCATCAGAAATTCGCAGGCCTCACGCACCGCGCCGTGTCCGGCTTCGCGCGTGGTGGTGTAGTGGCTGTAGGCTTTCACCAGCTCGGGGGCGGCAGGCACGGTGATCGCCAGCCCGGCGCGCCGCATCACCGGCAGGTCGACCACGTCGTCGCCCATGTAGGCGGTGGATTCGCAGTCGATATTCAGCTCCCGGCAAAGCGCCTCATACACGACCAGCTTGTCGTGCGCGCCCTGGTGCACGATTTCGATGCCGAGATTCCTGGCGCGGTGTTCCACCACCCGTGAGTTGCGCCCGGTGATGATGGCAAGTTCGACGCCGCTGTTCTTGAGCATTTTCAGGCCGTGACCGTCGAGCGAATTGAATCCCTTGAATTCCTGCCCGTCGTCGGTCAGGAACAGGGTGCCGTCGGTCATGATGCCGTCGACGTCGAACGCGATCAGACGGATTTTTTGCGCGCGGGCGATCAGGTCGGCTGTCATCACACCACCCCCGCTTTCAGCAGATCGTGCATGTTGAGCGCACCGACCAGGGTGTTGTCGACGTCGACCACCAGCAGGCCGTTGATTTTCAATGTTTCCATTTTTTCCACCGCCGCCACGGCGAGTTCGTCCGCGCGGATCGTCTTGGGGTTTTTGGTCATCAGGTCGGTCACCCGGGCCTGCTGCAGGTCGAGCGCGTGTTCCAGTGCACGCCGCAAGTCGCCGTCGGTGAACACGCCGGCCACCTTGCCGGCAGCGTCGACCACGGCGGTCATGCCGAGTCCCTTCTTCGTCATTTCGAGCAGGGCGACCTTGAGCGAGGCGTCGAGATCGATTTTCGGCAGCGCACCGCCGCTGTGCATGACATCTCGCACATGCACCAGCAGACGCCGGCCGAGACTGCCGCCGGGATGGGTGCGGGCAAAATCGTCGGCCGAAAATCCGCGCGCATCCAGCAGCGCCACCGCCAGGGCGTCGCCCAGTGCAAGCGCCGCCGTGGTACTCGCGGTCGGGGCCAGGTTGAGTGGGCAGGCCTCCTTGTCGACGCTGGCGTTGAGATGCACATCGGCTTCGCGCGCCATGGTCGAGTTGGGGTTGCCCGTCATCGCGATGAGCTTGGCGCCGCGCCGCTTGATGAGCGGAACGATGCTGACGATTTCGTTGCTCTCGCCCGAGTTCGACAGCGCCAGCACCACGTCGTTGGGGGCGATCATGCCGAGATCGCCATGACTGGCTTCGCCCGGGTGCATGAAAAACGCCGGGGTGCCGGTGGACGCGAGGGTGGCGGCGATCTTGCTGCCGATGTGACCGGACTTGCCCATGCCCGACACCACGACACGGCCGGTGCAGGCCAGGATCAGATGGACGGCGTCGGCAAAGCCGGCATCGATGCGGGTGGACAGTGCACGCAGGGCGTCGGCTTCGATGTCGAGGACCTGCCGCGCAAGCGCGAGCAAATGTTCGGGAGCGGTATGTTGGGGCTGCATGGTCGGCAAGTATACTAAAGCCTACCTGACCAACTGCGTTTTCCTTGATGCATTCCAGCCTCCAGCTCGTCCTGATTCTGCTCGCGGTGGCTGTGCTGGTTGCCGCTGCCGCGCGCGCGCTGCGCCTGCCGACCATGCTCGGTTATCTGGTGACGGGTATTGCCATCGGCCCGTACGCACTCGGATGGATTCCGGACAGCGAGGAAGCGCGTTACCTGGCCGAGTTCGGCGTCGTATTCCTGATGTTCTCCATCGGCCTGGAATTCAGCCTGCCGCGCCTGATGACCATGCGCATGACGGTGTTCGGTTTCGGCGGCGCGCAGGTCGTGCTCACCGTCGCGCTCACTGCAGCCATCGCCTGGCTGCTCGATCTGCCACTGCTGGCGGCACTGGCGCTGGGCGGCATCATGTCGATGTCGTCCACCGCCATCGTGTCGAAACTGCTGGCCGAACGGCTGGAAATCCAGACCCCGCACGGGCGCCAGATTTTCGGCGCGCTGCTGTTCCAGGATCTGGCGGTGGTGCCTTTGCTGATCCTGATTCCTGCTTTCGCCAAGGAGTCGGATGCGATGGCGGCCACCCTCGGGCTCGCCATGTTCAAGGCGGTCGTGGTGCTGGGCTTCCTGCTGTTCGTCGGCCAGCGCATCATGCGCCCGTGGTTCCAGTGGGTGGCCGGCCGCAAGTCGCCCGAACTGTTCACGCTGAACCTGCTGCTGTTCACCCTGGGGCTGGCCTTCCTCACCGAGACTGCCGGCCTGTCGCTGGCGCTGGGCGCCTTCCTCGCCGGCATGCTGATCTCCGAGACCGAATACCGCTACCAGGTGGAAGACGACATCAAGCCCTTCCGCGACGTCCTGCTGGGGCTGTTCTTCGTCACCATCGGCATGCGCCTCGACCTGGTGCAGGTGATGCTGAACTGGGCCGATGTGCTGCTGCTGGTGGCGGCGATCGTCATCGGCAAGACCGTGCTGGTGGCCGGGCTGGCAAAGGCCTTCGGCAGCAGCCGTCCCACCGCGGTGCGTACTGCTCTGGGGCTCGCGCAGGCCGGCGAATTCGGTTTCGTGCTGCTGGCGCAGGCGGCCGACCTGAAGCTGCTGGGCGCCGAAATCACCCAGCCGGTGCTGGCCGCGATGGTGCTGTCGATGCTGATCGCACCGCTGCTGATCAACCGCATGGACATGCTCACCCGCCTGATAGCCGGCAGCGAATGGGCCGGGCGCGCCAAGGAGGTGCACGACATCGCGGTCAAGACCTTCGGCAAGACCCAGCACGTGATCGTCTGCGGCTACGGTCGCAGCGGGCAGAACCTGTCCCGCCTGCTGGAGGCCGAGGGCATCACCTTCGTCGCGCTCGACGCCGACCCCGAACGCATCCGCGCAGTGGCAGCATCCGGCGTGTCTGTGGTGTACGGCGACGCCAGCCGCCGCGAAGTGCTGGTCGCCGCCGGCTTGAGCCGCGCGCAGGCCATCGTGGTGACCTATTCCGACCTGCATTCGAGCATGGCCATCCTGCGCCACGTGCGCGAGCTGCGGCCGGAACTGCCGGTGGTGGTGCGCACCATCGACGACACCCATATCGACGCGCTGAAAGCGGCGGGTGCAGCCGAAGTCGTGTCCGAAGTGATGGAGGGTTCGCTGATGCTGGCGTCGCACGCGCTGATGCTCTTGGGCGTGCCGCTCTCCCAGGTGCTGAAGCGGATCCGCGAGGTGCGCGAAACGCGCTACGCCATGATGCGCGGCTTTTTCCGCGGCGCCTCTGACGCCGACGACGAGCTCGATCAGCACGCCCAGCCGCGCCTGCATACCGTGCTGATCACGCAGGGCGCAGCCGCGGCCGGCCACAGCCTGGAAAGCCTGGCGCTCGACGAATTGCTGGTGGAAGTGGTGGCGATCCGCCGTCAGGGGATCAAGGGCGTCGATCCGCAGCCCGACACCGAAGTCCGGGTGGGCGACGTGCTGGTGCTGCGCGGCGCCGCCGATGGCCTAGCGGCGGCGGAGTTCAGAGTGTTGCAGGGTTAGAACAGGATGGCGGCACCGCAATTGGTTTGGCCGTTTCCGGCCAGCCATTCGCCTTGCGTTGCCCCGGCGGCTGTTTCGTAACAGTTAGCAGCGGTGGGCGCTGTACCGCCGGCAGCATAGGCGGAAAACCGCATGCTGCCGCGCAAGGCATTGCCATCGTCGATTTTTCGGTCGATTTCCGCCAAGATGGCTACCGGAATCTGTGGGCCGGTCTTGAGGTTGGTGCGCGCGCTGGGGGCGGCGTCTGCGTAAACGTTGTCGTAAATGAGCTGGAGTCGGGCGCCATAGGGATTGTTGGGGGTGGTTGTCGCACCCTCTGTAGCGTTGTAGACGTAGGTGCCGTTGATGAATCCGGCATGCGACAGATGATCCCAGACCGCGATCGCTTCGGTGCCCACTATCTGGCCATCGCCATTCCCGTTCTGAGTGGCGCCGGAAATCTGGGTGGTTGCGGCGTTGAAATCTCCTGGCAGAGCGCGATAGCGGTCCTGGAATCCGAAGAATGCGGCCTTGGTTCCGTCCAGCTGGGCGATGATGTTTTTCACACGTGCACTGGTAATGAGTTCCTGTCCCTTTAGAATGCCGCCGAGCAGCAGACCGATGATGACCAGAACGATGGCGATCTCGATCAGGGTGAAGCCCGACTGGCGTCGCGGTAAGCAGGGTTGATGCATGATTGGAATCTCCGGGTATTCTTGTCTGAAGTCCAATGTGCAAAATACATGCCATTCGCGATCTGGCAATAACATCATGATATATAAGACAAAATAACGATATATTTGACCCGCTTCAAGCCTGTTTTGATGAAAATACGACAGCCGTGCCGGGTTTACGACAATTTTCTGTCGCTGGGCGTGCGCTCTCGTGCGTTCCATTTCCCGGGCAGAATGCCGATAGCCATGTGTCAATGCTGAATTTTTCTCTTTCCCCTTATGTCCTCAATATGACTGAACACACCAAGACGGCGCCACGGCTGACGTCGCTGACTGCCCGGTTCTCGCGCGTGATGCCTGGGCGTTGGCTGGCCCTGATGCTGCTGGCCCTGCATGCTGCCGTTGTGTTCGGAGCCGATGCGGCGCTGGCGCGTGCCTTCCTGCTGGCGCACTACGGGCTGTTCCTGCTGTGGCAGCCGCTGGTGCGCAGCGAGGCGCGCATCGAGCCGCGGCTCGCGCTGCCGGTGTTTGCCATGGCGGCGCTGCTGGCGCTGGCGGACAGCACCTGGGTGATGGCGCTGTGGCTGGCGATCCTGGCGGGACTGGTGGGGGCCGTGGCCACGTCGCAAAACGAACGCAACCCGCGGCTGGCCTATCTGCTCGCGCTGGCCTATCTGCTTTCCCTGCTGCTGGCCTGGGTGCTGCCGCAGAGCCTGGGGGACGCCGCGCTTCCCGATGCGCTGCAGGCGGCGGTGCGCTATGGCCTGCCGCTGCTGCCGCTGGTGATTCTGTTCCTGCCAGCCACCCGCCAGCGCGGCGCCTCGTCCACGCTGGATTTCATCTATGGCCTGATGCTGTCGCTGCTGATCATGGTGGTGGCGCTGGGGGCGTTTGCCGTGGTGGCGGTGGCCAAGGTGAGCTACGCCTGGGCGCTGGTGCAGACCCTGCTGGGGATGGCGATATTGCTGCTGGCGTTGTCGTGGCTGTGGAATCCGCGCGCCGGCTTTGGCGGGCTCGGGCAGGTCACCTCGCGTTATTTGCTGTCGGTGGGCCTGCCGTTCGAAGGCTGGGCGCAGCGGCTGGCGACCCTGGCCGAGCGCGAGCGCGACCCCGAATCCTTCGTGCGCGACGCCTTGTCCGACCTGCACGAACTGACCTGGATCCGCGGCGGCCGCTGGCAAGCGGCGCGCGGCGAGGGGACGTTCGGCGAGCCTGCCGAACATGCCGTCTCCCACGCCTTTCATGGCTTGACCCTGACCTGGCAATCGCCGCGTCCGCTCACCCCCGCGCTGGCGCTGCACGTGCGGCTGCTGTCGCAGTTGCTGGGCTATTTTTATGCCGCCAAGGTGCGCGAACAGACGCTGCGCGAACAGGCCTACAGCCAGGCGATTCACGATACCGGCGCGCGCCTGACCCACGATGGGAAGAACACTCTGCAGTCG
>JAPTVL010000510.1 GCA_028065725.1 Betaproteobacteria bacterium
GCATCCTGAGCCTCGGCGACGCCATCGTGCGCGACCGGGGCAAGCTCGGCTTCGTGCCAGACGCCTACATGGGCGGCGACCCGGAAGGCGTCAAGCGCGGCCTGCGCAAGGCTTTCCTCAAGCACCAGCGCGAACGCGAATTCGACCATCTGCTGTTCGCCCACGGCACCCCCTGGATCGGCGGCGCCAGAGCTGGCCTCGAAAAGTTCCTGGCAGACCAGGAATGTGCGGGATGCTAGTCCGGCCGGTTCACTGACCAGCCAGCCCCCGCAGCGCCATCCCCGGAATAGCCACCGCCAGACACGGCACCCACACCCAGCGCATCTCCGAGCGCAGCACCTCGATGCCGCGCCGTGAAAACAGTGCGGACGGGCGCAGCGGCGACACCTCGATCACCCGCCACGGCAGGAAAAATCGCCTGTGTGAAAACGGGCTGAACAAGGCGATGCCGAGGCCACCGTTGGTCAGCGCGTCGATGAGGCCATGCGACGCGGCGCTGACCAGCAGCACCCAGAATGCGATGCGGGGTTGCGCCGTCGGCGCGAGCAGCGTCCCCGCGCCTGCCAGCGCCACGGCAAACGGCAGCGAATGCGTGATGCCACGGTGGCCGAACGGATGCTCGTAGGGAATGCCGAGCCACAAGCCCAGTGCATCGAGGTCGGGCAGCACGGCGCAGACCAGCGCTAGCGCCAGCAGTCCCGGCGGCACGGCGTCGGTACCCAGCGCTGCGGTCAGCGCCAGCGGCACGGCCAGATGCGAAAGCGGCGTAGCCATGCCGTCATCCGTCGTGCTGCAGGCGGGCGATGTGCCGGATTACGGCTTGCGACCGGGCTCGGCGCAGCGAATGATCGCCTTGGCGTCCTTCCTGTCCAGGCAATGGCGCATGTCGGCGCCCTGCCGCCGCTTCGGCCTGGATGCAGCCGCCTTGTCCTGGACTTCCGGCTGGGGCGCCACCGTTGCGGCCGGGTCGGCCGCCGGTTCGGCGTCCTGTGCCATCCCTGCATTCGCCACGACCAGCAGCGGCAACGCGATGAACCAGGTTTTCATGGGATCTCCTTTGCAATGTGAACGCACAGATGAAACCGGCAAACATGAATTCATCATAGCCTCGCCGGCGACGCATCGGCACGCCCGCCCGGGCCGACGCGGCGCATCGAAAAAATTTGTCGTCCAGGTGTAAGGACAGCTGTGCCGCCGCGACTGAGCAGGGGTGAGACACGCGGCGGGTTACAACATGCGGCTGTCTCATGGCACTGCACCCGTCGCCAGCATGGCGGACACGCAGCGCCGGTACATCCACCCGAATCAAACCGTTCCATTCATCAAAGGAGATTTATTCATGTCCATTTCATCCAAAGGCGCCGCCCTCGCGTCCTTCGCCGCCGCGATGGCCCTCTCGATGTCCCCCGTCCATGCCGCAGAAAGCCCCAATGGCAGCGCCGGCCCCGCAGTCGGTTCCAGCGACAAGGTGCACTGCTACGGCGTGCTGTCCTGCAAGGGCACCAGCGACTGCAAGACGGCTGAACACAGCTGCAAGGGCCAGAACGCCTGCAAGGGCCATGGCTTCAAGGCCGTCTCCGCCAAGGAATGCATGGACAAGAGCGGCGTCATCGCCGACCTCAAGATGTAACAGTCCGTCGCAGCCCCGGTGCGGCCCCGCCGCACCGGCAACCGACGCCAGTTGTTTGCACTCGCCTGAGAGACTTCCGCATGACGCGCCCCCCTGCCCCGATCAGAAAAGCTTCACCGGGTTTCGGCCTCGGCCTGCGGCCCGTGCATTACCCGGACTTTCTGCGCGGCCCGCACGCGGTCGACTGGCTCGAAATCATTTCCGACAATTACATGGTGCCCGGCGGCAAGCCGCTCGCCATGCTCGATGCCGTGCTGGAACGCTACCCTGTGGCGATGCACGGCGTATCGCTGTCGATCGGCTCCACCGACGGGCTCGACCTTCAGTATCTCGCCGACCTCAAGGCGCTGGCGCGGCGCGCGCAGCCGCTGTGGATTTCCGATCACCTGTGCTGGACCGGCGTCGCCGGCCGCAACGCGCACGACCTGCTGCCGCTGCCCTACAGCGAGGAGGCGCTGCGCCTTGTGGTGTGCCACGTCGGCCAGGTGCAGGACGCGCTCGGCCAGCGCATCCTGCTGGAAAACGTATCGAGCTATCTCGAATACCGCAGCGCGGACATGAGCGAATGGGAATTCCTGCGCCGCGTCGCCGAGGAGGCCGACTGCCTGCTGCTGCTCGACGTCAACAACATCTATGTCAGCAGCATCAACCACGGCTTCGACGCGCGCGCCTTCATGCGCCACCTGCCGGCCGGGCGGGTACAGCAGATCCACCTGGCCGGCCACAGCGACCACGGCGACTACATCGTCGACACCCACGACCATCCCGTCGCCGAACCGGTGTGGGCGCTCTACCGCGAAGCCTGCCTGCTGTTCGGCGAGGTCGCCACCATGATCGAACGCGACGACCACATCCCCGCGCTCGCCGAACTCATCGCCGAACTCGACCGCGCGCGGGCCATTGCCGCCGAGGTTCTGGACACCTGCGAGGCGCTGGCATGAGCGCGCCGACTCTCGTCACGCTGCAAACGGCGTTTCACGACCACCTGCTCGACCGCCCCAGCGCCATCGCCGACGACGTCGCGGCCGGCGGCCGCATCGACGTCGCCCATCGCCTGCACATCTATCATCACGCCTACCGCGCCCGCCTGCTCGACAACCTGCGCGACGCTTTCGAAAAAACCTGGGCCTACCTCGGCGACGACACCTTCGACGACGCGGCGCTGGATTTCGTCGAGGCCAACCCGCCGCAGCACCGCAACCTGCGCTGGCACGGCGCGGATTTTCCGCACGGGCTGGCCGCGCGCTTTCCGCAGGATCCCGACATCGCCGAACTGGCCATGATCGACTGGCAGCTGCGCCGCGCCTTCGACGGCCCCGACGCCGAGCCCCTGGCACCCGCGGCGCTGGCCGAACTCGACGCGGCGCAGTGGGAAAGCGTCGGCTTCCGTTTCGTCCCCACCCTGTTCCTCGCGCCGCTGCGCTTCAACAGCGTCGACATCTGGCACGCCCTCGACCAGGACCAGCCGCCGCCGCCCGCCGATCGCCTGCCCGACCCCGCCTGGCTCCTGATCTGGCGCAAGGCCTGGCAGCCGCATTTCCGCACCCTCGACCGCATGGAACACGCCGCCCTGTCGCAGCTGCTGGCCGGTGCTTCGTTCGCCCGGGTCTGCGCGTCGCTGGGCGAACACCTGTCGGATCAGGACGCCACGGCCCAGGCCGCCCGCCATCTCGGCACCTGGCTGCAGGACGGCCTCATCGCCGGGCTGACGACCGCTTGAGCCCTGCGCCTCACCTTTCACCCCGCACCGCATCCCCCACCCGGATCGTCCCGCCCGCCAGGATGCGGGCATTGACCCCGCCGTGGCCGCGCATCGCGTTGAATCCGCCCGGCCCCAGCACGTCTTCCATGCGCGAGCAGGGATCGCAATGCCCGGTCAGCTCCAGCACCACCGACTCGCCGATGCGCAGCACCAGCGGCCGGTCGCGGAACAGCGCCCGCGCCGCCAGCAGGTTCAGCCCCGACACCACCAGGTTGCGCCGCAGCAAAGCCGCGTCGACCTGCGCCCGCCCCGTCAGCGCCGCCACCACCGGCAGGTGCTCGGCCTGGATCAGCGTCACCTGCCGCTTGCCGCCTTCCACCCGGCTGCGCGACGGCAGCGCGTAGTGGTCGCCCTCCAGCCCCAACCCGGCAATCGCCCCAACGGATTCGACCGCGACCACCTCGCCGCGGCGCTGCGGTCTCACATAGATCGCATCGATGCGGCCGGGGTGCGGAAAGCGCATCGTCAGATCGCGCAGGCCAGCCTCGTCTGCCTGCGCGTGTGCAATCGGCTGCGGGCTCATCCAGCCAGCCGCTGGATCAGCCAGATCAGCCCGCCGGCAACGGCCAGGCAGATCAGGCAGGCGAGCAGAATCTTTGCGAATTTGGGCATCCGCTGATGGTATGCCAGTTCGCTATTTGGCGCCGGCCGGATAGCCCACCGATTGCGCGAGGATGATGCGCTGATGCTTCTTCAGGCCCAGGGCCGCGCCCAGCGCGTCGCGGTCGACCAGGCCGCGCACCACCACCGCCTGACCAACCTGGGTTCGGAGGACTACCGCAACCTGCTCCACATGCTGCAGACCGAAAAGCCCGTGTTCTGGGACAGCGAGGCAGGCTGGCTGCGCACCGCACATCCGCAGATGCACGACGCCGAACCCATAGGGGAGCAAGGAGGATAACCAGGCGGATGTGCTCGCCGTCAGTATGATTTACCGCGGAGTGCGATCAGGTTCGGGAGGCGTCAGACATGGACGGCTTCTTTTTCGATGAAGGGGCGCAATTCCGGGCGCAGGCCTTTCTCGCTCACCAAGTCGACCGTACTGCCGAAGAGGTCCTCGAGATAAAACAGCACGCCGAAGTAACGTTCCGAAGTCGCGGGTCCGTCGAATGCGACGAGGACATCCAGATCGCTGTCGCTGCGTGCGGTCTGTCGCACGGTTGAGCCGAACAGGGCCAGATCCGTGACCCCGAAGCGGTCAGCAAGGACCGGCTTGCTCTGCGCAAGCAACTCAAGGGCGCGAGTACGGTTCATGGCAGTCTCCATTCACAGAAATGGCCGAAGCCGAGCACTACGAATACACTTGATGGCAGGCCCCGCTTGCCAATGCGCCGATTTTACCACCCAAACCACAGGGCACGGCTTGCACGGGGAATAGGGGACCTCTAGACCCGGCGCGTGCCCTTGCAGTCCGGGTGGCGTGAGCAGCGCCAAAACGCCTTGTCCGCATTCGCACCGTGCCTGGCTTTACGCATCATCATCCGGCTTTGGCATTCCGGGCAAAACGGCGCGCCTGTCGTCGTGATGCTCAGCGGATCCCGGAAAAACTTCACCGGCACGCTCACCCCGCGAATCAGCGCATGCAGCGCCTTGTCGTCCATCAGCTCGATGTTCTTGCCCCGGGCAAACGCACAGGCCTCGTCCGTGAATACGCCGGACGTCACCACGAACCCGCCGGTCGCGCCCCGGGCTGCCATCTCCCCATAGAGCTCCCGCACGATGTTCACTCCCACCCGGATGGCGCGCCACTGCTTGCATTGCACCAGAAAGAGCCCGCCGCCCCGCTTCAGGGTCAGATCAGCCCCGCCCTCGGCGCCGCCGCTGCCGGATGGCGTCACCGAGTAACCCTTGCGCCGGAAAGCCTCCACTACCACCCCCTCGAACTGCTTCCAGCTCATCGTGCTGAGCGCACCCTTGTCGGGGCTGGCCGCCACCTGCGCATGCAAGGCCCGGCGCTGATAGCGACCATAGGCGGACACGCCGCCGCCCCCCAGGAAAGCGAGCGGCAACAGATACTGGCCCACCGCAGCCAGCGTGTGGAAAAGATCCGGGTCGACCAAGTCGCCCATCTGTCCGAGCTGCGCGGTTGCAGCCACCCCGCTGGCGGCCATGCCGCGCAGCCAGACATAGGCAGCGATCGCGAGCACGACGCCCACCCACCAGGCAAGCGTGCGGCTTATCCCGATCACATCGTCAAACAGGTCTTGTTTACGCCGTTCCAATACGTTGTCCTTCGAGGCCAGGTGGCCTGGTCATCCCACTGCAAAACATGCGGAGCTTACTCCTTGGTTGCCCCGCAGGACCACATCCGCTGGCCTGACCCTGACCCGCACGCCCCTCGCCGGGCGCGGCCGCACAGCCGCCAACGGCGCCTATTCAGCCGCGTCCGTTTTGCGCGGCGTGCTCACGGTGCCGGCCCAGCAGATGCATCGCGGCAGCGATCAGCACGATCGCGACGAACAACGCATAGGGGGCGTACTGGTTGACGGTTGACGCCCAGACATTGAGCTCGTTCAGCAGCAGCGCCCACACGCCAATCGCGACATAGGTCGCCACCAGCACCACCGCCAGATTCACCCAGGGGCGCAAGCCGATCAGAAATCCGATGATCGCCCCCACCACCGGGCCGGTCATCCAGAACGGAGCGAACACGAAAACAAACAGGCCGGCGATGCCGAACTTGCGCACCACCCCCCCGCGCGACGCCGCGGCGCGGTGGATGCGCGTGATGAAAGGCTCCAGGGTTCGCAGCTTGATCAGCTGCCGCGTGCTCTGCACGAACAGCGGGTAGATCACCAGCACCTGGATGGTCTCGATCAGGATGTTGAGCGGCACCACCTGGGCATGACCGAAACCGCTGGCATAGCCGAAGGACATCCCCGCTTCGCGGCCGATGATCAGGTTCAGCCCGGTCATGATCGCGTAGGGAAGAATGTGGTCCGGATACAAGTGCCACCCGATCCCGAACGCCAGCAGCATCAGGCCGGTCAGCGCCAGGCCAAGCCCCAGCAT
>JAPTVL010000209.1 GCA_028065725.1 Betaproteobacteria bacterium
GTGGAGTCCTTCGGTCAGGTCCATCACCTTGATCACGTCGACCAGCTTGTTCAGCTGCTTGGTGATCTGCTCGATGATTTCTTCCGAGCCGGTGGTGACGATGGTCATGCGCGACAGGGTGGCGTCCTCGGTCGGCGCCACGGTGAGCGACTCGATGTTGTAGGCGCGCGCCGAGAACAGCCCGGCGACGCGCGACAGCGCGCCGGCTTCGTATGCCATCAGGAGGGAAATGATGTGTCTCATAGTTCCTCCGCCAGGATCATTTCGGACAGGCCCTTGCCGCCTTCGACCATGGGGAAGACGTTTTCGGTCTGGTCGGTCTGGAAATCCATGAACACCATTCTTTCCTTCAACGCGGGCGAGAAGGCTTCCTTCAGCGCGGCCTCGACGTCCTCGGGCTTGTCGATGCGCATGCCGATGTGGCCGTAGGCTTCGGCCAGCTTGACGAAGTCGGGCAAGGACTCCATGTAGGACTCGGCGTAGCGGCTGCCGTAGAAGAACTCCTGCCACTGCCGCACCATGCCCATGTAGCGGTTGTTGAGCGTAACGACCTTGACGGGAATGCGGTACTGCTTGCAGGTCGACAGTTCCTGGATGCACATCTGGATGCTCGATTCGCCGGTGATGCAGGCGACCTGCGCGTCGGGATGCGCGAGCTGCACGCCCATGGCGTACGGCAGGCCGACGCCCATGGTGCCCAAGCCCCCGGAATTGATCCAGCGGCGCGGCTTGTCGAACTTGTAGTACTGCGCCGCCCACATCTGGTGCTGGCCGACGTCGGAGGTGATGAAGGCATCGCCCCTGGTCACTTCCCACAATTTTTCCACCACGTATTGCGGCTTGATGATGGGACTGTTGCTGTTGTATTTGAGGCAGTTCTTCGAACGCCACAGCTCGATTTGCGTCCACCAGGCATTGAGCGCGGCGGCATCGGGTTTTTCCTTGGCCTGCTTCAGCAGCGCCAGCATGTCGGCCAGCACGTTCTGCACGTCGCCGACGATGGGCACGTCGACCTTGACGCGTTTGGAAATCGACGACGGGTCGATGTCGACATGGATGATGCGGCGCTGTTCGCGCGCGAAGTGCGCGGGGTTGCCGATCACGCGGTCGTCGAAGCGCGCGCCAACGGCCAGCAGCACGTCGCAGTGCTGCATCGCCATGTTGGCTTCATAGGTGCCGTGCATGCCAAGCATGCCGAGGTTCTGCCTGTCGGTGGCGGGATAGCCGCCCAGGCCCATCAGGGTGTTGGTGCAGGGAAAGCCCAGCAGGCGCGTCAACTCGGTCAATTGCGCCGAGGCATCACCCAGCACCACGCCGCCGCCGGCGTAGATCATCGGGCGCTTGGCTTCGAGCAGCATCTGCACGGCGCGCTTCATCTGGCCGCTGTGGCCCTTGACCACCGGGTTGTACGAGCGCATCTCGACCGTGGCCGGGTATTCGAATTCCGTGCGATGGGCAGTCACGTCCTTGGGCACGTCGACCACCACCGGGCCGGGGCGGCCGGTGGCCGCAATGATGAAGGCCTTCTTCATCGTCACGGCCAGATCCTTCACGTCCTTGACCAGGAAGTTGTGCTTGACGCAGGGGCGTGTGATGCCGACGGTGTCCACTTCCTGGAAGGCGTCCAGGCCGATCGCCGGGGTCGGCACCTGGCCGGTCACGACGACGATGGGAATGGAATCCATGTAGGCGGTGGCAATGCCGGTCACCGCATTGGTGACGCCCGGGCCGGAGGTCACCAGCGCCACGCCGACGCGGCCGGTGGAGCGCGCATAGGCATCGGCGGCATGCACCGCGGCCTGCTCGTGGCGCACCAGCACATGCTTGAATTTGTTCTGCTTGAAGATTTCGTCGTAGATGTTGAGCACGGCCCCGCCGGGATAGCCGAACACAAACTCGACCCCCTCTTCGGCCAGACAACGTACGACGATCTCGGCGCCCGTGGCTTCCATAAACTGGCAATAAATCAATTCGTTGGTGGACCTGCGAGAGTAATCGTTTTGCCCTGTTTCGGTCAAGAAATCATGGCAAAACGACCATCGGGGCAGCTTTTTGACCCCGTTTGCGGTTCCGGCGCTTTCAGATAGCCAGCCTGCGGACATGAAAAACCCCTCCGCACGGGGAGGGGTCAGTCTTATTCCAGGGTGACGTTTAGGCCGGATCCGGGCCGGCCGTCCTGCTTAATTATTCGTGCGCGGCCTCGCCCAGCGCCTGCATGATTTCATTCAGCGAGCCCTGCGCGTTTTCGAACATGCACACCATGTTGCCTGAGCTGCACACCGTCATCGTGTCGCCCTGCACGATCCAGCCCTGCGACGGCGACCAGCCGCGCATCTGCGAAAACAGGGAGAACACATCGGTATTGCTCGACACCATGCGGCGGTACCACTGGGCAAATTTCGCCAGCCGCTCCATCAGGTCCTGCGACAGCATGCCCTCGGCCGCCATCAGCACGCCGTCGTCGCGGAAGCGGCAGACGGCGGTCACGCCATCGAGCACCAGGATTTTTCTCAGCGTCATACGCGCTCCTCAGACAGCCTGCAGGGCATTGAAGGTGGCTTCGTAGTCGGCGTCGCGGTTCTTGACGACCACGCCGCAGTTGCCATCCACCACCACCGACCATTCCAGGCCGACCATCGAGAATCCCTTGAGCGGCTGGAACCCGCTCTGCCCGGTGAGCGCTTCCCAGCCGCGCGCCTCCATGCTGGCGATGGCCTGATTGGCCACGCACGAATGGGCCAGCAGATCCAGCACCTGCGGCGTCAGCTCGGTGCCCTCGCGCAGCACATGCGATTGCAGATCGCCCTTGTCGCTGTAGGTAAACGCCGCCAGCGCGCCCGGCAAGTCCATCATTTTTTGCAGATTCATTTTCGCTCCCCCTGTTGGGCATCAAATTCAGTACAAGGCTTCCTTGGTGTCGCCGCCCAGCCTGGCATACAGGTTGACCAGCAGGTCATCCTGCACGTCGCCGACTTTGGCACGCATGATGGTCATGACGTCGTTCAGCAGCTCGTCACGGTTTTCGATGAAGGCAAAATAATTTCCCACCGCGCAGATGGTGATTTGACTGCCGCGCACGATCCAGCCCTGCACCGGCCGGCAGCCGATGTTCTCGGCAAAGGAATCGAAGATCTCGGACTGCATGTTGACCGACAGCGTGTTGGCGCGGCACAGGATCGACGCCATGCGGGCAAACTCGTCGGTAAGCGCGCCCTCGTAGGAGAACCGGTCGCCACGGTACGCATACTCGCCGGCCGCGACAACACCGGGAATCGCCATGAGTTGCTTTACGATATGCATCGAGCCCCCTCCTTGATTTTGCTTATGGTTGCGGCGCGCTGTGGCAAAGTGTCGCGCCAGACCGCAATATAGAGCCACCATGCAAGACAACGCAATAGCCCCCGATCCCGCCCCTTTTCTGGTGCGCATCGCCGCCATGATCTATGAATCGCTGCTCGTCACGGCAGTGGTGTTCGTGGCGTCCTTCATCATCATTCCGGTGGTGGGCGAGATGCACGCGCCGTGGCAGCGCCACCTGTTTCAGGTCTACATCCTGGGCATTCTGTTCGCCTATTTCAGCGCGTTCTGGCTGCGCAGCGGCCAGACCCTGGCAATGAAAACCTGGCGCATCCGCCTGGTTCAGCAGAACGGCGACACCCTGACCTTCAGGCAGGCGGTGCTGCGCTTTTTCCTCGCCCTCATCGGCCTGCTGCTGGCGGGTGCCGGCTTCTGGTGGGCGCTCGTCGACCGCGACCGCCAGTTCCTGCACGACCGCATCGTCGGTACCCGGCTGGTGCGCGTGCCGCGCAAGGCATGAGCTGGCGCGAACACCTGCGGACACGCCTGCTGGACATCCGGCCCGAAAGCGTGTGCGCACTCGATGCGGCGGCCCGGCAACTGGCGGGCGACGTGCTGCCCGACACACCGGTCCGCACGCTTGACTCCCTGCCGGGTGCATCCTGTGCTCTGGCGCTGGGGATCGATGCGCTGAACGGACTGGACGCAGAGCAGGCCCGGCACCTGATCGGCCGGACGCGCCTGTACCTTGCACCGCGCATCCTGCTGGTCGCGCCATCCGGCTGCGTGCTGGACGAGACGGCGTTTATCGCACTCGGCTTCACGCTGTCCGCCACCGATGCTGCAGCGGATCTGCGCATCCACTATTACGATATCGACACCTACAAGACGGTGCCGGACTGGCTCAATGCCCGGTACTGGGCGCATCCCGAACGCTGGGAGCCCTAAAGGATCGCGATGCCCCTTGTGGGTACTTCGATCCGCTACACGCTGAAGTCCCGCAAGGCGGGATGGAGTCGTATGCCCTGAGCCCGCAAGCGCGCCCGCTTACGCTACACTGGCCGTAATCCCGAATCCGCCTCAGACCATGAACTTCGTCCCCCACAACGCGCTTGAAGAGCAGCTGGCTGCCGTGCATGCCGGCACGCTCGACGCCGAAACCTTCGTGCTGCAACTCATCGAGCAGCAGCTGTTCATGCCGGTGCGCGACGAGAAGAACCCGATCCATGGCTTCCAGCGCACCACCCAGGCCGAGCCGCTGATCATCGAGGACGAGGACGGCGAGCGCGTGCTGGTGCTGTTCACCAGCCCCGAGCGCGCCAAGCCCTTCGTCGAGCATTTCCCCGAATTCTCGGGCGGCCTGCTCACCGAGTTTTCCTGGCTGCTGCGCCGCATCGGCGGCGGCGTGCCGATCGCGCTGAATCCGGGCTGGGACATCGGCATGGATTTCGACGCCGACACGATCGCCCAGCTGGTCGCGCAGCTGCCGCCCGAACACCCAGACGGGCACAAGCACCCTGACGGGCACAAGCACACGGCCTGATCCCTCTTTTTTCCTGTTTGCCATGTTGTCCGATCACGCGCTCGCCGCTTTCCGTTCCGCCCTCGGCGCCGATCACGTGTTCGACGACGCTGCCATCCGCGCGCTCTATGCCTGCGACGAAACCCCGCGCCGGGTCGAGCCCGATGCGGTGCTGTTCCCCACCTCGCACGACGAGGTGGCGGCGCTCGTGCGCATCGCCTTCGAGCATCGCGTGGCACTGACACCGCGCGGCGCCGGCTCCGGCAACGTCGGCGGCGCGCTGCCCGCGCCCGGCAGCGTGGTCGTCAGCTTCGAATGCATGCGGCGCGTGCTCGAATTCGACCCGGCCAACCGCCTCATCGTCGTCGAAGCCGGCGTGGTCACCGAGGAAATCGACCGCCTCGCGCGCAGCGCCGGCCTGTTCTACCCGCCCGACCCCGGCAGCAATGCGTATTGCCGCATCGGCGGCAACCTCGCGATGAACGCCGCCGGGCCGCGCGCCGTCAAGTACGGCGTCACCCGCGATTACGTGCTGGGCCTGCGCGCCGTCACCGGCAGCGGCGAGGAAATCCGTACCGGTTGCCGCACCACCAAGGGCGTCACCGGCTACGACCTCACCCGCCTGCTGGTCGGCTCGGAAGGCACGCTGGCGCTGATCACCGAAGCGACGCTGAAACTCTTGCCGGCGCCGGAAGCCGTCGCCACCCTGCGTCTGTGCTTCGCCGACAACCGCAGTGCGCTCAACGCGGTCAGCCGCGCCATGCGCCAGTCCGTGATGCCGTGCGCGCTCGAATTCATGGACCATCGCGCCATCGACGCCATCCGCCCGACCGGTACGGCGGACGACCTGGCGCCCGGCACCCGTGCGCTGCTGATGGTCGAAGCCGACGGCGCCGTGGCGGACCTGCCGCGCCAGATCGCCGCGCTGGAAGCAGCGCTCGCCGGCGACGGCCTGCTCGAGATGAAGAGCGGCTTCACGCGCGAGGCCATCACCCGACTGTGGACCGCGCGCAAATCGCTGTCGCATGCGGTCAAGCAGATCGCGCCGCTGAAGATCAACGAGGACGTGGTGGTGCCGGTGTCGCAGCTTTCCGAATTCGTCGACTTCATCGACCACACCGCCAACACGCATCGGCTGGCCGTGGTGTCGTTCGGCCACGCCGGCAACGGCAATCTGCACGTCAACCTGATGGTGCACCCCGACGACGCCGACGAAATGGAACGCGCCCACCTGGCGCTCGACGCGATCATGCTGCGTGTCCTGGCGCTGGGTGGCACGCTCTCCGGCGAGCACGGCATCGGCACCGAGAAGCGCCGCTTCGTGCCGCAGGAAATCGACACCGCCACGCTTGAGCTGATGCGTGCGATCAAACGGCAATTCGATCCGCACGGCCTGCTCAACCCCGGCAAACTTTTTCCCGATTGAAATGCCTGCAGAGGCTTTACAAGCACGCAAGGCATCTATAGAATGCGCGGCTTCGTTGGGGGTATAGCTCAGCTGGGAGAGCGCTTGCATGGCATGCAAGAGGTCAGCGGTTCGATCCCGCTTACCTCCACCAACTAACAGGATGTACGATGCAC
>JAPTVL010000450.1 GCA_028065725.1 Betaproteobacteria bacterium
CGCCAAACTTCGACGACAGCACCGTCGTGATCGCCGCCGTCAATGTCGTCTTCCCATGGTCTACGTGACCAATCGTCCCCACGTTCACGTGTGGCTTCGTACGCTCAAACTTGCCCTTTGCCATGTCTGCTTTCCTTAAAGAACGATTATTAGTCGATCACTTCTACTTCTTGTTGATGACTGCTTCGGCGACATTCTTTGGCGCCTCGGTGTAATGCTTGAACTCCATGGAATACGTTGCCCGACCTTGCGACAGCGAGCGTAGTGTGGTTGCATAGCCAAACATTTCGGCCAGCGGTACTTCGGCCTTGACCAACTTGATGCCGCCTACCTGGTCTTCCATGCCCTGGACGATGCCGCGACGACTCGACAGGTCGCCCATGACGTTGCCCATGTAGTCCTCAGGAGTCTCGACCTCGACCGCCATCATCGGCTCAAGAAGCACCGGGTTGGCCTTGCGCATAGCGTCCTTGAATGCCATCGACGCGGCCATCTTGAACGCATTCTCATTCGAATCGACGTCATGGGAGGAGCCATCGAACAAGGTGACCTTGACATCAACCACCGGATAGCCAGCCAACACTCCATTCGGCAGAGTCTCCCGCAGTCCTTTATCCACCGCTGGAATAAATTCGCGCGGAACGGTACCGCCCTTAACGGCGTCGACAAACTCGTAACCCTTGCCCTGCTCGTTCGGCTCGAGCCTGATCCAAACGTGACCATACTGACCGCGGCCGCCGGACTGCTTGACGAATTTGCCCTCTTGCTCGACAGATTTCCGTACGGCTTCGCGATAGGCAACTTGCGGAGCACCAACGCTGGCGTCAACGTTGAATTCACGACGCATACGATCAACGATGATGTCCAGATGAAGCTCGCCCATGCCGGAAATGATCGTTTGGCCGGATTCTTCGTCGCTACGGACACGGAAGGACGGATCCTCTTGCGCCAGACGACCGAGCGCTATACCCATCTTTTCCTGGTCAGCCTTGGTCTTCGGTTCGACAGCCACATGAATCACCGGCTCCGGGAATACCATGCGCTCAAGGATGATCGGCGCTTCCGGATCGCAGAGCGTTTCGCCCGTAGTTACTTCCTTGAGACCGACGCATGCAGCGATGTCGCCCGCAAGAACTTCCTTGATTTCTTCGCGATTATTGGCGTGCATCTGAAGAATACGGCCAATGCGCTCTTTCTTGCCCTTGATCGAGTTGTAGATGGTCGCTCCGGACGTCAAGACGCCGGAATACACGCGGATAAACGTCAGCTGGCCAACAAACGGATCGGTCATCAACTTGAACGCCAAGGCGGAGAACTTCTCGCCATCGTCCGCGCGACGGGAAACTTCCTTCTCCCGCTCGTCGACACCGCCGACCGGCGGAATATCGACTGGCGACGGCAGAAACTCAACTACGGCATCCAGCATGCGCTGCACACCCTTGTTCTTGAAGGCTGACCCACACAGCATCGGCTGAATTTCACAGTCGATCGTGCGCCGGCGCAGACCCTGCTTAATTTTCTCCTCGGACAGCTCACCAGATTCGAGGTATTCGTTCATCAGCTCCTCGGAAGCTTCGGCAGCCACCTCAACCATCCGCTCGCGCCAAGTCTTCGCGGTTTCCAGCAGTTCGGGCGGAATCTCCTGATACTCAAACTTCATGCCTTGGGAGGGCTCGTCCCAAATGATCGCCCGCATCTTCAGAAGATCGACGACGCCGACGAAGTTGTCCTCGGCACCGATCGGAATCACAACCGGCACTGGATTCGCCTTGAGGCGGGTCTTCATCTGCTCGACGACCTTGAAGAAATTCGCGCCGGAGCGGTCCATCTTGTTAACGAAGGCAAGTCGCGGCACCTTGTACTTGGTCGCCTGACGCCAAACAGTCTCCGACTGCGGCTGGACGCCACCAACAGCGCAATACACCATGCAGGCGCCATCGAGGACCCGCATCGAACGCTCGACTTCGATCGTGAAGTCTACGTGCCCCGGCGTATCGATGATGTTGAAACGGTGCTCCGGAAAAGACATGTCCATGCCCTTCCAGAAACAGGTAGTTGCCGCCGAAGTGATGGTGATCCCGCGCTCCTGCTCCTGCTCCATCCAATCCATGGTGGCCGCGCCGTCATGGACTTCGCCAATCTTGTGATTGACCCCGGTGTAGAACAAAATGCGCTCGGTGGCGGTGGTCTTGCCGGCGTCGATGTGAGCCGAAATACCAATATTGCGATAGCGTTCGATGGGAGTCTTGCGGGCCACTTGATTTACCTGCCTTATCTAAACCAAACCGCCATGTCGCTACGTTTCACGAAGCGACAGGGCGGCGGACAAAAACGAAAGCCTCGCCGGGGTCCCGACGAGACACGTTACTACTCAGAAGCGGAAGTGCGAGAACGCCTTGTTGGCTTCGGCCATGCGGTGAACTTCTTCGCGCTTCTTCATCGCCGCACCGCGCCCCTCGGATGCCTCGAGCAACTCTGCAGCCAAGCGCTGACCCATGGACTTCTCGCTGCGCTTGCGCGCCGCCTCACGAAGCCAGCGCATCGAAAGCGCCATGCGCCGGGAAGGGCGCACCTCGACCGGAACCTGGTAGTTGGCGCCGCCGACCCGGCGACTCTTGACCTCGACCAAAGGCTTGACGTTATTCACCGCCAGAGTAAAGACTTCCAGCGGGTCCTTTCCGCTCTTGGTCTGGATCTGGGCAAATGCACCGTAGATGATGCGCTCGGCAACCGACTTCTTGCCGCTATCCATCAGCACATTGACGAACTTCGAAAGATCAACGCTGCCGAATTTGGGATCGGGCAGGATGTCACGTTTGGGAACTTCACGACGACGGGGCATGGTATCTCCTTAAGCGCCTGATCAGGCAGCCTTGGGCCGCTTGGCGCCGTACTTCGAACGGCTCTGCTTGCGGTCCTTGACACCCTGGGTATCAAGGCTGCCGCGCACGATGTGGTAGCGCACACCCGGCAAGTCCTTGACACGACCGCCGCGAATCAGGACCACTGAGTGTTCCTGCAAATTGTGGCCCTCGCCACCGATGTACGAAATGACCTCGAAGCCGTTGGTCAGGCGCACCTTGGCCACTTTCCGCAACGCGGAGTTCGGCTTCTTCGGCGTGGTTGTGTAGACGCGGGTGCAAACGCCACGACGAGCCGGGCTGTTGCCGAGCGCCGGCACCTTGCTTTTCGACTGCGGCGCCTGACGTCCCTTGCGCACGAGCTGGTTAATGGTAGGCATGTATATATCCTGAATGCTGTGCGAAATGCACCGCAAAATTACGAAAAGTTGGCCCCTGCCAAGGGCAAAGAGGCCGGATTATAGATTGGTCGTTCACCAGCGTCAACCTGCCTGTGTGTCTTCTGCTGCCACGGATGCATCTTCCGCTGCAGCCGGCAGATCAAAAAGGTTTTGTGCTTCGGCGCCACCGCTGGACTGGTTGCGGCGCGTGCGGTGATACGCCATGCCGGTTCCCGCCGGAATGAGTCGGCCGACAATCACATTTTCCTTGAGCCCGCGCAGTTCATCGCGCTTGCCCATGATGGCTGCCTCGGTCAGAACGCGGGTGGTTTCCTGGAACGATGCCGCGGAAATGAAGGAGTCCGTCGACAAGCTGGCCTTGGTGATGCCATGGAGCATGAAGTCGTAGGTTGTCGGCGTCTTGCCTGCAGCGATCAGCTTGTCGTTCTCGTCCAGCACTGCTGCGCGTTCTACCTGCTCCTCCTTGATGAAGCTCGAATCTCCCGGGTGGGTAATGACCACGCGACGCAACATCTGACGCACGATCACCTCAATATGTTTGTCATTGATTTTCACGCCTTGCAGGCGATACACATCCTGAACTTCATCAATGATGTAGCGGGCCAGCTCTTCAACGCCCTTGAGGCGCAGGATGTCGTGCGGATCGGCCGGGCCGTCCACAATGACTTCACCCTTGTTGACTACCTGGCCGTCATGCGCCATCACATGCTTGTCCTTGGTGATCAGATACTCATGCGCCGTTCCATCAGGCTCGGTAATCACCAGGCGCTGCTTGCCCTTGGTGTCCTTGCCAAATGAAACCGTGCCGGTGACCTCGGCCAGGACACCGGCGTCCTTCGGAATACGCGCCTCGAAGAGCTCGGCCACACGCGGCAGACCGCCGGTGATATCGCGCGTCTTGGACGACTCTTGCGGAATCCGGGCCAAAATATCGCCGACCGCCACCTGTTGACCATCCTTGACCGTAATCAGTGAGCCAACCTGGAAGGTAATGGTCACGACGTGATCGGTGCCATGGATTTTGACTTCCTGGCCCGATTCGTCGATCAGCTTGACCTGTGGCCGGACACCCTTGGATGCCTTGGCGCCACGCTTGGGATCAATGACGACCAGTGTCGAAAGACCGGTGACTTCGTCCATCTGCTCGGCTACGGTGGCGTTCTTCTCGACGTTCTCGAACTTTACGGTACCCGCATACTCGGTAACGATCGGACGGGTGTGTGGATCCCACGTCGCCAGCTGAGTCCCGGCCTTGACCGGCTTGCCATCGTCGGCCTGCAAGGTCGCGCCATAGGGAACCTTGTGGCGCTCGCGCTCGCGACCGTTGTCGTCGGTAATCATCACCTCTCCGGAGCGCGAGATGACAATCTTCTCGTTCTTCGGATTCGTGACGTAACGCATGGTCGCCGTAAACCGAATCACGCCAGAACTCTTTGCCTCGATGCTGCTTTGCGCCGCCGACCTCGATGCTGCACCGCCAACGTGGAAGGTGCGCATGGTCAGCTGCGTGCCCGGCTCGCCGATCGACTGGGCGGCAATGACACCGACCGCCTCACCGGCATTGACCAGATAGCCGCGCCCCAGATCGCGGCCATAGCATTTTGCGCACAGGCCATAACGGGTTTCGCATGACAGGGCGCTGCGTACGCGAACCTCGTCGATGTCAAGTGCTTCGATGGCATCGACAGCGTCCTCGTCCAGCAGGTAGCCTGCTGCGAACAGCACCTCCTGCGTATCGGGATGGATAACGTCGTTGGTGGAGACCCGGCCAAGGATGCGCTCGCGCAAGGGCTCGATCACTTCGCCGCCTTCCACGAGGGCCTTCATGGCGAATCCATTCTGGGTACCGCAATCATCTTCGATCACTACCAGATCCTGGGTTACATCAACCAAACGCCGTGTCAGGTAGCCGGAATTGGCGGTCTTCAATGCCGTGTCGGCCAAACCTTTGCGAGCGCCGTGCGTCGAGATGAAGTACTGCAGAACGTTGAGGCCCTCACGGAAGTTCGAGGTAATAGGTGTTTCGATAATCGAACCGTCCGGCTTGGCCATCAGGCCTCGCATGCCGGCTAGCTGTCGAATCTGTGCCGCCGAACCGCGCGCACCCGAATCCGCCATCATGTAGATGGAGTTGAAGGACTCCTGGCTGACCTGCTTGCCATCCGCACCGGTCACTGCCTGATGGGCAAGCTGATCCATCATGGCCTTGGCCACCTGATCACCGGCGCGGCCCCAGATATCGACGACCTTGTTGTAACGCTCGCCTACCGTGACAAGACCGGAGGTGTATTGCTTTTCGATTTCCTTGACCTCAGCCTCGGCTGCGGCGATCAAACTATGCTTCTGCGTCGGCACCAGCATGTCGTCGACGCAAATCGAGATACCTGCCCGGGTCGCGAGACGGAAGCCAGCCTGCATCAACTGGTCGGCAAAAACCACCGTGTCCTTGAGACCGCAGCGGCGGAAGCTCTCGTCGATCAGCTTGGAGATTTCCTTCTTCTTGAGGGGCTTGTCGATCACCTTGAACGGCAGGCCGCGCGGCAGAATCTCGGACAACAGCGCCCGACCGGCAGTCGTTGAATAGCGGGTGATCTTTTCCTGCCACTGCTGGTCCGCGTCGAGTTCATACTCGCGAATGCGCACCGAGATACGCGCGTGCAGGTCGATCTGGCGGGAATCGATGGCCCGGGTAATCTCCGCGATATCCGCGAAAATCATGCCATTGCCGCGAGCCGTAACGTTCTCGCGGGTAGCGTAGTAAAGGCCCAGCACCACGTCCTGCGAGGGGACAATGATCGGCTGGCCGTTAGCGGGCGACAGAACGTTGTTCGAGGCCAGCATCAGCGTGCGGGCTTCCATCTGCGCCTCAAGCGACAGCGGAATATGCACGGCCATCTGGTCACCGTCGAAGTCGGCATTGAATGCCACGCAGACCAGCGGATGCAACTGGATCGCCTTGCCCTCGATCAGCGTCGGCTCGAAAGCCTGGATACCGAGACGGTGCAAGGTCGGGGCGCGATTCAACATCACCGGATGTTCGCGAATGACCTCTTCGAGGATGTCCCACACCACGGGGGTCTCTGCCTCGACTTCCTTCTTCGCTGCCTTGATGGTACTGGCAATGCCCATCTTTTCGAGGCGCTCGAAGATGAAGGGCTTGAACAGTTCCAGAGCCATCTTCTTCGGCAGACCGCACTGGTGCAACTTGAGCTGCGGACCGACGACGATCACCGAGCGACCGGAGTAGTCGACGCGCTTGCCCAGCAGATTCTGGCGGAAGCGGCCGCCCTTGCCCTTGATCATGTCGGCCAGAGACTTCAGCGGACGCTTGTTGGCGCCCGTCATGGCCTTGCCGCGACGACCATTATCGAGCAGCGAGTCGACGGCTTCCTGCAACATGCGCTTCTCGTTGCGCACGATGATGTCAGGCGCCTTGAGTTCAAGAAGACGCTTGAGGCGATTGTTGCGGTTGATGACGCGACGATACAGATCGTTCAGGTCGGAGGTGGCGAAACGTCCGCCGTCCAGCGGCACCAGGGGACGCAGATCCGGCGGCAGCACCGGCAGCACTTCGAGGATCATCCACTCGGGCTTGATACCGGACTGCTGGAAGCCCTCGAGCACCTTGAGGCGCTTGGAAATCTTCTTGCTCTTTGCTTCCGAGCCGGTAGTTTCCAACTCCTGGCGCAGCGTCTCGACCTGACGATTGAGATCAAGGGTGCGCAGAAGTTCACGCACGCCCTCGGCGCCCATCACGGCGGAGAAATCATCGCCGTATTCCTCGACCTTGGCCAGGTAATCATCCTCGGTCAGCAATTGCGCACGATTCAGCGGGGTCATGCCCGGATCGACGACGACAAAGGCTTCGAAGTACAGTACCCGCTCGATGTCGCGCAGCGTCATGTCGAGCACCATACCGAGGCGGCTCGGCAGGCTCTTCAGAAACCAGATATGCGCAGTCGGCGAGGCCAATTCGATGTGGCCCATGCGTTCGCGACGCACCTTCGACTGCGTGACTTCGACGCCGCATTTTTCGCAGATCACGCCGCGATGCTTGAGGCGCTTGTACTTGCCGCAAAGGCACTCGTAATCCTTCACCGGGCCGAATATCTTGGCGCAGAACAGGCCGTCGCGCTCGGGCTTGAAGGTACGGTAGTTGATGGTCTCGGGCTTCTTGACTTCACCGTAGGACCAGGAACGGATCTTGTCCGGGGAAGCCAGACCGATCGTGATCGCGTCGAACTCCTCTTCGGCCGCCAGGTTCTGCTTGAACAGGTCTGCAAACAGGCTTTTCATGTGTATTTTCTCCTAGGGGCTTTGGCGGCTCAGTAACGCTCGAGATCGATGTCGATCGCCAGCGAACGGATTTCCTTGACCAGCACATTGAAGGATTCCGGCATGCCGGCATCTATCCTGTGCTCGCCCTTGACGATGTTTTCGTACACCTTGGTGCGGCCGTTGACGTCGTCCGACTTGACGGTGAGCATTTCCTGCAGCACATAGGCGGCGCCGTAGGCTTCCAGCGCCCAGACTTCCATTTCGCCAAAACGCTGGCCACCGAACTGCGCCTTGCCGCCCAGCGGTTGCTGGGTAACGAGGCTGTATGGGCCGGTGGAACGCGCATGCATCTTGTCATCGACGAGATGGTGCAGCTTCAGTACATGCATGTAACCGACCGTTACCTGGCGCTCGAAGGACTCGCCGGTGCGACCGTCGAACAGCTCCACCTGACCGTTGCTCGGCAAGCCGGCAAGTTCCAGCATGGCCTTGATTTCAGACTCATGGGCACCATCGAACACCGGAGTAGCGAACGGCACGCCGCCTTGCAGGTTGCTGGCAAGTTCGACCACTTCCTTTTCACTCAGGCTGTCGATGTCTTCGCTACGGCCCGAAGAGTTGTAGATCTTGTTCATGAGTTTGCGAATTTCAGCGGCGGCCGCCTGCTTGCGCAGCATTTCGCCGATCTTGTTACCCAGTCCCTTGGCCGCCCAGCCGAGGTGGGTTTCGAGGATCTGGCCAATGTTCATCCGCGAGGGCACGCCAAGAGGATTCAGCACGATGTCCATCGGCGTACCGTCGGCCATGTGGGGCATGTCCTCGATCGGAACGATCTTGGACACCACGCCCTTGTTGCCGTGCCGACCGGCCATCTTGTCGCCTGGCTGCAGGCGGCGCTTGACGGCGAGGTAGACCTTGACCATTTTCTGCACGCCGGGCGGCAATTCGTCACCCTGCGTGAGCTTTTTCCGCTTTGCTTCGAAGGCAACGTCGAAGTCCTTGCGCGTCTGTTCGACGCTGTCGCGCAGGTTCTCGAGTTGCTGCTGCGCATCCTCGTCGACCAGCGAAATGTCGAACCAGTGATAGTGTTCGACGGACTCAAGGTAGGCCTTGGTGATCTTGGTGCCCTTGACCAGCTTCTTCGGTCCCTTGCTGGCGACCTTGTTGGTCAGCAGCTTTTCGATACGGGCAAAGGTGTCGCGTTCGACGATGCGCATCTGGTCGGCCAGATCCTGCTTGTAGCCCCGCAGCATATCGTCGATGATCGACTGCGCGCGCTTGTCGCGCTCGATGCCTTCGCGCGTAAAGACCTGCACGTCGATCACCGTGCCGATCATGCCCGAAGGCACGCGCAGCGACGTGTCCTTAACGTCGGAAGCCTTTTCGCCGAAGATGGCGCGCAGCAGCTTCTCTTCCGGAGTCAGCTGGGTCTCGCCCTTCGGCGTGACCTTGCCGACCAACACGTCGCCGGCTTCCACCTCGGCACCGATGTAGACAATGCCGGATTCATCCAGACGGCCGAGTTGCGATTCGCCAAGCGTGGCGATGTCGCGGGTGATTTCTTCGGCACCGAGCTTGGTGTCACGCGCGACGACAGTCAGCTCCTCGATATGCACCGAGGTGAAGCGGTCATCGGCCACCACGCGCTCCGAGATCAGGATCGAATCCTCGAAGTTGTAGCCGTTCCAGGGCATGAAGGCGACCAGCATGTTCTGCCCAAGGGCCAGTTCGCCGAGATCGGTCGAAGCACCGTCGGCCACCACGTCGCCCTTGGCAATCAGGTCGCCGACCTTGACGATCGGGCGCTGGTTGATATTGGTATTCTGGTTGGAACGGGTGTATTTGATCAGGTTGTAAATGTCGACACCGACTTCGCCCGCCACCGTTTCGGCATCGTTTACACGCACCACGATGCGATTGGCGTCGATGTAATCCACCACGCCGCCGCGCAGTGCCTGCACCGCCGTCCCGGAGTCGACGGCCACGGTACGCTCGATACCGGTACCGACCAAGGCCTTTTCCGGGCGCAGGCAGGGAACCGCCTGACGCTGCATGTTGGCGCCCATCAAGGCACGGTTGGCGTCGTCATGCTCAAGGAAGGGGATCAGCGAGGCCGCGACGGAGACGATCTGGCTTGGCGCCACGTCCATGTATTGCACCTCGGATGGCTCCTTGAGCTCGAATTCGCCCTTGAAGCGGCAGGACACCAGCGCATCGCTGAGCCTGCCTTTCTTGTCCAGTTGGGCGTTGGCCTGCGCGATAACGTACTTGCCTTCTTCGATTGCCGACAGGTACTCGATGTCGTCGGTGACGTGGCTGTCCTCGACCCTGCGGTATGGGGTTTCCATGAAACCGTACTCGTTGGTGCGTGCGTACAGCGCCAGCGAATTGATCAGGCCGATGTTCGGACCTTCCGGGGTCTCGATCGGGCAGACGCGGCCGTAATGCGTCGGGTGCACGTCGCGCACTTCGAAGCCGGCGCGCTCGCGGGTCAGGCCGCCCGGGCCGAGGGCAGAGACGCGGCGCTTGTGCGTGATCTCCGACAGCGGATTGGTCTGGTCCATGAACTGCGACAGCTGGCTGGAGCCGAAGAACTCCTTGATCGCCGCCGAAATGGGTTTGGCGTTGATCAGGTCGTGCGGCATCAGGTTGTCGCTTTCCGCCTGGTTCAGCCGCTCCTTGACGGCACGTTCGACACGCACCAGGCCGGCACGGAACTGGTTCTCGGCGAGTTCGCCGACCGAACGCACGCGACGGTTGCCGAGGTGATCGATGTCATCGACCTCGCCGCGACCGTTGCGCAGTTCGACCAGAATGCGAACGACGTCGACGATGTCCTCATTGGACAGGGTTCCGGCGCCTTCGATTTCATCGCGGCCGACGCGACGGTTGAATTTCATGCGACCCACAGCGGACAGGTCGTAGCGCTCTTCCGAATAGAACAGGCCATGGAACAGGTTTTCCACGGCGTCCTCGGTCGGCGGCTCGCCGGGGCGCATCATGCGGTAGATCGCTACGCGCGACGCCCACTGGTCGGCGGTTTCATCGATACGCAGGGTGGACGAGATGTAGGCGCCGCGATCTAGGTCATTGACGTACAGCGTCTGAATCTGCTCGACGCCACCGGCCGCCAGCTTGCCCAGCAAATCCTCGGTAATCTCGTCGTTGGCGTTGGCCAGCACTTCCCCGGTCTCGGCGTTGATCACGTTGCGGGCAACGACCCTGCCGATCATGAATTCGTCGGGCACCAGAATCTTCTTGATGCCGGCTTCGGCCATCTCGCGGATATGCTTGACCGTGATGCGCTTGTCCTTGGCGACGATCGGCTTGCCTGCCTTGTCGAGAATGTCGAACTTCGCCACCTCGCCGCGCAGGCGCTCCGGCACAACCTCGAAGGAAATACCCTTCTTCGCGAAATGGAAGGTATCGAATTCGAAGAAGGTCGCCAGGATCTGCTCGTGCGTCATGCCGATCGACTTGAGCAGGATGGTTACCGGCATCTTGCGGCGACGGTCGATACGGAAGTACAGGATGTCCTTCGGATCAAATTCGAAATCCAGCCAGGAACCGCGATACGGAATGATCCGCGCCGAAAACAGCAGCTTGCCGGAGCTGTGGGTCTTGCCCTTGTCGTGCTCGAAGAAGACGCCCGGCGAGCGATGCAGCTGGGAGACGATGACGCGCTCGGTGCCGTTGATGACGAAGGAACCCGTGGTAGTCATCAGCGGGATTTCACCCATGTACAGCGGCTGGTCTTCCTTGACTTCCTTGACCGCCTTGGTGTCGCGGTCGAGCAGTTCAAGGCGGACCTTGGCGCGCAGCGGGCTGGCGAAGGTCAGGCCGCGCTGCTGGCATTCCTTGACGTCGAAAGTCGGTTCGCCGAGCATGAACTCGACGAAATGCAGGCGGGCATTCCCCGAATGCGCAACAATCGGGAAAATCGACGTGAAGGCGGCTTGCAGGCCCTCATTGCGACGTTGTGCCGGCGGCACGTCGGCCTGCAGGAAGCGCGTGTAGGACTCGATCTGCGTCGCCAGCAGGAAGGGCACGTCGAGGACGTTGGCCCGCTTGGCAAAGCTTTTACGAATGCGCTTTTTTTCGGTGTAGGAATACGCCATGGTGGCTCCGTTCAGGATTCAGACGTCGAAGGTCAAAAGACAGGGCTGAGGCACGAATGGTTCAGCACTCTCGTGTAACCCCCGGATCAAATGCAATGGGGTGAAACTCGACTGGTACTACGTACTTCCGTTTCTACAAGAACCAATAACGGGTTGGCGGCAAGGCCGCCAACCCGTGATCGAATCGCAATTACTTGATCTCGACCTTGGCGCCGGCTTCCTCGAGCTGCTTCTTGAGGGCCTCGGCGTCAGCCTTGTTGATGCCTTCCTTGACAGCCTTCGGTGCGCCGTCCACCAGATCCTTGGCTTCCTTGAGGCCGAGGCCCGTGGCAGCGCGAACGACCTTGATGGCTTCGACCTTCTTTTCGCCCGCGGCAACCAGCATCACGGTGAATTCGGTCTGCTCTTCGGCAGCGGCAGCACCGGCGGCAGCCGGGGCAGCGACGGCAACGGCGGCGGCGGCGGCGGAAACGCCGAACTTCTCTTCCATTTCCTTGATCAGTTCGGACAGGTCCAGAACGGTCATGCCAGCGATGGCATCAAGTATTTCAGCTTTGCTTACAGCCATGATTACAACTCCTGAATGAATGTTTGGTTCAATGAAAACACGGTTTCAGTGAAGGCTCATGTCCGCGCAAGCGGACCTTATGCCGGAACTAAAAACGATTACGCAGCCTCTTTGGCGTCGCGCACCGCGGCGAGGCCCCGGACAAACTTCGTCGGGACTTCGTTGAGCGTACGGACGAACTGGGCGATCGGTGCCTGCATGGTGCCGAGAAGCTTGGACAGCAGCTCCTCGCGGCTCGGCATCGTTGCCAGCGCCTTGACTCCAGCTGCGTCCATGACGTAGTTGGGCATTGCGCCGACCTTGATGCTGAGCTTGTCATTACCCTTGGCAAAGTCGTTGAGCAGCTTGGCGGCAGCCACCGGATCCTTGGAAATTCCATAGATCAGGGGGCCCGTCAGCTTCGCAGACAGACCTTCGAACGGCGTACCGGCAATGGAACGACGCACCAGGGTATTTTTTACAACACGCAGATACACACCGGACTTGCGTGCGTTGGCACGCAGGGCGGTGAGATCGACCACTCCGAGACCACGGTACTCTGCGACGATGATCGACTGGGCGTTCGCGACTTCTGCGGACACTTCGGCAACTACCGTCTTCTTGTCGTCAAGATTGAGACTCACGGTCAACTCCTTTAAAACCCCAACGCCGAAAAGTCGGCGCTGGCGATACGGCGACCTTCATTCAGGAACCGAAATTCCCTCATCGGGTAACGCCATCTACGCCGGCTTTGCGACAATGTTCCGTCGCCGCAATTAAGTCCTCACGGACGCCTGCGGTCTTTGATAACCTGCCGCGCCATTCGCATCAAACACGAATGACGCAGCAGCCCAAAGTTCTTTAAGCTTGCGCCGACAGGCTGGCCTGATCGACGCGAACGCCGGCGCCCATGGTGCTGGACAGCGACACTTTCTTCAGATACTGGCCCTTGGAAGCTGCCGGCTTGGCCTTTTGCAAGGCTTCGATCAATGCCGAAAGGTTGGTCTTCAGCGCATCGACACTGAACGAGGCGCGGCCGATCGTGCAATGAATGATGCCGGCCTTGTCGGTGCGGTACTGCACCTGACCCGCCTTGGCGTTCTTCACCGCGGTGGTGACGTCCATCGTGACGGTGCCGACCTTCGGGTTCGGCATCAGGCCGCGCGGGCCGAGAATCTGGCCCAAGGCACCGACCACCTTCATGGCATCGGGCGTTGCGATCACGATATCGAAATTCATGTTGCCGGCCTTGACCTCGGCGGCCAAATCGTCGAAACCGACCACGTCGGCGCCAGCGGCTTTGGCATCCTCGGCCTTGGCGCCCTGGGCGAACACGGCGACGCGCACCGTCTTGCCGGTTCCGGCCGGCAGTACGACCGAGCCGCGCACCAGCTGGTCGGATTTCTTGGCGTCAACGCCGAGATTGACCGAAACGTCGATCGATTCGTCGAACTTGGCAGTCGCGCATTCCTTCACCAGACTCAGCGCATCGCCCACCGGATACGCCTTGTTGCGATCAACTTTGGCGACTACCGCCTGCACGCGCTTGGATTTCTTCGCCATGATCAGAGTCCTTCCACCGTGATGCCCATGCTGCGGGCCGAACCCGCGATGGTGCGTACTGCTGCGTCAAGATCGGCAGCGGTCAAATCCTTCATTTTGGTCTTGGCGATTTCCTCGGCCTGAGCGCGGGTGATCTTGCCCACCTTGTCGGTATGGGGCTTCGGCGAACCCTTGGTAATGCCGGCTGCCTTCTTGATCAGAATGGTCGCCGGCGGCGTCTTCATGATGAAGGTGAAGCTCTTGTCGGCGAACGCCGTAATTACCACCGGAATCGGCAGGCCCGGCTCCAGACCCTGGGTCTGGGCATTGAAGGCCTTGCAGAATTCCATGATGTTGAGGCCGCGCTGGCCGAGTGCCGGGCCGATCGGAGGCGAGGGATTGGCCTTGCCGGCCGGTACTTGCAGCTTGATGTAACCGATTATCTTCTTTGCCATGAATGGCTCCTGTCTTGAATGAGTCGTAACGCGCGTTCGTTTGTTTCAACAAACTACTGACGCTCCTCGTTGCCGCATACCTGCAAAAACTGCGGCCGCTGCGGCGCGGCCAAAAATCGAAATCTAGGCCTTTTCGACCTGAGCGAATTCCAGTTCGACCGGCGTGGCGCGACCGAAAATCGTCACGGATACACGCAGGCGGCTCTTCTCGTAATTGACTTCCTCGACATTGCCATTGAAGTCGGTGAACGGGCCTTCCTTGATGCGAACCATCTCGCCCACTTCGAACAGGACCTTGGGGCGCGGCTTCTCGACGCCCTCCTGAACCTGCTGCATGATCTTGTTGACTTCCTTTTCGGAAATCGGGGTCGGCTTGGTCGAGGTGCCGCCGACAAATCCGGTGACCTTGGGCGTGCTCTTGACCAGATGCCAGGAGTCGTCGTCCATGTCCATCTCGACCAGCACGTAGCCGGGGAAGAACTTCCGTTCGGAAATGCTCTTCTGTCCGTTCTTCATTTCAATGACTTCCTCGACCGGCACCAGCACCTGGCCGAACTTGTCCTGCATCCCGGCGCGGGTGATGCGCTCGATCAGGGCGCGCTGTACCGACTTTTCAAAGCCGGAGTAGGCGTGAACGACGTACCAGCGTTTTGTCATGATTTTTTCCAGCCCAGAACCAGGTCGTAAAGCACCCATTCAAGGCCCTTGTCAGTCATCCACAATACGATCGCCATCACCAGCACGAAAGCGAACACAATGCCGGTGGTCTGCACGGTTTCCTTGCGCGACGGCCAGACCACTTTCTTCGTCTCCACCACCGCTTCCTGGCCGAAGTCGATGAAGCGACGTCCCGGCGCCGTGTACCACGCCACGGCAATGCCCGCACCCAAACCCGCGAGCACGGACAGCACGCGCAGGATCATCGCCTGCTCACGCAGGAAGTAGAAGCCAGCCACGCCAGCCGCCAACAGCAGCAACGCCAGCATGAACTTGAGTTTATCGGCCATAAATAGTCTTTAATGCGCAAATGCTTCAATTCAGTGGCAGGGGCGGAGGGAATCGAACCCCCAACCTGCGGTTTTGGAGACCGCCGCTCTGCCAATTGAGCTACACCCCTGCGGCAGAGACTGCAGGGCGACACCTCGTTGCCGAAGTGCCGCCCACTCGTAAAAGCTGCGCTGTGTTATTCGATGACCTTGGCAACGACACCGGCGCCGACGGTACGACCGCCTTCACGGATGGCGAAACGCAGACCCTCTTCCATCGCGATCGGCGCAATCAGCCGCACCGTCATCGCCACGTTGTCCCCCGGCATCACCATTTCGGTTCCGGCCGGCAGTTCGATGCTGCCCGTGACGTCGGTGGTGCGGAAGTAGAACTGCGGGCGGTAGCCGTTGAAGAACGGCGTGTGACGGCCGCCTTCGTCCTTCGACAGGATGTACACCTCCGACGTGAAGTGGGTGTGCGGGGTGATGCTGCCCGGCTTGGCCAGCACCTGGCCGCGTTCGACTTCTTCCCGCTTGGTGCCGCGCAGCAGCACGCCGACGTTGTCGCCGGCCTGGCCCTGGTCCAGCAGCTTCCTGAACATTTCGACGCCGGTGCAGGTGGTCTTGGTGGTGGGGCGGATGCCGACGATTTCGATTTCTTCGCCGACCTTGACCACGCCGCGCTCGACGCGACCGGTCACCACGGTGCCGCGGCCGGAGATCGAGAAGACGTCTTCGATCGGCATCAGGAAGGGCTTGTCGATGGCGCGCTCGGGGGTCGGGATGTAGCTGTCCAGGGCATCGGCCAGGGCCATGATGGCGCCTTCGCCGAGTTCGCCCTTGTCGCCTTCCAGCGCCTTCAGGGCCGAACCCTTGATGATCGGGATGTCGTCGCCCGGGAAGTCGTACTTGCTGAGCAGTTCGCGCAGTTCCATTTCGACCAGTTCGAGCAGTTCGGCATCGTCGACCATGTCGCATTTGTTCATGAACACGACCATGTAGGGTACGCCGACCTGGCGTGCCAGCAGGATGTGCTCGCGGGTCTGCGGCATGGGGCCGTCAGCGGCGGAACAGACCAGGATGGCGCCGTCCATTTGCGCGGCGCCGGTGATCATGTTCTTGACGTAGTCGGCGTGGCCCGGGCAGTCGACGTGCGCGTAGTGACGACTCTTCGTCTCGTACTCGACGTGCGCCGTGTTGATGGTGATGCCGCGTGCCTTTTCTTCCGGTGCCGCATCGATCTGGTCGTAGGCTTTCGCCTCGCCGCCAAACTTCGACGACAGCACCGTCGTGATCGCCGCCGTCAATGTCGTCTTCCCATGGTCTACGTGACCAATCGTCCCCACGTTCACGTGTGGCTTCGTACGCTCAAACTTGCCCTTTGCCATGTCGATTACCCCAACAAAAATGCACTAGAAAATGGTGCCCTTGGCGTGGATCGAACACGCGACCTCTCCCTTACCAAGGGAGTGCTCTACCACTGAGCTACAAGGGCTGAAACACTGCAAAACCGCACAAACCTGGAGCGGCGAGAGGGAATCGAACCCTCGTCATTAGCTTGGAAGGCTAAGGTTCTACCATTAAACTACCGCCGCCCGCCCAACCTGTCCGCAAAACATAACTCTTTGTTTCCAAAATCCGCTGGTGGAGGGGGAAGGATTCGAACCTTCGAAGGCAGAGCCGTCAGATTTACAGTCTGATCCCTTTGACCGCTCGGGAACCCCTCCAGCTGAACCAATGATTATCTCCAAATTTGACCGCATCGTCAACGACTAAGTCGACTTCGACTGTTTAGCCCTGCCGACTTCCGGCAAGTGCCTGTTGCGGCGCACCAAAACCGGGCATGCGGCCCGGATCCGGCACGGTACTTAAATCACGGTAGGCGCGGCGTAGAATCCGGCGACCCCCATGCCATGCCGGAGATCGCCATGAACGCCCCCGCCGACCGACCGCCGCTGCCACAGGAACTGGCCGAAACGCTCGCCGCTCGTTTCGGGTCGCGGTTCAGCATTGCCACCGCAGTCCGCCTGCATCACGGCAAGGACGAGTCATCGCACACTCCGATGCCGCCGGATGCCGTGGTGTTTGCCGAATCCACTGCGGAAGTCGCCGACATCGTCTCCCTGTGCCACCGCTTCCGTACCCCGGTGATCGCCTTCGGCACCGGGACTTCGCTCGAAGGTCACTTGCTGGCTCTGCACGGTGGGGTCTGCATCGACTTGTCGGCACTCAACCAGGTCGTCGCGATCCGCCAGGAAGATCTCGACGCCACAGTGCAGTGCGGCGTCACGCGCAAGGCGTTGAATGCCGCGCTGAACGGCACCGGCCTGTTCTTCCCGATTGATCCGGGCGCCGACGCCAGCCTCGGCGGCATGGCCGCGACACGGGCTTCGGGAACCAACGCCGTGCGCTACGGCACCATGCGCGAGAACGTGCTGGGCATGACGGTAGTGCTGCCCGACGGGCGCGTCCTCAAGACCGGCGGCCGCGCCCGCAAGTCTGCCGCCGGCTACGACCTGACGCGGCTGATGATCGGCTCCGAAGGCACCCTGGGCATCATTACCGAGCTGACGGTCAGGCTCTATCCCGTGCCCGAGGCGATCTCCAGCGCGGTCTGCGCCTTCCCGACGCTGGCCGCGGCGGTCAGGACGGTGATCCAGACCATCCAGCTCGGCGTGCCGGTGGCGCGCATCGAACTGCTCGACAAGCTGGCGATCACCGCCATCAACCGTCACAGCAAGACCACGCTGCGCGAAGCGCCGACCCTGTTCTTTGAATTCCATGGTTCGCCGACCGGAGTCAAGGAGCAGGCGGAGACCGTGCAGGAGATTGCCGCCGAACACGACGGGCAGGATTTCGAATGGGCGACCCGACCCGAAGACCGCAGCCGCCTGTGGCAGGCGCGCCACGACGCCTACTATGCCGGCCTCGGCCTCAAGCCCGGCTGCCGGGCGCTCACCACCGACGTCTGCGTGCCGATTTCGATGCTGGCGGATTGCATTGCCGAGAGCTACCTGGACCTCGACCAGGAAGCCGCAAACCTGGCCGGGCCGCTGGTGGGCCATGTCGGCGACGGCAATTTCCACATGATGCTGCTGGTCGACGCCGACAATCCCGAGGATCTGGCCCGCGCCAAAGGCTTCGCCTCGCGCCTGGCCAAGCGCGCGATCCGCATGGACGGCACCTGCACCGGCGAACACGGCATCGGCATCGGCAAGCAGGCCTACATGACGCTGGAACATGGCGAGGTCGCCATCGACCTGATGCGCGCCATCAAACGCGCCATCGATCCCGACAACATCCTGAATCCGGGCAAGATCCTGCCTCCGCAATGAACGCACCTCTGCGCAACATCACGCTGGAGGACAAATACGCCCTCAGCCAGGGCCGGGTGTTTCTCACCGGCACCCAGGCCCTGGTTCGACTGCTGCTGCTGCAGCGCCAGCGCGACGCACTGGCCGGGCTGAACACCGCCGGCTATGTGTCCGGCTACCGCGGCTCGCCGCTGGGTGGGCTGGACCAGGCGCTGTGGAAGGCCAAGCCGCATCTGGCGCAGAACCAGGTCGTGTTCCAGCCCGGCGTCAACGAGGATCTCGCGGCCACGGCGCTGTGGGGCACACAGCAGGTCAATCTCTCGCCCGGCGCCAAACATGACGGCGTCTTCGGCATGTGGTACGGCAAGGGTCCCGGGGTGGATCGTTGCGGTGACGTATTCAAGCATGCCAACTCCGCCGGCACCTGGAAGCACGGCGGCGTGCTGGCCATCGCCGGCGACGATCACGCCGCGCGCTCTTCGACGGTAGCGCACCAGTCGGAGCACGCCTTCAAGGCGGCGATGATGCCGGTGCTGGTCCCCGCCGGCGTGCAGGATTATCTCGACCTCGGCCTGCATGGCTGGGCCATGAGCCGCTACTCGGGTTGCTGGGTCGGCTTCAAGGCGGTGGCCGATACGGTCGAATCCTCGGCCTCGGTGGATATTTCACCGGATCGCGTGAATATCGTGCTGCCGACCGACTACGCCCTGCCGGCGGGTGGTCTCAACATCCGCTGGCCGGACGACCGCCTGCTGCAGGAAGCCCGCCTGCTCGACCACAAGCTGTACGCGGCGCTGGCCTATTGCCGCGCCAACCGGCTCAATCAGGTGGTGATCGACGCGCCCAATCCACGCCTGGGCATCATCACCACCGGCAAGTCCTATCTCGACGTACGCCAGGCATTCGATGACCTTGGCATCGACGACGCGCTGGCGGCGGAGATCGGCATCCGCCTCTACAAGATCGGCATGGTCTGGCCGCTCGAATCCGACGGCGTGCGCCGCTTCGCCGAAGGCCTGGAAGAAATCCTGGTGGTCGAGGAAAAGCGTCAGCTGATCGAATACCAGCTCAAGGAAGAGCTCTACAACTGGCGCGAGGACGTGCGCCCGCGCGTGATCGGCAAGTTCGACGAACAGGGCGAATGGGCGCTGCCCAACGGCCGCTGGCTGCTGCCGGCCTCCGGCGAGCTGTCGCCGGCGCAGATCGCCCGTGTGATCGCCGACCGCATCGGCCGCCATTTCACGTCGACCCGCATTCGCGAGCGCCTGGCCGTCATCGAAGCCAAGGAACGCTCCGCGGCACCGGTGATCCCGATCGCCCGCACGCCCTACTTCTGCCCCGGCTGTCCGCACAACACCTCGACCTGCGTGCCGGAAGGCTCGCGTGCGCTGGCCGGTATCGGCTGCCATTTCATGGTGCTGTGGATGAACCGCAGCACGGCAACCTATTCGCACATGGGCGGCGAAGGCGCGGCCTGGATGGGGCAGGCCCCCTTCACCGAACAGCGCCACGTCTTCGTCAATCTTGGCGACGGCACCTACTTTCATTCCGGCTCGCTGGCGATACGCGCGGCGGTGGCCTCGGGCGTCAATGCCACGTACAAGATCCTCTACAACGATGCCGTCGCCATGACCGGCGGCCAGCCGGTGGACGGCAGCCTGACCGTGCCGCAGATCGCCCACCAGCTGCATGCCGAAGGCGTGCATCACGTCGTCGTCGTTACCGACGGCACGCCGCGCGCCTATGGCCACCCCGACCTGCCGCACGGCATGCCGATCCGCCATCGCGACGAGCTCGATGCCATCCAGCGCGAGATGCGCGAATGCCCGGGCGTTTCGGCCATCATCTACGACCAGACCTGCGCCGCGGAAAAACGCCGTCGCCGCAAGCGCGGCAAGATGATCGATCCGCCGCGCCGGCTCTACATCAACGCGGCCGTCTGCGAAGGCTGCGGCGATTGCGGCGTGCAGTCCAACTGCCTTGCCGTGGTGCCGGTGGAAACCGAGTTCGGCCGCAAGCGCGCGATCGACCAGTCCGCCTGCAACAAGGACTACTCCTGCGAGAAGGGCTTCTGCCCCAGTTTCGTCTCGGTGCTGGGCGGCGGCGTCAAGAAGGGTCGCGGTCTCGCCGGTTCGGACACCAGCGGCGATTCATTCGGCGTGCCGCCGGCGCCGACTCTTGGCGCGACGGCAAAGCCCTACGGCATCCTGATCACCGGCGTCGGCGGCACCGGCGTGGTCACCATCGGCGCCCTGATCGGCATGGCGGCGCATATCGACGGCAAGGGCGTCACCGTGCTCGACATGACCGGCCTCGCGCAAAAGGGGGGCGCAGTGTTCTCCCATGTGCGCATCTGCGACGACCCGGAAGCCATTCATGCCGTGCGGGTAGCCACCGGCGAAGCCGACGCGGTGATCGGTGGCGACCTCATCGTCAGCGCCTCGCCCGACGCACTGACCCGCATGCAGGCCGGCCGCACGCGCGTGGTGGTGAATTGCGCCGAAACGCCCACCGCGGATTTCACGCGCAATCCGGACTGGCAGTTTCCTCTGGCGCGCATGCAAGCGGTGGTCGGCGAAACGGTAGGCAGCGGTGCGGCATTTTTTGTCGACGCCTCGAACCTGGCCCTGCACCTGCTCGGAGATTCGATAGCCAGCAACCTGTTCCTGCTCGGCTACGCCTGGCAGCAGGGAATCGTCCCGCTATCGTGGGAGGCCATCGATCGCGCCATCGAACTCAATGGCACGGCGGTGGCGATGAGCCGCGCCGCCTTTCTCTGGGGACGGCGTGCCGCGCACGATCCGGCGGCCGTGGCAGCCTACGCCCGTCCGCAAGTTGCCGTAGCGCCAGCGCCGACTCTCGACCAGTTGATCGCGAAGCGCGTGAGCTTTCTCACCGAGTACCAGGATGCCGCCTACGCGGAACGCTATCGAACGCAAGTGGAGAAGGTCCGCCTCGCCGAAGCCGCCATCAATTCCTCGCAACTTGCCGAGGCGGTGGCCCACAACCTGTTCAAGCTAATGGCGATCAAGGACGAATACGAGGTAGCGCGCCTGTATGCCGAAACCGATTTCCTGCAACAGATCGGCGAGCGCTTCGAAGGCGATTACACGCTGCAGTTCCATCTGGCGCCGCCGCTGCTGGCGCGCCCCGATCCAAAGACCGGCAAGATGAAGAAGATGGCCTTCGGCCCGTGGATGCTTACCGCATTCAAGTGGCTGGCGAAGGCCCGCGGCTATCGCGGCTCGCGCTGGGATGTCTTCGGCCGCAGCGAAGAGCGACGACTGGAGCGGGCCCTGCTGACCGACTATGAGGCCGACCTCACCGCCCTGCTGCCAAAACTGGAGCGCAACACGCTAGGCGATGCCATCGCGCTGGCGATGCTGCCCGAGAAGATTCGCGGCTTCGGCCACGTCAAGCGGCGCAGCATGGACGCCGCGGCGCCGGAACGCGAGGCCTTGCGCGCCCGGCTCGGACTCGGCTGAGGAACAGCCAAGGCAGCACGCCCTGGCTGCAATGGCTGATCAGTGCGGGCGCCGTTTGCGGCTCGCCATCAAGGCGGCTTCCGAGCGGTTGCTGACGCCCATGGCCTTCATGATCGCCGAGACGTGGATTTTCACGGTGCCTTCGCTCAAGCCGAGCAGCTCGCCGATCTGGCGATTGCTGCGTCCTTCCGCCAGGAGTTCCAGCACGCGCGCCTGGGCGGCCGTCAAACCGAAGCGCTGCGCCAGCGATTTACCTTCGCCGTGCGCAGTTTCGCTGCGGTTGGTCAGTTCCTGCAACTTCGGCGGCAGATAGATTTCGCCCGACAACACGGCACGCAAGGCTTCCAGCAACTCGGTGCTTGATCCCGACTTGGAAACGAAGCCGGAAGCGCCCGCCTTCATCACCCGCGACACCGTATCGGCATCGTCAAGCGCGGACAGCACGACCACCGGCACCGTGGGAAAGCGGCGGCGCACCACCGGCAGGAAGGTCTGGCCCTTGGTTCCCGGCAGCATCAGGTCGAGGATCATCATGTCGATATCCTCCTTTTCCAGCACGCCGATGGCTTCGTTGGCGTCGGGCACGCCAAAGGTCCGGGTTTCCGCACCCAGGTTTTTCAGCGTTGCGAGCAATCCCTCGCGTACCAGGGCATGATCTTCCACTACGAGCAGATTGAGCATCGTTTTCTCCCCTTTGCCGATTCGGCATATGACAAAGTCAGTTTAGCGCGGATGGCCGCGCTACGGTAAGATCATCGGACCATAAGGGAGCAATTGCCATGAGCACGACGCCGACCGATCCGATGGAGTTCCTGAAATCCCTGTGGGGCAATACCGGAATGCCGCTGCCCGGCCTGGTAACGCCGACCCTGGATACCAATGAACTGGAAAAGCGCATCGCCGACCTGAAGGCGGTCGAGGGCTGGCTCAAGACCAATCTTGGCATGCTGCAGATGACCATTCAGGGACTGGAGATGCAGCGCGCAACGCTCTCGGCGCTGCAGGCCATCAGTCAGTCTGCCAGCAACTCGGACGCCAACGCCAACCCATTCGCCAACCCGGCGCTGTGGCCGTGGAATTTCATGCAGAACAACGGCCAGGCCGCAGCGGCCGACGCGGCGAGCGCTCCTGAAGCCGCCGCAGCACCGAAGGCGGAAGGCAAGGCCAAGTAAGGCCTTGCGCCGGGGATTCCGCTCGCGAGACGGTATCCACGCCAACCAGAGCGCCGCGTCAGAGCATTGTCAGCCACAACGGCAGACTCAGCATGCCGAGCAGGGTTCCGGCCGAGATCAGCCATGCGACGCGCGCACCATCGCCGCCCATGCGCTGGGCCAGAATGTAGGCGGAGCTGGCTGTCGGCAGGGCGGCATAGACCAGTGCCACGCCGGCATAAACGCCGCTCAGTTCAAACCAGCGGATCAGCCCCAGAGCCGCCAGCGGCATTGCCACAAGCTTCACCGCGAGCAGGTAGACGGCTGCCGCCGTAGCGCCAGCGCCGACTTTCGCGGTTGCGGTGCGCAATCCGGCACCGACGGCCAGCAGCCCCAGGGCGATGGCGGCTTCGCCGAGCCGGCCGAGGAATTGCAGCAGCACCTCGGGCGGCTGAAAGCCGGCCACGTTCGCCACGGTGCCGGCAAGCGTGGCGATAATCAGCGGGTTCCGCGCCAGTTCTCGCCAGACACTGGCCTCGCCGTGGCGCGCCAGCATCCACACCGAGACCAGGTTGGCCGGCGGCACCATGACCCCGACCACGATCGCCATGGCAGCAATGCCGGGCATGCCGAACAGCTTGCCGGCTACGGCGAGACCGATGTAGGAATTGAAACGAAAGGCGCACTGGTACTGCGATGCAAATGACATCGGGGAAATACGGAATAGCCGGGCGCCATGACCGAGGACCATGCCGGCAGCCATGGCGCCCATGGTCACCGCCAGCAGCGGACCGGCCGCCGACCAGTCGATGCGCGCCTTCACCAGGCCGCTGAACAGCAGGGCCGGGAACAGCACGAAGTAGACCAGCTTTTCCACCCCGCTCCAGAAATGGTCGCCCAGTTGCAGCACGCGGCGCAGCCCGCCCCCCAGCAGGATCAAGGCGAAATCGGGAAGCAGGGCAAGCGCCGGAGCGAGCGCGGGAGGCAGCGTAAGGGACACGCCGCTAAATTACGCCGTTTGTGTGCAGTTGCGCAATATCGGATTCGCCATAGCCCGCAGCCTTGAGAATCGCATCGCTGTCGGCGCCTGCAGCCGGAGCTGGAGTGGCGTCCGGCCATGGCCAGGCAGATAGCTTGAATGGGGGGGCATACTGTCTGGTGCCACCGACCTCGACCACCATGTCGCGCGCGACCACTTGCGGATGCGCCAGCGCTTCGTCCATGCGCAGGATCGGCGTGACGCAGCAATCGGCCGCGGCAAAGATCGGCGCCCAATGGGTCATGGCTTGCGAGGCCAGCACGGCAGCCAGTTCGGCTTTCACTTCGCGCCCCTTGCTGCCCGTGGCGAGTCCGAAGGGCGCCAGGTCGAAGCGGCCGATCGCGGCGCACAGCGCCTGCCAGAACTTGGGTTCCAGGGCACCGACAGCGAGATAGCGATCGTCTGCCGTGCGATACACGCCGTAGCAGGGTACGCCGCCGGTCAGCAAGTCGGCCCCGCGCGGCGCCGGCTGCCCATGTACCAGGGTCGTCACCAGCGGGAAAATGGTGTGCGCCAGCACGGCGTCGGTCATGGCCACATCGACGTGACTGCCCTGCCCCGTCATCCTGGCACCGATCACTGCGGCAAGAACGCCGAGCAAGGGAGTCAGCGCTCCCCCGAGGAGGTCGCCGATCTGCAGGTTGGGAATGGCCGGCGCGCCGCTTTGCCGGCCGTCGTGGGTGCCGATCTGGTCGAGGCAGCCCGCCGTGGCCAGGTAGTTGATGTCGTGGCCGGCATGGTCGGCCCAGGGACCGGTCTGTCCATAACCGGTGATCGCGCAATAGACGATGCGCGGATTGATCACCCGCACTGCCTCATAGCCGATGCCCAGTTTGTCCACCACGCCCGGCCGGAAGCTCTCGAAAACCACGTCGGCGTCGCACGCCAGCCGCAGGAACACTTCGACGCCGGCCGCCTGCTTCAGATCCAGCCTCAGGCTTTTCTTGTTGCGGTTGACCAGACGGAAGAACAGGCTGTCGCTGCTTTCTCCGGTGTCGCGTTCACCCGGCCCCATCGCCCGCGCGTAATCGCCGGCGCCGGTATCCTCGATCTTGATCACTTCGGCGCCGAGATCGGCGAGGTGCATGGTCGCCACCGGGCCCGGCAGCAGGCGCGTGAGGTCGAGGACGCGAAGGCCTGCCAGCGGCCCGCGGGGCTCAATCATATTTTCTGGCGTCTTCGATGACCTTGCCGTCGTTTGGCAGGCTGCCGACGGCGACCAGCCTGATGTCGGCGCGCAGTTTGGTGACGTCGCGCACGGACTCGGCAATGGCCTTGTCCATGCCGGCATCCGTCGTGCCGACCTCGCAATTCAGGGTCATCAGGTCGGTGCTGTCGGGATTGGTCACCACCAGCCGCGCCCGGGAGATTTCGGGATGACGCTTGACCACTGCCGCCACCTGCTCCGGGTGCACGAACATGCCCTTGATCTTGGTGGTCTGGTCGGCGCGCCCCATCCAGCCCTTGATGCGCATATTGGTGCGGCCGCAAGGGGAAACACTAGGCAGAAAAGCGGACAGATCGCCGGTACCGAAGCGGATCAGCGGGTAGTCGGCATTGAAGGTAGTGACCACGACTTCGCCGACTTCACCGATCGCCACGGGATCGCCGGTACCTGGCCGCACGATCTCCACGATCACGCCCTCGTCGATCACCAGTCCCTGCCGCGCCTCCGTCTCGTAGGCGATCACACCCAGTTCGGCCGTCGCGTAGGCCTGGTAACCGGCGATACCGCGCGCCAGCAGCGCATCGCGCACCGGTGGCAGGAAGGCTTCGCCGGAAACCAGGGCCTTGGTCAGCGACGGCAGCTTGATGCCGAATTCGTCGGCCTTCTCCAGCAGGATGCGCAGGAAGGAGGGCGTGCCGACGTAGCCGTTCGGCTGCAGATCGGCCATCGCCGCCACTTGCTGCTCGGTCTGGCCGACGCCGGCCGGAAACACGGTGCAGCCCAGCGCCTGCGCGCCGGCTTCGAGAATCCAAGCGCCGGGCGTCATGTGATAGGAAAAACTGTTGTGCACCAGGTCGCCGGCGCGAAAACCCGCCGCGTAGAGAGCACGCGCCGTACGCCAGTAATCAGCGGTGCGACCCTCTGGTTCGTAGATCGGACCCGGCGAGGAAAACACCCGCCCCAACCGGCCCCAGCCGCCGGCGGCCAGGCCGCCGAAAGGCCGGCGCTGCTTCTGCAATTCGATCAGGTCGCTCTTGCGCACTACCGGCAAGGCGGCCAATGCCTCCACCGAGGTGATCGACGCCGCGTCGACCTGCTTCAGCGATTCGGCGAAATAGGCCGTGTTGGCCTTGGCGTGGGCGATCTGCTGCGGCAGGCGTGTCGCCAGCGCCGACTTTCGTTCTTCCTCAGAACGGGTTTCCAAGGCGTCAAAATACTTCGACATGTCACGATGCTCCGAGGTTTGGTGAGGCCGCAAAGCGCGTCGCAGGGCAAGGCGCGAGGTGGCGCCGTGTGCTCTCGCACACAAGCCGCCGAGCAATGCCGCCATGCGACGCGATCTGCGGCCGATTAAGCGAGCCAGCGCTTGCGGCGGCGGTAATGCTTGGCTTCGCGGAAGCTCTTGCGTTCCCCCGAGGAAATGCCGAGGTAGAACTCCTTGACGTCCTCGTTGTTGGCCAGTTCCGCTGCAGCTCCCTCCATGACCACGCGGCCGTTTTCAAGGATGTAGCCGAAATCGGCATAGCGCAGGGCCATGTTGGTGTTCTGTTCGGCCAGCAGGAAGGTGACCTTCTCGCGCTGGTTGAGATCCTTGACGATGCCGAATACCTCGTCAACGATTTGCGGCGCGAGGCCCATGGAGGGCTCGTCCAGCAGTACCATGGTCGGGTTGGCCATCAGCGCGCGGCCGATGGCGCACATCTGCTGCTCGCCGCCGGAAGTGTAGGCCGCCTGGCTGGTGCGCCGCGTCTTGAGGCGTGGGAAATAGTTGTAAACCTTCTCCAGCGTTTGCGCCACCGCGGCCTTGCCGTCGGTCCGCGTATAGCTGCCGGTCATCAGGTTTTCTTCGATGGTCAGGTGGCCGAAACAATGGCGGCCCTCCATGACTTGGACCACGCCGCGCTTGACCAGGTCGGCGGGTGTCAGCGCCTCGATGCGTTCGCCACGACACTCGATCGAGCCCTTGGTGACCTCGCCGCGTTCGCCATGCAGCAGATTGCTGACGGCGCGCAGGGTCGTCGTCTTGCCGGCGCCGTTGCCGCCGAGCAGGGCCACGATGCTGCCCTCGGGCACCGACAGCGATACGCCCTTGAGCACGAGAATGACGTGGTTGTAGATCACCTCGATGCTATTGACGTTGAGAAGAATGTTGGCAGTAGTCATGTGTTCTTTCCGGGAACAGAAGACAGAAGGCAGGGGACGGGAAGCCGCCCCCTGCCGTCCGGTTCAGATTACTTCTTGCAGTCTTCCGGCGTGCGCGGCTTGATCTTCTTTTCTTCCGCGTACTTCGCGGAGGCCAGCATCACCATCGGACGCAGAACTTTCTGATCTGCCTCGTACCAGTCGGACGAGAAGTTCCACTTCTTGCCATCCCAGGTATGAACGCGCGCAAACCCCGATCCCATATGGTCAATGCAAGTGGTCTGTATCGGACGCATCACGCCGGAAAAACCCAAGGCATCCAGCGCCTTCTGGTCCAGATTGAGATTCTCCAGGCCCCAGCGCATCTGCTCGCCGGTGATATGCTTGCCCTTGCCGAAACGCGCCTGGGCTACGCGCACGCCCTCAACCTGCAGCATCGAGGAAATCAGGCCGCGCATGTAGAGCACCTGGCCCACTTCCTCCTTGGGGCCGGTACCCTGGCCCTTGGCGTGCACTTTTTCGAGAACTTCCTTGATCACCTTCGCGTTCGGTTCGGCGCCATGCTGCATGGCCAGGGCGTTGTAACCCTTGGCACCGTCGCCGACATCCTTGACGTCCGGTTCCGCACCCGCCCACCAGACCCCGTACATCTTTTCGCGTGGGTAACCGGTGGCCTGGGCTTCCTTGAGTGCGGTCGAGTTCATCACGCCCCAGCCCCAGAGGAAGACATAGTCGGGCTTGTTCTGGCGAATCTGCAACCAGGTGGCCTTCTGCTCGACGCCCGGGTGGGCCACCGGCAGCAGCGACAGATCGAAGCCGTGCATCTTGGCGCGCTCCTGCAGCAGGGCGATCGGCTCCTTGCCGTAGGGGCTGTCGTGATAGACCAAGGCGATCTTCTTGCCCTTGAGCTTGTCGAAGCCGCCTTCCTTCTTGGCGATGTGCTGCACCAGCACGTCGGCGGCGACCCAGTAGGTGCCGACCAGCGGAAAGTTCCAGGCGAACACAGCGCCGTTCTGCGATTCGCTGCGGCCATAGCCGGCAGTAACAAGGGGAATTTTGTCGACCGGCGCCTTCTCGGTCAGGGCAAAGGTGATGCCGGTGGACAGTGGCTGCACCACCGTGGCGCCACCATGCTTGCCCTTCAGGCGCTCATAGCACTCGACACCGCGGTCGGTAGCATAGGCCATTTCACATTCTTCCCAGATCATCTTGACGCCATTGACGCCGCCGCGCGCATTGGTCAGCTTCATGTAGTCGACGAAGCCGTTGGCCCAGGGCGCACCATTGGGTGCATAGGCGCCGGTACGGTAGGCCAGCACCGGGAAGAACTGCTCTTCGGCTGCGTAGGCCGCAGGTGCCGTAAGTGCAGCGGACAGGCCGATCGCGGCGAGCGATGCGGTGACTGCAAGTTTGCGTAGTTTCATGTTGTCTCCTCTATGATGATTTAGTGTTACACCTGCAATAAACCCGATCTGCGGGGCCCGGCAATCTTACCCGCCGGCCTCGCCGCTGTTTGTCAATGGGGGAATGGCCACAAGCGCAGTTTCTCCCTGCCGGTCGCCCACAAACGCGCGATCCCGTGCGGCTCGACGATCAGGAAAAACACAATCAGCGAACCGAAGATGATGAACTCAACGTGGGAAACCAATGCGATCGACACTTCCAGCCCGAACAAGCCCCCGACCAGCGGCAGCATCTGATTCAGGAAAATGGGCAGGATCACGATGAAGGCGGCGCCGAAAAAGCTGCCGGAAATCGCCCCCATGCCGCCGATGATGACCATGAACAGCAGTTGCAGGGAGCGGTCGATCGAAAACGCCGCGGGCTCCCATGAGCCGAGATTGACCATGCCCCAGAGTCCGCCGGCGACGCCGAGATAAAAGGAACTGACGGCAAAGGCGGTGAGCTTGGCGTACATCGGACGAATACCGATCACCGTGGCCGCAACGTCCATGTCGCGAATCGCCATCCATTGCCGGCCCATGTTGCCGCGCACCAGATTCTTCGCCATCAGGCTGAACACCACGAGGATGCCAAGGCAGAAAAGGTACTTGTCGGTCGGCGAATTGATGGTCCATCCCAGCAGATTGATATCCGCCACCGAAACCGAGCCGGACGAAGAGTTGTTGGTAAACCACTTGATGCGCAGGAAGGCCCAGTCCCAGAAGAACTGCGCCGCCAGGGTCGCCACCGCAAGGTAAAGCCCGCGCACGCGCAGGCTCGGCGCACCGAAGACGATGCCCGCCGCGGCGGCTACCACGCCGCCCAGCAGAATCGCGGCCAGCGCCGGCATGCCGTCGACGCGGATCAGGAAATTGTAGGCGGCATAGGCGCCGACCGCCATCGACGCGCCGGCACCCAGCGTGATCTGTCCGCAATAGCCAACCAGGATATTCACGCCCAGCGCGGCCAGCGAGAGGATCAGGAAGGGAACGAGGATGGCGCGGAACATGTATTCGTCGACCAGCAGCGGTACACCGACGAAAGCGAAGACCACGATGGCGAGGATCGCCCAGCGATCCTGCGGAATCGCAAACACCTGCTGATCGGCCTTGTACGAGGTCTTGAACTGACCGTTTTCTCTATAGAACATCCGCTATATCCTCGAATCAGACGCGATCGATGATCTTCTCGCCGAACAGCCCTTGCGGCCTGAACAGGAGGAAGACCAGCGCAAGCATGTAGGCGAACCAGATCTCGATGCCGCCACCGACATAGGGGCCGAGATACACCTCGGAGAGTTTCTCGCCGACACCGATGATCAGACCGCCGATGATGGCGCCCGGAACCGAGGTCAGGCCGCCGAGGATCACCACCGGCAGCGCGCGCAAGGCGATGGTCGACAGCGAAAACTGGACCCCAAGCTTGGAACCCCAGATGATGCCGGCCACCAGCGCGGTAATGCCGGCGACGCACCAGACGATGACCCAGATCCGATCCAGCGGAATGCCGATCGACTGCGCCGCCTGATGGTCATCCGCCACCGCACGCAGCGCGCGACCGGTAGCGGTCTTCTGGAAGAATAGCGACAGTGAGATGACCAGCAGGGCCGCGATCAGGGCGGCGATGAAATCCTCCTTGTTGATCAGGATGCCGCCCTCGAACACGCTTTCGAGCATCATCACCGGCTCCTTGGGCATGCCGACGTCGATCTTGTAGATGTCGCTGCCAAAGATGGTCTGACCGATGCCATCCAGCACGTAAGCGATGCCCAGTGTCGCCATCAGCAGTGTCGCCCCATCCTGATTGACCAGGTAGCGCAAGGCCAGCCGCTCGATCAGCCAGGCCACGACGAACATGATCACCACGGATACGGCAAAGGCCAGCACGTTGGCCACGAACAGGTTCTCCATGCCCAGCCAAGCGGGAATCCATTCGGAGAAACGCGCCATGGCCAAGGCAGCGAACAGCACCATCGCGCCCTGGGCGAAATTGAACACGCCGGAGGCCTTGAAGATCAGCACGAAGCCCAGCGCCACCAGCGAATACAGCATGCCGCTCATCAGGCCGCCCAGTAGAGTTTCCAGAAAAAAAGCCATGGTTGCTTCCTCAGTGGCTGGCGCCGAGATAGGCGCTGATGACATCTGGATTGGCCCGCACTTCGTCGGGCGTACCGTCACCGATTTTTTTGCCGTAATCGAGCACCACGACGCGGTCGGAAATATCCATGACCACGCCCATGTCGTGTTCGATCAGGACCACGGTGGTGCCGAACTGGTCATTGACGTCGAGGATGAAGCGGCACATGTCCTGCTTTTCCTCGACGTTCATGCCGGCCATCGGCTCGTCGAGCAGCAGGATCTGCGGCTCCATGGCCAGGGCGCGGGCCAGGTCGACGCGCTTCTGCAGGCCATAGGGCAGGCGCCCGACAGGGGTCTTGCGAATATGCTGAATCTCGAGGAAGTCGATGATCTCCTCGACCTTGGCCCGGTGTTCCAGTTCCTCGCGCTGCGCCGCGCCGAACCAGAGAGCCTGCTGGAACATGTTGACCTTCATCTTCAGGTTGCGCCCGGTCATGATGTTGTCCAGCACCGACATGCCCTTGAACAGCGCGATGTTCTGGAAGGTGCGCGCCAGCCCGGCCTTCGCCGCGCCGTACGAATCCATGTTGGCGTGATGCTCGCCGCGCAGAATGATGTCGCCCTGCTGCGGCCGGTAGACGCCGTTGATCACGTTCAGCATCGAACTCTTGCCGGCGCCGTTGGGGCCGATAATGGCGCGGATTTCATGTTCCAGGACGTTGAAGGAAATGTCCTGCAGCGCCTTGACGCCGCCGAAACTGAGGCTGATATTCCTGAGGTCGAGGATGACCTCGCCGATTTTTCTTCCGCTCATCAGGCTGCCTTCTTCATTACGGGAAAGGTCTTCACGTCGCAGATTTTCAGGTCGGCCGCCACCTTGCCGGTGCGACCGTCCTCGAATTTGACCTGGGTTTCGATGAACTGCGTGGCCTTGCCCGAATACAGGGCATCGATCAGCACGCCATACTTGTCGGAAATGAAGCCACGGCGCACCTTGCGCGTGCGGGTCAGTTCATCGTCGTCCGGATCGAGTTCCTTGTGCAGCACCAGGAAGCGGTGGATCTGCGTCTCGGCCACCATCGCATCATGCGACAGGTCGGCGTTGACTTGCTCGACGCACTCGCGGATCAGTTCCAGAACCTCGGGCTTGCCGGCCAGGTCGGTGTATCCCGAGTAGGGTAAACCGCGCCGCTCGGCCCAGTTGCCGACCGCGCCCATGTCGATGTTGACGAAGGCGCAGACCATGTCGCGGTCGTGGCCGAAGCAGACCGCCTCCTTGATGTGCGGGAAGAACTTGAGCTTGTTCTCGATGTAGTTGGGGGCGAAGATAGCGCCGTCGGCGAGCTTGCCCACATCCTTGGCGCGGTCGATGATCTTGAGGTGGCCGTCTTCGTCGAAGAAGCCGGCGTCACCGGTGTGGAACCAGCCTTCGGCATCGATCGCCTCGGCGGTATCCTGGGGGCGCTTGTAGTATTCCTTGAGCAGCAGTTTGCCGCGCACCAGCACCTCGCCGTTGTCGGCGATCCTGACTTCGACGCCAGGGGCGGGCTTGCCAACGCTATCGAACTTGATCTCGCGGTCCGGCTGCAGGCAGACTGCCGCGCAGGTTTCGGTAGCGCCGTAAAGCTGCTTCAGGTTGACGCCGATCGAACGGTAGAAGCGGAACAGGTCGGGACCGATGGCGGCGCCGGCCGTGTAGGCGACGCGAATCCGGCTCATGCCGAGCACGTTGCGCAGCGGGCCATAGACGAGCACGTTGCCCAATGCATAGAGCAGGCGATCCGCGGTGGAAACGCCGGGCTTGGCATCGAGAATGTCCGCGCCGCAACGCTTGGCCACCGCCATGAAGTAGTGGAACATGTTGCGCTTCAGGGCGCCGGCATCTTCCATGCGGATCATCACCGTGGTCAGCAGGTTCTCGAACACGCGCGGCGGAGCAAAGTAGTAAGTAGGCCCGATCTCGCGCAGGTCGGTCATCACCGTGTCGCCGGATTCCGGGCAGTTGATGGTGAAACCGGCCACCATGGCCTGGGCGTAGGAAAACAGGTGGTCGCCGACCCAAGCCATCGGCAGATAGGACAGGATATCCTCCTGGTCGGTCAGGCGATCGAAACCCACCCCGCTCTGCGCGGCGGCGATGAAGGTCTCGTGGGTCTGGCAAACCCCCTTGGGCTTGCCGGTGGTACCGGAGGTGTAGAGCATCACCGCCACGTCCTCGGTGCGGCCCTTGGCCACTTCGGAAGGAATGAAGTCGGGCTGGTTCTTGTCGTGGATCTTACCCATCGCGATCACCTCATCCAAGCCCTGCAGAAAAGTCTGGGTGTAGTGACGCATGCCACGTGCATCGTCGTAGAGGATGTGCGCCAGGGAGGGACACTGTTCCTTGATTTCGAGCAGCTTGTCGACCTGCTCCTGGTCCTCGACGATGGCAAAGCGAATCTCGCCGTCGGTCAGCACGAAGGCCATCTCCGCCGCCACGGCGTCCTGATACATCGGCACCGGTACACCACCCAACATCTGCGCCGCGCACATCGACCAGTAAAGACGCGGCCGGTTGTCGCCGATCAGCGCCAAATTGTCACCGCGCTTGAAGCCGAGTTCCGCCAAGCCGCAGGCAATTGCGCATACCTCATCGGCAACCTGACTCCAGTTCCAAGTTTGCCAGATACCCAGATATTTCTCGCGCGTCGCCGGGCGATCGCCGCGTGTCACCGCATGATTCAGCAGCAGACGGGGAAATGTATCGAGCGAGCCCGAAGCCCGCCCCGATTGGGATGCAGCCATGCGTTTTCTCTCCTCCAGCGCTACCGATGCGGGCTCGCTTGTCTCGCGACTTACCCGCTTCGGCGAATTTCCTGCCAGTGCCAAGTGTTTCTCGCCATCTTCTTTACTGTCGACGCCGGGAAACCACGGAAGCCTCTCCTCGCCTCGATTTGCGGGGAAGACGGTTCACAGGCTTCATTACAGAAATTCAGTTTAAGGCATTCTCCTGCCTATAATTGTCGCGTGCCTGACAATTGCCAAAAAACCGCGATCTCCCTCGAAGATATGCTGCGCCGCACAAGCTGGGCGCGGGCACTGTCGCCGCAGGACTTTGAGCGCGCCCGCGAAGGTACCATCGAGCGCTTCGTTCCGACCGGCAGCTATGTCTGCAGCAAGGGAGAGCCAGTAGACCATTGGCATGGCGTGATCGAAGGCCTGGTCAAGATGTCGAGTGACTGGACGACGGGCAAAACTGCAAGTTTCACCGGCATTGCAGCCGGGGGCTGGTTTGGCGAAGGATCGATGCTCAAGTCCGAGGTGCGCCGCTATGATGTGGTCGCCCTGCGCGACACCCGCGTCGCCTGCATGCGGCAGGAAACCTTTCATTGGCTGCTGGATCACAGCATCGCCTTCAACCGCTTCATCATCAACCAGATAAATGAACGGCTTGGTCTGTTCATTGGCCTGCTTGAATCGGAACGCCTGCTGGACGTTGACGCGCGCGTGGCGCGCACCATGGCGGCACTTTTTCATCCGGTGCTGCAGCCGGGCATAGAGCCGCGGGTGGCCATCTCGCAGGAAGAAATCGGCTATCTTGCCGGTGTATCCCGCCAACGAGTCAACCGCGCATTGCGCACGCTGGAAGACGCAGGCTTTCTCACCACCGAGTACGGTGGCATCACCGTACTCGATCTGGACGGCTTGCGCCGTTTCGGCGGCTGACTCTGACAATAGAAGTTAAAAACCCCCTACCGGCGATCCGGAGGGGGTTTTTGGAGGGGGAGTCTGGCGTTGACCTACTTTCTCACACGGTGAAGTGCAATATCATCGGCG
>JAPTVL010000238.1 GCA_028065725.1 Betaproteobacteria bacterium
TCGTCAAACTGCACGACGAACTCACGACATTACATGGCGAGGTCATCAATTTCGCATCGTTTCTGCGTGTGAGCTGCCTACGCTATTTGGCTACTTGCCAAGGAGATGCATCGCATTTCCTTGCACAAAAGAACCATTCTTCTTCCCCACTGCACGAGGTCAAACCTGTGCCGAAGCCACACCACCTTTCATGTTTGACAGGGTGAGCGTAGAAATGGATCCGTTTGTCTGAACAGCATTCTCCGATTGATAAGTGGACTGCGGGCGAGTTACAGACAGTGCACTAGATTTTCAGCCAGACTGATCTGGAACTAGCAGGATGAGATCGGTCACTCCGACATCGACGCCTGCCTGCGTCAGGAGTGTCGTCACCTGGCCGCGGTGGTGGGTCTGGTGGTTGAAGAAGTGGGTCAGCAATCCGTGGAAGTTGCGCGACTGCGGCTGGCCCTTGGAGTTCGCGTAGCGCAGCGGGCCGTCCAGATCCTCGTCGCTGATGCCGGGGACCCAGTCGACGATCCACGCGTCCAGCTCGGCCCGGCGACGCGCGAGATCGGGCAAGCGTTCGAACACGGTCGCGTCCAGGGTTGCCGGCGCCGGAAGCTGGAGCACGGGCGCGAGTTGAGGCCAGTGCCGCGGATGGCGCGCAAAGCGCTGCAGCCACAGCGTGTCGCCGACCACCAAGTGGTTCAGGGTGCCAAGGATGGAGCCGAAGAACGCGCCGCGGTCCCGGACGAGTTTTTCATGGCTCAGCTGGGACGCAGCGGCGTAGACCTTCTCGTTCATCCACCGGTTGTAGGTGGCCAGCAGCTGCAGTTGCGTGATGCGTGGCGTCATGGGCGTCTCCGTCAGGAACTCCAGGTTTGCGCGGTCGCGTCGCGTACGGCGCGCAGCATCGGGTCGTCGGCGCGGTCACGGCGGAACACCAGGAACAGGGTAGTGTCGACGCGCGGGCCGCGCCAGATGGTGCAGCGGCCGTCGCTTTCCAGGGCCTCGGCCTGGTCCAGGCGCAGCAACGAGGCGCCGACGCCGGACGCGACGAGCTCCCGCAGTGCCGATTCCTGGTCGGCTTCGAGCGTGCGGCGCGGCGAGCTCCCCTGGCACGCGAACAGTTCCGTGGACAGGCGCGTAAAGGAGCATTCGGCCGGGGTGGTGATCCAGGGCAGTTCGGCGACCGTGCCCCATGGTGCGTCGGCGTCGGCGCGTCCGCTGGGCAGCGCGACGACCAGGGTCACAGGCGCGACGCGCTCGGCGACGAGATCCGCGTCGACCTCGCCGATCACGAAGCCGGCATCGAGCTCGCCCGTGGCGACGCCGCGCACGACCACGCCGGAGACACCCTGACGGATGCGAATGTCGAGCCCGGGTTGGCACGTGGACAGTGCGACCAGGAAAGCGCCGAGCCGCAGCGCGGCCGGCTGCGAGATCGTTCCGATGTTGAGCGTGCCCTCGAGTGCATCGCGCAGGCCACGCGCCCGCTGGACCACCGAGCGGGCCGCATCCAGGGTCTTTTCCGCTTCGTTTAGCAAGGTGCGGCCGGGCACGGTCAGCTCCATGCCCCTGGGCGTGCGCTTAAATAACTGGACGCCGAGCGTCAACTCCAGTGCCTTGACCTGGGCGCTGATCGCGGGCTGGCTGGTGAACAGCTTTTCCGCGGCGCGCGATAGATTGCCTTCGCGGGCGACAGCGACGAAGGTCCTGAGTTGGTAGAGCTCCATGGCGGGGGTGTCGCCATCGGTCTTGTCGATGGCGGTATCGGAACATGCGATTGGATTGTCTTTGGCGACGCCTCTAGATTGTTGTCCATCGGCGGCGAACTCGCGCCGCAAACCATGACTGAGGATTTCAAACATGCTGCCGAAGACACTGCGCCAATGGGCCGGCATCCAGCCGCCCACATCGCTCGATCCCGCGAGCACCGCGCTGATCCTGATCGATTTCCAGGGCGAATACTTCAACCCGGCGAAGTTGCCGATTCCGGGCGGCCCGGCGGCCGCGCGCAATGCGGCGAGGTTGATGGACGCCGCGCAGCGGCTGGGCCTCAAGGTCATCCATGTCCAGCACCTGGCCGCGAACCCGGCCAGCCCGCTGTTCGCTCCGGGGTCCGCCGACGCGGACTTCGTCGATCCGCTCCGGCCAAGACCGGGGCAGGAGGTCGTCGTGAAGCACTTGCCGAGCAGCTTCGTCGGCACCGGGCTGGATGCGTTGCTTCGCGCATCTGAAGTCCAGACCCTCCTCATCGCCGGATTGATGACCCATATGTGCGTCGACAGCACGGCTCGCGACGCAGTGTCGCAGGGCTACAAGGTGATCGTTGCTCATGACGCCTGTGCCAGCCGCGATCTGCCGGCGTTTGACGGCGCCATCATCCCCGGAGATCACGTCCATCGCGCGACGCTGGCGGCATTGGCGGATCGGTTCGCCGACGTCATGGACACCGAGTCGTTGCTCGGACTGATGGGCCGCTGAAAGCCCGCGTGCGTCGATCAGCAGCATCGCCGCGTGTCACCCGACGGACTTTAGTCTGAGCTGATCCTCCGCAGGGCCGCTGCTGGAAGGGTCCCGACGGATGTTGCTGCCACCAGGCGGTAGCAATCGCTGCAAAACGGTCGATGGGCCCCACACGTCGAACGACCGCAAGGGTCGTCGATTGTGTGAGTTCGCCCGTGCAGGAGCCCGACGTTCAGCAGCCCGACACGGCCACAGTCAGCAACGGACTAGACGTGGCCTGGGCACAGGGCGACCTTCTGGATGATCTCCCTTCCGCCGCACCTTGGGATGCAGCCTACGACTGCATCCTCTGGAATTACCCGTTCTGGCAAGGCCGGCCCCACGGGGACTCGATCGATCACATTGCCCTCGACGAAAACGGCCATCTTCTGCGCCGGTTTTTCGGGCAGTTGCCGCGCTGGCTCGTGCCTGAAGGAACCGTCTTCCTGAGCTACTCCACCCTGGCGGACGCGCAGCTGCTTTTAGACCTGTGCGAGCGACACCAATTCTTCCCGGAAAAGATCGCGGAAGACGCCGGGGCCGCAGCCTATCAGCGCCAAGTGTGGAAGCTGACCGCAAAACGCACCTGATGCAACACCCCACCGAATCCAGATGAAGCCGCTCGGCGCGAGCGCATCACACGGAGGCTGTTTTGCATCAGAACGATCAGTTCATCGAACAGTTCCTGGCGTTTGCCAGACTGCAGGGGGTCAACATCGACCTCGAGCGGCTGGAAGCCGACGGGCGTATCCATCGCGCCGACGTCGGTGACATGCCGTCAGGCAAGAACGATGCAGGCTACCTGTTGCGCCCTGACGGCAGCGGCTGGATCACCAACTTCAAGGCCGACGGCAAGCCGATCCAATTCAAGCCCGAGTTGGTACGCGAGCTGACGCCAGAAGAAGTTGCGCGGATCGACGTTCAGCGCGAGGTCTGGCGCAGGCAGCAGGCCGAACGCCAGGCGGCTGCCGTCGAGGAGGCCATCCAGCGATGGGAAGACTCCCACGAGCCCAAGGCCTTTCCCTACCTTCAGGCACCGAAACTCGATTCGGCTGGACTGCGTCAGGGCAGGGCGCAGCTGCTGGTGCCCATGATCGCAATCGACGCCGCCGGCGAGCCGGGCTGGGTCGGCATGCAGCGCATCACATGGGCGGAGCCGGGTCAGTCGGCCGACAAGCGATTCGTCTCCGGCACGGTGACCAAAGGCGCGTTCGCCGTGATCCCAATCGTCGGCACCGATGTCGAAGCGCCTCTGCACGCCTATGAGGTGGCCTGCAAGGCTGATCAGGTGTTCTTCTGCGAGGGCATCGGCACCGCACTGGCCATTCATCAAGCCACCGGACTTCCGGTGATCGCGGCCCTGTCGGCACAGAACCTGCCGGACGTGGCCCGCAGCCTGCACGACAAGCTGCAGGGGCGTGCCGTCATCTACGCCGACAACGACGGCGAGAAAGCCCAGTTCAAGGGGCAAGCCTATGCCGTGCGCGCAGCACGCATTCTGAGCGGCGCATGCACGCGCATCGCCCTCCCTGAAAAGCCGGGTGGCATCACCCCTCCCGGTTACGACGCACGCGACCAATTGCGGGACAGCGGGCCCGAGGCCATACGCAACACGATGGCCGCGACGCTGGATGCCTGGCAGCTGGAGCGGCGACTGCCTCCGGAAGTCGCGGGCCGCCACAAGCCCGGCTTGGTCGGGCAACAGGCGTCTCAGCAAAACGCCGCGCAACAGCCGGTCTCTTTCACCACCCACCAGGAGCAACACATGAATGACAGAACGCTTGCCAATCTCGACGCGCAGATCAAAGACGCCACCAAGCTGCACAACGACTTGGCCAAATCGATCGACGCAACGCCGGAGGCGAAGAAGGCCGCGCGTGACCAGATCACCGCGCTGAAAAAAGAGCGCGGCCAGGCTCGCCGCGCGGCGGAACCCGTGGCGCAAGGCCAGGCGCAGCCCGCCGCTGCGCGCGCGGCCCAGATCGAAGCAGCGCTGTTCAGCTTGGGCTTCATGATCGAGGCTGACTTCGGCGGCGAGGACCTGGGTGACGCCATCATGTGCATCGCGACCGACGACCACGCCACGCCCGAACAACTGACCCCCGAAATCGTCGCGCTTGCCGAGGAATGGTCTGCGCTCGCGGGCGCCGCCTCACGGGGGGCCGAGACGTCGGCACGAGCGGAGCAAACAACACAGGCGGTGGGCCACGCCACGCAGGGTGTCCAGGAAGAGCCGGCTCAAGCAAGCCCATTCGATGCGCTCAACCAAGCGGCTGCAGAGGTCGAGGCGCCGCCCGTCGACGCACAGGGCGTCGAAGGCGATCGAACTGAGCAGTCTGATGACCAAGGACAGGCCGAGACCCCGGAGGAGCGCCTCCTGCGCGAGTACGCGGTGCTGGCGGAGCCCGTGCATGCGCAGCGGGCCAAGGCTCAGTATGACCTCGATGCGAGGCATCGGGAGCAGCGCGAGGCTCTGTTCGGGTCGCTGGATCAGCTGCGTGCCGACAAGATGCGCGAGCTCAGTGGTATGGCCGAAGAACACCAGCGCTCGCTCATTGCGATCGAGGTGGCCAAGGCCGTCGAAGCGATGCAAAAACAACAGATCTCGGAGCGCAAAAACCTCCAGTCCGAGCTTCCCGACGTGCCGAGCTATAGAAACTTCCTGGAGGATCGGGCTGCGAATGATCCCGTGGCGGCGCGGATGCTGGACGACGATCGGTCGCGCGCTCAGATCCCGGAGGCAGTCAAGGGCAAGCGGATCGCCCCCGTCGAGCCTGCGGTGCTGGAAGGGCTCACGCATGAGATCGAGGATGGCCCGGCCGGCAAGGCCATTCACTACGCCCGTGACGGCGAGCGGGTGATGTCCGACCGTGGGGAGCGCGTCGATCTTTACAAGATGGACGATCGGGAGATCGAGGCGGCCTTGCGCCTGGCCGAGCAGAAGTACGACATGGGCAAGGGCCTGGTGTTGACGGGCAGCAGTGAATTCCAGCAGCGCGCGGCGGAAGTCGCGGGCCGCATGGGCCTGAAGATTCAGAACGAGGATCTTCGCAAGGCCTGGGAACAGGGCCGATTGACGGCTCTGCAAGCCGATGAAGCCGAGCATGCACTGGCCGCCATCGTGATGAGTGGATCGGCCGAGCCGCTGGGCAGCATCGCCCGGTCGTCGAGCCTGGAAGCGTCCCGGGCGCAGGGCGATCAGGCTGTTGTGACGGCCTATCCCGTCGACAAACCGTTCCTGGCCGCTGAATCGGTCCTGTCGCACCTCCCGACACAGGGCTGGGACGCCCTTGCCGCCGCTGGGCAGGGGCATGCCTTGACGCCTGAGCAAAAGGCGTGGCTCGCAGATCCGGCACGGCCGGTTCTCGTCGATGAGCACGACCGGCTGACCGAGCTCGGCCAGCTGGCCTACGAGCGGCTGCAATCGCGGTCCGAGGAGGAGCGCGAGATGCTGCAGCAGCAGCTTCGCACCCGGAATGTCGATGAAGAGCTGGAAAAGCGTGAGCGCGAGAAGGGCCTCGAGCAACAGGCCACCGAACACCGAGAGGAGGCCGTCATGGCGCGTGATGCGGCCGAATGGCAGCAACGCGCCGATGACCGCCATGCCGACTCTGCCGATCCTCAACAGGAAGTCGAGGAGCAGCAGATCAAGGCGCCCGAGCACGCCCTTTCCAGCCGCAGTCATCCCCGTCTCCGCGATATGGGTCGCGGGATGTGAACCAGGAGAACCACGATGCAAACCCAACCCTTGATTCCCGATGCCATGGAGTCCGACGTCTTCGTCGAGATCCAGGCCGCCAGTCGCGACCACGCCGAGCGTGAGTTCGGCGCGGTTTTCGATCAACCTGAAGACGAGGTCCAACATGGCTGATGATCTCGAGCAGCAAGCAGC
>JAPTVL010000013.1 GCA_028065725.1 Betaproteobacteria bacterium
CTGTTCGGACCGGCCGCCGTGTCGGGCGACACGCTGTACTTCACCCCGGTCGATTTCGAGGCCACGTCGCTCAATGGCGCAGGCTTCGCGCTGACCAACGACACCGTCAATATCAAGGTTGCCGCGCATGACGGCTGGTCGTTCGACAGCGTGGATATGGCTGAACGCGGCGATTACCTGCTGCTGGGATCGGGCAGCACGGCCGATGTCGCCGGCCAGATGCGTGTGTTCGACATCGCGGCGCCGCTGACCGATACCACGGTTTCCATTGCGTCGCTTTCCCCGCTCAACCTGATGGGGGTGCCTGCCCACAACTGGGCTGCGGAGGCTTCGGTCAAGCTGTCCGCGTGGGAAAGCACCCGGGCGATCAACGTGACGCTGGAGAACCTGTTGCTGGTCTCGACCGGCACAAGCCCATCGCTTGCCTTCGTGGAGAAGAAGTTCGTCGGCCTGACCCCCGTCATGGTGGCAGCGGCGCCGGTTCCCGAGGCGGAAACCTACGCCATGATGCTGGCGGGTCTGGGCCTGGTCGGTGTTGCCGCCGCGCGCCGTCGCATCGCCTGAAAAACAACCAATTTGCGGAGAGCAGTGAAGGGACCGGCCGCAGAGCCGGCTTGACATCCTTGTACCCGATAACCCACTTGAATAAAGGAAAATCATGAAGCGCGTGAAAGCAGCAAAACAGCCTGGTGTCCGTCAATCCCTGCTCATGGCGGGTCTGATCATGGCCAGTGCCGGTGTCCAGGCGAGCGTTGAATACACAACTTATGAAACTAGATTTACGCAGGTTGGGGTGGGGTCAGTAAATGTTTCGAACCCTATCGTCATCCAAGAATTCACTCCCGCACCCGTTGTCCCCCTGAATACCGCCTCCGCATCATCGAACGTGAGCGGAAGCATGAACTACTCAGTCGGGACGAGCAGCGGCTCTTTCAACGAATACGATTCAAGTGCTGATGGCTCGGTGGTGGAACTGGAGTTGAATCGCAAAGGCTACGGCTACCACGCCGAGGCTTCGGCGGAAGTCGCCCAGCTCAAGGCGCGCGCGGAAACAAAATGGGTCCCGGGTAGCAATGGCTACGGCTACAACTATGGCAGCAGTTCCGCCAATGCCGCGTCGACCTGGAGCGACTGGTTCGTGATTTCCGGCGGCACCGGCCTCGGCACGGCAAGCTTCGCTTCTGTGCTGGACGGCGTGATGGCTTCGAGCAAAAACGGATCGGCGGGCTACAGCCTGAATATCGGCTACTCGACCGGCGTGTATTGCTACTACTGGTACAACTCGTGCGGCGAAGCCGACCAGAGCCAGACCCTGTTCAGCCAGGCCTCCAGCCTGTCTGGCAAGGGCAAATCCACGCTGTCGCAGGAGATTGAAGGCGAGTTCACCTTTGCCTACGATCAGGCTTTCCAGCTGACAGCCACGCTCAATGTCAGTGCCGCGAACGGCGGCATGGCGGATTTCACCCTGGCATCCCTGGACAACAGCCTGGTACTGCCCGAAGGAGCGAGCCTGCTGAGTTCGTCCGGCTTGTACGTCCAGGCCGTTCCCGAGGCGGAAACCTACGCCATGATGCTGGCCGGTCTGGGCCTGGTCGGCGCTGCCACCGCGCGCCGGCGTGCCACATCGAAGTAAATGATGCGTTCATCAACGATACCAATAATGGCGCGCCAAGCCGCCAGCTCCGAGGCGTGAGCCACCCCTGAACGGCATGGCCCGAAGGGGCGATGCCGGGGGAAAGTTTCACCGAATGCGTTCACGCGCATCTTTGGCCCGCCTCACGGCGGGTCTTTTTTTGTGTTGCGCGCGGGCAGCCCGCAACAGCAGCTTGGCACGCAAGGACCGTTCCTGACGTCCGGGTGACGGGAAAAGGCGATTGATATCAATCGGATTGATTTGAAACGGCTGTTTCAGGCAAAGACCGAATCAGGCCGGGTGTCGGCGGTGCTGTAAAGAAATCCGACGGCCGCAGTGACCGCCAATCGAGCGTGGGAATGGAGCGCCGGCAGGGGCGAAGCGGTCAGCAGTAAAAGTCCGTGTCCTGGACTGCCGTGTCGTCGTTCTGGACCGGATGGTCGTGGGGATGGGCGCAGATGACGTCCTTCAGCCACGGGTAGCAGCCCGCGTAATCGCATTGCACTGCGTATTCATCCGGCTCGTCGAGCGGTGTGACGCCGAGTTCGTTCAGGGCTTCTTCGGCCAGCAAATCGGCCTGCTCTTCCAGTGCTGTGTCGTGCGTGTTCATGGCATCCCCCTTCTGTCCAGAAAGTTCCCATCCTCGCGCAGCAAGGTGAGCGGCGTATGACAGCGGCGCTGATTTATATGGTCCGATTGTTCCGGCGATCAGGTCTGTGGCCCGAACGTGCCATGCCCGGCACGTCATGAGCAGCAGCTGTTGCAACATCGATGCGCAACACTGCGAGCGTACTGCAAAAGCCACACCCGTCGCGAGGCGGGGTCGGAACACCAGGATCTGCGCGGCTTTGGGAGAAGCGTCGTACGCACAGACAGCCGGTTGCCAGTCGATCACGCGCCTTGTTCATCAGTCTGCTTTATTTTTATTTTGGAGGTTTACATGAAACTTGTTCAAACCCTGCTGGCGCTCGCGCTGGCCGGAGCGATGGGGTCTGCTGCTGCCGTCGGCCCCAGCGATCTCGGCAACCTGTCCGGCCTGACGGTCAGCATTGGCAATTCGTTCTCCGCCGTCGCCGCTTTCAGCGATGAATACATTTTCGACATCATGCCGGAGTCGGCCACGGCCGGCACTGCCGTCACCATCAACCTCGACATTCCGCAGTTCGACGGCCAGGAATTCGCCATCGAGAATTTCACGGTGGCGTTCAAGGACAGTCTGAACAACATCATCGTCAGCGATTTCCAGGCTTCGCTGACCGATTACACCCTGTCGGTGTTCGCCAACCTGCCTGCCGCGCTGGACTACAAGTTCGTCGTTTCCGGCAACGTCACCGGCACCCTGGGCGGCAGCTATGGCGGCGTCCTGCAGGCTGTTCCGATTCCCGAAGCTAAATCCTACGCCATGATGCTGGCAGGCCTGGGCCTGATCGGCTTCACGGTTTTGCGTCGCCGCGGGGCATAAGTGCACCCACCAGGGCAACTGCAGCAGGACGTCTCTCCTGCAAACTCCGCTGCGGCTCCTTCAGGAGCCGCTTTTTTTTGGCGTCCTTCCCCTGCATGAGCCAATCTGCTCATGCAGGGGAAGGACGCCTGCAAGGCAACGTCATGTTGACTGGTTAGTATTCGTTTGGTGTCATGCGGCTCACGGGTGCGCGTACATCGTTTTTCTCCGAGGGTTTTGACATGGTTTATCGTCCGAACCCATTTGCGAGCCTGCCCACCGGCCCGCCTTTTTATTCCAGGGTATCGCCGCCCCGCCGTGCAGGGTGGCGACATCTCCCAAGGCAACGCTTGCGAAGCATCCAACCGGATTCATGCACTCTGGAAAGTCTGCCATGAACCCCTTTTTAGCAGCCAGTCTCGCTCTGTTCGTCACGCTGCCCGCGCATGCCATCGTCGGCGGCTTGACCGATGCCAATCTTGCCGCTTCGCCCTGGGCTGGGGTGGGTGCGGTCAGCGTCAATGGCGGTACGTTTTCCGGGGCGCTGATCGGCAGCCGGTATGTGTTGACCGCAGCGCACGTGGTTGGCGGCGCGTCGGCCGACAAGGTGTCGTTCGTGCTGAACACAGAAGCGGGAAGGCAGGCTTACGCTGCAGAATCCATCACCGTGTTTCAAGGATTTACGGGAACCATGCCGGGGGCTGACGGCATTTGGCACGACGACCTGGCCCTGATCCGCCTCGCTTCGCCAGTCGATGCGAGCGTGCCGGTTTACGGTTTGTATGGCGGCCCGCTGGCGAGCAGGGTCGTGACGCTGGTGGGCTATGGCGGCGGGGGCGATGGCGTGAACGGTGTCACCAGCGGCGCCAATGCCGCCGTCAAGCGGGTGGGGCAGAACAAGATCGATGGACTGCTGGCGGACGACGACGGCGGATCGACCCAGGAAGTCTTCCTGTTCGATTTCGACGGGGCGGATGCCACGAGTAATGTGTACGGCCCGGGCGCCGCGGCCAATCTCACATTGGGCCGGACGCGCGAAGCCCAGTTCGCCGGCGGCGATTCCGGCAGCCCGGTTTTCGTCAACGACAACGGTGTGTGGAAAATCGCCGGCATTGCCGCCTTTAACGGCAGCACGACGACCTTGCCCGGCAGCAATGTGCTGTTCGGCGCCATCGGTGGCGGCACCGTGGTGGCGCCCTATATCCCCTGGGTCGAAACGGCCATGGCGCCGGTTCCCGAGCCCCATGCCTGGTTGATGCTGCTGGCAGGGCTCGGGATGATCGGAATCAGATACAGGATATCAGGGCGAGTTTCGTAGGAGGGCTTGCCCACCCTGCGCTTGAATCTTGAAACTCGCGCGCATTGCGCGCAGCCTCAGGAGGCTGCGAGTTGCTCTTCTTCTTCAGCGGCCAGCTTGCGCCCGAAGGGCATGCGGCGCTGGTCGATGAACAGGCTGCTGCCGTCGATGCGTTTGGCCATGTGCTTGGCTTCGGAGGCGGCGCGCGCCACTTCCTGATATTGATGGAAATTGGTGGGGTCGACCAGCACTGCGCCGATGGAGAGTGTCACCAATGTGTGAAATGCCATCGCACCACGCCGGTCTTCGCTGTGGTAGCCGCCTGCTTCCACGTGCTCCGGGTTGAACAGGGCCAGGCATTCGCGATCGAAGCGGGCCAGCATGCCGTAGCAGCGCACTTCCCAGTCCAGACTCTGGAACAGCACGACGAAATCGTCACCGCCGATGTGGCCGATGAAGTCGAGTTCGGGGTTGCAGCTTTCGCGCAGGATGCGCGCCAGCAGCTGGATGATGTCGTCGCCGCGGCGGAAGCCGTAGACGTCGTTGTAAGGCTTGAACTGGTCGAGGTCGAAATACGCGGTGACGAAGGTCCGCTCATTGGCGAGCAAACGCTCCATGTGTTCCTGGATCGGCACATTGCCTGGCAGGCCACTCAGCGGGTTGGCGTAGCGCGCGGCGACGAGCTGCATTTCGGTCACTTCGCGCATCAGGTCGAAGCCCGATCCCAGCCCCAGGTAGCGCCCTTCGGTGGTGATGATGAAGCCCTGGGTGAAGGCGGTCTTGCCTTTTTTCACCACCAGCTCGGACAGTTCGTTCATGCACGTGGCCTTGTCGACGGTCAGCGAGTCAGCGTCCATCAGGTCGCGGCAGGGCTTACGCCCATGGAGTTCGCGGGCGTACAGATTGATGAAGCGATCGAGCAGGACAGCACGGTGAAGAATGCCGACCGGGATGCCTTTGTCCACCACGGCCACCGCATGCAGGTCGGGATGCTGCATCATCAGTTCGAGCGCATCCTGACTGGCGGTCATAGGCGAGACGAAGGGCGCGGACATGGCCAGCCTGCCGGCCGACAGGTGAAGGCCTTCGCGCGCATGCAGCACGGGAAAGACGCTGACCCTGCCGGACTGCAGGCAGGCCTGTACCTCGCGCGGCGGCAGCCGGACCGGCACCGGTGAAGGGCGGCCAATCAGATAGCCCTGGGCAAAACGGATGCCCAGGTCTTTCAGCGCCGCCAGTTCGGACGGGTTCTCCACCCCCTCGGCAATCACGCATGAGTGAGCGCCTTCGGCCAGTTGCTGGATCGAGCGCACGAACTGGATCTTGTGGGGGTCCAGGTGGATGTCAGTGGTGAAATGCTTGTCGATCTTGACGAAGGCAGGACGCAGCTCCGACCACAGGCGCAGACTGGAAAAACCCTCGCCGAGGTCATCGATGGCCACTTCAATCCCCGCTGCACGCATTCCCGATACCGCTTGCCGCAGGTCACTGTAATCGAGCGCGGCGGTGTTTTCGGTGATTTCGATGACTATCTGGGTGCTTGTCAGGCCGACTTGATCCAGCGCTGCCAGCATCGCGTCCGGCGCAAAACTGGCGTCCAGCAGGCTGGTAGGAGACAGATTCACGAACAGCCGTCCCGACAAATTCAGCTGCGCAAAGGTCTTGAGTGCCATGTGGACGCAGGCCCAGTCCAGCGAGGCCAGCATGCCGTGGTGCTCTGCCACGCGGAACAGCGCCTGCGGCGCGTGCAGCGGGCTGTTCGACGGCCCGCGCGACAGGGCCTCGTAGCCCATCACTCGCCCTTCCACCAGATCGAGCACGGGTTGCAGCAGCGTCACCAACCGCGCATTTTTCAGAATGTGTTCCAGGTGAAGGCGCAATTCGTCGTGGCTCATAGGGAGGGCAGTGGAATGCGGAACCGGGAACGATAGGCGTACAGCATTACGTGCGTGTGAAGCGAACGAGTTGCAGGATCAAGTTAAATACGGATACCACTGCTGTCCAG
>JAPTVL010000132.1 GCA_028065725.1 Betaproteobacteria bacterium
GAGCCGCAATTGCGTCGACTCGGCCAGCCGCGCGGCGTGCTGACGCAGTGCGTCGAGCGTGGCCAGCACCCTGACCGGATCGTCGTAGCCGGCGTTTTCCAGCAGCGCGTGGCTGGTGGCATCGTCCGCTGTGCCGCAGCACACGGCGGTGAGCGGGTGGCTGTTCTGGTCGGTTTGCGGCGCGGCGAACATCTGCTCGAAATGGCGCGTGACCTTGTGTCGGTGTCGATCGAGTGCAGCAAGCAGCGCGTCATGGCCGGGAAAATGCATGGCCTCGGCGAGCATCGCGCGCGATTCGGCATCGTCGGGCAAGCGCTGGGTCTGCGCATCGTCGAGATACTGGATGCGGTGTTCCAGGCGCCGCAAAAAGTCGTAAGCAGCGGCCAGTTCCTGCTGCGCGTCCGAGGTCATCAGGCCGCTCTTCACCAGTTCGCCCAGCACCGTCAGCGTCGGACGCTGCTGCAGCGAGGTGACCTGGCCCCCGCGGATGAGCTGGAATACCTGCGCGGTGAATTCGATTTCGCGGATGCCGCCCGGCCCCAGCTTGACGTTGTGCGCCATCTCGCGGCGCGCCACCTCGCGGCGGATTTGGACGTGCAGGTCGCGGATCGCGGCGAAGGCGCCGAAGTCGAGGTATTTGCGGAACACGAAGGGCCGCACGATTGCCATCAGTTCGTCGTGGAAGCTGCCGGTGAGCGGGCGCGCCTTGATCCAGGCGTAGCGCTCCCACGGCCGCCCCTGTGCCACCAGGTAGTCCTCCAGCATGGCGAAGCCCATCGCGAACGGGCCGGAGTCGCCCCAGGGCCGCAGCCGCAGGTCGACGCGGAAGACGTAGCCGTCGGCAGTGGCTTCCCCCAGCGCGGCGGTCAGCTTGCGGCCCAGCCGGATGAAGAATTCATGGTTGCTGAGGGTGCGGATGGGGGTTGCGGGATCGTCCGTCGAAGTGTCGCCTTCATCCGGGTAGAGATAGATGAGGTCGATGTCGGAAGAGACGTTGAGTTCGCCGCCGCCGAGCTTGCCCATGGCCACGACCACCATCTGCTGCGGCTGGCCGTTTTCGTCGCGCGGTTCGCCGTGGCGGGCGGCGAGCGCGGCGTGGTGGAAGTCGAGCGCAGCGCTGATGCACACCTCGGCCAGGCTGCTCCAGGTGGCGATCACCTCGGACAGGTCGGCGTCGCCGGCGAGGTCGCGTGCGGTGGTGACCAGCCACACGCGCTGGCGCAGTTGCCGCAAACGCTGGTGCAGCGCCGCCTCGCCGCTGCATGGCGGCTCGGCCAGAAAATCCTGCATCGCCGCGCGTCCGAAGGGCTGGCCGAGTTGCCTGGCCAGGATTTCGGCCAGTTGCGGCTGCGCGGCCAGCAGGCGGCTGCCGTAGCGGGAACAGCGGGCAACGCGATCGAATGCTGGAATGCTCATGGCTTGGAATAGGGTGGTTTGAATTAGAATTGGGCGCTTGTCAAACACTCTATCAGCGGAGAGCCGGTATGGCAGCCATTGAGTCGATTCTGACCGAAACTCGTGTATTCCCGCCTGCGGATGCCTTCGTCAAACAGGCCAATGTGTCCGGCATGGAGGGCTATCAGGCCCTCTGCCGCCAGGCCGAAACCGATTACGAGGGCTTCTGGGCTGACCAGGCGCGGCGGACGATGGACTGGCAAAAGCCGTTCACCCGCACCCTCGACGAATCGAAAGCGCCGTTCTACAAGTGGTTCGACGGCGGCGAGCTCAACGTGTCGCACAACTGCCTCGACCGCCACCTGGCGACCAAGGGTGACAAGACCGCGCTGATTTTCGAAGCCGACGACGGCGCGGTGACGAAAGTCACCTACAAGGAACTGCATACGCGCGTCTGCCGGTTCGCCAACGGCCTGAAGTCGCTCGGTGTGGAGCCGGGCGACCGCGTCATCGTCTACATGCCGATGAGCATCGAGGCGGTGGTGGCGATGCAGGCCTGCGCGCGCATCGGTGCCATCCACTCGGTGGTGTTCGGCGGCTTTTCCGCCAAGAGCCTGTTCGAGCGCATCGAGGATGCCCGCGCCAAGCTGATCGTCACCGCCGACGAATCGCTGCGCGGCGGCAAGGCGGTTCCGCTCAAGCGCGCGGTCGACGAGGCGCTGGCGATGGGCGACACCTCCTGCGTCGAGCGTGTGGTGGTGTACCGCCGCTCCGGCGGCGAGGTGAACTGGTCGTCGCGCGACCTCTGGTGGCACGAGCTGACCCAGACCCAGGCCGACACCTGCGAGCCGGTGTGGGTCTCCGCCGAGCATCCGCTGTTCATCCTCTACACCTCGGGCTCGACCGGCAAGCCCAAGGGCGTGCAGCATTCCACCGGCGGCTATCTGCTCGGCGCCATCCTCTCGATGGAGTGGGTGTTCGACGCCAAGCCCGATTCCGACGTCTACTGGTGCACCGCCGACGTCGGCTGGATCACCGGCCACACCTACGTCGCCTACGGCCCGCTGGCGCTGGGGATGACCGAGGTGATTTTCGAAGGCATCCCCACCTGGCCGCACGCCGGGCGCTTCTGGGAAACCATCGCCAAGCACAAGGTCACCACCTTCTATACCGCGCCGACCGCGATCCGCAGCCTGATCAAGCTCGGCGCCGATCTGCCGGCGCAGCACGACCTCTCCTCGCTGCGCCTGCTGGGCACGGTCGGCGAGCCGATCAACCCGGAAGCCTGGATGTGGTATCACCAGGTCATCGGGGCGGGGCGCTGCCCCATCGTCGACACCTGGTGGCAGACCGAAACCGGCGCCAACATGATTGCGCCGCTGCCCGGCGCGGTGCCGACCAAGCCCGGTTCCTGTACCCTGCCGCTGCCCGGCATCATGGCCGCGATCACCGACGAGCACGGCCACCCGGTCGAAAAAGGGCAGGGCGGCTATCTGGTGATCCAGCGTCCGTTCCCCTCGCAGCTGCGCACGCTGTGGGGCGATCCCGACCGTTTCAGGAAAACCTATTTCCCCGAGGAACTGGGCGGCAAGACCTATCTCGCCGGCGATTCGGCGCACCGGGATGCCGACGGCTATTTCTGGATCATGGGCCGCATCGACGACGTCCTGAACGTCTCCGGCCATCGTCTGGGCACGATGGAGATCGAGTCCGCGCTGGTGTCCAACCCGCGCGTGGCCGAAGCCGCCGTGGTGGGGCGCCCGCACGACATCAAGGGCGAGGCGGTGGTGGCCTACGTGGTGCTGAAAGGCGCGCGCGCGGTCGGCGAGGAAGCCCGCAAAATCGCCATCGAACTGCGCGAGTGGGTGGGCAAGGAAATCGGCCCGATCGCCAAGCCCGACGAGATCCGCTTCGGCGACAACCTGCCGAAGACCCGCTCCGGCAAGATCATGCGCCGCCTGCTGCGCGCGATCGCCAAGGGCGAAGAAATCACCCAGGACGTCTCCACCCTGGAAAACCCCGCGATTCTGGAGCAGCTCAAGGAAGCGGTGAAATAAACAGCGCGTTTTTCGGGGGTGGGCCGCCGGGCCCTGTCTCTTGAATCCAGTCCTATTCGCCTCAATCTACGGGGTGAATTCATTTACTCATCACCCACGAAAGGGAAAACATGTCGCATTACCATGCTGTCGTCTGGCTCGATCACAACGAAGCCCACGTCATGCACATCAGCCCGGCTGATGTTGAAAAATCCATCGTCCAGCCGGCCAACCCGCCGCGTCATCTTCAGCGCAAGCGGGGTTCCGTCAGCGGCAGCCGCCAGCCCGAAGACCAGCATTACTACCACGAGGTGGTGGAAGCCCTCGCCGGTGCGTCGGAAATCCTGATCGTCGGGCCCGGCCAGGCCAAGCTCGAGCTGATCAAGCACATTCATTCCCACGACAATGAGGTTTCCAAAAAAGTGATCGGCGTGGAAACCGTGGACCATCCGAGCGACGGCCAGCTCGTCTCGTTTGCCCGCAAATATTTCGTGGCCAAGGACAGAATGCTGTCGCAGTAACCGAACTGCCGCAGCGGTCGAAACAATGAGCCCCCGTACAGGGGGCTTTTTGTTGTGTTGATTCAAGTCATTGAAAAACAAAAAGATTGTTTTTATGTGAAAAGCGGGGCGGGGCTAAAGTCCATCTAAAATTCGTCGTTACTGTTGATAAGCTGTACAAGGGCAACCCGGTGCCCGGACTCAGGCAACTGTTTGAATCAGGAGGTCCTATGTCCCATCATTGCCCGTTTCCCGTCCGCTCAACCGACAGCCGCAGCTCTTACCGTACCGGCAGCGCGCCCGGATTTACCCTGTGCCTGGCCTTGGTGGCAGCCTTGTCAGGCTACGCGGGATACAGCCAGGCCGCGCAGTCCGCGCATGCCCAGGCAAGCAACCCTACGGCGCTCGCTGGCCCGGTGGCTACCCTCGACAATCCCCCGAGGCCTACAACGGCGGATCCCCGCCTGTGGCGGCGCCCAAGCCCAGCGGACGCACTTTTGATCGTCCAAAGACGCCCAGGCCGTCACTGCGCGTATTGCCTGCACCCCGGGTAATGCGACCCGCACGACGGTATTGTCTGGCTGGTAAGCAAACAATCTTTGCTCTGCTGACTGAGCCCCGCAATGCGGGGCTTTTTCATGGCATCACGTTGTGTCTGGCAGATGGCTTTTCAGCCTTGGTCATCCCAAGGGGCGACCCGAGCATGAAACATACAATGCCCTGCGTCGCTACAGCTGCGCATGCCAATGGTGGCGGGTTCTTCGGGGCTGGAACGCGCGCGGGTGATACTGAAAATCACATGAGCTTACGCGCGAGCAAGTCAAGCGGCTTGGCGTTCGCTGCTCAAGCCGGACTCAAATCCCCGGCCTTTCGCAACAGCGGGAAAATTTCCTTCGCCGGCAGCGGCTTGCTGAAAAAATAGCCTTGCATGGCATCGCAGCCCCGTTCAAGCAGGAAGTCGAACTGTTCCTGCGTTTCCACCCCTTCAGCCACGACCTTGAGGCGCAGGCTGTGAGCCATGGCAATGATGGCGGTCACGATCGCCGCGTCGTCCGGGTCGGTCGTAATATCTCCCACGAAGGATTTGTCGATTTTGATGGTGTCGATGGGCAAGCGCTTGAGATAACTCAACGAGGAATAGCCGGTTCCAAAATCGTCGATGAAGATGCGTATGCCCTTTGCGCTCAACGCCTGCAGGGTCATGGCTGCCGTCGAGAGGTTCTGCATCAGGATGCTTTCGGTAATCTCCAGTTCCAGGCAGGATGGATCCACCCCCGTTTCCTCCAGCACCCGCTCGATGGTTTCAACCAGGTCGTGAATACCGGTTGCTTCACCGCTAGCCGAACGGTGCCTGAACTGACGCGCCGACAGGTTCACCGCCACTGGCAGCGGGGGCACGCCTTCCCCTTGCCAGGCCCTGATCTGCAGGCACACTGTCCGCAGCACCCATTCGCCGATCGGGATAATCAGGCCGGTTTCCTCCGCCAGGGGAATAAACTGGTCGGGCGGGATCATGCCCCTGACCGGATGCGCCCAGCGCAGCAATGCCTCCAGTCCGATCACGGCACCGCTCGCGAGATCCACCTTGGGCTGGTAGTAAAGCCGCAACTCGTCGCGTTCCAGGGCGCGGCGCAAGCTGTTCTCCAGGGTGAGCCGCTCCGACGGCAGGTTTTCCAGATCGGGCTGGTAGAACTGATACCCTTGGCCTTGCTCCTTGGCCTGGTACATGGCGTTGTCGGCGCACCGGATGAGGTTGTCCGCATCGATGGCGTCCGAAGGGTAGAAGGCGATGCCGATGCTGGCGGCGACGAAGATTTCATGCGCTTCCAGTTGAAAGGCGTGAGCGAAGGCATCCATGATTTTCCGGGCGATGAGCGCGGCATCCTGTTTTTCGGAAAGCCCTTGCAGCAGCACCACGAATTCGTCGCCCCCCAGTCTGGCCAGTACGTCGCCCTTGCGGAAGCAGCCGGCGAGCCGCTCGGCAACCATCAGCAGCAGTTTGTCGCCCAGCGCATGGCCAAAGGTGTCATTGATCAGCTTGAACCGGTCCAGGTCGAGAAACAGTACCGCCAACTGCGCCCCGTTCAGCGCCGCCTCGTCCAGGCTGATGCCAAGGCGCTCCCGGAAGAAGGTTCGGTTGGGCAGATTGGTCAGCGGATCGTGATTGGCCAAGTGCACCAACTGACTCTCGAACTGCTTGCGCTCGGTCAGGTCGCGCAGCACGTAGGTGATGAAACGTCCCGTGGACCCTTCGAACACGCTGCTGGATCCCTCCACCATGAAAACCGTGCCGTCCTGGCGCAGCCCCTGGGTTTCCCACACACTGGTATGCTGCAACCCTTCATCCAGTTGGCAGGACAGCGGTTCCGGCAGCACCGTCCCGATCGGTCGCTCCAGCGCCTGGTTGCGGCGATAG
>JAPTVL010000230.1 GCA_028065725.1 Betaproteobacteria bacterium
ACAGCATAAGGGTCACGAGAAACCGTCGCATGGCCGACACTATAATTACTGCGGACTTATCCTGTCAATGATGCAGTTGGTATCTTTCAGGTTGCTTTGTGCAGTATTGATTGCAGTTGGTTTTTAACTCCGCCGATATCTATGGATGTCACCGCATAGCGTTGCAGTTGCTCGCGCCGCACGAAGGAATAACCATCGTCCAGTTTTATCGTGGCCACACTGGACAACGGCACCAGCGCGCCACTGCGGGTATGGATCGGAATGTTGTTGATGGCTTCAACGCTGTCGCGGAATTCAGGCGTGAGCCACACCTGGATGTCGAAGCGCTTCACGCCGTCGATCAGAGTGGAAACGGCCTTGCCGCCGATGCCGGCCTGCACTATCTCCAGGATGTCGTCGGCGTTGAGTCCCAAGCGCGCCGCCGCTTCGTGGTTCACCTTCACCACCATTTGCGGCTTGCCCTTGTTGGCTTCCAGTGCCAATTAATAAAACTCAGCATCGATGCTAGGAGCAGCCGGACGATTGGTTCAATGTCCAAGAGATTTACGGCAGGTATCGCCTTCTGGAGTCCACAAATGGTGATCATCGCGAAGCGCGTCTTTCATGCAAACTGCCTGCGGAAACGGCGGACTCCTAGATTAAAGATCAATGCCCCCAAAACGACCATGGCCAGCACTGAGTCCCACAGCAGGTCGAGGCCGGCGCCCTTCAGCAAGATGCCGTAGCTGACGTCGATGTAGTGGCGCAGCGGCGAGGCCATCGTGGCCAGACGCAGCCAGGCTGGCATTGCCTCGGGCGGAGTCCACGCCCCGGAAAGCAGGATGATCGGCGCCACGATGAGCAGGCTCAACAGGCCCACTTGGGCGAGGTTGCGCGCGATGGTGGCCGCAAACAGGCCCAACCCCGCGTTAGCGAACACGTACAGGGTGGTGACGAAGTAGAAAAGCGGCAAGCTGCCTCGCATCGGCACCTGGAACAGCGGCCCCAGTACCGCGAACAGGCTGAAGCTCATGCCGACCAGAATAACGAGCGTCATCGCGATCACTTTGGGGAACATGATCTGGAATGGAGAGAGCGGCGAGACCAGCAGTTGCTCCAACGTCCCCCGTTCTTTCTCCCTCACCATGGCTGCGGCCGGCAGCAGGATGGAAAACAGGGTAATGCCCTCCAGCAATTCCGAGATGGGCATGAACCAGGTGTCCTTCTGATTGGGGTTGAACCAGACGCGCTGGTCGTCGATGACCACGGGCAGATCTTCCAGACTGCCGCCGGACAAACCCTCGCGCGCCAGGGCCGCCTCCAACCCGAACTGGCCGACGATCCGCGCCGCATAGCTGGAGGCCAGGAAACCCGGCACCGAGTGCGTGGCGTCGACCTGCATCTGCACGGACGCGGACTCGCCCTTGAGCAGCGATTCCTGGAAGCGCGGCGGAATGTCCAGCGTCACCATCGCCTTTCCCTTGTCCAGCAGCCCGATTGCTTCCCGTGAACTGCCGACTTCACCATCCAAGCGAAAATAGGGAGGGCGGAAGCGGTGAATCAGCTCCCGCGACGTTGCACTGTGATCGTCATCCTGCACCACCATTGGGGCGCGGTTCAGTTGCATGCTGACGCTGGAGCCCTGGAGGTAGATGTTTACCGTAAAAATGAAGATCATGAATGACAGCAGGATTGGGTCGCGCAGCAACTGGCGGACTTCCTTGGCGGTCATGACCCCCAGCCTGCGCCACCACACAGTGGCCTGCGCCCAGTTCACGCGTGCGCTCATGTCCTGGGCCTCTTGTGGAATAAAAAATAACCTGCGGTAAACAGGGTCACGGTGTAGAGGGCCAGCACCAGCAAATCCACCCATAGCACTTCCAAACCGACCCCTTTGAGGAAGCTGCCCACGACGATGTTGGTGTAATACATGGCAGGCAGCAAACGCGCCACTATCCCGCCTTCTCCCGCAAGCGACTCAACCGGCATCAGAAAACCGGAATAGTCCAGGGCCGGCACCATCGTCAGGACTACGGTCACCACCGTTGCCGCAAGTTGGGTCCGAACCAGCAGGGAAACCAGCAGGCCGATGCCGGTGGTGCAGATCACGAACAGCACGGAGGCGAAAAAGAAGAAAAGAGGGTTGCCCTTGAACGGAGCCCCGAAAACCTGTGTTGCCACAAGCCACAGAACAAGCACATTGACGATGGAGATCGCAACATAGGGGGCCAGCTTCCCCAGCAGGAACTCTCCGCGGCTGACGGTCGATGCGTGGATGTTGTAGATCGATCCGGTTTCTTTCTCGCGCACGATACCCACCGCCGTCAGCAATGGTGGTACGAATATCATCACCAGCATGATCAACTTGGGGGCGAGCGACCAGATGCTCTTCACGCTCTGGTTGTAGAGATAACGTACCTCCAGGCGCACCGGCTGGACCCGCTCACGCGCCTGATCCAGAGGCAGTCCGCGCAGCCGGGAAAAATGCTGTGCCAACGACTCCATGCTGAAATTGCCGTTGATGGCGGCGATATAGCCTTTGGTAGTCTGGGCGCGGGAAGGGATCGTGCCGTCGATGAAGGTTTGCACGTGAGCGGCGCGGCCCGCCCACAGGTTTTTCTGGAAACCTGGCGGGATGATGATGGCCGCGCGGATCCTGTTGTCCTTGAGCAGCGGATCGAGATCGCGCTCGTTGGCCACATAGCCCTTGAAGTCGAAATAGCGCGAATCGATGAAACGATAGGCGTAGTCACGGCTCAGGGACGTCCTGTCGTAATCCACGACCGCGAACGGGATGTTCTCCACATCCAGGGACAAGCCGTAGCCGAATAACAGCATGAGCGAGGCGGGCACAAGAAACGCCAGAGCGAAGAACAGCCGGTCGCGCAGTATCTCGCGCCACTCCTTGTGGGCGATGGCCAGGATGCGCTTTGCGTTCATCCGGCGGCCACCTCCCGCTTGTTGGCTTCGAGTGCGCTGACGCGGTAGACGAACACGTCTTCCATGGAAATTGGATATGGCGCAATTCGGTCAACGTCGATCCCGATTTCGCCCAGGCTTTTTCGAAGATGCACCTTGTCTTGCTCCGGTGTTCGGGAGAGGAGGTGGACACGTCTGCCGAAAAGCGCCGCATCAGGGAAACCCAGAACCTTGAGGCGGGCGACCGCCCGGACGGGATCGGACACCTCGAGTTCGAGCAGGGAGCCAGCGTCGGCTTTCAATTGGCGCTTCATTTCCGTCGGCGTGGCGTCTGCGACGATGCGGCCGGCGTACATCAAGGCGAGATGATCGCAATGCTCCACTTCCGACATGTAATGCGTCGTAACCAGTATCGCCACCCCTTCTTCGCGCGACAGCCGGAACAGGACGTCCCAGAACCGGCGCCGTCCAACGGGATCGACCCCGGAGGTCGGCTCGTCCAGAAACAGCACGCGGGGTCGATGCACCAGCGCACACCCCAGAGCGAGCCGCTGCCTCAGTCCCATGGGGAGGCTCGCCGCCCGGTCTCCTTCGTGATCCTCCAGTCCGGCCATGGCAATGACCCATCGGCGCCGGAGACGCACCTCTTCCCGGCGCAGCCCGTAGATGCCGGCAAAAAGGTCGATGTTTTCCGTTACCGTGAGATCGGTATACAGAGAAAATGCTTGGGACATGTAGCCAATGCGTTCCTTGAAGGCATGGCCGGCAGCCCGCATGTCGACGCCGGCTACCAGGCCGACGCCCCCGCTCGGCTTAAGGAGGCCGGTGAGCATCTTGATGACCGTGGTCTTGCCGGCCCCGTTGGCGCCCAACAGCCCGAAGATCTCCCCTTCGGCCACCCGGAAGGACACCGCGTCGACCGCACGGAAGGCACCGAAATCGAGGGTGAGCGCTTCAGCCTCGACGGCATTGCCGCCCCGATTTAGAATCGCGGCGGGCGCAACGGCAAGTACCGTAAGGGTCGCGTCGTGATACAAGCCGCGCTGCCGCAGAATGGCGATGAAGGCATCTTCCGGATCGGATTCGACGGCTTGAATTTCGCTCACGTCGAATCCTTCAAGGGCCTGTCCCACCGCGCGCGCGGCGTCTTCCGGCAGTAAGCCGTCGGCAAACACGCACAGGCGGGGACCCAATGTCTCGACCTGAGGAAACCTCTCTCGCAGTTTGATAAAGGCTTGATCCTGCGGAGTTGCGTTTACATACACCGTGCTGCCGGCGGCAAGCGCCTGTATTTCCGTCGGTGTACCCTGTGCCAAAAACCTCCCTCCATACATCAGCGCCATGTGGTGGAAGCGGCTGGCCTCATCCATATAGGCCGTGGAGACGAGGGCAGTGATGCCGCGTTCCGCTACCAGTTCGGAGAGAATGGCCCAGAAGTCTCGACGCGAAACGGGATCGACACCTGTAGTGGGCTCGTCGAGGATCAGAAACCGTGGCTCGTGTACGAGGGTACAGACCAGGCCCAGCTTCTGTTTCATGCCACCGGAGAGTTGTTTCATCGGCCTGTCCCGAAACCTTTCGAGCCGCGTCATAGCGAGCAGCTTCGCCTTGCGCTCGGCCAGCTCGTGCTCCGCTACCAGGCGCAGTCGGGCGAAGAAATCGATGTTTTCCTCGACGGAAAGCTCCGGGTAAAGGTTAAGCCCCAGCCCCTGAGGCATCAGGCCGATGCGATCCTTGATGCGCTCGCTGGCGGCTTCCGAGTCGAGCGTCACGCCAAAGACTTCGACGCTTCCAGCATCGAAGGAGAGTACCCCGGCAATCGCCTTCATCAGGCTCGATTTGCCGGCCCCGTCCGGACCGATGAGCCCATGGATTTCGCCCGGACGGATATCGAGGTCCACGCCATCCACCGCCACGCGCTTGCCGTAACGCTTGGCAAAGCCCCTTACCCGGACCGTCGGGGCTTGACCGGGGACGTCTACCAGCGCGGTTTCGTCCATGCCACGTCCTCCTTCCAGCGAATCACCGCATCGGCCGGCAGCCCCGGGGTCAGGCGGTGGTCGGGATTGGACTTGAGGTAGAGCTTGACGGCGTAGACCAGTTTGACGCGCTCGTCAGGGGTCTGCACCTCCTTGGGCGTGAACTCGGCACGGGAGGAAATGTAGCGAACGGTGGCCTCGAACGGCCGTTCGGGAAACGCATCGGTGTAAATCTGCGCTGGCAGCCCCAGGCGCAATTTCCCGATTTGCACCTCCGGCACGTACACCTTGAGGTAAAGCTGGTCGAGGTCCACCAGTATCAGTAGCGGCGCACCGGCCGAAACCACTTCACCGAGTTCGCGCGCGCGGGTCGCCACCACGCCAGAGACAGGCGCCCGGATGGTGAGATCGGCGAGTACGCTTTCAGCTTCGGCCAGCGTAGCCTGCGCTTGGCGCAGTTGTGCCTGGAGCGCCAAAAACTCCTGCTCCCTGGCCCTAATCCGGTCGCCCCCCAGTTCGGCGTGCGCGAGCTGCTTGCGGCTTTGTAGCAAGGCTTCGCGGGCCGACGTCATCTCGCTTGTGGCGGCGTCCAATACAAGCCGCGTCCGCTCGTTCTGCTGGTTGCTCACAAAACCCCTGGCAACCATATCCCGCTGGCGATTGGCATCCCGCTGTGCTTGCTGGGCGGTCGCCTCCGCCGTGGCAACTGCCGCCTGTGCCCGGCCGACTCCCGCCCTCGCAGAATCCACCATGAGCGGAACCTCTCTCCGCAATAAATCGAGGCCCAGTCTGGCGCTGGCGACTTGGGATTCAAGCGTCTCCTTGGCCGCAGCAGTCTGATCCACCCGCGACTTCAACTGCGCATCGTCCAACCGGACTAGGAGCTGCCTCGACTTGACGGCATCACCCTCGCGCACCTCGATGCCGGCGATCTTGCCCGTAATCTTGCTTGCGACCGTGACGGCATCGCCCTCAATGCGCCCGTTGGCCTGGATCAGACCTTCGGGAAGCGCGGCGCGGCTGACGGCGTACTCATACATCTGGTACCCGACAACCAGGGCCACCACGATGACAATGAGCAGGACATAACGCTGTTTTAAACTCTTCAGGGGTAACTTCATCCTTAAACTCCATTTTCGACCCTATGTTTAACATAGCCTGGGAGTCGCAAGGCATTGATCACGACCACGGCAGCAGAACTCTCATGCAACAGCACCGCCACGATATTGATATCTATGGATGTCATGGCCGTCCTGCAACCGGAATTGCCTGGATGATATCGCTCACATAAATCCATCCCGCCTCGGCTTGGCCAGTGCGGGCGGCGCGCCCGATGATGTCCACCAGCTCGTCCACTTGGACATCCTCGCAGATCAACTCCAACTTGGATTCGTTGATGACCGCCTCGGCCAAATCGATGGAATAGTGTTGTTCCTTGGCGTCCACCGCCTTCAGCAGGC
>JAPTVL010000213.1 GCA_028065725.1 Betaproteobacteria bacterium
GGAAGTCAACTTCAAGGACGGCAGCGACTTCACGGGCGCAGCCAAAGGATACAGCCTCGCCGCCAAGCTCGGATTCACCTACAGGATCAACGATGCGTTGACTGTGGGCGGCGTCTACCAGACGGCAGGCAACCTGCCCGATCTGAAGGGCGATGGCTACAAGGTGACGGGCTTCGACATGCCGGCCACGCTGGGTCTCGGTCTTGCCTGGCAGGCGAACGACCGGCTGCTGGTCGCGGCCGACGTCAAGAACGTGATGTGGGGCGACAGCATGAACACCGTGACCATCTACCAGAATGGCACGATGGTCGCGCCGTTCCAGCAGGACTGGGATGACCAGATCGTGCTGTCGCTGGGCCTGGCCTACAAGTTCAACGATGCCTTCACCGGCCGCGTCGGTTATAACCACGCGAAGAATCCGATCCCGGATCAATTCGTCAACTATCTGTGGCCTGCGGTCGTGGAAAATCACTACACGGTGGGCTTCGGTTATGCCTTCAGCAAGCAGTCGCAAGTCAATTTCTGGCTGAGCTATGTCCCCGAAGCGACGGTGACCGGCACGAACCTGCAGACCCCGCCTAACGGCAACGGCGGCATGACCATCGAACACAACCAGCTGAACCGGCAGCTGATGTACAGCTACACGTTCTGATCGGCTGATTCGATCGCGCCAGGCCGGGAGCGCATGCCCCGGCCTTTTTTATTGGCGAGTCCGATCATGGTTTTTGCAGGTCTTCGCCGATCTCTTCGATCTTTTCGCCGGCCTGCTCGCGTGCTTCGTCCAGGCTGCGCCCAGCCTCCTGTGCCGGCCCCGGCTCTGCGGCGGCATCGTCAACCCGCTTGCCGGCCGCGTCCTTCGTGTCCTGCATGGCCTGGTCGACCTGCTCGCCCGCTTTCTCGGCAGGGCCTTTGCTGTCGCAGGCGTTGAGGATCAGCAGGCTGGTCAGCAGCGCCAGCACGGCGTGGGAGGCATGCCATGGATGGCTGCGTTTCGATCCGATCGGAAGGGCGTGTGGCATCCCGGTTCCGGCGCCGCTCCATTCGTAGAGCCGCATGTGTTCGTCGTCCAGATGATGGGGGGTCGCGCGCATATCAATTCTCCTTGCGGGTTGGGTCGACCGGCCGCGGCGACCGCCACAGCCGGCCAGGTCGCAGACGTAGCGTTAACGCTTGATCTCTAGCGCGTTCCTGACCCCCTTCACGCCTTCCACGCTGAGCGCGATTTTCTCGGCCTGGGCGATCTGCGCCGGCGTGTTGACCCAGCCGGCGAGCTGGACCATGCCCTTGTGGGTTTCCACGTTCACGTCCAGCCCCTTCACGCCTTCGTCTTTCAGAATCAGCGTCTTGACCTTGGCGGTAATCCAGGCGTCATCGATGTATTTGTCGGCCTTGATGCGATCGTTGTTGGCAACGGCCTTGGTGTATTCGTCGCGGCTGAGCCGCCGGTCGCGGTTTGCGTCGCCCTCGTGGAACGCCTGTTCAGCGCCCCCTTTTTCCTGAAACTCCTGCAGGCTGACCATGTTGTCGCCATTGCTGTCCGCGTTCAGGAAGCTGGGCATCACCATGGGGGTGGCCAGGGCCGCGGTGGCGGTGAAAGCGCCCAGGGCGCCAGCGAGCGCCAGATTCAGCAAGCAACGGTTGAGGTGTTTCATGTTGATCTCCTGATAAGGGTTTAACACATTGAATGCTCAAGCAGTCAGTAGCGTTTGGTGCTGGGCTTGCCTGGCCTGGAGAATTCATCGTTGCTCAGGCTCTTGTCCTGGTTGGCGTCAGTTTCAGCGAAGACCTGTTCCTGGCCCCCCTGAGCCTTGAATTCCTCCAGGCTGATCTTGCCGTCGCCGTTGCTGTCGAAGCTTTTGAAGCCGGATGCGCCCGCGGTGGTGCCCGGCATGGACTGGGCCAAGGCAGATGCCGAGGCGGCGCTCAGTAGACCGGCAAACGTGAGGGCCAGGAAGTTGGGGTGTATGGATTTCATGTTTAGCTCCTTAAGGATTGAGTCATTACGAATGCAGATGCACCCGTGGAGGTACGTAGCGACGGCCGTGCCAGCTCCGTTTTTGTCAATGAGTTCATTGAGTTAAAAGCGCCTGCCAGGCTGGGTAGCGCGGTGGCCTGGCGTTTGGACGGGTATTTGTCTCCTGATGGCGACAAAAATGGTTGGTGTTTCACAGCACATTGTTTTTATTGAATTGTTTTGTCGTCTGTCGGCGACATCGGCATTTTTCTGCCTGAAAAAAGAGCAAAAAAATGGGAGCCAAGGCTCCCCGGATCGCGACAGACTTAAACCGTCGGCGGGCGGCGGCCGGTGACCAGCAGTACCAGAAACAGCACCAGACCGACGACAAACAGCACCTTGGCGAACCCGGCGGCGGTGCCCGCTATGCCGGCGAAGCCGAAAATCCCGGCGATGATGGCAACGATCAGAAATGTAATGGCCCATCCAAACATGGTGTTCTCCTTGCAGGGTTGATAAACGCACGCTTTGTCACACCTCCTCCCTTGCAGGGGATGTGCCAGATGAACAATGTGCTTTTGAATCAAGCCCATGGATTCCATGGGGGCGGCAGGGGCCAGCGCAGTGGACGCCAGACGTCGCCTGTGCCCGACGCATCAGTCGGTTTCGTTGCGATCCTTGAACAGCGCGGGGGTGAGGCCGTGGCGTTGCAGCAGCCGGTACACCTCGGTGCGGTTGCGTCCGGCCAGCCGGGCCACTTCGCTGACCTGGCCGCGGGTGAGCTTGAGCAGCGTGATGAGATAGTCGCGTTCGAAGGCGTTGCGTGCCTCGGCCAGCGGCTGGATCTCGGCGGGCTTGTCGCGCAGCGCGCGCGCCACCAGGCTGGCCGGGATGGTGGTCGTGGTGCACAGCGCGACGCATTGCTCAAGCACGTTGTTCAGCTGGCGGATATTGCCCGGCCAGTCGGCCGCCACCAGCATGTCCAGCGCGTCGGGGGCAAAACCGTGGATGCGGCGCTTGTATTTTTCCGTCAGGACGCCGAGGAAGTGCCGGGCCAGCAGCGGAATGTCTTCGCGCCGCTCGCGCAGCGGCGGCAGCGTCAGGGTGACCACGTTGAGGCGGTAATACAGGTCTTCGCGGAATTCGCCGCCGACGATCGCCTCCTCCAGATTGCGGTGGGTGGCCGACAGGATGCGCACGTCGACGGGGCGCGTTTCGGTCGCGCCGACCGGCCGCACCTCGCCTTCCTGCAGCACCCGCAGCAGCTTGACCTGCAGCGGCGCGGGCATGTCGCCGATCTCGTCGAGGAACACGGTGCCGCCCTCGGCGCTGAGGAACAGGCCGGCATGGTCGCGCCCCGCGCCGGTGAACGCGCCTTTCACGTGGCCGAACAGTTCCGATTCGAGCAGTTCGGCCGGAATCGCGCCGCAGTTGATCGCGACGAAGGGCTTGGCGCGGCGCGGGCTGGCGCGGTGGATCGCGCGGGCCAGCAGTTCCTTGCCGGTGCCCGATTCGCCCTGGATCAGCAAGGATGCCTCGCTTTGTGCAGCCAGCCGTACTTCGGCCAGCAGCGCTTCCATCACCGGGCTGGCGGTGACGATTTCGTTGCGCCAGCTGTCGTCGCCCGCATCGTAGCCGCTGCCGGCGAGCCGGGTGGCGCGCTTCAGGAGGTCGATCAGCGTGGAGGCATCGTAGGGCTTGGTCAGATAGCCGAACAGCCCACCCTGGGTGGCGGCCACTGCGTCCGGAATGGTGCCGTGCGCCGTCAGCACGATCACCGGCAGCGCCGGGTCGCGCGCATGGATGGCGCGAAACAGCGCCATGCCGTCCATGCCCGCCATCTGCATGTCGGTCAGCACGGCGTCGGGGCGGGCCAGCGCCAGTTGCGTCAGTGCCGCCTCGCCGCTGTCGACCGCTTCGACCTTGTATCCGTTGGCCTCCAGCCGCAGCGTGATCAGCTCGCGCAGCGCCGCATCGTCGTCCACCACCAGAATGCACGGTTTTTTCATGGGGCTTTCGGCAATCCGTTGCGCTGCTGGAGGGATTTTTCAAGCGCCTTGATCTGATCGAGCTTGTCCTGCAGTTCCTGCGTGCGCGCAGTCTGCTGCCTGAGTTCGATGCGCGACTTGAGTGACTTTTTCAGCAGGTCGAGCAGCGCCTGCGCACGCGTGTCGCCGTCGGCCATTGCGTTGAGGCTCTTGAGGCTGCGCTCGAGCGCTTCCATGCTGTCCTCGCGTTCGAGCAGCGCAGCGAGCTGAAAACGCTGCATGTCGTCGAGGCGACGTTCGCCTTCCAGCCCGGTCAATTCGCGCCGGCGCTGCTCGGTTGTCAGCGCCGTCACACGTGACAGTTCGCCCAGCATCACCGACGCGTCGAGTTTGGGCGGGGGGGCGAAAGTGGCCGGTCGCTCGACCGGGGCGGCACAGGCACCCAGCATCAGCAACAGTCCGGCTACAAAATAAGATTTCAGGGTCATTGCGGCATTGGCCAGGTTAAACGGAAACAGGTCGACCAAGGCGGGTAATCGACCACATCGATGCTGCCGCCCGCAGCCAGCAACGATTCGCGCACGATCGACAAGCCCAGTCCGCTGCCTTTGACCGTGCTGGCGGGCTGGCGCGCGCCCTGGAAAAACGGCTCGAAGATCCGGCTGCGGTCGGCGTCGGGGATGCCTTCGCCCTGATCGCATACCCACACTGCGACCACGCCGTCGGCGGATTCGCTTTTCACCAGGATGCGTCCGCCTTCGGGACTGAATTTGACCGCATTGGACAGCAGATTGTCGAGTACGGTTTCCAGCTGGCTGCGGTCGCTGTGCACCCTGGCGGCGGTCAGCTGCGTCTCGACCCGGATGCCATGCGCATCGAGCGCCAGCCGCTGTCGCGCCAGCACGCCGGCGAGTATGTCGTCCAGCGCCTGCGGCGCGGCGGGGGGCGGGGTGGCGTCCCGCATCATGCCGCCGTAGCGGATCAGGTCCTCGATGCGCTTCTGCAGGTCGCGGCTGGCGCTGTCCATGATGCCGACGATGCTGCGCTGGCGTGCGTTGATACTGCCTGCCAGCTCATCGCCCAGCAGCGCCACGCCTTCGCGCAGCGAAGCCAGCGGGGTTTTCAGTTCGTGCGACACGTGGCGCAGGAAGCGCAGTTTCTGTTCTTCCAGCGCCTGCAGGCGCTGGCGCAGCCAGTCGATCTCGCGCCCCAGTTCGACGATGTCCTGCGGTCCGCTGATCGCCGCCAATGGGCGCAGGTCGGCCTGGCCGAGCTGCTGGATCGAGGCCTTGAGCTGCTTGATCGGACGGTTGATCATCCAGGAGAACACCCCGGCCAGCAGCAGCGTCAACGGAATCAGCGCCAGCGCCAGCACGATCAGCCGCTGCCGGGTGGCTTGCACAGTCGCTTCCAGCGCCTGCAATTCCCGCTGCACCGCGGCGTCGGCCTGGCCGAGCAGGGTGCGTGCGCCCGCGTCCAGCGCATCGAATGCGGGGTCGAGCGCATGGAAACGGTCACTGTCGAGAAAGGCGCCCGGTTGGAGTTCGCTATAGAGGGTGCGGCTGCGGGTCCGCAGCGCCGCCAGCGTGGCGCGCGCCGGCGCGTCGACGAGCTCAGCGTCGAGTCGCGCAAGCTGGGCCTGCAGTTCGTCGAAGCGGGTCCGCAGGGCGGGTCCGAATTCGGCGTCCTGCAGCAGATGGTATTGCCCGGCGGCGCGCTGCAGCTGGCTGACCGACTCGACGATCTGCCGCACGTCGCGCGTAATGTCGAGGCTGGTGCGGGTGAATTGGCGCTGGGTGTCGGCCACGCCCTGCAGCACGTGCACCGCGTTGATCAGGCCGCTGGCCAGCGGCACGATCAGCACGCCCATCGCGACGATGACCAGGATGGTGAACGAACGGGGATAGTAGGGGCCAGCAAGCATCCGGATGAAGGTCGTTGGCAATGTTGCAGCATACCCCGACGGGCGGGCACGATGGCGGCGGCCGCCATCGCGCATGCTGCGGGTTTACAGCAGATCGAGGTAGGCGAGGATGCCCTTGGCCGCCTCGCGGCCTTCCCACACCGCGGTCACCACCAGGTCGGAGCCGCGCACCATGTCGCCGCCGGCAAAAACTTTCGGGTTGGCGGTCTGGAACGCATGCTGCTGGCCTTGGGCGATCACGCGGCCGCCCTGGTCGATCGAGATATTGTGATCGGCAAACCACGGCTGCGGGTTGGGACGGAAGCCGAAGGCGACGATGACGCGGTCGGCCGGAACGATTTCCTCGGAGCCCGGCACCACTACCGGCGTGCGGCGGCCGCGTGCGTCGGGCGGGCCGAGTTCGGTGGTCACCAGCTTCACGCCCTCGACCTTGCCGTTGCCGACGATCTCGACCGGCTGGCGGTTC
>JAPTVL010000217.1 GCA_028065725.1 Betaproteobacteria bacterium
CCTCCGTCTGCAAGCGTCCCGTTCGCATCGCTAAACGTGACCACATGGCCAGGCGTGATGCTGCCTGCTCCGCTCACAGCAGCCACCGTCGTCTGCGCAGAGGAAAGAGCCGGGCCCTCTTTGATGGTGCCCGTCGCGTCGTTGAATTCAGCTAGCTTTCCGGCGGTCGTCGTGCCGTAAACCGCCGCCACCGTCCCGGTATTGCTCGATGCGTTGGCCAAGGCAGCCGTGCCCATTTCAGTTGCCGACAGGTGCAGGTAGGTGCCGTCGAATCGCGCCGAGACAAGGTTTCCGGCCACCAGTTCGCCGCCGGCCAGCGCAATCGGGCCGCTCGGTCCATCCTTGCGCAGCGCGATGGTCCCAAAGGTTCCGACGGTCAATGTCGTCGCGCCGGTGTTCGTCAGGCCGGTGCCGACCTCCCAGGCGACCGCGCTGCCTGTAGCGAGCGAGAGCATCGTCGCTGGCGTGGCGATCGTCTGTGCATTCGCCGTGCCGGTCGAGGTGCCGCACCAGTAGGGCCATGCGCCGCTGCCTCCGCCTACCTCCGTCCATACCGCCGTCGATGCGCTGCCGGTCGTGGTGCAGACCCATAGTGCGTTGTGCGCGATGTCGTAGGCCACGGTCGGGAACGCCGTTACGGCTGCCGCTGCGGTGCCTGCCAGTTGCCCATTCGGGTTGCCGGCGCAGACCTGGAAAGTCTGCCCGATGCCGGCCGAGATGAACGGCGCGCCGCCGGCGATGGCAATATTGCCGGTCGTGATGCTCGCCGCGCCGTAAGCCACGGTCACGACGTAGGCCGCGATGAAGCCGGCATCGACCGCCGGCGTCGTCTGCGTGCCAGTCGTCGCCGCAGTGCCCGCCTTGACCTGCACCACGCACTCGTCTGAGCGTACCGTGTTGCTGGGCACGCCGGAACCGTTCGGCCCGTTGTAGGGCACCGTCGGATTGCTGGCGTCGTAGAACGGCAGCACCACGGGGTCAATGTCGGCCTCAAGGAATCCGACCTCGACGAGGTAGTTGATCGACTGGCCGGCCGTGCCCGGCGCCGGGCAGTTGAGCACCGTCGGCGTCCAGACAACACCCTGCTTGAGCACCGTGCGAGAGTCGGCGGGGAGTGATGAAAACGCCGTGGCATCGGCGACTTCGGACTGGTAAATCTGGCCGGGCGCGACGGACACGGTAAGACCGGTGCCTGGCGTACAGGCGAGACCTTGCAACAGCGGCCCGCTGCCCAGCGCCGCCGCAGCGAGTTGCGCCAGCCCCAGCAGTGCGAACTTCTGCGCATTCAGCAGGTCGGTTTCCTGCGGCTGCTCGAAGGGGTAAATCAACAGTCTGTCCACGCGATCTCCTAGAGCATCAGTTGTTGAGTTGAACGTACAGCGTCGAGCCAGTCGGGCGAACAGAATCGACGGCGGCGTAGATGTCGGAATCCTGGACTCCGTATTGCAACGATCCGACCAGAGGCCTGTAGGCGATGACAAATGCCATGTTCCGCGGCAGAAGCTGGCTGCCGTAGGCGCCCGATACTCCATAGCCATAGCCGGCCGCGCCGTAGCCGCCGGTATCCACCGGGCGGCGAGGTTCGACCAGCCGCGGCGCGCGGCCGGTGATGTCGGTCAGCACCTTGACTACAGCGTTGCGCGTGGCGCGCTCGCGCATGATCGAGGCGATGATGATCGCCCGGTAGCTGGCGTCCGTCTGGCCCTGGCGCCGCAGCAGTCCGCCCCCAAACCAGTCGGCGGCGATCATGTCCAGCCAGCCGTCCGTCGCCGTCCTGATGCGCGTCTGGAGGGCGGCGTAGGCATAGAGCGAATAGCAGAAGGCCCCGGCCTCCGCGAGCCCCGTCAGAAGCGCGGAAATGATCGGCGCCTGCGACAGGTCGCCGAACCATGGCGGCAGGGTCGCTTTCAGGCGGCCGAGGACATCTGCTTGATCTCCGGTAGCCACGATCAGGACACCGTGACCGTGCCGGCCTTGATGACCTGCTGCTGCGTAGCCGTCAAGTCTGCCGTCCCGCTGTTGAGCGTGATGACAGAGACGTTGGTCACACCGCCGACGCCATACGCCACGGCCGCGAGCTGCGTGTAGGGCAGCGTGGCGCCGATGGGCAGCGCGTCGATGTAGGCCTGCAGCGCCGCCTGCACTGCAGTAGCCACCGTGGCATGCACGTAGCCCGAGCCGGTCGTGATCGTCATGGCGACGTTGGCCGTGACCACCACCGGCGCATATACCCCGAAGGTGCTGGTGACCGGCCGCACGGCATCGATCGCATTCGAGACGGCGGTGATAAACGAGCCCGGCGGCGATCCGCTGCCGTCATCGACGACGACGTAGAAATAGTCGAGTTGCGCCGCGCCGGCGTAGGTCAGGTTCTCGGTCAGCACGAAATTGACGCCCGTCTGAATCGACGTGATCGCGTAACTGATTGCGGCCTTCGTCGCCTTCGACAGACTAGCGATGTAATTCACGAAGCGCACGCGCAAGGCCGAGTCGGTTTCGGTGTCGACGCCCGCGGTGAATTGCAGTGCGTTGGTGACGGTATCGACGCCGACAATGGCCGTCGTGATGGTGTTGATGAACCCAGGCGCAGCGTTGCCGGCGCTCCCGGCTGTGACCGCCGTCACATTTACCGTCACGCTGGCGGTGCCCGGCGTCAAGACGTAGCCGCCCAGGCTTGCGCTGTAGGCCGGATTTGTCGTGTCGAGATTGACGGTGTAGTTCTGCGAGCCGTCGGCGGTCTGCACCGTGGCGCCCACTGGCACTACCGCCTGCAGCGTCGCCGTGAAGCGCGAGAACGTCACTGCCCCAGTCGCGGCCACCGCCGGCAGCCGGGTGATGCCATAGTCGGCCATCCATGAATCGAGGTCCGTCGTGTTGCTGCTGGCCGCCCGGGTGATCGCCAGCAGTTGCAGGATCAGCCCTTGGAGCCACAGCACTACGGCCGCATCCGCCTCCACCACGGCGCGCAGAATGGAACCGATGGTCGTATCCACCAGCGTTGTCACGGCGCCCTGGATCGCCGTGACCATGTTGGAGACGATCTGGCTGAAACTCTGGGTATTGGGTGTCGTCATGGCGTCACTGGGTCACGTCGAAGGAGAGGTACTGCTGGGTGTTCGTCTGCGCGTCGTTGTAGATGATCGAGACGGCGATGCCGTTGGCGATCTTCTGCACGCCGATCTGTGGCTCGGGCGACTTGGCGACGCAGCTCTCCAGCAGCATCTGTCCGCGGATCAGGGCTCGCAGTTCGGCCTCGTTGAACACGCTGCCGACCTTCGCCGGGAGTCCCGCGCCATAGTCCTGGTGCCAGAGGTAATCGCCGACGTTGGCCGAACCGTCCGGGTTCGTCGTCGCCGGGTTGGTCATCAGGCGCCGGACGATCCGCTGCTGGCCCTTGGCGGTTCCCGAGACAGGCATCAGGTCGCCCGTATTGGTCAGCGATATGTCGCCGCCGAAGTATTGATCGAGGTCGTTCATGCGACCGTGCCCGTATTGGTACCGCCCTGAGCATCGGTCGTGGTCACGACGGCGTTCGCGTGAATCTCGTCGATGATCCCCTGGCAGAAAGCTTCCAGGATCGCCAACTGGTAACCGTTGATCGAGCCGGCGCCGACCACCTGTTGATGCGCAACGCCGAGCACGTAGGTCTGGATGCGGGAAGCCATGCTGGTATTCGAGAGGGCCATTACAGTGTCCCCGTCACGGTGCCTGAAATCTGCGGATGCGGCGCGCCGGTGAAGGCGCAGACACAAACCCCCTGCACTACGCCGACATCGGAGCCGCCGCCGCCGTTCAGGTCGATCCCCGCGGCATTGACAGTTGCCTTCCCTCCCGCTGTCACCGTGGCCGTTCCCGTCACGTTGGCGGTCAGATTTGCGCCCACCGTCGCCGTCATGTTCGCGTGAGAAATCACCTCCACGCTGCCGTCGTTGTGGAACTTGAGCGCGGAACCGGACTGATGCACGAGCCAGAATTCGCCGCTCGGTACCGCCAGCGGGCGCTGCGCGTTGGAGAAGAATCGGCCGACGATGAACCCGGCCTCGGCGCTTCCCTCTTGGAACTCGACCTGCACCTGATCACCGACGCTCGGCGGGCAGAACAATCCCCACGTCTCGCCGATCCAAGGGGACAGCACCGGCAGCCAGCCCGTCTCCGTTCCCTCCGGTTGTAGCTGTACCTTGGCGCAGTAGTCCGCAGGGTTGTAGGCAGACACGATGCCGATGCGCGTCTCAGCGCGCCCGCTGGCGGCAAGCTGCGCCTGGCGCGCCATCGCATTCAAGAGTCTTTTCATGCCACCACCACGCTTTCCGGCGAATGATTCTTCGCCCGCACGTTCATGCTGTAGCCCTGCGCCATGCTCATCCGGCGCGTGACAGACTCCGGGAAGTAGTTTTGATCGAACGCCGTCGCGGTGCCCTGCAAGCGGATGACGCTGGTCACGTCGAGAAGGTCATCGGCCGGCATCGTCGCGGCCAGGCGCATCTCGTGCCGCGATAGGTCTGCCAGAATCGACTGCGCCTTCTGAAGCGCGGCATCCGGCGTCAGGTTCGGGATCGTGTAGCTGTAGTTCTGCGCCGTGACCGTCTTCGACTCAGGCGCCCCCGTCTGCGGCGCGCCGGCGACCAAGAGGCCATTCTTCGTCGCGCGCACGGTCTTGCTGAACCCCTTCGCCTGCTTCTGGTTCCAGCTATGCACCGTCACGATGATGTCGCGCGCCAGAGTCAGGTTCCGGCTTAACGTGATGGCGGCCCCGTTGAATACCGGGCTACCGCTGTCGGAGGTCGGCGGCTGCCAGTCCAGCACGTAGGCCGATGCCGTCGCCGGGTCAGGCTTGGGCTCAAAGTGCAATTCCTGCCCGCGCACATAGACGATGAACTGTTCCTCGTGCGCGAGCCACGTCAGCAAGTCCCATTCGCTGCGCTCATCGGTCAGGCGCACATGGTCAATTTCGTAGTAACGCCCGACTTTCGTCGGCGTCGCCGTGACTACCGGCGTCAAGCCGTGGCGCGCCGCCAGCGCCGTGGCGATGTCCGATGAGGTCTTGTTCGGCCACTTCTCCGTCGTCTTCGTGTCGATCAGGAGCGACGTCAGATCGCGCCCGGTCAGTTCCACGGTGTTTTTCACCGGATCGAAGATCACCTCGTCCGGGTTTCCGTACATCCAGCGGACCAATTCGGATTCCACCGGCGCCGACGGGTCGGACGGGAAGCCGGCCAGAATCTCGACCGGCGTTGTGGTCGTGAGCGCGGCGAACCACGCCGCATCCACCGGCATGCCGGGCGTCGCCAGGGCGAAGCTCACGCGGAAGGTGTCCGCCTGGTAGAAAATGTTGGTGTCGACCTCCCACTCGATCCAGCCGGGAACGGCCACGCCGCCCAGCTTGATGATGGCGCGCGGCTGGCGCGCGGCCGGGACGCTCGGTACTGTGTTGAGGTCAGCCATTCAGCACCCCGCCTGCGCCGTCGGCGTTCGCTGGGATGATCAGCGTCTTGACGCCGGTCACCTGCGGGTCAGTCATGTTGTTCGCCCGGGCGATGCCCGTCCAGGCCGTCGCATCGCCGTATTCCTTGGCCGCCACGCTGTAGAGATTGCCGCCGGCCACCGTGACTGTCTGCGGGCCGCTGTTGATGGCGCCGAGATTGACGCCGACGCGGCCCAGGACGTTGCGCAGGTTGATCAGCGATGGAGCCCGCTGCATGGCATTCACCTGGCCGAGAAGCCGTGAGGTCTGCTGCGCAATCGGGTTGTTCGGCAGGATGCCGCCGATGGTCGTCACCGTCTGAATGGTGTTCCCGACCGACGCTATCAACGTCCCGACCTGCGACTGCACGGCCGCCAGCGGCACGAGCACGGTATTGATGGTGCTCTGCGTGGCCTTGGCGAAGCTCGACACGCCGCTGATAGCGGTATTCAGCGTCCCCATCAGCCCCGACAGCGTGGAATCGCCGACCTGACTCGTCAGCGTGTTGGCGGTCGCCATGTCGCCATTCACCAGCGAATCCACGCTCGCCGGCGAGGTGACGCCGGCCGGTTGGCTGTAGTCGATGACCGCGGTGCAGGAGATGCGGTACGGGATCTGGTAGAACCGCTCGAAGTCGGCCTGGAACGACTCGATCAAGACCCAGTACCGCAGCTCCGACCAGGTGAGCAGCATCGGCGTGCCGGCGATCCGTTTTTGGTTCAAGGCGCGCGCCCGCGGCAGCGCCGACGGCCCGCGCAGGAGCCCGGACCACTCCAGCGGCGCATCCTGGCGCCCCATCGCATCGACCACGCGCACGCCGCCGACCAGATCGTGCGGCACCAGCACCTGCTTGCCGC
>JAPTVL010000414.1 GCA_028065725.1 Betaproteobacteria bacterium
CTGAATGATCTAATCCCAGCAACCAACAAAAACGCGCCTTGACGGCGCGTTTTTGTTGGTTGGACACAGTCCTGCGGCTTATCTGCCTTCGATTGCATTCGGCTGGATTTTCACCTTCTGCCCCGCGGTGATCAGCGCAATCATCGCCTTCATATCCGCACGCTGCTGCGCCTGCACGACGCCGGATCCGATCGACGCCAACAGTTCGGGATCCAGCATCGGCGCTTCCAGCACACGGCTCACCCGCACGATGCGATAGGAACCGTCAGGGCGCGCAAAGCCGGTATAGGCGGGCAGTTTGTCGGTGCCGACCCGGAACACCGCCTTGGCTCCGGCGGCATCCAGTTCAGCCGATGGCTGGCGCCCGACCACCTTGAAGGCAGACCAGTTCATGCCTGCTTCATCACCCTTGGACAGGGCCTGCAGGGTGGCTTCGCCTTTTTTCGCCAGCAGTTGAGCGCTCTGCGCAGCACGCAGCCGGGCCTCGATCGTTGCCGACACGTCGGCAAGCGGGCGCAACCGTGCCGGCTTGTGTTCGACCACCCGCGCCGCCACCAGCGTGCCGGGCTGCACCTCGATGGCCTCGCTGTTCTGCTTCGACTTGATCGATTCCGGGCTGAACAGTGCGGCCGACAGTCCGGGGTGGTTGAAGGGCTGCGGTGCAGCCTTGGCCGACATCCAGCCGCTTTGCCGAATGGTCAGCTTGGCAGCCGTCGCTGCGGGCTGCAAGCTGTCCGCATTTTCGTACACCAGATTGCTGAAGTTGTCCGCCAGATCGGCAAACACCTTCTGCGCCTGCTGCTTGCGCAACTCCTCCACCACGCCCGCACGCACTTGTGCCAACGGGACAGTCTGTGCAGGCTGGATGCCATCCAGCCGGATGATGTGGTAACCGAAATCGCTCTCCACGGGCCCACGAATTTCATTAGGTTTCATGCCGAAGACCGCATCTTCGAAGGGCTTGACCATCATGCCGCGGCCAAAGCTGCCCAGACTCCCATCCTGCGCGGCCGAGCCGGGATCCTGCGACTCGGTGCGCGCCAGTTCGGCGAAACGCCCCGGGTTTGTTTGCAGTGTCTGATACAACTCGGTCGCTTTTGCCTTGGCCTTGGCACGCGTGGCGGCATCCGCATTTTGATCCGCGGCAATCAGGATATGGCTCGCGCTGCGCTGTTCGGGTTGCCCGAACTGCGTAGGGTTGGCTGCATAATAATCCGCCACCGCCTGGTCACTCACCACGATGCCCGCTGCCACAGTGGCCATATCCAGAATCAGATACTCGGCGCGAATTTGCTCGGGTTCGGTAAATTCAGCCTTGTTGGCGGCGTAATAACGCTCCACATCAGCAGGCGTCACCTTGATTTGCGCGGCCACCATGGAAGCCGGAATATCGGTCCAGGCAATTTCGCGTTGTTGCGCCACCAGGCGGGCAATCTGCCTTAGCGACGTGTCGGACGGGAAAGCCGCCAGTGAAACCGGACTGGTGACGGCCTCTAGCATAAAAGCCTGGTGCAATTCGTTTTCAAACTGGGCAGGGGTACGTCCGTTCTGGCGCAACACTGCCTCATAGCGCTGCTGCGAAAATGTTCCATCCTGTTGAAAAGCCGGAATCTGCGCCAAAACCGACGCAATGTACGCATCGGGTGCCAGGAATTTGAGCTTTTGCGCTTCCTGCAGCAAGGCCTTGCGCTCGATCAGGCTGTCGAGCACCTGCCTGCGGAAATCGGCTGTTTCGGTGACCGAGGAATCGAAGGCGGGTCCGAGCGACTCGCGCATGCGATCGCTCTGTGCCTGAATTTCCCGCGTCAGTTCTTCGCGCGAGATCCCAACATCGCCTACTTCGGCAATCTTGCCGCCGCTTCTGTCACCCGACATGTAGGAGTCCACGCCAAACAAGGCGAAGGTAATCGCGATCAAGGCCAGTATGACTTTGGCCAGCCAGCCCTTTGCATGTTTGCGGATTGCTTCGAGCACGGTCTTTTACTCCGGAAAATGAACGTCAGCGCGAATTTTCGCGCACTTTGCGCCTCGCGTCTCGCCCCGCTGCGATTTAAATCGCGCGAGGTCAAATAAAAATTGATGCCGTGAAATACGCTGAAATGAAAAAAGGCGAACTCGCGTTCGCCTTTTTTGATGTTGGCGGAGTGGACGGGACTCGAACCCGCGACCCCCGGCGTGACAGGCCGGTATTCTAACCAACTGAACTACCACTCCCTTGTACTACAAAAACTGTGCTGCCTAAAACTTGACCGCTTTTTATTCTTACCCTGCTGGTGGGTGCTGAGGGGTTCGAACCCCCGACATTCGCCTTGTAAGGGCGACGCTCTACCAGCTGAGCTAAGCACCCGACAAAGACCAAAATTCTACAACATTTTTTCCGGTCTTGCCAAATGCTAGTGTGTTTTTTATTAATTGATGGCGTCTTTGAGACCCTTGCCGGCGCGGAACTTCGGCACCTTGGCGGCCTTGATCTTGATGGAGGCGCCAGTGCGCGGATTGCGACCGGTGCGAGCGGCGCGCTTGCCAACGTAGAAGCTGCCGAAACCCACCAGCGTGACCATGTCGCCCTTCTTCAGCGCTTTCTTGACGGCTTCGACCGTTGCGTCCAGCGCACGGCCGGCAGCGGCTTTGGAAATGTCGGCCGAGTCGGCGATGGCGTCAATCAATTCGGATTTGTTCACGTGTTGTCCCCTTCACTTGAGTGGCACAGGAAAACCCTGTGCCCGCTTTTATAGCAACCCGCAAAACCTTGTGTCAAGCGGTTTTCCGGGCTGTCGACAAAAAAATCCCGCGGCTGGCGCGGGATTCCGGAGAGTGGTTAGAAATGACCTAGTGCTTGATCGCCACGGCGGAAGTTTTCCCCTCTTCTGGAACAGCGATTGCTGGTGTTTCAGCTTCAGGTTCATCCTGCAATGGCTCGGGCGCATGTTCCAGTGCCAATTCAAGAACATGCTCGATCCACTTCACTGGATGGATGTCGAGCTTGTTCTTGATATTGTCAGGAATCTCAGTCAAATCCTTGACGTTCTCCTGGGGAATCAGCACCGTCTTGATGCCACCACGGTGGGCCGCCAGCAGCTTTTCCTTCAGGCCACCGATGGGCAATACTTCACCGCGCAATGTGATCTCGCCTGTCATCGCGACGTCTGCGCGCACCGGAATCCCGGTGAGAATCGACACCATGGACGTGCAGATCGCGATGCCGGCCGACGGACCGTCTTTCGGCGTAGCGCCTTCCGGCAGGTGAATATGGATATCGCGCTTCTGGTAGAAGTCTTCCTGGATGCCCAGCTTGCGCGCGCGCGAGCGCACCACGGACAGCGCGGCCTGGATGGATTCCTGCATCACCTCGCCGAGCTTGCCGGTGGTGGTCATCTTGCCGCGTCCGGGCAGCGATACGGCCTCGATGGTGAGCAGTTCGCCGCCCACTTCGGTCCACGCCAGACCCGTCACCTGCCCCACCTGGTTGTTCTGCTCCGCAATGCCGAAGCTGAAGCGCCGCACGCCAAGGTATTTTTCCAGATTGCGTGAGGTGACCGAGATTTTCGTCTTCTGCTTTTTCAGCAGCAGCGACTTGACCGCCTTGCGGCAGATCTTGGAAATCTCGCGCTCGAGGCTGCGCACACCCGCTTCGCGCGTGTAGTAACGCACGATGTCGCGAATCGCCGATTCTGCGATTGCAAGCTCGCCTTCCTTGATGCCGTTGACCTTCAACTGCTTGGTCACCAGGTAGCGCTCCGCGATGTTGATTTTCTCGTCTTCTGTATAGCCGGACAGGCGAATGACTTCCATCCGGTCCAGCAGGGGCGCGGGCAGATTGAGCGAGTTGGCGGTGGCGACGAACATCACGTCGGAGAGGTCATACTCGACCTCGATGTAATGGTCCTGGAAGGTGTGGTTCTGCTCGGGATCGAGCACCTCCAGCAGCGCCGACGACGGGTCGCCACGGAAATCCTGGCCCATCTTGTCGACTTCGTCGAGCAGGAACAGCGGATTCTTCACCCCGACCTTGGTCAGGCTTTGCAGGATTTTGCCCGGCATCGAGCCGATGTAGGTGCGGCGGTGGCCGCGAATCTCGGACTCGTCGCGCACGCCGCCCAGCGCCATGCGAACGAACTTGCGGTTCGTCGCACGCGCGATCGACTGGCCGAGCGAGGTCTTGCCGACGCCAGGCGGTCCCACCAGGCACAGGATCGGCGCCTTCACCTTGTCGACGCGCTGCTGCACTGCGAGATATTCGAGGATGCGCTCCTTGACCTTGTCGAGGCCGTAGTGATCCTCGTCGAGCACGCGTTCGGCCTTCGCCAGATCCTTGCTGATCTTGGTCTTCTTCTTCCACGGCAGGCCGACCATCGCTTCGATGTAGCTGCGGATCACGGTGGCCTCGGCCGACATCGGTGACATCATGCGCAGCTTTTTCAGCTCGCCCATGGCCTTGGCTTCGGCCTCCTTGGACATGCTGGCCTGCTTGATGCGGCTTTCCAGTTCCTCCAGTTCGGCGCCTTCCTCGATGTCGCCCAGCTCCTTCTGGATCGCCTTGACCTGCTCGTTCAGATAGTACTCGCGCTGGCTCTTCTCCATCTGGCGCTTGACGCGGCCGCGGATGCGCTTTTCCACCTGGAGGATGTCGAGTTCGCCTTCCAGCAGGCCCAAAAGGTGTTCGAGTCGCTTGTTGACGCCGATCATCTCCAGCACCTCCTGCTTCTGCTCCAGTTTCAGCGGCAGGTGCGCAACGATGGTGTCGGCCAGACGTCCGCCTTCGTCGATGCCCGACAGCGAAGTCAGGATCTCCGGCGGAATTTTCTTGTTCAGTTTGACGTACTGGTCGAACTGCGTCAGCAGGGCACGACGCATGGCTTCGACTTCAACCAGTTCCTCGCCCTCTGCGGGCAGGATTTCGGCGCGCGCGGCGAGATGGGTGCCGACGTCGGTGACGTCCAGCACGCGCGCGCGCTGATTGCCCTCAACCAGAACCTTGACCGTGCCGTCGGGCAGTTTCAGCATCTGCAGGACAGTAGCCACGCTGCCGGTGTCGTAGAGGTCTTCCGGGGTGGGGTCGTCCTGTGCGGCGGTCTTTTGCGCGACCAGCAGGATGCTCTTGCCGGATTCCATCGAGGTTTCCAGCGCCTTGATCGATTTGGGGCGGCCGACAAACAGCGGGATGACCATGTGGGGAAACACCACCACGTCCCTAAGCGGCAACAGCGGCAGATCGACCTGTTCCTTGGATACGTTGTCGCTCATCATGATTTCCTGGTAAGGGTTGAGGAAAGGATGCGCGGCATTTCAACCACGCTCCGCCCGTAAAGGGCAGGCCGTGGTTGTAAAGCCGATAAATCGGCAACAACCACGCTCATCCATATTTGGGGGGCATAGTTTGGAATTCAAGATGGCTGACAGGTTCCCCATCAGCCATTCCAGTTCAGGCGCCGGCAGCCAGAGGCTGCTCACCCTGGTCGGAGTAGATCAGCAAGGGTTTGCCGTCGCCGCTGATCAGCCCGTTGTCCACCACCACCTTGGTAACCCCTTTGAGGGAGGGCAGGTCGTACATGGTGTCCAGCAGGGCATGCTCGATGATCGAACGCAGGCCACGCGCCCCGGTGCGGCGCGCCAGCGCGCGCTTGGCGATGGCATTCAGCGCATCCTCGCGAAACTCGAGTTCAACGCCTTCCATCTTGAAGAGTTTGATGAACTGCTTGGTCAATGCGTTCTTCGGCTCGGTCAGAATCTGCACCAGCGCGGCTTCGTCGAGTTCGTCGAGTGTTGCGACCACCGGTAAACGTCCGACAAATTCGGGGATCAGGCCATATTTGATGAGATCTTCGGGCTCAACCTGATGCAGCAATTCAACGTCGCGTTTGGTCTCATCGACGTTCTTGACCTGTGCGCCGAAGCCAATGCCGCCCTTTTCGGTGCGGCCGCGAATCACCTTCTCCAGCCCGCTGAAGGCGCCGCCGCAGATGAACAGAATGTTGCTGGTATCGACCTGCACGAATTCCTGGTTCGGGTGCTTGCGCCCGCCCTGCGGCGGCACCGAGGCGGTGGTGCCTTCGATCAGCTTCAGCAGCGCCTGCTGCACGCCTTCGCCCGACACGTCGCGGGTGATCGACGGGTTGTCGGCCTTGCGCGAGATCTTGTCGATTTCGTCAATGTAAACAATGCCCTGCTTGGCCTTGTCGACATCGTAGTCGCACTTTTGCAGCAGCTTCTGGATGATGTTCTCGACGTCCTCGCCGACGTAGCCGGCTTCGGTCAGCGTGGTGGCGTCGGCGATCACGAAGGGTACATTCAGCAGGCGCGCCAGCGTCTGC
>JAPTVL010000118.1 GCA_028065725.1 Betaproteobacteria bacterium
CAAGTGCTGGACCGAGGGCGTGCAGCGCATGAAGCCGGGTGGCAAAGCCAGGCTGACCTGCCCGCCCGCCATCGCCTACGGCGTGCGCGGCGCCGGAAACGTGATTCCGCCCAATGCAACCCTGCAATTCGAGATCGAGCTGCTGGACATCGTCCGCCGCTGACTCTGACGACTGCTCGGCGAACGGCTCGAATTGCTGACACGCGGCGACGACAACGTGGTCACCTTGAAGCGACGCAGTAAGGCAGCGGAATCGCTCACCGCCTGAATGCAATTAACCAACTTGCCAAATGAAACCGAATAGGTTAATTTGAAGCCATGGAGAAAAGGACGCCGCACTGCCCGCTGCCAGTGATCAAAACCCTGATCGAGGCCGGCAAGGTGCGAACCACACATGCGGCGCGTAGCGGCGCCAACGCTTTGGGGTTCGACTATGCCGAAATGCTGGCGGTGGTGGCAGGACTCAAACCGACGGACTTATTACAAGAGCATGACCACGCACGCGGATCACACCATCTGGCAGGATGTCTATCGCCCCAGCACTGCGGTAGGTGACGTCTATCTGAAACTGACCGTGATCGACGACGTGCTGATCGTGTCCTTCAAGGAGCTATGACCATGAAATGCCCAGTTTGCGGCGCGGCAGAACTGATCCACGACACGCGCGACATGCCCTACACCTACAAGGGCGAGACCACCCTGATCCAGGCGGTGACCGGCGATTACTGCCCGGCCTGCGTGGAATCCCTGCTCGATATGGACGAGACGGATCGCGTCATGAAGGAAATGCGCGAATTCTCGAAACAGGTAAATGCCGCCATCGTCGATCCGCAATTCATTGCCGGCGTGCGCAAGAAACTGAAACTCGACCAGCGCGAAGCGGCCGAACTCTTCGGCGGCGGCGTGAATGCCTTCTCGCGCTATGAGAACGGCAAGACCAAGCCACCGCTGGCCTTGGTGAAACTGCTCAAGGTGCTGGACCGACATCCAGACCTGCTGAATGAAGTACGAGCAGCGTAAGCCGGCAGATATAACGACCGCTGCCAACGGCGAAGCCGCCGCCTGCGACGCCTGGTTCAAGGCACAGGTACACCAGGCGATTGACGACCCGCGTCCGGGGATACCCGCCGATGCGGCCCGCGAACACTTTGCCGCCCGGCGCGACGCGCTACGCTGGCCATCGGTCGAATAGCCGCAGGCAGAATACAGAACCTCCTGGACGCCCCAGAAATCCCTGCACGCCACATAGGGCAAGCAAACCCGCCTGCACCCTTCAAGCACGTTCGAGGTTACAGCAGATCGCTTGGTATACCCTGACGTATACCCTAGCGGCGCCCCAATGAAAAAGGGCTTCCAGCTTGTGACTGGAAACCCTTGGTATTACTGGTCGGGGCGGCGGGATTCGAACTCGCGACCCCTTGCACCCCATGCAAGTGCGCTACCAGGCTGCGCCACGCCCCGACAGACCAAATTATAACAAAGGAAACGGCCGAGAACTCAGGCCGCGCGCAGGAATTCGATGATCGAAGCGAGCTCTGCACGCACCGACATGCCGCCGCTGCCGACCGACGTATCCGGCGCGTCGAGCATCTTGCCCGGACCATCCTCCAGGCGATTGCGCGCGCCGCTGATGGTGAAGCCTTCCTGATACAGCAGTTCGCGGATGCGCCGCACCAGCAGGACTTCATGGTGCTGGTAATAACGCCGGTTGCCGCGCCGCTTGACCGGTCGCAGCTGGGTGAATTCCTGTTCCCAATAGCGCAGAACATGCGGCTTGACGCCACACAGCTCGCTGACTTCACCGATGGTGAAGTAGCGCTTGGCGGGGATCGGCGGCAACTCGTCCCGGCTATTGCTGGCTGCTGCCACGCGGGAAAGCCTCGACCGCCGCCTTGAGCTTCTGGCTGGCGTGGAAGGTGACGACGCGGCGAGCCGTGATCGGTATCTCTTCGCCGGTCTTGGGATTGCGTCCGGGACGCTGCGGCTTTTCGCGCAACTGGAAATTGCCGAAACCCGAAAGTTTGACGCTGTCGCCCTTTTCCAGCGCCAGGCGGACTTCGTCGAAGAAAGCTTCGACCATGTCCTTGGCTTCGCGCTTGTTGAGGCCGACTTTTTCGAACAACAGATCGGCGAGTTCCGCCTTGGTCAATGTCATATCAGCTCCGACTGCATTTATCCGCGCAACGACGCATTGAAGTCCCGGCTGGCGACTGCCAGCAGTTCGGCGATCACCGCCTCCACTTCCGCATCCTCGAGAGTACGTTGAGTATCTTGCATAACTATACGGAAGGCAAGGCTCTTTTCGCTTTCCGCAAGGCCTTTTCCCTGATACACATCGAATAATGCAACATCGCGCACGATGGCCGGCGCGGCGAGCTTCAATGCTGCCAGCAGGGGGGCCAGCGGCTGGCTGTGGGGCACCACCAGGGCGAGGTCGCGCGTCACCGCCGGGAAACGGGAAACCTCGGAATACACGGGGAACGGCGTCGCCAGCAGGGCTGCCAGTTCAAGTTCGAACACCACCGGAGCGGTGCCGAGCTCGTATTTTTGCACCCAGCGCGGATGCAGTTCGCCAATCACGCCCACGATTCGCCCATCGAGGCTGACGCTGGCACAACGTCCGGGATGCAGAGCCGGATGCTCGGCCTTGATGAATTCCAGGCGGCGCGGGGCAAACAGGGCTTCGACGTCGGCCTTGACGGCGTAGAAGTCCACCCGGGTGGCCGCCGCACCCCATTGCTCGGGAAGCGCCGAACCTGCTGCCAGGCCGGCCAGGCGCAGCGGCTGGTCGAATCCAGCGACCGGACCCGCAGCGGCGTCGCGCTTGAAGCAGCGCCCCAGTTCGAAAATGCGCACCCGTTCCGTCTGCCGCTTGCGGTTGGCAACCAGGGTGCCGACCAGACCGCCGATCAGCGTCGAGCGCATGACGCCCATCTGGCTGGCAATCGGGTTGGCGAGCACGACAGCGGCGGCATTGCCGGCGAAATCGGTCTCCCACGCTGCCTCGACGAAGCTGTAGGTCACGACTTCGTGATAATCCCGTTCCGCCACCAGGCGACGCAAATTCATCGGCGTCCGGCGCTGCTCGGTGGCCGGCATCATGGCCATCTGCGCCACCGGCGGCCGCGACGGAATGTTGTCGTAACCGTAGATGCGCGCGATTTCCTCGATCAAGTCTTCTTCGATCTCGATGTCGAAGCGGAAGGACGGCGGCGTGACCAGGAAATCATCGCCCAGCCGCTCGACGCCGAGACCCAGGCCCCTCAGCATGCCTTCGATGCGCTCGGCGGCAAGCTGGATGCCCAGCACTTTCACGGCGCGCGCCGTGCGCAGGCGCACCGCATTGCGCGCCGGCAGATGCGCGGCCGAAACCGCTTCCACCACCGGGCCGGGCTGTCCGCCGCAGGTGTCGACGATCAGTTGCGTCGCGCGCTCGATGGCCTTGCGCTGCAGTTCGAAATCGACGCCGCGCTCGTAGCGGTGCGAAGCGTCGGAGCTGAAGCCCAGCGCACGGGCCTTGCCGGCGATTGCGGAAGGCGGGAAAAAGGCGCTTTCGAGGAACAGGTCCTTGGTCTGCTCGCCGATGCCGGAATGCTCGCCGCCCATGACGCCGGCCATCGCCAGCGGCTTTTCGTCGTCGGCGATCAGTGCGGTGTCGGCCGATGGCGTTACGGTCTGTTCGTTCAGCAGCAGCAATTTTTCGCCGACTTTGGGCAGGCGCACGTGGATCGCACCGGAAAGTTCGGCATCGTCGAAGGCGTGCAGCGGCTGGCCGAGTTCGAGCATCACGTAGTTGGTGACGTCGACCAGGAAAGAGATGGCGCGAATGCCGCTGCGTTCGATGCGCCGCTTCATCCATTCCGGGGTCGAGGCATTCGCGTTGACGCCGCGAATGATGCGGCCGCAGTAGCGTGAGCAGAACGCGGGAGCATCGAGCACCACCTGCCGCGTGTCGGTCACGGCGGCGACGACCGGCTTGATCTCGGGCGCCAGCAGCGGCGCACCGGTCAGTGCCGAAAGTTCGCGCGCGATGCCGAGCAGCGACAGGCAGTCGGCCCGGTTGGGCGTCAGTTTGAGGGTGATCAGTTGGTCGTCGAGATCGAAATGGCGGCGGATGTCCTCGCCTACCGTCGCATCGGCGGCCAGCGGCAGCAGTCCGCCGTGATCCTCGGAGAGCCCCAGCTCGCGCGCCGAGCAGAGCATGCCGAAGCTCTCGATGCCGCGCACCTTGGCCCGCTTGATTTCGATGCCCGGCAGCTTGGCGCCGACCCTTGCGCACGGCACCTTCATGCCGGCAGCAACATTCGGCGCGCCGCAGACGATCTGCAAAGGAGCGGATTCGCCGACATTGACCGAGCAGAGCTTGAGCTTGTCGGCATCGGGGTGCTTCTCGACGCTCAGCACCTCGGCCACGACGACACCGGAAAAGTCGGCGCCGGCGGCACGGCGTTCCTCGACTTCGAGGCCGGCCATGGTCAGCAGGTGGCACAGCTCTTCAGTGGAGAGCGCGGGATTGCAGAGGCTGCGCAGCCAGGATTCGGAAAATTGCATGGTTTATTTGAACTGCGAAAGGAAGCGCAGATCGCCTTCGAAGAACAGACGCAGATCGGGGATCGAATAGCGCAGCATGGTCAGCCGATCCGGCCCCATGCCGAAGGCGAAGCCCGTGTATTTTTCTGGATCGAAGCCGCCGAAACGCAGGACATTGGGATGGACCATGCCGCAACCGGCGATTTCCAGCCAGCGGCCTTCCAGCGCGCCGCTCATGAAGGCGACGTCGATTTCGGCGGACGGCTCGGTGAAGGGAAAGAAGGACGGGCGGAAGCGCACCTTGAGATCGTCGGATTCGAAGAAGCGCCGCAGGAAATCGGCGACCACGCCCTTGAGGTCGGCGAAGCTGACGTTCTCGCCGACCCAGAGGCCTTCGACCTGATGGAACATCGGCGAATGCGTGGCATCGGAATCGACGCGATAGACGCGACCGGGACAGATCACGCGCAGTTCGGGCATAGCTTCCAGGTGCTTGTAGCATTCCGTATGCGCCAGCATGGAACGGATCTGCACCGGGCTGGTGTGGGTGCGCAGCAGCACATCGTCATGGACCTTGCCATCCGTGCCGAGCAGGTAGAAGGTGTCGTGCATCGAACGCGCCGGATGATTCTCGGGCGTATTCAGCGCGGTGAAGTTGTGCCAGTCGGTCTCGATTTCGGGGCCGTCGGCCACGTCGAAACCGATCGAGCGGAACAGCTGCTCGATGCGGTCCAGGCTGATGCTCACCGGATGCAGGCTGCCGCGCGACATGCCGCGTCCGGGCAGCGTCACGTCGAGCGCTTCGGTCGCCAGTTGGGCTTCGAGCTGGGCGTTCTTCAACGCCTCGCGCCGTGTTGCCAGCGCCGACTCTATGCGTTCCTTGGCGATGTTGATCGCCGCACCGGCGCTCTTGCGCTCTTCGGCTGGTAGCTTGCCGAGACCCTTGAGCAGCGCCGTGAGCGAACCGTCCTTGCCCAGATAGCGCGCCTTGGCGTCTTCCAGCCGGGCCGGCTCGGTGGCAGCGGCAAAATCGGCCATCGCGGAAGCGATGAGTTGATCCAGATTGTTCATTGATGACGATGATGGACAACAACAAAAAAAGGAGGCCCCCAACAACCCTGGGCCTCCTTCTCCGGGTACGGGCAGACTCAGGCCGTCAGCTTGGCCTTGGCCTGTGCGGCCAGGGCGGCGAATGCCGGCTTGTCGAACACGGCGAGGTCGGCCAGCACCTTGCGATCGACTTCGATCGAAGCCTTCTTCAGGCCGTTCATGAAGGTGCTGTACTTCATGCCCAGTTCGCGAGCCGCCGCGTTGATACGGGCAATCCACAGCACGCGGAACTGCCGCTTGCGCTGACGACGGTCGCGGTAGGCATATTGCCCGGCCTTCATCACCGCTTCCTTGGCGATGCGATAAACCTTGCTGCGCCGGCCGCGGTAACCCTTGGCTAGGTCGAGAACCTTCTTGTGGCGCGCGCGCGCCGTTACACCACGTTTTACTCTTGGCATGGTGTCTCTCCTTAAGCGTTAGGCAGCATGGCGCGCACGGACTTGACGTCCGAGGCATGCACATGGTGCACACCGCGCAACTGGCGCTTGCTCTTGGTGGTTTTCTTGGTCAGGATGTGGCGCTTGAACGCACTCCCGCGCTTGATGCCGCCGGAAGCGCGCACGACAAAGCGCTTCTTGGCACCGCTCTTGGTCTTCATCTTCGGCATCGAAGAATCTCCCTATTACATGGCTGCCAGGTGTTTCCCGCCTTGGGAACGCTTGGTGACCCGCAACCACTTCTTGTTTCCGCATGCCAGGCATGCGGAACAAATTCTCAAAAACTTAATGCGGCTTCTTCTTCGAAGCGGCCAGCACCATGATCAACTGACGTCCTTCCATTTTCGGCCACTGCTCGACCATCGCCTGCTGCTCGAGGTCGGTCTTGATTCTTTCCAGCATGCGCATGCCGATTTCCTGGTGCGCCATTTCACGTCCGCGAAAACGCAGGGTTATCTTTGCCTTGTCGCCATCGCTCAGAAACTTGATCACATTGCGCAGCTTGATCTGGTAATCGTTCTCGTCCGTACCCGGGCGGAACTTGACTTCCTTTACTACCACCTGCTTCTGCTTCAGCTTGGCCTCGTGCTGGCGCTTCGCTTCCTGGTACTTGAACTTGCCGATATCCATGATCTTGCAAACTGGCGGCACGGCCGTGGGCGCGATTTCCACCAGATCCACGCCGGCCTCTTCGGCCAACGCCAGCGCCTGACGAATCGGGACGATGCCCAGTTGTTCTCCGCCTTCCCCGACCAAGCGAACCTCGGGGGTGGTGATCTCTTCGTTGAGACGCTGCGACTTTTCCTGAGCGATGGTTAAATCTCCAAAAAATTCAAAAAATCAGACCGTTGCGCTTCTGCTGCACTGTTCATGCAACAGACGCTCGATCAAGGCCTGGGGGGACATCTGCCCGAGATCCTGATTGCCGCGGGCACGTAAAGCGACCAATCCGGCGGCCTTTTCCTTGTCGCCCACGACAACGATATAAGGCCGCTTCAACAAGCTATGTTCACGTATTTTATAGTTTATTTTCTCGCCGCGCAAATCGCTCTCGACCCGCAAACCGGCCTCGCGCAGCATTTTCGCCACATTTTCGGCGTATTCGGTCTGTGCTTCGGAGATATTCATGACCACCACCTGTACCGGCGCCAGCCAGAGCGGGAAGGCGCCGGCATGGTTTTCCACCAGAATGCCGATGAAGCGCTCCAGCGAACCGAGGATCGCGCGATGCAGCATCACCGGGGTATGGCGACTGTTGTCTTCGCCGACATACTCGGCGCCAAGGCGCCCGGGCATCGAAAAATCGACCTGTACCGTGCCGCACTGCCAGGAGCGGCCGATGGCATCCTTGATATGGAATTCGATCTTGGGCCCGTAGAAGGCGCCCTCGCCGGGAAGTTCCTCCCAGGAAAGGCCGCTTGCCGTCAGGCCTGCGCGCAACGCGTTTTCGGCCTTGTCCCAGAGGATGTCCTCACCGACCCTGCCCTCGGGACGCAGCGCCAGCTTGACCGCGACCTCGTGGAAACCGAAATCGGCATAGACCTTGCGCACCAGGTCGTTGAAGGCCGTGACCTCGACCTGGATCTGGTCCTCGGTGCAGAAAATGTGGCCGTCGTCCTGGGTGAAGCCGCGCACACGCATCACGCCATGCAGCGCTCCCGAGGGTTCGTTGCGATGGCAGGAACCGAATTCGCCGTAACGCAGCGGCAGATCGCGGTAGGAACGCACGTCGGTATTGAAAATCTGCACGTGGCCCGGGCAGTTCATCGGCTTCACCGCGTAATCGCGGTTTTCGGAGGACGTGGTGAACATGTTGTGGCTGTAATGTTCCCAGTGGCCGGAACGTTCCCACAAGCTGCGGTCCAGTATCTGCGGGCAGCGCACTTCCTGGTAGCCGTTCTCGCGATAGATGCGGCGCATGTATTGCTCCACTTCCTGCCACACCGTCCAGCCGTGCGGGTGCCAGAACACCAGGCCGGGTGCTTCTTCCTGCAGGTGAAACAGGTCGAGCTGGCGGCCGAGCTTGCGGTGGTCGCGCCGCTCGGCCTCCTCCAGCATGTGCAGATAGGCCTCCAGCTCATCCTTCTTGGCCCAGGCCGTGCCGTAGATGCGCTGCAACTGCTCGTTCTTCTGGTCGCCGCGCCAGTAGGCACCAGCCACCTTCATCAGCTTGAACACCTTGAGCCGGGAGGTGGAGGGCACGTGCGGCCCGCGGCAGAGATCGATGAAATCGCCTTCGCGGTACAAGGACACGTCCTCGCCCTGCGGAATCGCGGCGATCAGTTCGGCCTTGTAGTGCTCGCCGATCGACTTGAAGAATTCCACCGCCTTGTCGCGCGCCCAGACTTCGCGGGTGACCGGAAAGTCCTTCTTCGCCAGTTCGGCCATGCGTTTCTCGATGGCTTCGAGGTCTTCCGGGGTGAACGGCCGCTTGTAGGCGAAGTCGTAGTAGAAGCCGTTGTCGATCACCGGGCCGATGGTCACCTGCGCCTCGGGAAACAGTTCCTTGACGGCATAGGCCAGCAGGTGCGAGGTCGAATGGCGAATGATGTCGAGGCCGTCGGTATCCTTTTCGGTGACGATCGCCAGCTGCGCATCGCGCTCGATCAGGTAGGAGGTATCGACCAGCGCCCCATCGACGCGACCGGCGAGCGCGGCCTTGGCCAGACCAGCGCCAATCGACGCCGCGACTTCCGCCACCGTCAGCGGCTGAGGATATTCGCGCTTCGATCCATCGGGCAGGGTGATCACCGGCATTTGACGTGCTCCAGAAAGCAACAGGGCGCACGGTTCACGCGGAAATCACGCGGTGCGCCCTGCCTGTTGATTTAGCTAAATTTTATCACAGCGGCCGGGCGCCTTACGGCATGATTCCGCTCTGGGCAGCGAGGGGAGGCGTTCATGGACATCGACGGATTCATGGAGAACTACAAACGGGCGTGGGAAACCAGCGACGAGCATCTGCTGGCTACGCTATTCATGCCTGACGGTACTTACCGCAACACCCCGTTCGCCGTGCAACAGGGACATGAGGCGATCAAGCTGTACTGGCAGCGCACCAAGCTGCAGAGCGACATCCACCTCAGCTACGAAGTGTTGCAGCGTCACGCCACGGGCGGCATCGCGCACTGGCACACCACCTATCAGGTGACCTCGGAAGACATGTTCAAGATGTGGGCCGCCTCGACCGGCACCAACATGTTGGCACGCCAGCCCGGCGATCCTCTGCCGCGCCTGGCGCTCGACGGCATCACCATCGTCGAATTCGACAGCGGCGGCCTGTGCCGCGACTTGCGCCTGTGGTGGCACAGCCGGATCGACGACTGAAGCGGCGCATGCTGCAACGGAATGCGCGCATGGCCTGGACCCGCGTGAACGCCTTGCGACTTTAGCCGCCATCATGCAGCGCCCTGATCGGTGCCTGTCGGCCCAGGATTCCTGTCAGCCAAAGAATATGGCCATCAAAACATCCTGCCTGCCGCCAATGCAAAAAGCCACCCCGCGGTGGCTTTTTCGTGGCATCGACTACCTGATTTCCTGCGGAATCCTGGTAGGCGCGATTGGACTCGAACCAACGACCCCCACCATGTCAAGGTGGTGCTCTAACCAGCTGAGCTACGCGCCTGCTGAAGAGCGCGCAGTATAAGCACGCCGGAAGCAAAGTCAAGATATTCCCTGAAAGCTCTTAACGCGGCAAAGGCATCAAATCCGTCAAGAACGATATGATTGGCGAAGGCGGACAGCAAGTCCGATCGACGCTTGCGGGCCCGGGCGGCATATGCATACACTGTTACTGGCTGCTGTGAATTCAGCCACATGCCGACGATGATTTCGACCGCCCGCAACGATATGAAATGGCCAAAGCGCATCCTGATCGCACTCGCAGTGCTGATTGCACTGGCCGCCCTGTTGCCGTTCTTCGTCTCGCTCGACGATTACATTCCGCGCATTGAAAAACAGGCCTCGGCCCGCCTCGGGCAGCCTGTCAGCATCAAACGCATCCGCCTGGCGACCCTGCCCTGGCCGCACGTGACTGTCGAAGGCGTACGCATGGGCCGGGCCGACGAACTCACGCTGGAGCAGATCAGACTGACCCCCGGGCTGCTATCGCTGCTGCAAGCCACTCGTGTCATCAGCAGTGTCGAAATCGAATCGCTGATGGTGACGCGCAAGGCGCTCGACATGATCATGGCATTGAGCGCATCCGCTGCCGCCGAACCATCCCGGCCGCAGGCCGTCCGCATCGAACACATCCGTCTCGAAAACGTCGTGCTCAGGCTCGACAAGACCGACGTCGGCCCCTTCGATGCGCGACTGACACTGGACGCCGCGGGCAAACCCGGGGACATTTCGCTCACCACCCGCGACGGCAAGCTCAAGGCGACGATCACCCCCGACCAGTCGAACTACCTGATCGATGTCAGTGCCAGGGCGTGGACGCTGCCGGCCGGACCCGCGCTGCTGTTTGACGAACTGCAGATCTGCGGCGTGGCGACGCAAAAGGATGCGCGTCTCGACCAGGTCAGCGCCCGCCTGTATGGCGGCACGGTGCTCGGCAAAATCAAGCTCGGCTGGCAGAAGGGTATGCGCCTCGACGGCAACCTCGACATCGGCGAACTCGAGTTGCGGCAGGTCGCATCCCTGTTGTCGCCGGGCAGCCGGATCAGCGGCAAACTCAGCGCCAAACCGGTATTCTCCGCCGCGGCACCCGCCGCCGACAAGCTGGCGAAGGCATTACGACTGGAAACCGATTTCAGGGTCCGCGACGGCGTGCTGCACGGCGTCGACATCCAGCAAGCCGCCACCCAGATGACCAAAAAAGCGGCGACCGGCGGCGACACCCGCTTCGATCAGTTGTCCGGCCACCTGCTGGTGTCGCAGGGCAGCCGCCACTTGTCGCAACTCCAGATCGCCTCGGGAGCGCTGGCGGCCGACGGCGCAGTCAGCATCTCGCCGCAAAAGGAGCTGTCCGGCCGCATCAACGCCCAGGTCAAGCTGGCCGGCGTCGGCACCAAGGTGCCGCTCAACGTCAGCGGCACGCTGGACTCGCCCCTGCTCTATCCCACCGGCGCCACCATCGCCGGCGCCGCCGTCGGCACTGCCGTCATGGGCCCGGGCTTCGGCACCTCGGTCGGCGCCAAAGTCGGCAACTGGGCCGAAAGCCTGTTCGAGTCGAAGCCACAGCCGGCGCCGAAACGCTAAACCAGGCAGTTCAGGAGTCGCGCCACGGCGACATCGGCAGGAAACCCCGTGCCCTTGCCAAAATGCCGGATAAATCGTTAGTGCGATTTCCTTCGCGTCACTCTGATTTCACCCATTGATTGTTTATATCGCCGTGTCACCAGCGCCGACTCTCTGCCCGGATTGCCGCAGAGGGTCCTGGGCGACTACATGCGCCACTCTACATAGGAATAGATGTAGTTCGAGCCGCCGTTGACGTTGCCGAGCAGGCGCGAGGTGCCGAAGATTCCCGAGCGGTGGGTGACGCCGACACCGAGGTAGGTTTCGCCCATCGACCTGACGCCGATCAGGTCGCCGAGGCTGATGTCGATGCTCGGATCCAGGTAGTTGAGCAGCCTGGAACTGCTGCGTCCGCGCGCCAGCTGGTCGCGCATCTCGACGAAAGGCACGCGCTCGGCATAGGAGATGCCGACGCCGAGCCCAAGCCGGGTGCGCACGCGGTCACTCCACGGGAATCCGTAGTAGTAGGCCTTCATATAGGCGTTGGCCTGCCAGGAATTCTCCTGCAGGCCACGTTCGTGGTGGCGTAACAGGCCGACATAACCGACGAAATCCAATGGCCAGCCGTTCAGGCGCTCGACGAAGGGGCGGCCCAGTTCGATGCCGGTGACGCGCGTCTGGTCCACCGTATTGGTCGAGAAACATTTCAGCAGCATCACCTGGGCCACGTCGCAATCGGTGGCCTTGCCATGCAGCAGCTTGACGATCAACGGCCTGCCATCGGGCCATGCATCGTGCCCGGGCGAGAAATCGTAGGCCACGCCGAGATGCCCGGCGAGCTGGCTGCGGTTGTCCACGATGGGGCTGGCGCGCACGCCGGATGCCCAACGCGTGGCCGATACGCCGCCGATCAGGCGCCAGCGTTCGGATAACCGGTAGGCGGCGGACAGGGCCAGTTCGGCATTGACGCCGCCGCCCGGCTCGTAAGCGGGGCGCGTCGTCGTGGCTTCCGACGGGCGCACGCCGTAGTAGTAATTGTTAAGCCGGGCATCGCGTGCCGCAAACGTCAGTTGCGGTTGCAGTTGCAGCTTGCCGAGCTGCCAGTCGTAGCGGTAACCCAGCCGGATTTCGCTGCCGCCCGATCCGCTGCCGGCATCGGTCAGCACTTCGCCGAACAGCGTACCCCACTCCATGCGCTGCCGATAGCCGATGCCCATATCGACGCCCGGCCCGCGATTGGCCATGCCGGCCAGGCTGGCCGGAATGCGATCGTAGGGAAAGCCCTCGAAGCGATAGCCGACGAAGACATCGAAACGCGAGCCGGGCGTCGCGTCGAGTTTGAGGCCGATTCGATAGGCTTCGAGGAAGACGCGCTGGCCCTCGTAGATATAGATCGGCACGAAGTCGTGGCGCATACCCGCGTCACGATAGGGCGAGCTCTCGAAACGCATGGCCATGCCGAGGCCGGCGCCGCCTGTCGCCACGGGAACCGCCGCCGCGACGATCGGGACCGCGGCCTCCGCCGCCAGTCCGTGTGCGGAGAACAGGGACAGGCACAGCGCCGCCGTTGCCCGCAGTGAATGTCCGGATCCGGAAATCATTGCATGCACTCCACTTTCGCTGCGGCGGCTGCGGTGGACACCGCTGGAGCCGCCGTCCGCAGTAAAAATCTTACCCGGGTTCGACTGGCAAAGCTTACATGCGGCCGAGATCCGCAATCGCATCCACTACCAGGCCGGTGCCGATCGCGATCATCAGTATGTCGCCGGCAACCCGCACGTAGCGATGGCCGGCCGGCGGCGGGCCGATCTGGATCACCAGCGCCGACGGAACATCGTAATAGATCACGTCGCGCGGCAACGGATGGCCGACCCGCCATTTCTTCGCCTGTCCCGGCGGCATGCAGCCATTGTTCTTCTTCGCCAGCCCCGGCGGGCAGCCGCGCCCGCGGTAATGCTCGGCGTAGTAGTCGCGCACCATCACATGCTGCTGTTGCTGGAAGTGGCGACGATCCCCGGAGGAATCGCGATCATTGTCGTTCTTCGACTTGCGGTCGTCATCTTTCCGGTCTTTCTTGTGATCCTTCTTGCGCTCTTTTTTTCCGTCATCGCGCTGATCGCCACCCTTGTCGTTGCCGGCCCAGGCGGGCTTGTCGGCCATGGCCGGGCCTACCGCGAAAATGCCGCCGACAAGCAGCGCCATCGCACATCTTGTTTTCAGGGTAAGGCGTTTCATGTGGGTTCTCCAGGGCAGAAATTCATTGGGCAGCGAACTGACAAGGTTCAAGCATAGCCCGCACCGCAAAAAATCTCTGTGCGATACCTCACACTGGCGACTCTGCTGCCGCGTCGCCGAGCACGGTCATGGGCTTGAAAAACCCGGCAAGAAGACCGTCGCTCGGTGCGCGAATTGGTGGACTCGAAGGGGGGGAATTGCCTCGTCATGGATTACCTGCCAGCCTATGCGCCGGAACTCAATCCCGTCGAGTACGTCTGGGGCTATCTCAAGAACCGCAAGATCGCCAACCTGTGCGCGACCGGCCTCCAGGAGGTTTCCGACTTCAGGCTTACTGCCGCCGCAGTCCTCGGTATCGGTTGCGAAGAAGCTGGAGCCGCCGCTGGACGTGGCGGCACTCAAGACGCGGCTGCAGGGCACGTGCTGAGTCACGAGCGCCCTTCTTGAAGCGCTCGTGCCCCTGCCATGACTCAAGCGGCCAAGGCCGCCTTGATCTGTTCCAGCGTTGATGGATCGTCGATGGTGGTCAGATCGCCGGCATCGCGACCTTCGGCAAGCGCCTGAATGGACCGGCGCAACATCTTGCCTGAGCGCGTCTTGGGCAGGCCGGTGACGAAATGAATCCGCTTCGGCCGGGCGATGGCACCGAGACTGTTATCGACCGCTTTCTTGATCTCCGCTTCCAGCGCCGTGCGCAATTCAAGCGTCGCAATCCGCGCCGCATCCTTGACCACGACGAAGGCCACCGGCTCCTGACCCTTCAACTGGTCATTGACGCCGACGACCGCGACCTCGGCGACCGCCGCATGACCTTGCACCGCCTCTTCGATCTCGCGGGTGCCAAGGCGATGGCCGGCGACGTTGATGACATCGTCGGTACGTCCAAGTATGTAGTGATAGTTGTCCTCATCCCTGATACCCCAGTCGAAGGAGGAATACACCAGCGGTTCCTTGAACAGACTGAAATAGGTGCTGACGAAGCGCTCGTCGTCGCCCCACACGGTCGACAGGCAACCGGGCGGCAACGGCGGCACGATGCCGACAATGCCCTTTTCATTGACGTCGCACACCGTGCCATCCTCGCGGAAGATGCGCAAGTCATAGCCATAAACCGGGAAGCTCGGCGTACCGAACTTGATCTTGGTGTCTTCGACGCCGCGCACGGCGGACAACATCGGCCAGCCCGATTCGGTCTGCCAGTAGTGATCGATGACCGGCAACTTCAGTTCGCCCATGATCCATTCGTGGGTCGGCTGATCCAGCGGCTCGCCGGCAAGAAACAGGTGCTTGAGCGACGACAGGTCGTACTTGTGCAGCCAGCTGTTGTCATGTTTTTTCAGCACGCGAATTGCAGTCGGCGCCGAGAACATCACGTTTACCTTGTATTTCTCGACGAGTTGCCACCAGATGCCCGGATCCGGACGAATCGGCGTGCCTTCATACATCACGGTGCACATGCCGGCAATCAGCGGCCCGTAGATGATGTAGCTGTGGCCGACCACCCAGCCGATATCCGAGGTGGAGAACATCGTCTCGCCCGCGAAACCGGTAAAAATATGCTTCATCGACGACGCCAGGGCCACGGCGTAGCCGCCGGTGTCGCGCTGCACGCCCTTGGGCTTGCCGGTGGTGCCGGAGGTGTAGAGGATGTAGGACGGCTCGGAGGATTCCATCCAGACGCAGTCGACCTGGGCATCCATGTGTTGCGCGCGCAAGCTGGCGTAATCGACGTCGCGGCCGGCAACCCTGGAAAAATCCTTGTCGAGGCCACGGTCGACCATCAGCACATTCTGCGGCGGGAACTCGGCCAGATTGCAGGCCTCGTCGAGCAAATGCTTGTAGGGCACCGCCTTGCCGCCGCGCATGCCCGCATCCGCCGACACAATCAGGCGGGGCTTGGCATCGTCGATACGGGTCGCCAGCGAACCAGAGGCAAAACCGCCGAACACCACCGAATGGATGGCACCGATGCGTGCGCAGGCCAGGATCGCAAAGGTGGCCTCGGCGATCATCGGCATGTAGATCAGCACGCGGTCCCCCTTGACCACGCCGAGCGACTGCATGATCGCCGCCATGCGCATCACTTCCGCCTTCAGCTCGGCGAAGCTGTAGACCTTCTCCTCGTTGGTCTCGGTCGAGACGTAGATCAGTGCGCGGTCATTGGGACGCTTGGCGGCATGGCGGTCGACGGCGTTGTGGCAGAGGTTGATTTCGCCGCCGGAGAACCACTTTACAAACGGCGGCTTGCTGTAATCGCGGATCGCCTGCGGCGGCTTGTGCCAATCGACAAGTTTCGCCTCTTCGCTCCAGAAGGCTTCGGGCTGTTCGATGGAACGCTTGTAAAAATCCGAATATTTTTCCATTGCAATCCTCGCTGAATTTAGATACGGCCACTGCGTTTAATGCCGGTGAAGCTGAGCCAAGCCACCGCTGAAACTCCGCTTCGCTACGTTTTGTCGTGCGCTGATAATGGGCTATCGGTGGTTGGCGCCTTCAAGCCGCGATATTGACCACCACGCGGCCTTTTGCCTTGCCCTGGATGAAGTCGTCGAATGCGGCGGGCAGATCGGCGAAAGCGATGTCGCGCACCATGCGTCCCGGCCCGGACGCCAGGTGTGCCGGCCGCATGTCGGTCGCCAGACGCTGCCAGACTTGGGCCCGCTGCGACATCGGACAGTTCACCGAATCGATTCCGAGCAGGCTGACGCCGCGCAAGATGAATGGCATCACGGTCGTGTTGAGGCTGAAACTCGCGGCCAGTCCGATCGAAGCCAGCGCCCCGCCCACCTGCATGGTACTGGCCATCCAGGCCAACACATCGCCGCCCAGGTTATCCACCGCCCCGGCCCAGGTTTCCTTGCCCAGCGGCTTGATCTTTGACAAGTCAAGCGACTGGCGCAGCAACACTTCCCTGGCACCGAGGCCCTTCAGATAGTCGGTTTCGGCTTCCTTGCCGGTCAAGGCGACGACATGATAGCCGCGCTTGGCCAGAATCTCGATCGCGATGCTGCCGACCCCGCCCGTGGCGCCCGATACCAGCACCGGACCCTTGTCCGGCGTCAGGCCCTCGTGCTCCATGCGCACCACCGCCAGGCCCGCGGTAAATCCGGCGGTACCCAGAGCCATGGCGTCGTGCAACGACAACCCCGCCGGCAGTTTGACCACCCAATCGGCCGGCAGGCGTGCCTTTTGTGCATAACCGCCGTGGTGGGCGACACCGATGTCGTAACTGGTTGCCAGTATCTCGTCGCCCGGCTTGAAGCGGGGATCCGTGCTGGCTTCGACGCGCCCGGCCAGATCGACGCCGCCGACGCAGGGAAAACGGCGAATGATGCGGCCGGCCCCGGTCGCGGCGAGGGCGTCCTTGTAATTGATACTGGAGTGGGTGACCGCAATGCTGACTTCACCGGGATCGAGTTGCGCTTCGTCCATATCGGCGAATCGACTGACAACCTTGCCTTCTTCCTGATTGATCAGGTAAGCCTTGAAACTCACGATATCCTCCTTGAGTTCGCGCCCTGCCAGCGGCGGACGTTGTTGTCTTTGTGCGTTTTGCAGCGATCGATTATAGCCAGACGAGACTTACGACACGCTGAATCGGCGGGGACCAGAGGGTTTACAGATCATACCGATCAAGACTATAGTCCGGCCCCATGCACGGAACTCCCATCTATCTGGCAAGGATTTTGCTGCTTGCCGGCGTGTTTTTCTCCACCTGCGCCAATGCCGACGAAACCATCGTGGTTCCGCCACCATTGCGTGTTTCCTTCGTCGACCGGGCCACCGCAACGGCACAGGATGCGATCGATAGCGCCATGGATCTGCTGGGTATCCGCTATCGTCGCGGCGGCAGTTCGCCGGAAGCCGGCTTCGATTGCTCCGGTTTCGTCAGCCATGTTTTCCGCGAGCGCCTGGGCCTGATACTGCCGCGCAGTTCCCGGGAAATGAGCAAGACCGGCGAGGCGATCAGTCGCGAGGAACTCCAGCCCGGTGACCTGGTGTTCTTCAACACTATGCGCAAAGCCTTTTCCCATGTCGGCATCTACCTCGGTGACAACCAGTTCGTCCATGCTCCGCGCAGCGGCGGCCATGTTCGCGTCGATGATTTGCGGAAAGGCTACTGGACGAAGCGCTTCAATGGAGCGCGGCGGATCAGCCTGGAACAGTAAGCAGCCGCAGATCCCTTTCCCGAGGCCAGCCGCGCGCTGGTTTTATTTTGCCTTGCAATTGCGAATGATTCTTAATACAATCATCAAACCCCTCATTTTCAAATGGAACCCGCATTATGAAATCATCGCGCCTGCCCCTCCTCCTGCTCGCACTGCTCACGCTCGCTGCCGGCCCTGTGCCAGCGCAGGAGAAAGTGCTCAACCTCTACTCGGCCCGCCATTACCAGACCGATGAAGCCCTCTATGCCAACTTCACGCGGCAGACCGGGATCAAGATCAACCGCATCGAAGCAAAAGAAGATGAGCTCCTGGAGCGCATCCGCAACGAAGGCGCCAACAGTCCGGCCGACATCTTTCTCACCGTCGATGCCGCACGCCTGGCCAAGGCTGACGAACTTGGCCTGTTCGCCCCGGTAAAGTCCAAACTGCTGGAAGACCGCATTCCGGGCAATCTGCGCAGCCCGGACTGGTTCGCGTTCTCGACCCGCGCCCGCGTCATCATTGCCAACAAGGATCTGGTCAGGACGGAGGACGTGCAGAACTATGAAGACCTGGCCGGTCCCAAGCTGAAGGGCAAGGTCTGCTCGCGCTCGGGCAGCCACCCTTACAACATTTCGTTGATGGCCGCGCTGATCGCGCACCTTGGTGAAACCAAAGCCGAGGACTGGGCGCGCGGCGTGGTCGGCAATTTTGCCCGTGCGCCCAAGGGCGGCGACACCGACCAGATCAAATCCGTCGCCGCCGGCGAATGCGGCGTGGCGGTATCCAACACCTACTACCTGGCCCGCCTGCTGCGCTCGGACAAGGCCGAGGATCGGCGCCTGATGGAACGCGTCACGATCATCTGGCCGAACCAGAAGAGCTTTGGCGCCCACATCAACATCTCCGGTGGCGGCATGCTGAAGACCGCACCGAACAAGGAATCCGCCGTCAAGTTCCTTGAATACCTGGCCAGCGACGAGGCCCAGCGCTACTTTGCCGACGGCAACAACGAATGGCCGTCGGTTGCCAGCGCCGCGGTGAAGAATCCGGCGCTGGAAGCCATGGGCAAGTTCAAGGCCGACAGCCTGCCGGTCGCCACCCTGGCGAAGAATGCCGTCGCCGCACAGCGCATCTACGACCGCGCCGGCTGGAAGTAACAGACAGTGGCAGCGGGCGCAGGAGTCGGCGCGCGGCCAGCACCGACTCCTGCATATCATTGTTCGCCCGCCCGAAACAAACTGTTCCCGATCAGCGATATCGCGTCATGGCGAATGTGCCTATAGTCTGCACTTCGCCAACCAGATCAGGAGAACAGCATGTCCAAACCAGAAATCGCCGCAAAAACCCCTTTCGCCGTCGACGTGGAAAAAAGCAAGGATTACTACTGGTGTGCCTGCGGCAAGAGCAAGACCCAGCCATTTTGTGACGGCAGCCACAAGGGTTCCGAGTTCAGTCCGGTCAAATACACCGCCGAAGAGAGCAAGACCGTGTATTTCTGCGGCTGCAAGCAGAGCGGCAACGGCGCGCTATGCGACGGCACGCATAAGTCGCTTTAACAGGAACTGACCTCGCTGCGTCCGGCGGAAATCTGCCGGGCCAGCAGGATGATGGGCAACAGGCCCACCGCGACGATCGCCAGCGCTGCACTCGAGGCCTCGGCCAGGCGTTCGTCGGCCGCCAGCGTGAAGGTCTGCGTCGCCAGCGTGTCGAAGTTGAAAGGGCGCATCACCAGCGTGGCCGGCAGTTCCTTCATCACATCGACGAACACCAGCAGCGCGGCGGTCAACAGGCTGCCGCGCAGCAATGGCAGATGCACGCGGCGCAAGGTTTCCGCCGGACGGCTGCCGAGACTCTGCGCCGCCGCCTCCATGCTCGGCGTAATGCGACCCAGCCCGGCCTCGACGGATTGCAGCGCTATCGCCAGGAAGCGGGCGAGATAGGCATAGACCAGCGCGGCGATACCGCCGGTCAGGATCAGGCCGGGATTGGCGCCCGTCATCTGCTGCCACAAACCCGCCAGCCAGTGATCGAGCCGCGTCACCGGAATCAGTACGCCGACCGCAATGACCGAGCCCGGTACGGCATAACCGAGGCCGACGATGCGGCTCGCCGCGCGCGGCAATTTGTGGCCATTGCGCGCCGCGAAGCCGAGCAGCAAGGCCAGCAACGCGGCCAGCAGCGCAGCCAGCGCGGCGAGGGTAAAACTGTTGCGCGCCAGCACCAGAAAGCGTCCGGCAAATCCGCCGCCCGCTTCCCCCGGATCGCCCATCGACAATCGCAGCAGCAGCACGGCAGGCAAGGCAAAACCGATCACCACCGGAATCGCGCAGCCGATCTGCGCCAGCAGGGCATGCCAGCCGGTGAGCACCTGTCGCGTCGCTCGCCGCCGGCCACTCGTGTCGTGATAGCGGGCATGGCCGCGGCTGAAGCGTTCCAGCAGGATCAGCAGCGCGACGAAACCGAGCAGCGCGGCGGCCAACTGGGCGGCGGCGATGCGGTCGCCCAGCGAAAACCACGCGCGGTAGATGCCGGTGGTGAAAGTCTGTACCGCAAAGTAGGCCACCGTGCCGTAATCGGCCAGGGTTTCCATCAGTGCCAGTGCCATGCCGGCGGCGATCGCCGGGCGCGCCAGCGGGATCGAAACGCGCCAGAAGCCCTGCCAGGGATTGAGGCCGAGCGCACGCGCCGCCTCGATCATGCCGCCGGCGCGTTCGAGGAAAGCGGTACGCACCAGCAAATAGACATAGGGATAGAGCACACAGGAAAACAGCACGATGGCGCCGCCCAGCGAACGCACGTCGGGAAACCAGTAATCGTCCTTGCGCCAGCCAAACGTCTCGCGCAAACCGGTCTGCACCGGGCCGACGAACTGCAGGAAATCGGTATAGGTATAGGCCAGCACGTAGGCCGGCATGGCCATCGGCAACAGCAGTGCCCATTCCGCCATGCGCCGGCCGGGAAAGTCGTTGAGGGCCACCAGCCAGGCGGCGCCGGTGCCCATCGCGGCAACACCGATGCCGACGCCGAGGCAGAGCCAGATCGAGTTCGCCACATACTCGGGCAGCACCGTCGCCATCAGGTGGCGCCAGGTCTCTGCGGTGCCACCGGCGAAGAGATTGGCGCCGACGGCGAGCACCGGCAGCGCGACCAGAACGGCAAGCGCGAAGGCGAATGCGGGAAGCGGCGAGGAGAAGAATGAGCGGGCCACGGCCAGCCGATTATAATTGAGACTCATTCTCCACAAGCCGCTATCTACGCACCGATCATGTCATTGCTCGAAGTAGACCGTGTCAGTCATGCCTACGGCAAGCAGGCCGTGGTGCGCGATCTGTCCTTCAATCTGGCGCAGGGCGAGATTGCCTGCCTGCTGGGATCTTCGGGCTGCGGCAAGACCACCATGCTGCGGCTGATCGCCGGTTTCGAGGCGCCCTCGGCCGGCAGCATCCGCCTCAATGGCGTCACCATCGCCGACGAAAAAACCCAGGTACCGGCAGAGGTGCGCCGCATCGGCATGGTGTTTCAGGACTATGCCCTGTTCCCGCATTTGTCGATTGCCGACAACATCGGTTTCGGCCTGCGCAAACAGTCGGCGCCGGCGCGACGGCAACGCATCGACGAATTGCTGGAACTGATCGGCCTCGCCGGTCGCGGCGCACGCTATCCGCACGAGCTTTCCGGCGGCCAGCAGCAGCGCGTGGCGCTGGCCCGCGCCCTGGCGCCGCAACCGCACCTGCTGCTGCTCGACGAGCCTTTCTCCAACCTCGACGTCGAACTGCGCGAGCGCCTGTCGCTGGAAGTGCGCGACATCCTCAAGCGCGCCGGCATGGCGGCGATCCTCGTCACCCACGACCAGAACGAAGCATTCGTCATGGCGGACATGGTCGGCATCATGCGCGAAGGCCGCATCGAGCAGTGGGACACGCCCTACAACCTGTATCACCGCCCCGCCACGCGCCATGTTGCCGACTTCATCGGCCAGGGCGTGTTCCTGCCCGGCGAAGTGCTGTCGCGCCAGGTGGTCGAAGTCGAACTGGGCCGGCTCGATTCCGAGGTGCCGATGGATTGCGCGTCGAGCTGCTTCGAGTGCCAGCGCAGTTGCCGGCTCGACGTGCTGCTGCGTCCCGACGACGTGATCCACGACGATGCCAGCGAGGTCAAGGCCGAGGTCGTGGCCAAGGCCTTTCGCGGCGCCGAATTCCTCTACACCCTGCGCCTCGCCTCGGGTGCGCAAGTCCTGTCGCTGGTGCCGTCGCATCACAACCATGCGATCGGCGAGAAGATCGGCATTCGCCTCGACGTCGACCACGTCGTCACCTTCACCCAGGACCGATGATCCCCTGGCTGCTGCAGGACCTGGTTTTTCCGCCGCTGGAATCGGCGCTCCGCGAACCCAACGGCCTGCTCGCCGCCGGCGGCGACCTGAGCCCGCAGCGCATCCTGGCCGCCTACCGGCGCGGCATCTTCCCCTGGTATTCGGCCGGCGATCCGATCCTGTGGTGGAGTCCCGATCCGCGCATGGTGCTGCTGCCGGAGCAGTTGAAGATTTCCCGCTCGCTGGCCAGGACCCTGCGCAATGCCGACTACGAAGTGCGCCTCGACACCGCCTTCGCCGCCGTGATCGGCGCCTGCGCCGGCAAGCCGCGCGACGGCCAGCCCGGCACCTGGATCACCCGCGAAATGCAGATGGCGTACCTGGAGCTGCATCGCCTCGGCCATGCCCACAGCGTCGAAACCTGGATAGCCGGCAGGCTCGCCGGCGGTCTCTACGGCATCGCGCTGGGGGCGGCGTTCTACGGCGAATCGATGTTCAGCGATGCGCGCGACGCCTCGAAAATCGCGCTGGCGCATTTGTGTGCGCACCTCAAATGCCGCGGATTCGGCATAATCGACTGCCAGATGGAAACCGCTCACCTCGCCTCGCTCGGCGCCCGACCGATTCCCCGCCGCGACTTTGCCGCGCGGCTAGATGAGTTGTGCCCGCGCGGCGATGCGCCGGGGCAGTGGCCGGCAGGTGCCATCGACGGTCACTACAGGCGCCGGCCATGACCCACCCATGACGCACCTTCGCGATCTGCCGCCGTTTCCGCTGTTGCAGTTTTATGCCACGGCGCCCTATGGCTGCTCCTACCTGCCGGGACGCATCGCCCGTTCCCAGGTCGCCACGCCGACCCACCTGATCGACAGCGCGACCTACAGCGAACTGGTGCGCGCCGGCTTTCGCCGCAGCGGCGTATTCACCTACCGGCCCTATTGCGATGCCTGCCGCGAATGCCAGCCGGTGCGGCTCGACGTTGCGGCCTTCGAGCCCAACCGCAGCCAGCGCCGCGCGCTGGTCCAGCACGCCGCGCTCGCCGCGCGCGAATGCAGCCTGAGTTTCCGCGAAGAGCACTACCAGCTCTACCAGCGATACCAGGCCGCACGGCATTCCGGCGGCGGCATGGACCAGGACAGCCGCGACCAGTACGCCCACTTCCTGCTGCAGACCCATGTCGACAGCCGTCTGATCGAATTCCGCGAAAACGGCGTGCTGCGCGTGGTCAGCATCATCGACATCCTCGCCGACGGGCTCTCGTCGGTCTACACCTTCTACGATCCCGATGTGACCAACGCCAGCTACGGCACCTTCGCCATCCTCTGGCAGATCGCGCAGTGCCAGCACCTCGGTTTGCCCTGGCTGTATCTCGGCTACTGGATCCGCGACAGCCGCAAGATGGCCTACAAGGCCCGCTTCCGACCGCTCCAGGCGCTGCGCCACGGCGAGTGGCAGCCGGTCGAGGAATAGCGCAGGACTAAAAGTCGGCGCTGGCGGCACGGCGACAGCATCCGCCTAGTGCGCAGTCGCCGTCTCCCGCCGCCGGTAGCCGCGCCAGGCCGGCCAGATCGCCGCACCCAACACCAGCACGACCGCCAGCAGGGGCCACAGCACCGGCCGATTCCACTCGCTGCGGCGCTGCTCGCGCAAGGCGGCGTCCACGCGCTGGTACTTCAGCGTGTTGTGGCCGACCTTGCTCGGCTTGCGGTTGCTCAGCCAGGCATGGCGCAAGGTGTAGTCCTTGGGATGGAAGCCCCAGACCCAGGGCGCGTCGTGGCGCAGGATCTCCGTCATGCGGTCGATCAGTTCCTGCCGCAGCGCACCGTTCTCCATCGCCTTGACGCGCTCGAACAGGCTGTCGTACTCGGGATTCTCGTAGTTCGCCGCGTTCTCGCCGGTATGCCTGACCTTGCCCTGCTTGCCATGCAGCAGGAACAGGAAATTCTCCGGGTCGGGATAGTCGGCATTCCAGCCGAAATAGAAAAGCTGCACCGCGCCCTTGCGCACCTTTTCCTGGAAGCGGTTGTAGTCGGTGCTGCGCACCACCAGCTGCGTGTCGATCCTGGCGAACTGCTTGTTGAGCCAGTCGATGCGGGCCTTGGCGCCGACCCCGGTGGCCGTGGTGTCGAGATTGATCACCAGCGGCTCGCCGGTTTTGGCATTGCGCCCGTTGGGCCAGCCGGCCTCGGCCAGCAGCCGCTTGGCTTCCGCAACCGGCTTGCGCCGCGGGTGGCCATCGACCCAGTCGTACATGTAGCGATTGATTCCTTCGGCACCCTCGCGGTGGCCGAAAATGCCTGGCGGGACCGGCCCCTGGGCCGCGACGCCGCGACCGTTCTGGAAGATCGAAATGAACTCCTCCTGGTCGATCGCCAGCGAAATCGCCTGGCGCAGCTTGCGCGTACTTTCGGCCGTCTTCGGGTCGCTGCCGCCGACCAGCGGATCCAGCCAATTGAAGCCCATGTAGAAGGTCGAGGTCGCCACCGAGGTGGTCAGCACGATGCCCTGCCTGCGCATGTCGTCGGACAGCGTGATCTCGCCGGCGGTCACCTGCACGGCCTGGTCGAAGGCATCCGAAGAGATTCCCGAGGCATCGTAGTAGCCCTGCAGGAACTTGTTCCAGTAGGGGATCTGCTCCTTCTCGCGGGTGAACACCACCTTGTCGATGAAGGGCATGGTCTGGCCGCAATCCTTGAGCAGCCCGGACTCCTTGTCCTCACCCTCGCCCTCGCAGGGATAGGTTTCCTGGCGAAAATTCGGATTCTTCTTCAGCACCATGCGCGCATTCGGATTGTTCTCGGTCAGCATATAGGGGCCGGTACCGATCGGATACCAGTCCAGCGTCAAATTCTTCTCCGCCATGCCTGGTTGGCTGTGGAACTTGTCGGCCTCCCAGGGCATCGGCGCGAAGAAGGGCATCGCCAGCCAGTAGAGGAACTGCGGATACTTGCCCTTGACGCGGATGCGGTAGCGATAACGGTCGATGACCTCGGCGCCTTCGAGACGGTGTGCGCGCAGATCGATCCACGGCATGTCCTTTTCCGCCTGCAGGCGCTTGGCAAGATCGCCCAGACCGAGCACGTAGTCGTCCATCAAACCGAAAATCGGCGAATGCAGCCGCGGATGTGCCAGACGCTTGAGGCCATAGACGTAGTCGTCGGCCGTCAATTCCCGCGAGTCGCGCAAGGCGAAATCGCCCAAGGCGGTGATGCCCGCCAGTTGCGCCGGAATCAGCGCGTGATAGGCGAATTCCGCGCCGCCGGCGTTGCGGGCGAAGGCCGGATGCGGCTGATAGCGGATGCCCGGCTTGATGGTGATGACATAGTCGGTGTAGGCGATCTGCGTCGCGTCGGCGTTGTCCGGTAGCAACCGTCCTCGTGCATCCAGATAGCGCGGCTGCGGCACCGCCTCGGCGGTCGCCGCGGCCAGCGCATAGGGCCGCTTGAGGTAGTGATATTGCAACGGCGGCTCGTAGATCTGCGCCGTAAAGGTGATCTCGTCCTCGCTGTAGGACTGCACCGGATCGAGATGTTTGGGCCGATCCGTGAAGGCGCTGTACAGAATGTTCTTCCCCCGCTCCGCCGCCGGATAGGGATCGTTCCAGGCGCTGCCGCAAGCATTCAGCAGCAGCACGAAAAGACAGGGAAATACGTAACGCATGCCGGCGAGTTTAGCTGATCCGCTATAATCCGCCGTCCGATTCAACCAAGGAAATGCGATGGGATTTCTCGCTGGCAAACGCATTCTGATCACTGGTCTGATCTCCAACCGGTCGATCGCCTACGGCATCGCCAAAGCCTGCCACCGCGAAGGCGCCGATCTGGCCTTTACTTACCAGAACGAACGGGTTCGCGACCGCATGGCCAAATTTGCCGACGAATTCGGCTCGAAGGCAATTTTCCCTTGCGACGTCTCCGATGACGCGCAAATCGACGCTGTTTTTTCCGAACTTGCCAAACACTGGGACGGGCTCGACGGCCTGGTGCATTCGATCGCCTTCGCACCCAACGAGGCGATTGAAGGCGACTTTCTCGAAGGCATGTCGCGCGAATCCTTCCGCATCGCCCACGACGTGTCCTCCTACAGCTACCCCGCCCTGGCCAAAGCCGCCCGCCCCCTGCTGCTGAAGGGCAACAACGCCTCCGTTCTGGCGCTGACCTATCTCGGCGCGGTTCGCACCATGCCCAACTACAACACCATGGGCCTGGCCAAGGCCAGCCTCGAAGCGGCGACGCGCTATCTGGCCTTCTGCCTCGGGCCGCAGGGCGTCCGCGCCAATGCGCTGTCTGCCGGCCCGATCAAGACGCTGGCTGCCTCGGGCATCGGCAACTTCGGCAAGCTGCTGGCCTACAACGCGCATCACGCTCCGTTGCGGCGCAATGTCACGATCGAGGAAGTCGGCAACGCCGCCGCCTTCCTGCTCTCCGACCTGGCCAGCGGCATCACCGGCGAGATTCTCTACGTCGATGGCGGCACGCATACCACGGCCATGGGCAACGCCGACCCGCTGCCGGGCTGAAGCAGCCAGTCACTGCGCCCAAACAAAAAGGCCCCGCACTGCGGGGCCTTTTTTATCAGCGCTACTTGTTTTCCAGCGCCGCCTTATTGACCTTGACCGGATAATTTTCCCTGAGGCTGGCCATCCAGGCCGCGAACTCCTCCTCGGCCACGATGCGCGCGTACTGCTGGGTCAGCGCGCGGGCACGAGGATCGTCCTTGCCCATCTCGCCGGCCTTGGTCGTCGAAGTGATTCGATACAACGCGTAGCCCTGGCCCGGATAAGCCACACCGGCATGCACCGGCAATTTCGCGACATCGGCGGCAAACACCACCCTCACGGATTCGGGCGGCAACCCCGGTGCCTGGGTGCGGCTGATCTTGCGCGCCGGCGACCACTTGATATCAGTCGCTTCGCCCTTGGTCAGCCGAGCCAGTTTTTCCTCGCCATCCTTGATCGCCAGTTTCACCGCTTCCTCGCGGATCAGGCGCTTCTCGATCTCGCCCTTGACAGCTTCCAGCGGCTGCAGAGCCGCCGGCTTGTGTTCGAGCACGCGCGCCGACACCAGGGTGCCAGGTGCAACTTCGACCGCCTCGGAGTTGCGCTTGTTCTTCAGGCCATCGTCGCTGAACAGGGCAGCTGCCAATTTCTGGTTATCGAAGGGCGCCGCCAGCTTGCCGCCCTTTGCCAGCCACTGCGTCTGGCGCACTTCCAGTTTCCACTTCTCGGCAGCGGGCTTCAGGCTGTCGGCCTGCTCATAAACCATGTTGCCGAAAGCCTCGGCTGCCTCCGAATACTTCTTCATTCCCGTTTCGCGCTTGATTTCATCCACGATCTGCGCCTTGACCTCCGCCAGCGGCTTGACCCGCTCGGGACGCACGCCCGTCACGCGAATGATGTGAAAGCCAAAGTCGGAGCGAACCACTTCCGAAATCTGCCCCTCCTTGAGCGTAAAGGCCGCATCCTCGAAGGTCTTGACCATCGCCCCGCGGGCAAACCAGTCAAGGTCGCCGCCCTTTGCGGCGGAGCCGGGATCCTGGGAATTGCTCTTGGCAATTCCGGCAAACTCGGCGGGCATCTTGCGCACCTGCGCCAAAAGCTGCTCCGCCTTGGCCTTTGCCGCTGCGGCTTCCGCTTCCGGCGCGTCCTTGGCGGCCCGGATCAGGATGTGGCTGGCGCGGCGCGTCTCGCCCTCCTTGTAGCGATCGGCATGCGACTGGTAGTAGGCCGTGACTTCCTCGTCACCGATGGACGCCCCGGCGGTCAGCGCGTCGCGGCTGAGCACCAGGTATTCGGCACGCACCTGTTCGGGCAATTCGAACTGCTTGCGGTTCGCCTCGTAGTATTTCTGCACCGCATCGGCGGCAAGCTTGACCCGACCGGCATAACTGTCTGGCATCAGCGGCACCTCGCTGATTTCGCGCTGTTCCAGTTGTGTAGCCAGCCAGTGGCCGGTGGCGACCTGACCGCTGATCCCGGCTTCGGTCACCGGCAGCATCAGTTGCTGCATGGCCAGGTCCTGCCGCAGGCGTGCCTCGAACATTTCCTTGCTCATGCCCTGCGCCGCCACCAGCGCCTCATAGCGTTCCTTTGAAAATCTGCCGTTCTCCTGCAACGACGGCACGCCGGCAATGAACTGAACCAGTTGCTCGTTGCCGATGACCAGCTTGGATTTTTGCGCCTGCTGGGCCAGCAGGCGCTGCGTCACCAATGAGTCGAGCACGGCACGGCGCATTTGCGGCGTTTCGAACATGGCCGGATCCACTTTGCCGCCCAGCTGCGTGCGCAGTCGATCCTGCTGTTCGCGCATGGCAATCTGCAATTCCTGCTGCGAGATCTTGGCCGATCCGACGCTGGCGACATCCGCCCCGCTGTCGATGTTGCGCACGTAGGATTCCACGCCCCAGAAAGCAAACGGGAGGGTGATCAGGACAAGGAAACCCTGCGTGACTCTCTTGTTGTTGCGAACGATATCGAACATGCGATTAAAGCCCTAGATGCGACAAAGGCGAACTCCTGTTCGCCTTTGTTCGGTGGTGCTGACGGGGTCGAACTTTAACCCGCGAGACGCCCCAGCCCTAAAAGGAACAAATTTGTACTTGGCAGTTACTGTCAAAGTTACTGACATTAATTGCCCTAAAGGCCAATTATATCTTTGTCACGCTGGGCTTGCCCAACTCTCGCCGCGCATTGTATCAAGTTCCGAATATCCTCAACTCGCCACGCGGTGATGCGTTCCCCTAGCGTTCGTACAGGCTGAGGATAGCGTCCCGATCTGACACCTGCCCACCACGTTGATTTGCTGACCGGGATTAGAGCCGGAATCGGTGGACTAGCCTTACGGTTGCCAATGATTTGTGGGAGTCGAAGGTAGCCAGTTTCGGGAAGCGTATCCATAGCTAGATGCTCCAGACCATCACACAGGGGCTGCAGGCTTCATCGGAGCTGCCGCTTTGGGGCGGATATCTACGATGATTTGCTGCGTCTTACTGCCATTGGTCACGGTATCCCACTCGACTTCGAATTCACCGGGCAAGGAAAACGTGGCGAGTCGGTCATACACCCCGGAATTGCCAGCGCTGAAATCCATACTGCAATGACCACGCCGAGTGCCGTTTCGGTCATCCATCTTGGTTTCGATATAGACCGTGGTGGAATCGAATTGCTTGCCTTCGATATCGCCCTTGAACTTCTTCATACCGGTGACGCGTTCTACTGATTTATGCATGATGTTTCTCCTAACAAGTGGATTGGGATGAATACCCTTGAGCCGGTGACCATCCCGAATCACCGAGGGAAAGAGGAAGAGGAAGCAGAGCCATCACACACGCTCCAATTGATCGTTGAACCAAACGAACTTCACGCCGAACAATTCGCAGGAACCAACGCAGACCAAGGAGTCCCAGGCCTCTTGAAAGGCTTTCTTGAGGGCTTTCCTCAACTGGGTGGCGAATTCATCCGGGGGCAAATGGGAAAGCGTGCTGGCGAACTCATGCCGCTCGGGCATGGCCTTGATAGCCCGCCGCAGGGCTTCACGCATTGGCCCCATAGGGCGATCCGGTTTCGACTGGGAGAACCGCACCAGCCCGTCCTGATCCCCGCAGTATTGGGAGACGATGTAACGGGACAGACGGCGGGCATCCTTGGTACTGCTGCCGATCCGCTTGACGTTCACATGAAAGGCCCCGTGAATGTCTTTCCAGTTCTCTTGCAGCCAGGAGAACTCGATATAGAAGGAACGCCCTCTCATTGCTCGGGTTCCTTCCAGGCCAGGATCATATGCAGGACGCCATGACCTTCGCGGGTATCGACGCAAATGTATTGCACGCTTTCATAGCCCAATTCACGGGCCATGCGCTTACGCAGGATTTGGAAGTCCCTCCGCAACTGGGCGGCAGGGCTGGATGGGGAGGATGTCAGGGTGACCCACAGGCATTGATAGCCATGAGCCATCCAATAATTCAGGCGATCAAGAACGGCACGCCGAGTGACCCACTGCTTCCGCGACCATGGCGGACGGCCCTCTGGTTTTGGCACGTTTCCGCACCCTATATCAAGAAAAGGGGCGGCTGCGCCGCCGGGTGCGGGAGCGCCTTGCGGTGCATCCCCCACCCGCTCGCCGCAGCCGCCGCTCACCGATTCAGGCGCAACAAAGGGCGCAGCAGAAGGCTGTTGCGCCGTGGAAACTGGAATAGATGGGTCATAGCTGTTCATAGCCATGACTATAGCTGGGTACAGGCTACCCCGCTAGGTATATCGTCCCCACTACTGGGGATAGTGTACCCTTTTTACAACGCTAGCTCTCGCCGCCGTTCCCGCAGCTCGTCGTCCTTGATCTCGCCATTGACGCCTTTCCAGAAATTACCGAGCCTCGTGACGATCTCATAGGCGAGGGATTTATCCGAAAATTCTGTGGTCGGCTCAAACTCATCCCGTATGTTGATGTTCCCAAGGATTTCTTCGTATTTGCGAATTGTGCGTTTGTTGTGGATCAGGACAATGACTTTCCAGCCCACCAATCGACCCAGCATGTACATGCCAATAGCGGCTTCAAGATCATCGAACTGACCTTCGAAGTTGACGGCGATATGGTCTAGGCGGGTGACAAGCTCCTGTGCTTCTTGGGGCTTGACGGTAGGGGCTTGCCGGGGTGGCTTCTTGGCTTTGGGCACGGTGGCTACCTCCAAGTGGGTCTAGTGGGTAACGATAACCCATTAGACCGCTTTAAGCAATTCTGCTCTGTGCCTGGTTACCGCGTTACCCACCGCGCCGCCGCCTCATGCCATATAGGGGCAGTCGGCGGCGCCGTGGATAACGCACCACCCAATAACTAGCGCAAGTGCTCTTACCGATTTGGCATTTTAGACATCAACTGAAACCAAAATGAGCTACAAAGCCCCAAGTGCACCTTACAAGCGGTTGCCGATCAAACCAGATCGTCATAAACTGGCCCGAGATAGCCGCAATTATCCACTTCCACGCTTTCAGACTCAAAGGCGAGGTATATGTACGACCAGTCATATAACGCTTTCACTCTCTCCTCGCGTTCGATTCTAAAAAAAGGCGACTTCAGGAAAATTCCTAAGACCTTTAGAGACGCGTATCGAAAAACAATTGTGGATGATGCAACGAAATCTGCCCATTCTATTTTCGATGGCAAAAATCCAATCCATGCTTTCCACTTAAAGAAAAAGTCAGCCTACAAAATACGGAGTCTCAAGGACGATTTGGTAGTACGAAAACTCGCGCTTAACCTAAAACGCCTTACTAGGCTTCGCACTCCAGGCAGATCATTCGTAATATCCAATCTGCGACACTTCCTTGAGGAAGGAATTCCGTATCGCGTCTACAGATTAGACGTAAAGAGTTTCTACGAGTCGTTCTTGATCGAAGATATAAAAGCAGCGGTCTCAGCCCTACGCTCCCTAACACCGCTGAGCAAGCGGCATCTGACCGCGCTGCTAGATCACTATGCAGCTATCGGGGGGAAAGGACTTCCCCGCGGCATGGGAATCAGTGCTGTTCTTTCAAATTGGCTTATGTCCAATTTCGACTCTGAAATGAACGCCCACCCTGCCGTATACTTCTACGGAAGATATGTTGACGACATTACGATAGTCACAAATCGAACAGAAGATGAAGCTGCATTCTTGAGCAAAATTGGAGAACAGCTTCCCACTGGCCTCCGCTTGAATGAGAAGAAAACCAGCGTCCACGCTTGCGATAGAAAGCTGACTCCCGTCGCGCCTCCCGCTAAGTCGCCGATCCCCAGATTCAACCTCAGCTATCTGGGCTATCAATTCTCAGTTCTTGATCCCGTCAGAAGCAACAAAACCAATCGCTCCGAGTTTCGACTGGTTCGGGTCGAAATTGCTCCCGAGAAAATACAGAAAATCAAACAAAGGATAGTGCGCTCGTTCATCGCGTTTAAAAGTAATCGCGACGACTCTCTCCTCGTAGACCGAATTAAATTCCTAACCTCCAACTTCAGCGTATACGACAAAAATTCTGGAAAACGTCAGCTATCAGGAATCTTCTACAGCTACCCGCTTCTCTCTGAGATGTCAGAAAGTCTCGCGGAATTGGATCAGTTCCTTAAGAACGCGGTGCTCTCAAAACGAGGACGGCTTTTTTCAGCAACAGCACCTTTGCTATCCAGCACAGTTAAACGGCGCCTTCTGTCGCTAAGCTTCACACACGGACATATGACCCGGCACTTTATGAACTTCTCGCCAAGAAAAATACATGACATTCAGGAGTGCTGGATCTATGAATAAAGGAATGAAAGCAAACCGCATAAAGAAAAACGATTACAGCCGCGTACTAGTCACTGAAACGCTTCCTTATGAGACACCAATAATATTTTCCAATGACGGCCTATACGAACGAGTTGTCGGTATCGAAACGTCAGATCAGATTCAAAAAACACTGATTCGAGCTTTGGTTTTTGGAGAAAACGAACCGGAAAACATCCATTCTTGTATTCCTTACCTTTATAAAATTCGTAAGAACTCGACTGAGTTTAGACGGCTCGGGTTACTGCATCCCCGCTCGCAGTGGAAGGTCAAAGAATTTTATGAGAAGTATGAAGATCTGATTCTCTATCATTGCTCGCAAAGTGCTGCATCAATCAGGTCACCAGAGAAGGTTGCAGGAAGTTTCTTCTTCAAAAGCGTCAATGAGAACTTAAACCAGTACAAATCTGGATCCGTCTCGCTTCTATCACTAGATCAAGTCACAAAGCATAGCCCATCTTTCTTCTCTTACCGAGGATTCGATAGGCTCTACAAATTTTTCGAATCACGTGACTACTACCTGCTTGAAAAGCGATTTGCATTTTCTTTAACGCTCGATGTTTCCAAATGCTTTGACAGCATCTACACGCACACACTGTCGTGGGCTGTAAAAGACAAAGAGTTCACAAAGACGAACGTCGGCAATAAGGCAACATTTGCTCAAGAGTTTGATGCTGTGATGATGCACTCTAATCACAATGAGACAAATGGAATCGTTATCGGTCCCGAAGTAAGCCGAATATTTGCCGAGATATTGTTTCAAGAAATTGACTGCCGCGTAATCCTACGGCTTTCAAGCAAGCCAAATTACATATTTGGGCAGGACTATCTTTTCCGACGCTATGTGGACGACGTTTTTATATTTGCGAAATCTGAAGAGGCTGCCAGAACAGTCTACAAAATTTATGCTGATGTCTTGTCATCATTCAATCTTCATGCCAACTCAGCAAAGAGCATCGGCATGGCCCGGCCCTTTGTTACCAATAAATCCAGGCTGATTCATGCGGCCAACCTTGAAGTAAATAGGTTCATCGAGAAATTTCTTGACGCTAACGCTGACGGAACTGTGCTGTCGCCAAAATTAATTCATTCTAGATGGCGATTGACTAGAAGCTTCATCGAGGCCATCAAGACGATTTGCTCGCACAACCAAGTTAACTATGATGAAGTCGCTTCATATCTAATTGCGGTCCTAACTGAGCGCGTCAAGAAAATTGTATCTATTAGTACGATAAGTACCCCAGATGCAGCTGAGCTGCTATACAGAGATTCACTTCTTGTTTTACTCGATGTGCTCTATTTTTTATATGCAGTTTCGCCATCCGTAAGCGCCTCGTACAAACTCTGCACATCTGTCATCTTGATAATTCGATTCACTAGGCAGCATTTGCCGAGACTTGAAAATACGATCGCTCACGCGATATATGAGTTAACACAAATGCTGCTTTCGGAGTATGACGCAAGCAATCCAGACGGCATAGATGGACTCTTACCGTTAGAGGTTCTTAATGTGATACTTGCGGCAAAAGAGCTCGGCCCGAACTACCTCATACCTGAAGACACAGTAAGTACTCTTTTTGCTGATGGTCCAGCCTACTCATATTTCAGCATAGTGTCCTGTTTGTTCTACATTCAGGATGAGCCAGGCTATGATCGCCTTAGAAACTCTATGCTCGCCGCAGCAGAAGAGAAACTTTCTGACCTTAAAGACATAAGAATGAACAGCGAGAAGGCGTATCTACTACTCGACTTGCTGACATGCCCCTACATCCCGGATAAACGAAAGAAGGTCTGGATAAGAAACGCGTTCGCTGCGCTAGCTATCCAGAAGCCAACTAACGCTCAACTTGCTCCCTTCCTTCTTGTCGCGAACAATTCGCACATTCAAATCAATTGGAAGGAAGTTGACCTGCTAAGTTCACTGGAAAAGAAAGAGTTGAAACAAGCATATTGATAGGATAACCTCTAAGGCGAAAGGTGGATGAATCGTAAGCGTCGCCCCAAGGCCGCATTGACAATCAGAACTTGATTTCGCTGAGGAGGGCGTTGGTGTCGGAGGGATTGAAGGCAGTCGGGTCGAACTGTCCGCCGCACCAATCGAGCATATCCTGATG
>JAPTVL010000042.1 GCA_028065725.1 Betaproteobacteria bacterium
GCCGCACCGCCAGCACTTCCGCCTCGCGCATGACGGCCAAATGGCGGGAAATCTTCGGCTGCGGCATATCTACGGCGTACTGCAACTCGCACACGCACAATTCTCCCTGCTTGAGAAGGAGCGCCAGCAAGCGGCGCCGGGTTTCGTCGGAGAGGGTATCGAAAAAATTCTGGTCCTGAAGCATTTATCAATCATATTCTCCATATCGAATATTTACAAGGTGCTTGGCACATCGATGGTGGTGGAGGCAACTGCCACAGAGTCGCGGCAATATTCTGGACTCCGGCTTTTCACATGATGGAAACAAACCCCTTGACTTGGAGTCAACTCCAGGATTTAGGATGTGAACCAAATGTTGCCCCTGCCGCAGGGGACATTTTCGAAAACTTCACATTTGTAAGGGAGATGAGGAATGCACGGACTGCGATCGATTTTGTTGTTGATGCTCATGCTGCTATTGGCGGCTTCTGTTGTCAGTGCCGGCACGATGTTCAAGGACTCTTTCGGGGATCTGCACGCCGATCTGGCGGATGCCGACCGGTCAGGCAAGGCTCTGGTGCTGGTTTTCAGCATGGATGGCTGCCCCGGATGTCGCGCGCTCGAAGAAAAGACCCTGCGGGACAAAGCGGTGCAGTCCTTCCTGCAGGGACACTACGAGCTGGTTCGCCTCGATCTGCGCGGCTCGCTCCCCATCGTGGGGCCTAACGGCGAGAAAACCACCGAGAGCGGGCTCGCGGGAAAACTGGGGGTATTCGCAACACCAACCGTGATCGTGCTGGATCGGAACGGCAGGCCGTTAAAGCGGTTTTTCGGGGGGCTGCCGCCCGCCGCGTTCATCGAGAAGATGAAAGGATGATTGGAGATGCAAATGATTAAAGTAGAAGTGTTTTCCTCGCCCGGCTGCGGCAAATGCGGCCACGCCAAGGAGGTGCTGCGCAAGCTCGCCCAAGAGTTGGGCGGCATCGAATGGCGCGAGGTCAATGTGCTGGAAGAACTGGATTACGCGGTCACGCTCGGCGTGCTCTCCACCCCGGCCATCGCCATCGGCGGCGAGCTGGTCTTTTCCGGCCTGCCTTCTGCCGGGAAATTGCGCGAGGCTCTGGAGAAGCGCCTGCCTGAAAGCAGCCAGGGGGCACGGGCATGATCGCGCTGCTGCTCGCGGCCTCGGCCCTGCTCGGGGCGCTCGCCTTTTTCGAGCCGTGCACCATCGCAACCCATACCCTGTTCACCGTGCGCGCCCACGGCCAAGGACGGACCGGTTGCTGCCGGAGCCTGCTCGCTGTATGGATCGCCCGCAGCATCCTGGCAGCCGGGCTGCTGACGCTGCTGGTATGGGCCACGGAGCCGCCCGCCTGGGGACCTTACGTACCCGGCCTGATCCTGTCCGTGATGGCCACGGTCTACCTCGCCTCCCGCTTCACCTACATCCCCGTGCCGCATCTCGCGTTCCACCGGCTGCTGCCGGGGGGCGGCCGGCTTCCCCAGGCCATTCAGATCGGACTGACGCTGCCGGCCTGCACGATCCCCCTTTTCGCAGTGGTGGCGGGACTTGCCGTGACCGTGGATTCCCTTCGTTTCGCTGCGGCTGCGGGACTGCTGTTCGCCGGGTTCTTCACCCTGCCTATGGCATTCGCGGCGCTCAAGGGCATACACGCGGAGGGTCGTGAACTCCTCAATCGAGCAGCCAGGGGCAGCCCGTTCCTGACCGCAGCGTTGCTTTACGGGTTCGCCCTGTATCTCTTGCTTCCCGCCTTCGACCTTGGTGTCGACGCCCTCAGTGCGACCTTGCAAAAGGCCAGCCTCCTCGGCATCGGTCTCGCGTTCCTGACCGGCTTCGTGTTCAGCTTCAACCCGGTTGCGTTCGCCTCCATCCCGGTGGTGCTCGCCTACGTGACGAAGGCCCACGAAGAGAAACGTGCGCTCGCACTGGGTAGCGCTTTCATCGCCGGCATGATTTTCACCCACGTGACGCTGGGAGTCGCGGCAGCCCTGGGCGGCGAATGGGTCAAGACCATCATGGGGCGGCAATGGGGGCTCTTCCTTGGGCCGCTGCTCATCGTGCTGGGCTTGCTCTGGCCCGGCTGGCTGAAGCTCCGGCTGCCCTGGATCAGCCTGCGCGGCCGCAAGGTCGCGGGCGTCTGGGGCGCTTTCCTCCTGGGCATCCCGTTTTCGGTGGCCGTCTGCCCGTTCTGCACGCCGGCGCTGATGGTGACCCTCGCCGCCGCCGCAGCCATCGGCTCGGTCCCATTCGGCTTCGCCCTGCTGCTCGCCTTCGGGCTGGGGCGCTCGATCCCAATCGCGCTGGGCGCCTGGGGCATGGGCCGGCTCGAATCGCTGAAGGTGCTGTCCCGCCATCAGAAGGTGTTCGAGGTGGCCGCCGGGATGACGTTGATTTTGACGGGACTGTACCTGCTTAATGAATATTTCTTTATCATCCAGTACTAACCCGGATGTTTCATAAAAAACGGAGCGATCTCGCTGACGGCTTTTGTATGAGCGGGCTTGCCCGCGAACAGCCCTGGAAAGGCTGGATAACGGGGTAATCGCGGGCAAGCCCGCTCCTACAAGTAATCTTCTCAATCTGGCGATGTTTATGAAACATCCGGGCTAAGACCAGGCCGGTGACGGAAAAAGATGGACAAAAATGACAACAGTTTGCGTATCGGCGACATCGCCCGGACGCTGGGGCTAAGCGTCGACACGCTGCGCTACTATGAAAAAATCGGGTTGCTGCCCCGCGTGGGGCGGAACGAATCGGGAATCCGCGCTTACCGCGAACGCGACATCTCCCGCCTGCGATTCATCCAACGGGCACAGAAAATGGGGTTCAGCCTGGCTGAAATCTCAATGCTGCTCACCATGCGCGAAAATCCGCAACGCGCCCGCGAGCAAGTGCGCACGCTCACCGCCGCCAAGTTGGAAGAAGTCGATGCGCGCCTCAAGGAACTCACGTTGCTGCGAAACGAGCTGAAATTGCTGCTCAACCTGTGCCGGGGCGCCAAAGACGGCTGCCCGATCATAGAGAATATGGATCAAAAGCCGCGTGGTAATACTTAATCCAAGTCCGCGCAGACACGTACAAAGGCGTCTTTTTCCGCCACCACCTTGATAAAACCGCACGTGTCAAAGTTGGCAGGCACGCGAGGAACGTTGTCGAGTGTATCAGTCAGCAGATACGCAGAGAGGCGATCAGCGGGCAGGAAACCTTGCTTTCCCGCGCCTGGCATGCCTCCACCAACCCCTGCAAGGCAGCCTCTATCCGCCGCAGATCTTCCAGCTTGGCACGCACGTCCGCGAGCTTGTGCTCGGCAATTTCACGCGCCTCGGCGCAATGGGTTCCGTCGTCCAGCCTCAGCAACAGACCGATTTCATCCAGGGTGAAACCGAGACGCTGGGCTGACTTGATGAAGCGCACCCGGGCGACATCCCCCTGGTTGTAGCGGCGCACGCCGCCGAGCGGTTTTTGCGGCTCCGGCAAGAGCCCGCGCCGGTGGTAGAAGCGGATGGTTTCCACATTGACGCCGGCCTGCCGGGCGATCGCTCCTATCGTCAGCACCTGGTCTTTCATCATGACTCCAATTCAAAAAACATCTTGACTCCGTACTGTAGTACTGAGTTTATGCTTGCGCAACATCAACTCATCACACTGCAAGGAGCATCATCATGTCCCAGGAAAAAGTCGGCCGCTGGCCGCTGGTGGGCGGCGTGCTCGCCGCCATCGCTGCTTCACTGTGCTGCATCGGGCCGCTGGTGCTGGTGATGCTCGGCATCGGCGGGGCCTGGATCGCCAATCTTTCCATGCTGGAACCGCTGCGCCCCTATTTCCTCGGCGTGGCGGCAATCTTCCTGTTCCTCGCCTGGAAAAAGATCTACCGCGCCCCTGCTGTCGAGGCCTGCACGCCCGGCTCCCTGTGCGCCCTGCCGCAGACCAACCGGGTTTACCGGATGCTGTTCTGGGTCGTCGCCATCCTGATCGGCCTGGCCGTCGCTTTCCCCTATATCGCCCCGCTGTTCTATTAAATTAAGGAGTCTTGCCATGAAAAAACTGATGTTTGCCTCTACCCTGATTCTTGCCTTTACCATTACGTGGGCCAACGCCGCGCTCGCCGCCATGCAGACCGCGACGCTCTCCGTTCCCGGCATGTATTGCGCGGTATGCCCGATCACCGTGAAGAAGGCCCTGGAAAAAGTGCCCGGCGTCACCAAGGCCACCGCTTCGCTGGAGAAAAAAGAAGCTGTGGTCACCTATGATGATGCCAAAACCAGCGTCAACAAGCTGCTGGATGCCACCTTCGAGGCTGGCTACCCTTCCGAAGTCAAAGAAGCGAAGGCAAAATGAGCATTTATTCCCTGCGTGTCACCGGGATGACCTGCGACCATTGCGCCGCCGCTGTGGAGAAATCCCTTACGGGCATCGCCGGTGTCGTCAAGGCAGAAGTCTCCCACCAGGAAGGCACAGCCCGCGTGGAAACTTCCACCGACCTTCCCGTCTCGGCTTTGCTCGAAGCGGTGAAAGCGCAAGGCTACGGTGCGGAATCCGCCGCCGGGATCCGGGTCGCCATCATCGGCACCGGGTCGGCCGCCTTCGCCGCTGCCATCCGTGCCGCAGAGGAAGGCGCGGAAGTGACCGTAATCGAGGCAGGTACGATCGGAGGCACCTGCGTCAACGTGGGCTGCGTGCCCTCCAAGATTTTTATCCGCGCGGCGCATGTCGCGCACTGGCAATCCGATCATCCGTTTCCCGGCCTCGGCAAGCACCCGGCGCGGGTAGACCGCAAAGCCCTGCTGGCGCAACAGCAGGCACGCGTGGAAGAGCTCCGCCATGCGAAGTATGAAAGCATACTGGCGGCCAACCCGCGCATCAGCCTGGTGCGCGGCTTTGCGCGCTTCCAGGATGCCCATACCCTGATCGTCAAACAGCCCGGCGGCGGCGAAAAAACCCTGCAAGCCGAGCGCATCCTGATCGCTGCCGGACGCTCGCCGCAGATTCCCGATACGCCGGGGCTGAAGGATACGCCTTTCTGGACCTCCACCGCGGCCTTGGCAGCCGATGAAATCCCGGCGCATCTCATCGTCTACGGTGGCTCCGTCGTCGCCCTGGAGATGGCACAGGCCTACCGGCGGCTGGGCGCGCAAGTCACCCTGATCACGCGCGGTCGGCTGCTCTCGAAGGAAGACCATTCCCTGGGAGTAGGATTGAAGGCTGCGCTGGAAGGTGAAGGCATGCGCATCCTGACCGATACCGGCGTGAAAGGGGTTAGCTTCGACGGGAAACGGTTTCAGCTTGATATCAGCCAGCTTGATACCGGCGCGGAAATCGTCAGCGGCGACCGGCTGCTCGTCGCCACCGGTCGTAAGCCGAACACTGCCGGCCTCGGCCTGGACAAGGCCGGAATCCAGACCGACTCGAGCGGCGCCGTGATCGTGGACGACCATCTACGCACCAGCGCACCCCATATCTACGCCGCGGGGGATTGCACCCATGCGCCGCAATTCGTGTACGTGGCAGCTGCCGCCGGCACCCGCGCGGCGATCAACATGATGGGGGGCGATGCGGCCCTGGATTTGTCGGTGGTTCCCGCCGTGGTGTTCACAGATCCGCAGGTCGCCAGCGTGGGGCTGACCGAAGCGCAGGCCCAGGCGCAAGGGATAGAAACCGACAGCCGCACCCTCACGCTGGACAATGTGCCGCGCGCATTGGCCAACTTCGACACGCGCGGCTTCATCAAGCTGGTGGCGGAAAAAGGCTCCGGCCATCTGCTCGGCGCGCAGGTGCTGGCGGCCGAAGGGGGCGAAATCATCCAGTCGGCGGCGCTGGCCATCCGCAACCGCATGACCGTGGCCCAACTGGCAGGACAGATGTTCCCATACCTCACCATGGTGGAAGGTTTAAAACTCTGCGCCCAGACCTTCACCAGGGATGTGAAGCAACTATCATGCTGCGCGAGCTAGTGTAGTGCTTCATTCTGTTTGGAACTTAATCCGCAGAGCACTGCAAGGGGTTTTCCTCACCCCAACCCCTCTCCCGGAGGGCGAGGGGCTTTAAAACTCCCTTCCCCCCGCGGGAGAAGGGTTGGGGATGAGAGAGGTGCATCCAGTGATGCATGTATCGCAATTTACGAAGCACTACACTAGATCCCATAAAAGCCGGAACTAGAATTGCAATTGACCTTTTTGCCCAGGCAAAGTAGAATTCGCAGCTCTTCGGGGTGTAGCGTAGCCTGGTAGCGCGCCTGGTTTGGGACCAGGATGTCGGGAGTTCGAATCTCTCAACCCCGACCAGGA
>JAPTVL010000038.1 GCA_028065725.1 Betaproteobacteria bacterium
GCGACGAAGAGCCTATAGAATATTTGCTGATCACGCTAAAATATGCGGATGCTACCGGCTATATACTGGATGTGGATCAGTCCACTGGGCAGGGCATTTCTACGGTGGTTTTCGAGCTGGTTAAGCCTGATGTGGTGGTGGACAAGATCGTTAGAAAACTGGTGGACGACTGTATTGCCGCTAATGGATTCCTTAGCAGGGAGCTTTTAAAGGATCAAGCAGGGCGAATCCGATATGCGTTGGCTAAACATACGCAGACAGGTGGCTATGAATATGGCTTGAGGTTGGTCAGAAAGCTGCCTGGTATTATGAAGCAAATAGGTGAGTTAAGCTTTTATTTTGGGGGCTAGTGATCCTGGGGGTGGATAACATCATTTCCCCGTAGGGCGTACGACTACTACTGTGGTCCCTGCCTGACTAAAGTGGCGAGAGCGCATACAATATAATAGTGGTAGCCCCTGAATCCCACACGTTTAGACTCAATACTGTTTAGATAGATAAGATGATCGGAATGGGATCACAGGGCTGATGCAGCAGATCGCCCCGATCTCGAATCGGATACGAACGCATCTTTTTTCTGACGCCACGCGGATTACGCTTCCCGCGACTGGTCACCGCCCGTCGTGAGGCAATCTTTAGTCAGGACGCTGTGTATCCATGCTGGCCTACTCCGAGGGGGAATAGAGCCAGCGGCGGGTAGCCGGCGATGTAGTACGCGAATGGCATGCGTGAAAGACAAATTCTCAGCGGCCTGCCCGGTTTGGGCGCTGCTTCGGTCATTAAATGACGGACAGCAGCATGTACCAGAAGTAAGGCGTAAAACTCCTGCTCCACCAATTCGGGGCGCTTGCTGCGGAGCAGCACCTGCCGGTCTGCCAGGTGGGTTTTGAGTTCATCCAGACTGGATTCAATGGTCCAGCGCTGATGATAGAGCGCTGCCAACTCCAGGGCAGGCGCTTCGGTCGGGGTCCATCCAGTTGGTGACCAGGCGATAGCGGGGTTCTGCATCGGGGATCCCGTCCAGGGTGTATTCGATGACGCGCACCCGGACACCATCGCGTCCCTTCTTCCGGTCTTGGCCACTGGCATAGAGGTGCTGAGGCAGGACCCATCGGCCAGCCCTCCTCTCGGGGCAGCTTCAGGACGCTACCGAGGCGGAACAACTCTGGCATAGAGCACCATGGCCAGAACAAAATACACCAGCACTTCATGCGGTAGCCCGCGTTGTCGCTGGCTTTGTGCGTCATGTAACGCCAAGGCATCCCGGACTTTTCCCACCGGACAACGCATGGCCAGATAGCCTACGGTCAGGTAATCCGCCAAACGCACACCCGCTGATCATTGCGCTTTGTCCTCGCCATAGCGCTGCCTCCATCCTGGGTAACCGGGCTATAGCCTCACAGAAATCTAACTAACTAAACAGTATTGGCCGTAGGCCGCATAGGTGCGCCCGGCGGCGCTGGGGTGCAGCGTAAGCAGCCAAGCGAACAGCGCCAAGCTCGCTGCTGCCGGCAGCAGCAGCCACGCCGGCTTGCCCTGCTTGAGTATGAGCCACGGGAGGTAGCAGCCGACGATCTCAGCCAGCGCGGTGAGGGCGAACAACCCGGCGGTCTTGGCCAGATCCATCATCGATTCCGCACTCCTCTCGATTTGTTTGCCTCGGCGAACGCACCGTGGCACGCGCACCCTTCGCCATGGGCTGCGGTTACCAGCTCGTGCAGGATGCCGCACTCGGTGGTTGCGTGACCCGCATCACAGCGTGCGCGCAGTTGCCCAAGCTGTCGCTCCAGGACCCGCATCGACTTCAGCCGCGCATGCACGCGCGCCAACTGTTCGTCGATCAGCCGGTTCACGTCCGCGCAGTCGTTGCGCGGACGATCCAAGTAGTCCAGCAAGCGCCGCACGTCTGCCAGCGGCATGTCCAGTGCCCGGCAGTGGCGAATGAACGCTAACCGTTCCAGGTGGACGTCCCCATAGGCACGATAGCCGTTAGCCCGCCGGGCGGCCGGGGGCAGCAGTCCCGCCCTCTCGTAATAGCGAATGGTTTCCCTGTCCACGCCGGTGGCCTGTCCGAGTTCGCCGATGCGCATGATTTTTGCCTCCACGATGCTGCCCCGATTATATTCGCTTGACCTTGTAGCCGCTACAGAGTTTTAAATGGCGGCATCACCCCTTTCTTGGAGATTGGCATGACTGGTAATTGCGGCGTGGAGGGAGGTGAGTGATGGCGTGCTCGTGCTCCGTTTCGCCGGCACTGACAATGCCGCCGCCGTGGAAAAATCCGCAGGTCGTGACATCGTCCACTTCCGGGCTTCTGCTCGCGCTGGGCTTTGCCGGGGGCTACCTGGGGCTTCCCCACATCGCCGAGATCATCTTATATGTAGCCGCGGTCATCATTGGCGGCTATTACTTCGGCCGCGAGGCGTTCGAGGAACTGGTCAGGGAGCGCGAGATCGGCATCGAACTGCTGATGTCCGTCGCTGCCCTCGTCGCCGGTGCGATGGGGCAATGGCTAGAAGCCGCCACGCTAGTATTCCTGTATTCCATTTCCGAGGCAGCGGAAGGTTACACCGCCGAGCGCACGCGACACGCCGTCCGGGCGCTGATGGATCTGGCGCCGAAGACCGCGCTGGTGCGCCGAGGTGGCCAGGAATCGCGCATACCCGTCGAAGCGTTGCGGGTGGGAGACGTTTTTGTCGTCCTGCCGGGGGAATCGGTCGCCACCGATGGCGACGTGATCGACGGCCATTCTGCGGTCAATCAGGCGCCGGTGACGGGGGAATCGGTTCCCGTGGAGAAATCCCCGGGCGGCAAGGTATTCGCGGCCAGCATCAATGGCGAAGGCGCGCTGACGGTGCGCGCGACCAAGGCGTTCGCGGACAACACCCTCTCCCGCATCATCCATCTGGTGGAAGCCGCGCAGGCCAGCAAGGGTCGCAGCCAGCGCTTCATCGAGCGCTTCGGAAAGCGCTACAGCCCCGCCGTGCTGGGGGTCGGCGTACTTATCGCCCTCCTGCCGCCGCTCTTCGGCCTGCCCTGGGCGGAATGGCTGACCCGTGCCACCGTCTTCGTCGTGGCCGCGGCGCCCTGCGCCCTGGTGATCTCGATCCCCATCACCCTGGTCGCGGCGCTGGGCACAGCCGGCCGCAACGGCTTGCTCATCAAGGGCGGCGTCCATCTGGAGAACCTGGCCCGGGTGAAGGTCGTGGCGCTCGACAAGACGGGCACCCTCACGATCGGCCGTCCCGAAGTCACGGACGTGCTCGTGTTCTGGGGGCACGAGGAGCGTGATGTGCTGGAAGTCGCTGCCGCCCTGGAATCCCGCTCGCAACATCCCCTGGCCCAAGCCATCGTGCGCCACGCCCAGGCGGACGGCATCGAACCGGCGCCCGCCGAGGATTTCCGTTCCCGTACCGGCGCGGGCGCCGAGGGCTTGGTGGGCGGCCGACAGTTCTACATTGGCAGTCCCAAACTGTTCGCCGACTTGGCTGTTCCGTTTGGCGATGTGACGGATCAGGTTCAACGCCTGCAAAGCCAGGGCAAGACCGTGGTGATGCTCGGGACCGATTCTTCGATCCAGGCATTATTCGCCATCAGCGACCCCTTGCGCCCCGAGGCGGCGGACGCCATCGCCGACCTGAAGCGCGCCGGGATCGAGCGGGTGGTGATGCTGACCGGCGACAATCCGCTGGCCGCCGCCGCCATTGCCGAACAGGTGGGGGTCGACGAGGTGCACGCCGAGCTGTCGCCCGAGGACAAGACGCGCAAGGTCGCCGAACTGGAAGCCCGCTACGGCAAGGTGTTGATGGTGGGCGACGGGGTGAACGACGCCCCCGCGCTCGCCGCCGCCCACGTCGGTGTCGCCATGGGGGCCGCCGGCACCGATGTCGCCCTGGAAACGGCCGATGTTGCGCTCATGAGCGACAACCTGGCGCGCCTGCCCTATCTCATCCGCTTCAGCCGGCGCACCTGGGGCGTGGTGCTGCAAAACCTGGCGCTTTCCGTGGTGGTGATCGGCTCGCTCATCGCCGGGGCGGTGAGCGGTTATTTCAGCCTGCCGGTCGCCGTCCTCGCGCACGAGATCAGCGAGTTCGTGGTGATCGCGAGCGGCCTGCGCATGCTCAGGACATGAACTATTCTTTAACTATTCTTTTTTGATGAAGGAGTAACAACATGAACAGCCAGTACGGTTTTGGCAAGACGGTAGCCTCATCTTTCGACGCGGCCATCGAGAAAGTCACCCAGGAATTGCAAAAAGAGGGCTTCGGCGTGCTGACGGACATCGACGTGGCGGCGACCCTGAAGAAGAAACTCAATCAGGACATGCCGCCCTATCGCATCCTCGGCGCGTGCAATCCACCGCTGGCACACCGGGCACTGGAAGCGGAACCGTCGATCGGCCTGCTGCTGCCGTGCAACGTGGTGGTGCGTCAGGATGATGCGGGCAAGGTGCAGGTGGAATTCATGGATCCAAACGCAGTGCTCGATCTGGTGAACAAGGCGGAAGTACATCAATTGGCCAGCGAGGTCAGGCAAAAGCTGGAGCGGGTCATGCAGGCCCTGTGACACTCAAGGGGTAAAGACATCATGCAGACAGGCAAAGGGGCTTCGATCCTGGCACTGGGCGCAGCCGTTGCGGCTTGCCTGGCTGCCCCGAGTGCGGCATCCGCAGGCGGGCTTGCTTCCAGCGAACGGACGATCCTGGCGGGCGGGATGGGGATGACGGGCGGAATGGGCATGCACCGGAACATGATGCAACGGATGATGGGGGGGCGTGCTGCCTCCTGGGATGGACCCCGCCCGCCTGCCTGAGTCCGATTCGTCGGGCGCGCACCTGCTGCAGCAGTTCTGCATGCAATGTCACAACCTGCCGGGCCCAGGCCTGCATACCGCCTCGGAATGGCCCCAGGTGTTGGGCCGGATGAACATGCGCATGCAGATGATGGGAGGGATGATGGGCGTTGCGGCTCCCGATCCGGTGCAATTGGAGATCCTGCTCGGATATTTGCAGAGGTATGCCCAGAAGCCCATCAATGCGGCAACGTACCCGGATCTGGACACGCCTCCTAGCCGGGCCTTCAGCACGACCTGCATGCAATGCCACGCCCTGCCGGACCCGAAACAGCACACTGCCCGGGAGTGGCCATCGGTCGTCACCCGCATGCGCAGCAACATGACCGCGATGGGGAAAATCGTCCCAGACGAGATTCTGACAGAAAACAAACTATCTAAACAGTATTGCGCTTAGTATCCCTTTGCATTGTTCCGGGTTTGTTCAGGATTTACCTGCTGCAGGAAAGCTATAGTGGATGGACGATCCAGACGCAGCAGACTTGGTCACATTGGTTAGGTGCGCGGTGGCGAAGGGATGGGCGCTTTTCATGGCGACCGCCCATCTCACAGTCAGTATACAACATTATTCTTCAACCGGCGTGCGCGTGAAATTTCTGAGTATACAACATTATTATTTTTTTCTGGAGTATGAAAAATTCCAACTTATTGACTATAAAAAGGTTGTAAGTATACAACTATTTTTTATCTATACACGAAAGCTGTATCAATAAAATAAAGATGAAGCGTAAAATTGGAGATGGAGGCTCATGTCAAAAGGTTCTCGTCGATCCGAGTCAGGAGCTATTGCGCACCTCAAGGTTGAGTAATAGGTTATATTAGCGGCACCACTCCACAAGGCCCTCGATGCGCGGAGGCCTCCGGGAAGCAACGGCGCGAAGCGCCTTGCCCGGCACTGGGCGATATTTGGGCGAATCCCCAAAAACCACGCCGCACCAAGCGCTGCAAAGCCAGTGTTTACTGGCTTTCCATGTAGAGTATGAAATCAAGCCTGAGCCGCCGTCTCGCCCGCGATCTGGAAATTGATCTGGCCAGAGCCGCCCTGGCGGTAGATTTACTGGAACGCTTGCGGCATTAGTTTCGACCCAGGCGGAATAATCCAGAAGGCAGAACATGACCCAGCATGGCAAGAACAATCAATACTAAACCCCATTGTGCCAATGCGCCTGGCATAGCCTCACCCAGCCAGAATATCGATCCTAAAACCGCAAATAATACTTCTCCGGCTTGGGTAGCCTCCACGGCAGCAAGACGATCAGGCCAAGGATACATTGAGCGGGTTGCGTAATAGAATAGCCCCGTAGCCACGTAAGCGGTAACTGAGCGGCGTATCTTGCGGCTTAGTTCGAGATGTTATAGAGGTCCGAGCGCAGGGGGTTGGCCGCGAAGTGTTCTTTCCAGAGCCTTGGCGTCAACTCGGC
>JAPTVL010000016.1 GCA_028065725.1 Betaproteobacteria bacterium
CTGTGGCACTTCCGAATGACGGCTCCTGGCCGGCAGCAGCCCGTCGTTGCCTGATGGATCCAACCCCTCCGCTGCTATAGTGCAGTCGGCTTCTGACGTTCAGTGCAGCCGTCTTCTGAAAACGACATACACCGTCAGCCAGATCTACGCCGCGCTCCAGACCAATTACACCAACAGAAAAGGCGGCCGGCCATTCAAGATGACCGCCGCAAAGCTGCGGCTGGCGATGGCTGCGATGGGACAGCCGGAAACCAAGGTCGGCGATTTGTGCCAGGAACTCGGTATTACGCGGCAGACCCTGTATCGGCATATTTCCCCCAAGGGCGAATTGCGCCCCGATGGCGAGAGGTTACTCAGTCGAGTTTGACGACAAGACAGCAGTTGCCGTAGAGGAAAGTGCGGCGACTGGTTGAGTCAGCATAACCTGCCCGTTATCGCTTGAACGCCAGTAATAAAACGCCACCAGCAACCATCGCAATGCCAGACCATTCTCTGAGTGACGGACGTTCACCCAGAAATGTGAACGCAAACACCGCCACCAAGACAAGACTGAGTTTATCGACCGGCGCGACCTTTGAGGCATCGCCGATCTTGAGTGCACGGAAGTAACACACCCAGGACGCTCCGGTCGCCAAGCCGGACAGCCCGAGGAAAAGCCATGTCTTGGGTGACAGCTCCAAGGGGTTGGCCCATTTTCCCGTGTAGGCGACAAACGCCGACAGGACGACGATGATGATGGCTGTTCGGATCAAGGTAGCCAGATCGGAATCAACTCCCTGAATGCCCACCTTGGCAAAAATGGCCGTCAGCGCCGCAAACACAGCCGATAGTAGTGCCCAGTAGAACCAACCAGTTGAAGTAACCAATTCGCTACACTCCTCGTTTCTCAAGTCATTGCTTCATGGGAACGATAACGGAAACCTTTAAGCCGGTTTGCTGAGTTTCGTCCACGAAGTCGAGGCGGATTTCTGCACCGATGCGATGGGCAATAGTTTGGACGATGGAAAGCCCAAGACCCGAACCGATCTGCTCGCTGCCCAGTGTGCGGTAGAAGGGATCAAAAACCCGATCCCGTTCTGCCAACGGGATGCCAGGCCCACTGTCCCGAACACGCAGCTCGGCTTTCTCTTCCGATACACCAACGGAAAGATCGACACGCCCCTCCTCTGGCGTATAGCGAATGGCGTTATCGACCAGATTCTTGACCAAGGCGATCATGTCCAGCTCGCTCGCCCACACTTCGGCGTCTTGAGTGCCTTCGACACCGATGTCGATGTGCTTGGCCTCGGCCAACGGCATGAGGTCTTCCAGCACACGGCGGTAGATGCTCTGGACAGATACCGGTGACTTCGGCGAGTCGGCGGCCGACTGCACCTTGGCCAAGGTCAAGAGTTGATCCAGCAGGCTCCGTCCGCGTTCGATCCCTTGGCGCAAGACTGTCAGTCGCTCACGTGCCACGCTGGACATTTCCGCTTCCGCGAGCCGTTCTGCTTGCAGCGACATGGCTGTCAGCGGCGAGCGTAGCTCGTGCGCGGCATCCGCCACAAAGCGGCGCTGGGATTCCATAGACTGGCTGACACGGGCGAGCAGGCGATTGATTGCGACGGCGAACGGGCGCACCTCGGCCGGAAGGTGACGGTCGTCGACGGGGTGCAGTTCCTGCTCGGCGCGCAGGTCGATTTCCTTGGAAAGTGCCGCAATGGGCCGGAACATCTTGCGCACCAGGTCAGCGACGATCAATAGCAGTACCGGCACGAGAATCAGGAAAGGCATCACGGTGCGCAGCGCTCCATCGCGGGCAATTTCATTGCGGAAGCCCGCTTCCTGGGCTACGGCGATGCGTTCGCCGACAGCCGTAGTCTTGACCAGCACGCGGAACGACTCGCCACCGACCTCCAGCGTGTGCAGCCCATCAGCCAGTGTCGTCGGCAGAGAAAGCGTACCGCCTGCATCCACGCTTGCCTCAGAGGGGTTGGCCTCGTCCAAGCGCTGGACGATCACGCGCGATTCTTCATCGACATCTTTGGGGCGTGCGTCGGGCGTCGGCGTGGCCGGCGACAGGCGCTGCCGGTTCATGAGCTGTGCCACCTGGCGCAGAACGTCATCCTGTAGCTCGTGCGCCTCGTCGAAAGCCGACAGGAACGAGAAGACGCCCGCCACGATGGCTACCACGAGGATGGCCAGCGACAGGGTGAAGGACAGCTTGAGCTGAACTGACTCGTTCAGGCGTCTTTTGAGACCATCCATCCGACCCCCCTGACGTTCTTGATGACCTCGCTGCCCAGCTTGCGTCGCAGCGCATGGATTAGAAATTCGACGGCGTTGCTTTCGACCTCTTCTCCCCAGCCGTAAATGCGATCCTCCAGCTCGCTGCGCGAGAGGATGGCGCCCGGCCGAACCAGCAAGGCTTGCAGCAGCGAGAACTCCCGGTTGGACAGTTGCACCAAGGAGCCACCGTTGAGGCTGGCCTCTTTTGTGGCCGGATCGAGCGACACCATGCCGTTGCTGAGCACGGGCGCGGCGTTGCCACCCTTGCGCCGCAAAACGGCGCGCATCCGGGCCAACAGCTCCGCCATCTGAAAGGGCTTGGATACATAGTCGTCGGCTCCGCCGTCCAGGCCGCGCAGACGATCATCCAGGCCATCTCGCGCCGTGATGATGAGCAAGGGGATCGGGTTGTCCTTGGCGCGGATGCTGGCCAGCACCTCCAGCCCATCCTTGCCTGGCAGACCCAGGTCGAGCAGAACCAGGTCATAGTGCTGGCAACCCAGTGTCGTGAGGGCGGTCTGCCCGTCCTTCACCCAGTCGGTGGCGTAGGACGCATCCTTCAATGCGCCCTGGATCGCTTCGCCGATCATGGGGTCGTCTTCGACCAGCAATACCCGCATTCCCTCTCCTTTCAATCGTTGTTCAATGCGCCGCCCTGGCCGCCCGCTGTCTGAATAGCAGGATCGCGGTCAGCATGAAGGCCAACAATGCGGCCGATGCCGAATAGCGGCTCAGCGCCAGACCTCCCGCGCTCAGCGGCTTGTCCAGAAAGTCGCCGACCACGGCACCCAGCGGGCGGGTCAGGATGAACGCAGCCCAAAACAGCAGTGTGCGGGACACGCCCGTCCAGTAGTAGGCCGCCACCACCAGGGCAAGCAACCCGCTGAACACAACGGCCGCGCCGGTGTAGCCCAGGCCCGCCGTATCCGCCATCCAGTCCCCCAGCGCCGTACCCAGCGTCTGGGAGAACATGATCGTCAGCCAGTAGAAGGCTTCCGCCTTGGGTGAGCTGACAGTGCTTACCGATACGGAACCGAGGGTGCGATGCCAGACAAAGAGCGAGCCGAGCAGTAAGGCCAGCAGCAAGCTCGAACCACCAGCGTACCCGATTCCGAGCGAACGATCCGCAAAGTCGGCCAGCGTCGTGCCGACCGTGGTGGTGGCGATAATGGTTGTCCAGTACAGGAAGGGATGGAAGCCCTTGGCCTTGACTTGCGCGATGACGGCAGCCAGGAAGATCACGGCGAAGATGCCTGTGCCGACCAGGTAGCCCAGATTCATGGACATCGAGACGGCATCGCCGCCGGTTTCGCCGAGCGTGGTGGCGGCAATCTTGATGAGCCAGAAACCCAGCGTGACTTCGGGCACCTTGGCCAAGGCGTGTTCAGTGGATGTTCTCATTGGGCACTCTCACGGATCAGGCTTTGCCTTCGAGCGTGTCGAAGGTTTTCAGCAAAGCACCCATCGCAGCCTTGCAGTCAGTTTGGTTTTGCGTATCGGCACGCAACGCCGACAACGCCTTGTCGATGGCCTTATCGAGCACATGCCAATCGTCGGCAGCGCGCGGTTTCAGTCCGGCCTCGGCCGAATCCCAAGCTACTTCCAAATCCTTGATGCGCGCCTTGGCTGCCGGCAGGTCGCCCTTGTCCACGATGGCGGCTACGTCAGTAGCGATGCTGCGAAATGTGGTCAGGTCGCCCAGCTTGGAGACGGCCTTGCCCTGCGATACCGTGCTGGCGTTGGCAGACGGTGCAAGGGCGGTGCTTGCGCCGCCTTGGTCGGCAGGCTTGGAGCAGCCAGTGGACAGAGCCACGAGCGCCACCGCCGACACGGCGGCGACAAGGCGGGCGATAGAGTGCTGATTGGGCATGATTTCTCCTTGGAAATAGTGAAGAGGGCTACTCGGCGGCTTGGGCGGAGCGGCCTGCGTTCATGCCGATCTGCGCAACGGCCACCAGCATGACGATGACTGAGAGGAACAGGGCGCTGGTCCACATGGCCCCCATTCCGAGGCCACCGTAAGTCTTGGCTTGCGTCAGCAGGTCGCCGAGCGCAGCGCCGAAGGGACGGGTCAGGATGTAGCCGATCCAGAAGGTCAGCACGGCGTTCCCACCCATACGCCAGGCGGCATAGGTAATGCCGATCAGTGCGCCGAAGGCGACTGCGCCCCAGGTAAAGCCCAAGCCCAGTGCCTCGGTCGCCAGATCGCCGGCAGCGGTGCCCAGCGCAAACGTGCAGAGGATGGCTGACCAATAGAACAGCTCCCGGTTGCGCGTCACGATGTCGTGGATTGACAAGGTACGTTCAACCCGATACCAGACAAAGAAGATCGCGGCGAGCGCCACGGCGAACGCCGAAGTGCTGATGTACAAGCTGACGCCCAGGCCGTCGGTCAACAGATCGGTGATCTGGGTACCGACCACGCTGACCAGCACGACCGTTAGCCAGTAAATCCAAGGGGTGTAGCGGCGGGTGCGCAGCTGCGTGTACAAGGCCATTGCCAGCAAGGCGGCCATGACGGTGCGCGTCAAGCCCTGGCCAAAGCCTGCGTTGACCGCCAAGAAGTCGGCCCCCGTCTCGCCCACCGTAGTGGACATGATCTTGATGATCCAGAACGACAGCGTGACTTCAGGGACTTTGTTGAGCCAGTCGCTTGCTCTGACCGTGGGCAAATTGTTCATGGTGTTCTCCTGCCGAGGTGAAAGGGATTGCCGGCAGTTTGACCAGGCAGACTTAGCCAATCCATAGGCTCACTCGCGCACCCATCCCCGCGCGATCAACCTGCCGAACAACAGGCAATGGATACGGTTCGCCAGTCGGTAGATCGGTCCCAGATACCAGCGTGCTTCTTGCAACGTCAGCGCGGCACTGAACGCAGCGACCGCGATGGCACCAAGCATGTCGAGCGGAAAGTGAACCCCTAGGTAGATGCGCGACCAGGCGATGGGGAGACCAACCAGTGCCAAAGCGACGCCAGCCCTTCGCAGTCCTCGCTGTAGCAGAAAGCTGAAGGCAACCGACCACCACAGCGTCAGGTGATCGCTGGGGAATGACGAGTCGGCAACATGGGGAACGAGCGTATGACCCAGCCCGATCATGAAAGGCCGGGGATGCGACCAAGCCAGGCCGATGATTTGGTTGGTCAGCAGCCCAAGCAGGCCGGATGCGGTAGCGACCAGCAGCGTTTTGCGGGTGTTCTCGTTGCCGCGCAGCCAGCCGATGCCGATCAGGATCGGGACGGCCCAGATGAGCCATTCCGCACAGAAGGTGGCCAGCATCACCACCAGAGCGTTGGGGTGTTCTGGTGCGTTGAGCCACAGGAAGAATGTTTGGTTGAGGTGTTCCATGAAGTCTCCGGGCCGGATCACGGCGTCACACGCGATCCGGCCACACTGGCAGGCGGTCAGTCTTGCTTGTCGTGGTCGTCATCGTGATCCGCCTTGTCCTCGGCAGACGAGATGACGGTGCCCTTGTCGGCATCGACCCGGACATCGAAGACCTTGGCCCCGCTGACGACTTCCACGTCATAGACCCAGCCTTGCTTCGAGTTTTCGTACTCGGCGCGCGATGCCTTGCCATTGGCGTGCTGCTCGGCAACGGTGACGGCCTGGGTGAGCGGAACCTTGGCCTTGGTGATCGCCAGGGCGTCGTTTTCCATCCCGCCCTTGGCGGCATAGGCGACCGCACAGGTCGTGGCAATGGCGATGGCCAGTAGGGAAAGTTTGGTGTAGCGGTACATGATGCTTCTCCAGAAGAGTGCAGGGATTTGCACGGTGGAGAAGTTACGCAGGCAGACTTAGCTCGTACTGAGCCGAGCTGTTTTTGCGCTTACGGGCATAGTGCTATCGGCTCCTGACACTTCGTGCAGTCGTCTTTTGAAAGTGACACCGGATGTCAGATGCGGCGACAAAACAACGTCAGGATAGAGTGCGTATAAGAATTGTTTGACACATAGCGAAGAGGGTTATAGAGTCTTCCCTGACAGAAACAAACAGGGAGGG
>JAPTVL010000237.1 GCA_028065725.1 Betaproteobacteria bacterium
AGTTGTTTCATGGTGATCATCTCCTTGTTGTCCTGCTCAAAAAATGAGCAGCGAAGGTAAATCACCCTGGGTAATTTTGAACGCGCACTACCTCATGAAACTGGGTAGTTTTGTTCGCGCGTCAACACACGGCGGTTAATTCGGCAATGGGGCGCTTGCCAAGCCACGGAAAAACGTCCCGCTCCAGCCGCGCCATGATCTTGTCGGCGTGAGAATCCGCCCATTCGGGTTTCATCTTGGCAAACCACTCGCGGCCTATGGCCTCGAAGCTGTTAGCCGAAAGCGCCACCTTTGCAGCCTTCTGCACCTTCTGGTGCTCGCCAGGGTCTATGCCATCAGCCAACAATCGCCGCGCCTTGTCGCGCTTTTCCCGTGCCTTGGCGAGACTGGTATCGGGATAGGCTCCGAGCGCTTGCCGCTTTTCCTTTCCCTCGAATCGGTACTTGAAGCGCCACAGCTTGCCGCCCGAAGTTGCCACCTCCAGATAAAGCCCGCCGCCGTCAAACATTCGGATCGGCTTGTCGCCGGGTTTGGCCTTTTTTATCGCGGTATCGGTCAGCATTTGGGGGCATCCTCTCCGGCGCTAGGGGTCTATGCCCCCAATGATGCCCCCACTTCGAGACGGATTGCAATAGCCCAGTCTGGTACGCCTAGGCATGAAAAAGGCCGGAAACCCTTGCTGTTACTGGATTTTCCGGCCTAGTCTGGAACAGTTAAAATAAGCTGATGGTGGAGGTGAGCGGGATCGAACCGCTGGCCTCGACGTTGCGAACGTCGCGCTCTCCCAACTGAGCTACACCCCCATCGAGCGGGCGGATTATAACAATCGGGCCAGAGCTAGGGAAGCGGCCCTCAGGCCAGGCTCACCTCGTCCATCGCGCACTTGGTGACACCGAGGGCGGTGCGCACCACCAGCGGATAGTCGCTGCCCGGGAACTGGCCGAAGCTGGCAATGTTGTAACCGACGACGATGCCGGGGATGCGGCCGAGCAGAACCTCGCGCCCGACGACGAAGCCCCGGCTGATGGCGACATTCACGGCGGCCCCGATGATGCGGCCCGATGATTCCGTCCCCTGCTCAGCCTTTCCTGGTTGCGAGCCCTTGCATTTCTTGGCAGTCATGCTCCCCTCCTTGGTGCGGATTTCCGCCTTCTGGAGAAATTATCGGCCGCGATCCAAACCTTTCAGGCCTCAATGACAGTCGTGTTTCGCCCCTAATTCGACCCCGCGGCGGCACGCCGCAGGCGGTCGGCCACGGCGCGCCAGGCTTCTCCGGGCAGCGGCAGGGCGGCAAGCATCAGGTCGGCGCCCAGGGTATCGAGTTCACGCAACCGGGCATAGAGATCATGGGCGAATTGCACCGGCTCGGCACTGGCCTCGCGCCAGATGAGACGGCTGTCGACGGCGGCGGGTGCTTGCGCAGAGAACATGACCACACGCCGACCGGCGGCAAGCGCCGCTTCCGCCGCCGCCGCAAGCTCCGCTTCGGGCACCAGGTGCAGCGGCGTGCGCGGCGCGTAATGCGCTTCAAGACTGCCGGAGACGCGCGGTGCATTTTGTGTCGCGCCGAATTCGGGCGTGACGCCCAGCACGGCAGCGATGGCGGCCGCGTCCAGCATGCCGGGCCGCAGGATACGCGGCTCGCCACCGGAAAGATCGAGAATGGTGGATTCGATGCCGACGGCGCAGGGCCCGCCGTCCAGGATCAGCGATACCGCGTCGCCGAGTTCCTCGCGCACATGTTCGGCGGTGGTCGGGCTGACATGCCCGAAGCGGTTGGCCGAGGGAGCCGCCACGCCGCCATCAAACTTGCGCAGCAATTGCAACGCCAGCGGGTGATTCGGCACGCGCAGGCCGACCGTATCCTGACCGCCGGTAATGGCGTCGAGCACCGCGGGACGGCGCTTGAGGATCAGGGTCAACGGCCCCGGCCAGAAGGCTGCGGCCAAGCGGTAGGCCGTTTCCGGAATGCCCACGGCCCAGCGCCCCAGGTGCGAAGCATCCGGAATATGCACGATCAGCGGATGATCCGCGGGCCGACCCTTGGCGGCGAAAATCTTGGCTATTGCCTGTGGATTGGTGGCATCGGCGCCGAGGCCATACACCGTCTCGGTGGGAAAGGCGACCAGCTCACCGGCGCGCAGCAGGACGGCTGCGCGGGAAACATCATTCATCACGGATGCCGATCAATCGCCGTGCCGCCAGCGCCGACTCCTGCACCTGTTGCGCGTCGCTGCCGATCACGGTGAAGTGGCCCATCTTGCGCCCCGGTCGGGCGTGGTGCTTGCCGTAGAGGTGCAGCTTGAGATTGGGCACGGCCAGCAGTTGCTCCCAGTCGGGTTCATGACTCAGATGCGGATCGCGCAGGTACCAGAGATCGCCCAACAGATTCACCATCACCGCGGCCGAATGCGCGCGCGCCTCGCCCAGCGGCAGACCGGTCAGCGCCCGCACCTGCTGTTCGAACTGGTCGCTGACGCAGGCATCGATGCTGTAGTGGCCCGAGTTGTGCGGCCGCGGCGCGATTTCGTTGACCACCAGCTGCCCGCGCACCACGAAAAACTCGACCGCCAGCGTGCCGACGTAGCCCATTTTCTGCGCGATGCCCTCGGCGAGTTCCTGTGCATCGCCGGCCATGCATCCGGTAGTGCGCGCCGGCACGATGGATACGTCGAGGATGCCGTGGCGGTGGCTGTTCTCGGTGACCGGGAAGCACTTGACCTGGCCCGCTTCATCGCGCGCCAGTACCACCGACACCTCGTAATCGAGCGGCAGCATCTGTTCCAGCACGCAGGGCTCGTTCTTCAGTTGGCGGAATGCCAGCAGGGCTTCGTCGCGATTCGCGACTCGCACCTGGCCCTTGCCGTCGTAGCCGAAGCGCGCGACTTTCAGAATTCCGGGGAACAGGCCCGCATTGGCCTGCGCGACGTCAGCCTCGCTGCGTATGTCGGCGTAAGGCGCGTGCGGAAAACCGTGCTGCTTGAGGAAGCCCTTTTCCGCGCTGCGATTCTGGCTGATGGCGACTGCCTCGGCGCCCGGCCGCACCGGGAGGAATTTCGACAGGTAGGCAAGGCTGCCCGCCGGCACGTTCTCGAATTCGGTGGTTACCGCGGCACAGGATTCGGCCATCTGATTCAGCGCATCCTCGTCGTCGTAGGCGGCGACCAGATGCCGGTCGGCAATGCGTCCCGCCGGACTCTGGGCATCGGGATCGAGCACGACGACGCGATAGCCAAGCTCGTGGGCGGCAATGACAAAAAAGCGGCCCAGCTGGCCGCCACCGAGCATGCCGAGCGTGGCGGGTGGCAGGATCATTGTCTTAGCGCTTGATCGCTCTAAACCCGATGTCGCGGCGGCACTGCATGCCGTCGAACAGGATCGGGTCGAGCACTTCGTAGGCGCGCTTCTGCGCCGCCTTGACGTTGTCGCCCAGCGCCGTAACGCAAAGCACGCGCCCGCCGGCCGTCACCACTTCGCCGTTCTTCTCGGCGGTGCCGGCATGAAACACGTGGCTGTCTTCGTTGCGCGGCGGCAGGCCGTGAATCACGTCGCCCTTGCGCGGGCTCTCCGGATAATTCGCGGCGGCCATGACCACGCCGAGCGCAACACGACGGTCCCACTCGGCCTCGACCTCGTTGAGGCCGCCATCGATGGCGGCATCGACCAGCTCGACGAAATTGCTCTTCAACCGCATCATGATCGGCTGGGTTTCCGGATCGCCCATGCGGCAGTTGAATTCGAGCACGCGCAGGCTGCCATCGGGCTTGATCATCAGGCCGGCATAGAGAAAGCCGGTATACACGATGCCGTCGGCAGCCATGCCGTTGATGGTCGGCATGATCACTTCGCGCATGACGCGGCCGTGAATTTCCGGCGTCACCACCGGCGCCGGCGAATAGGCACCCATGCCGCCGGTATTCGGTCCCTGGTCGCCGTCCTTGAGCCGCTTGTGGTCCTGGCTGGTGGCCAGTGCCAGGGCATGGCGGCCGTCGGCCATGACGATGAAACTGGCTTCCTCGCCGTCGAGGAATTCCTCGATGACGACGCGGGCGCCGGCATCGCCGAGCTTGTTGTCGGCCAGCATCATGTCCACGGCGGCGTGGGCTTCCGCGAGGTCCATCGCCACCACCACGCCCTTGCCGGCGGCCAGGCCGTCGGCCTTGATCACGATCGGCGCGCCCTCGGCATCGATGTAGGCATGCGCTGCCTTGATGTCGGCGAAGGTGCTGAATTTCGCCGTCGGAATCTTGTGCCGGGTCATGAAGCGCTTGGCGAAATCCTTCGAACTCTCCAGCTGCGCGGCGGCTTTGGTCGGGCCGAAGATGCGCAGGTTGCGGGCGCGAAAAACGTCGACGATGCCGGCCGCCAGCGGCGCCTCGGGACCGACCACGGTGGCATGGACTTTTTCGCGCTGCACCCAGTCGGCCAGCTCGTTGATGTCGCTGAGCGGCAGGTTTTCCAGTTCCAGCTCGCGCGCCGTGCCGGCATTGCCCGGCGCGACATAGACCTTCTGCAAGCCTGGCGCCTGAGCCAGGCGCCAGGCCAGTGCATGCTCGCGCCCGCCGGAACCCACCACCAGTATCTTCATGGCATTAGCGGGATCAGTGGCGGAAATGGCGGAAGCCGGTGAACACCATCGCCAGATTCTGCTCGTCGGCCGCGGCAATGACTTCGGCATCGCGCACCGAGCCGCCGGGCTGGATCACGGCCGTGGCGCCGGCCTTGGCCAGCACGTCGAGGCCGTCGCGGAAGGGAAAGAAGGCGTCCGACGCGGCCACCGAACCGACCACGGTGAGGCCGTTGTTCTCTGCCTTGATTGCGGCAATGCGAGCGGAATCGACGCGGCTCATCTGGCCGGCGCCGACGCCGACGGTCATGGCGTCCTTGCAATAGACGATGGCATTCGACTTCACGTACTTGGCAATGCGCCAGGCAAACAGCAGGTCGCTCATCTCGGTGGCGGTCGGCGCGCGCCTGGTCACCACCTTGATCTCGGCCGCGGTGATGCGCGCTTCGTCGGCGCTCTGCACCAGCAGGCCGCCGCCGACACGCTTGTAATCGAGGACGCCATTCACGTGCCCCATGGGGACGACCAGTACGCGCAGGTTCTGCTTGGCGGCGAATACGGCGCGCGCCTCGGCGGTGATCTCGGGCGCGATGATGACTTCGGCGAACTGGCCGGCCACGGCTTCGGCGGTAGCCTTGTCGATGGTGCCGTTGAAGGCGATGATGCCGCCGAAGGCCGAGGTCGGATCGGTCTTGAAGGCCTTGCGGTAGGCCTCTTCGACGCTGCCGGCGGTCGCCACGCCGCAGGGATTGGCATGCTTGACGATGACGCAGGCGATCTCGCCGTCGAAGGCCTTGACGCATTCCCAGGCCGCGTCGGCGTCGGCGATGTTGTTGTAGCTGAGTTCCTTGCCCTGCAGCTGCTGATAGCTGGCGATGCTGCCGGGGACCGCGAGGTTGCCAACAGTCGTCTCGCGGTAGAACGCCGCCTGCTGATGCGGATTCTCGCCGTAGCGCATGGTGTCCACCTTGTCGAAGGCCAGTTGCAGCCTTTCGGGGAAGACGCCGGGCTTGTTGTTCTCGTCGAGCGAGGTCAGCCAGTTGGCGATCGCCGAGTCGTAGCGCGCGGTGTGGGTGAAGGCCTTCTTGGCCAGAGCGAAGCGCGTCTTGTAGGACAGTGCGCCGCCGGCCTTGAGCTCGTCCAGTATCGACGCGTAATCCTCGGGATCGGTCACCACGCCGACGCCACCCAGCTCATTGCCGTGATTCTTGGCCGCGGCGCGGACCATGGTCGGGCCGCCGATGTCGATGTTCTCGATCGCGTCGTCGAGCGTGCAGCCCGGCTTGGCCACCGTCTCGCGGAAGGGATAGAGGTTCACCACCACCAGGTCGATGGCCGGGATGCCGTGCTCGGCCATGACCGCCAGATGCTCGGGCAGATCGCGCCGGCCGAGGATGCCGCCATGCACCTTGGGATGCAGGGTCTTGACGCGGCCGTCGAGCATTTCCGGGAAACCGGTGTAATCGGAGACGTCGGTGACGGCCAGTCCGGCGTCGCGCAGCAGCTTGGCGGTGCCGCCGGTGGAAAGGAGCTTGATGCCGAGCTGGGCCAAGCCGCGGGCGAAATCCACCGTGCCGCGCTTGTCGGAAACGCTGATCAGCGCCTGTGTGACTTTATTCATGAAAACCCCGGGAAAGTTAAAGCAATTCGTGTTCGACCAGCATGCGGCGCAAGGTGCCGCGACTGATGCCCAGCATGTCGGCGGCGACGGTCTGGTTGCCGTCGGCCTGTTTCATCACGACTTCCAGCATCGGCCGCTCGACGCACTTCAGCACCATGTCATAGACGGCGTGCGGCACCTGACCATCGAGATCGCGGAAATACCGGTTCAGGGTGCGCCGCACGCAGTCGTTGATTTCGCTGCTCATGCGGCTTTCATCTCCGGATCGCGATCCTCGTAGCGCAGGAGTTCGTTCGCCGCGGCGTGGCCGAGGAAGAATTCGTCGGCGGCGGCGAGCTGCTCGCGCACCGTCTGCAGCTGGTTCATGGCATGGCGGAAATTGGCCGCGCCGACCAGGCCCTTGGTGTACCAGCTGATGTGCTTCCTGGCGATGCGGACACCGGTCTCTTCGCCATAGAAGCCGTAGAGTTCGCTCAAGTGCCCACGCAGGATGCCGTGGATTTCCTCCACACGCGGCGGCGCCAGCTCTTCGCCGGTCGCCAGGAAATGTTCGATTTCGCGGAACAGCCAGGGCCGGCCCTGCGCCGCGCGGCCGATCATGACGCCGTCGGCGCCAGTGTAGTCGAGCACGTAGCGCGCCTTGTGCGGCGTCGAAATGTCGCCGTTGGCGATCACCGGAATTCTGACCTGCGACTTGACCAGGGCGATGGTGTCGTATTCGGCGCAGCCCATGTACTGGTCGGCACGGGTGCGACCGTGGATGGCGATGGCGCGGATGCCGGATTCCTCGGCGATGCGCGCGATGCGCGGCGCGTTGCGATTCTGGCTGTTCCAGCCGGTGCGGAACTTGAGCGTGACCGGCGTGTCCGGCACGGCCGCCACCACCGCTTCGAGGATCTTCGCCACCAGCGGCTCGTTCTGCATCAGTGCCGACCCTGCCATCACGTTGCAGATCTTCTTGGCCGGACAACCCATGTTGATGTCGATGATCTGCGCGCCGTTGTCGGCGTTGTACCTTGCGGCCTGCGCCATCATGGCCGGATCGGCGCCGGCGATCTGCACCGAGATCGGATCGACCTCGCCGGCGTGGTCGGCGCGGCGCCGGGTCTTGGCGCTGCCGTAGAGCAGGGAGTTGGAGGTGACCATTTCCGAAACCGCGAGCCCGGCGCCGAGCTTCTTGCACAACTGGCGGAAGGGGCGATCCGTAACTCCGGCCATGGGCGCGACAAACAGGTTGTTGCGCAACTGAAAGCCGAGGAATTCCATGTCGGGGAAAGAATGCGGTCGGGGAAGGGCGCGATTTTAACGCAAAGCGCCAGGACAGTAATTGAGGCTTTTTATCGGAATACCCAATCTCAGGGCCAGGCGCGGGCACCGTAGATCATGCGTTTTGCCACGAAGCTGCGCAGCGGCGGCAACAAGTCCAGCGTCAGGAGCCCGCCCCCGCGCAGATGCCGGAGCGGCGCGAAATCCGGGGCAAAGCCGTCGATCAGCAAATCGGTGAAGCCGATGGCGCCGCGCCGGTCCATCCGGCGGCCGCGCGCGTAGGCGGCGAGCGCCTCGGGCGCACCCGGATCGGCGGCGCCACCCAGGGCCTGCGCCAGCTCCCAGATGTCGCGCAGCGCGAGGTTGAAGCCCTGCCCGGCGACCGGATGCAGGGTCTGCGCCGCATTGCCGATCCAGACCTGACGCTCGCCCACCGGGTCCGGCCGGTAGCGCAGACCCAGCGGATAAGCCACGCGGGCAGTGGCGGCAGTGAAGCGCTGGCGCGTGCCGAAGCGCCGTTGCAGCAGGGCGAGGAAAGCCGCATCGTCGAGCGCCTTGACCTCGTCGAGGATCTCGTCGGCACAGGTGAGCACCACGGAATAGCCGGCGCCGAGCGGCAGCAGCGCCACCGGACCTTCGTCGGTAAAGCGCTCCCAGGCGACGTTGCGATGCGGTTCGGCAACGCTGACGTGGCACAGCACCGCGTGCTGGCCATAGTCGCGCAGGGTTCCGGTGCCCGGCTCGACCCGGCCCTCGGCGAAGGCGGTCAGGGCAAAGTTCGCCGTGTCGCCAGCACCGACTGTTACTTTTTCGCGGTAGGCAATTCCGGCAGCGCTCACGGCGTCATCCAGGGCAGCGATCAAGTCGCTGGCCGGCAGCACCCAGCCCAGGGCCTTGAGGTCCATCTCGGCGGCGCGCAGCAGAGTGCGGCCAAGGCCGCCGCGCTGCGAGATGTGGATGCTGGCGATCGGCGTCGCCGACAGGCCGGACCAGACGCCGAGCCACTCGAGGATTTGCCGCGCGCCGTCGGACAGGGCCAGCACGCGGGGATCATGGCGCACCGCCGCGCGTACACGTGCCTCGAAGATTTCGGCGTCGACACCATGAATTTTGAGCGCCAAAGCCAGCGCCATTCCAGCGGGACCCCCACCGACAATCGCGACGGACCGGCTGGTATCAGCCGCCACGGGCATCCCGCATCAGGGCTTCGATGTCGGCGATCTTTTTCGGTGCGGCGAGGGTAATGATTTCGCAGCCGGCGGCCGTCACCACGGCGTCGTCCTCGATGCGCACGCCGATGTTCCAGAAGGCCTCGGGCACGTCGTCCGCCGGACGGACGTAGCAGCCGGGCTCGATGGTCAGCACCATGCCCGGCGCCAGCGGCGCCCAGTGCTCGCCCTCCTTGTATTCGCCGGCATCGTGCACGTCCTTGCCCAGCCAGTGGCTGGTGCGATGCATGAAGAAACGCTTGTAGCTTTCGGATTCGATCACGGCATCGAGCGATCCGGACAACAGCTTCAGGTCGATCATGCCCTGCGCCAGTATTTTCAGCGCCGCCTCGTGCGGCTCGACGAAGGTGGCGCCGGGGCGCACCGCGGCGATCGCCGCCGCCTGCGCGTCGAGCACCAGATCGTAGACATCGGCCTGCGGGCCGCTGAAGCGGCCATTCACCGGAAAGCTGCGCGTGATGTCGGAGGCATAGCCGCCGAGTTCGCCGCCGGCATCGATCAGCAGCAGATCGCCGTCCTTCAGGATCTGGTCGTTGCCGACGTAATGCAGCACGCAGGCGTTCGGTCCGCCGGCGACGATCGGGGTATAGGCGGGAAACTCGCAGCCCAGGCGGCGAAACTCGTGCAACAGTTCGGCTTCGACTTCGTATTCGAAGCGGCCCGGGGCGACGAAGCGCATGGCGCGAATATGGGCGCCGGCCGAGATCGCCGCGGCATGGCGCATGATCTCGAGCTCGGTCGCATCCTTGACCAGGCGCATGGCGTCGAGTTCGGCGCGCACGTCGCGGATCGCCGCCGGAGCGCGCTTGCCGCTGCGGCTTTCGGCACGCACCTTGTTCAGCGCGGCGGCAATGCGGCCATCCCAGCCGGCATCGTGGCCGATGGAAAACCACAGCGCCGGCTGATCGGCCAGCAGTTCCGCCAGCCTGGCATCGAATTCGCCGACGGCATGGGCCGCATCGAAACCGAACACTTCGCGGGCGCCGTCCGGACCATGGCGGAAGCCGTCCCAGATTTCCCGTTCGAGGTTCTTTTCGCGACAGAACAGGATGGCTTGCGGCGCCGCATCGCCACGGCCGACGACGATCACCAGCACCGCTTCCGGTTCGGTGAATCCGGTCAGATACTGGAAATAGCTGTCGGCACGGTAGGGAAAGTGGCTGTCACGATTGCGCGGCTGCTCGGGCGCCGTGGGAATCACGGCAATGCCGCCCCCGCTGCGCGCCATGCGCTCGATCAATGAAAGTCGGCGCTGGCGGTACGCCGCGAAGCCGTGGCCGACGGCAGGTGGTGATGGATCCATCGGCTGATTATATGTCCCCGCGCGCAGGCGCCGGGGACGGTATCCCCTGGTCGGATAGCGAGCGCAGCTCGGCGTCCAGCGCCGCCAGACGCTGCGGCGTGCCGACATCGACCCAGCGCCCGCCATGCAGTTCGCCGGAGACCCGTCCCGCGGCCATGGCGGCGCGCAGCAGCGGCGCCAGTTTTGCCGGCTGGCCACGCTCGATGCCGGCAAACAGCTGCGGACGATAGATGCCGATGCCGGAGAAGGTGTACACCTGCGCGCCGCCGGCCGTGAGATCGGCACCGACTTCGCGGCCATTCAGCGCGAAGTCGCCGCGCGGATGATGCGACGGGTTCGGCACCAGCACCAGATGCGCGAGATGGTTTTGCCCCGGTAACTGCAGGGCCCGCGCCACATCCCAGTCGCACCAGGTGTCGCCGTTGATCACCAGGAAGGGGTCTTGATCGCCGAGCAAGGGCAGGGCGTTGGCGATGCCACCGGCCGTCTCCAGCGCACCTTCCGGCTCAGGCGAATAAGTAATGGCCAGACCCCAGCGCGTGCCGTCGCCCAGCGCCGCCTCGATCTGCGCGCCCAGATGGGCGTGGTTGATCACGATCTCGCGCAGCCCGGCCCTGGCCAGACGTTCCAGATGCCAGACGATCAGCGGCTTGCCGCCGGCTTCGAGCAACGGCTTCGGCGTGTGGTCGGTCAGCGGCCGCATGCGTTCGCCGCGCCCTGCCGCCAATATCATTGCCTTCATGGAGCGCGGACCAACCGACTACTCACGACGAGTTCCGAGGCTGCCCGCGTCCATCGTGTAACCCAGCACGGTGACCTTGTCCTCGACCTTGTCAAGGATTTTGCGCAGCGGCGCAAGTTCGCCGTAGCGTTCGCAGGCCTTGCGCAGATAGCGCGCCACCAGCGGCAGATCCTTGAGATAGCCGTCCTTGCCGTCGCGGTGGTAGAGCCGGGCGAAAATGCCCAGCACTTTGACATGGCGCTGCACGCCCATCCATTCGTAATCGCGGAAGAATTCGCCGAAATCGGCGGCGACCGGCAGTCCGGCCTTGCGCGCCTGTTCCCAGTAGCGGACCAGCCAGTCGAGAGCGAGGTCCTCGTCCCACTCGATATAGGCATCCTTGAGCAGCGAGACCATGTCGTAACTGATCGGGCCATACACGGCATCCTGAAAATCGATGATGCCGGGATTGCCGGCGCCGTCGATCCGCATCAGGTTGCGCGAGTGATAGTCGCGATGGACGAAGACCTTCGGTTCCGCCAGATTCACGGCCAGGATGCGCTCGAACACGGCCGCCAGTCCCTGCCGCTCGGCATCGCTGAGAACCAGCCGATGGTGCTGTGCCAGAAACCACTCCGGAAACAGTTCGAGCTCCCGCCGCAACAGCGCCGCGTCATAGTCGGGCAAGGCGCCGGGACGGCTGGCCTGCTGGATTTTCACCAGTGCGGCAATGGCATCGGCATAGAGCGGTGCGGCGTTGTCGGCATCCAGCGCCTGCAGGTAGGTGCGATCGCCGAGATCGGAAAGCAGCAGGAAGCCGCGCTCGAGATCCTGCGCCAGGACCTCCGGCACATGGGCTCCGGCAGACTGGAACAGCTGCTGCACGTGCAGCCAGGGGTGGCAGTCTTCGTTCGCCGGCGGCGCGTCCATCACGATGCGCGTCGTGCCGTCGTCCAGCGTGGCGCGAAAATAGCGACGGAAACTGGCATCGGCCGAGGCCGGTGCGAGCCGATGACGGCGGCCCGGCCACAGGCCAGTGAGCCATGAATTTATCTGCTCCAGGCGTTCCATGTTCGCAATGCCGGCAATGCGGTATAAGACGCTCGAGAGCTCTGTCGGAGAGCGCGTTCCGCAGGGTGTAAGTGTTAGAATTATTGATTCTAGCATCGGCCGGCACGGGCTTTTCCGGCAGGCGACACGCGCGCTCGGCTTGGCGCAGTGCAGCCAGCGTTGCGCCAACTCATCGACACGGCATGTCTCAATCGCATCGCGGACAATTCGGCCCCGTCTCACTGCTTGTCCTGCTAGCGCTTCCCGCCGCCTCCGCAGCGGCGGAGGCGTTACCGCCCTTGCGCATCAATCCGGCCCTGCTCGGTGCCGGCACCCCGCCCTCGCCGGCGCCCGCCAGCGCCGAACCCCTGGCTGTCGCCAAGCCGCCGGTCACCGAACCGGTGCCGGTCGAGCCGCCGCCCACGGCGCGCGTCGATCTGACGTCCGAAACACGGCGCAGCGAAGCAGCCCCGGTGCCGCAACCGGTGCGCAAAGCGGCACCGGTAAAGCCGGCAGCACCGGCAGCAACCGTCGCCAAGTCCAGTTCCGCAGCGCCGGCACCCGCGCCCGCCGCCCCTGCCCCGTTGCAGCAGGCTGCGGTGACCGCAGCGCCGCACCGACCGCCGGAACCGAAGCCCGATCCGCTGCCGCAAGTCGAGCCGCAGGCCGTCGTCATCCAGAAACCGCAGGAGCCGCCGCAGGTCGCCGACCGCCCCGCCCTGCCCCCCCTCTATTCGGCCCTGGTCGCCGCAGGAGAACTGCCAGCGCCCAGCCTCAAGGCTTCCACGGCGGTGCTACCCCACTTGAAGCGGACGGGGGAACTGCTGCCGACCTTCATCACGGCCGACCACATTGCCGGCAAAACCAATGTCGAAGTCGTCGCCGATGGCGATGTTGAATTGCGCAAGCGCAACTCCATCCTGCTCAGCGACCGACTGACTTACTGGCAGGATACGGACGAGATGGAAGCCGAGGGCAATGTCCGCCTCTCCCGCGACGGCGACCGCGTGCGCGGCCCGAAGTTGCGCATGAAGATGGACGACAGCACGGGCTTTTTCGAGCAGCCCGAGTACAGCATCCGCCGCATCAAGACCGGCTCGGCCGCGACACTATGGACCGGCAGCGAGGAGCGCGCAGCGACGAGTCTGACCACCGGCCATGGCTCGGCAGCACACATGGACTTCGAGGGCGAGGGCAAGTATCGCCTGGCCGACGCCACCTACAGCACCTGCACCCCGGCAGCCGGCCGCGATCCGGACTGGTTTGCGCGTACCACCGACCTGCGTCTCGACTACGACGATGAGGTAGGCACCGCGCGCAATGCCACGCTTTATTTCCTCGGGGCGCCGATCCTCTACTCGCCGTGGTTGACTTTTTCGCTCAACCACGAGCGCAAGAGCGGTCTGCTGACACCCACCTTCGGTTCCACCAGCACCGGAGGCATCGAATACACCCAGCCCTTCTACTGGAACATCGCGCCGAACATGGATGCGACGATTGCGCCGCGCTTCATGTCCAAGCGCGGCACGCTGTGGAACGGCGAATATCGCTATCTGCAGCCCTCCTACAGCGGCACCATGCAGGCGCAATACCTGCCGGACGACAAGCTCGTGCATAAACGGCGATCTGCCTATTCGGTGACCCACACCCAGAACCTCGGCTCGGGGTTTAGCGGGGCGCTGGCCCTCAACGGCGCTTCCGACGGCACCTTCTTCAGCGATCTGGCCAGCGGCTCGTCGGTGATCGCCCAAACCAACCTTTTGCGCCAGGGCGTACTCAGCTATGGCAGCGACTGGTGGGGCGCCTATCTGCTGGCGCAGAGCTTTCAGACCCTGCAGGATCCCTCGCTGCCGCCGGTAACCGAGCCCTACGCGCGGCTACCGCAGTTGTCCGTATATGCCAATCGCGGCGATCTGCCCTTCGGCCTCAATTTTGGATTCAGCGGCGAGCACGTCAGCTTCCGCAATCCGACCCTGGTGCACGGCCAGCGCTTTACCCTGTATCCGCAACTTTCGCTGCCGCTGCAAACCGAAGTTCTGAGCATCACACCCAAAATCGGCCTGCATGCCACGCGCTACAGCCTGGACCGCCAGGCGGCCGGCACGCCGGACAAGCTGACGCGCAACGTGCCTATCTTCAGCGTCGATTCATCGGTGACTTTCGAGCGCGACGTGACCTGGCAGGGCCAGGCGCTGACCCAGACCCTGGAGCCGCGCGTCTTCTATCTCTACGTGCCGGTGCGCGACCAAAGCCAGATCCCGGTGTTCGATACAGGGGCAACCGATTTCAATTTCGCCCAGGTATTCGCCGAAAATCGCTATGGCGGCGGCGACCGGATCGGTGACGCGAATCAGGCCACGGTCATGCTTACGTCGCGACTACTCGACCCTCAGACCGGCGCCGAAACCATGCGCGCCGCGTTCGGCCAGCGCTTCTATTTCAGCACCCAGAAAGTCGGACTGCCCGGCGAAGTCCTGCGCAGCGACCGCCAGACGGATTTTCTCGGCTCGCTATCGGGTCGCATCCTGCCCAAGACCTACGCCGACGTCGGCATCCAGTACAACCCGCGTCTGAATCGCATGGAGCGCTTCAACGTCGGCGGACACTACCAGCCGGAAGTCGGCAAGGTGCTCAATGCCGGCTACCGCTATTCACGCGGCCAACTCGGCCAGGTGGACATCTCGGCCCAATGGCCGATATGGGGCGGCTGGCACGCGGTGGGGCGTTTCAATTACTCGACCAGGGAACGGCGCATGATCGAAACTGTCGCCGGTCTCGAGTACGACGGCGACTGCTGGGTAGGCCGTGTCGTGTTCCAGCGTCTCGCCACCCAGACGCAGCAATCGAACACGGCGCTGTTCTTCCAGCTCGAACTGAACGGTTTCGCAAAAGTCGGATCCAATCCGCTCGACATTCTCAAACGCAACGTGCCCGGCTACGGCGTGATCAACCAGCAAAACACCGAGACTCCTCTGACCACACCATGATTCTGCGCATCCTGCTGCTGCTCCTGTTCTCCGGCCTGACCCTGGTTCCGGCGCACGCCCAGACGCGACGCGCAGCACCGCAGGAAGTCGACCGCATCATCGCCGTCGTCAATGAGGAGGCCATCACTGCCTTTGAACTGCGCGCCCGGCTGGCCACGGTGGAGCGCCAGTTGCGCGCCCAGAACGTGCAGTTGCCGCCGCGCGAGGTGCTCGAAAAGCAATTGCTCGAACGCATGATCACCGATCGCGTGCAAATGCAGTTCGCCCGGGAAACCGGCCTGCGCATTTCCGATATCGAACTCGACGCCGCGATGCGCCGCATCGCCGAAGGCAACCGCCTGTCCTTGCCGGAGTTCCGCGCCGCGCTGGAGAAGGACGGCATCTCCTGGGCCAAGTTTCGCGAGGAGATCCGGGATGAAATCGTGCTGTCCCGCCTGCGCGACCGCGAGGTCGAAAGCCGCATCGTCGTCTCCGATGGCGAGATCGACAACTACCTGGCGAATCCCGACCAGGGCGGCAATGTCGGCAACGTGGAGGTGCAGACCGCGCACATCGTGCTGCGCGTTCCGGAACAGGCCACCCCCGACCAGTTGATGCGCATCGGCGCCCGCGCCCAGGCCGCGCTCGACCAGATTCGCCGCGGCGAAGACTTTGCCAAGGTGGCCGCCAGTTATTCCGATGCTCCCGACGGCCTCTCCGGCGGCGCCATGGGCGCACGGCCGCTCGACCGCCTGCCGGCGCTCTATGCCGATGCCGTGGGGAAACTGAAACCGGGCGAGACCAGCGATATCCTGCGCAGTCCGGCCGGCTTTCATATCATCAAACTGATTGCGCGCCAGGGTGACGGTGCCGCCAAGGCGACGGCCGCGCTGAAGCAGACCCGCGCCCGCCATATCCTGATCAAGGTCAATGAGCTCGTCTCCGAAGCCGAGGCGCGGCGCAAGCTGGTGGGTCTCAAGGAGCGACTCGACAACGGCGCCGATTTTGCCGAACTGGCACGCCTGCATTCCAACGATCTTTCCGCCGCCAAGGGCGGCGATCTCGGCTGGATGTATCAGGGCGATACCGTGCCCGACTTCGAGAAGGCGATGGATGCGCTGAAGATCAACCAGATCAGCGAACCGGTGCAGTCCCCCTTCGGCTTCCACCTGATCCAGGTGCTGGAACGCCGCACCGAAGATGCCAGTGCCGAACGTCAGCGCCTGAGCGCGCGCCAGGTGCTGCGCGAACGCAAGTCCGACGAAGCCTATCAGGACTGGGTCCGGCAAATGCGCGACCGCGCCTATGTCGAATACCGCAGCGAAGACCGCTAGTCGTTCAGGGCCGCCGGTGATCGCGGTCACCTCCGGCGAACCCGCGGGAATCGGACCGGATATCTGCCTGCGGCTGGCCGAGCGCGAATGGCCGGCACGACTGGTGGTGCTGGGCGACCGCGATCTGCTGGCCGCGCGCGCGCGCCAGCTCGGCCTCGACGCCAGCCGCATTGAAATCCGCCATGTCCCGTTGCAGAAGTCGGCGCCGGCGGGACGGCTCGATCCAGCCAACGCCCGCTATGTGCTCGACATGCTCGATGCCGCGCTGGCCGGTTGCGTCGCCGGCGAGTATGCGGCGATGGTCACCGCGCCGGTGCACAAGGGCGTCATCAACGATGCCGGGATTGCGTTCAGCGGCCATACCGAATACCTGGCCGAACACACGGCGACACCGCGCGTGGTGATGATGCTGGCCGCTCAGTTGCCGGATGTGGGTTTGCGCGTCGCGCTGGCCACCACGCACCTGGCACTGAAAGACGTCGCCACCGCCATCACGCGCAGCGATCTGGAAACCACGATCCGCATCCTTCACGCCGATATGCAAACCAAGTTCGGCATTGCCGCGCCGCGCATCCTCGTCGCCGGCCTCAACCCGCATGCCGGCGAAGGTGGCCACATGGGGCGCGAGGAAATCGAGGTCATCACCCCGGTGCTGGACAAATTGCGTGCAGAAGGCATGAACCTGATCGGCCCTTTGCCGGCGGATACGCTGTTCACAAAAAATGTGCTGGCCTGCTCCGACGCACAACTGGCGATGTACCACGACCAGGGACTCGCCGTGCTCAAATATGCTGCCTTCGACGAGGGCATCAACGTCACGCTCGGCCTGCCGATCATCCGCACCTCGGTCGACCACGGCACGGCGCTCGATCTCGCGGGAAGCGGCAAAGCTTCCCCGCAAAGTCTATTTGCCGCGGTCGATGCGGCGATCGACATGGCGCAGCGTAGGACCGCGCCGCCCGCAGGGCCGCCCCAAGGGCGGCGCAGTCATGACCCGGAGCCGGCGCAGCCGGCGAACCACAGTCACCCTCTCCCTCGGGGAGAGGGCCGGGGTGAGAGCTGATAGCATGTGCCAGCTGCTCGGCATGAACGGCAACACGCCGACCGACATCTGTTTTTCCTTCGAGGGCTTCCGCACCCGCGGCGGGCTCACCGACGTGCACAAGGATGGCTGGGGCATCGCCTTTTTCGAAGGGCCCGGCTGCCGGGTCTTTCTTGACGTCGAGCCTTCGGCGCAGTCGGCCGTGGCCGAACTGGTGCGCCATTATCCTATCCACTCGAGGAACGTCATCGCCCATATCCGCAAGGCGACCCAGGGCCGCATCGCACTGGAGAACACCCATCCCTTCCAGCGCGAGCTCTGGGGCCGCTACTGGCTGTTCGCCCACAACGGCAACCTCAAGGACTTCGCGCCGGTCCTCGACGGCAGCTTCGTTCCAGTGGGTGACACCGACTCCGAACTGGCCTTCTGCTTCCTGCTGCAGCGCCTGCGCGCCGAATTCGGCCATGCCATGCCCTTGCGCCGCCCGATGTTCGAATTCCTCGCCGGCATCACGCGCGAAATCGCCGCCCACGGCGAATTCAATTTCCTGCTCAGCAACGGCAACTGCCTGTATGCCCACTGCGCCACCAAGCTGGCCTACATCCTGCGCCAGGCACCCTTCGCCGTCGCCCACCTGAAGGACCAGGACGTCAGCGTCGATTTCAGCGAGGTGACCAATCCCGATGACCGCGTCGCGGTGATCGCCACCCTGCCACTGACCGACAACGAAACCTGGACCGCCATGGAACCCGGCACCCTGATGGTGTTTCATGGCGGCGTGCCGGCGGCCACGGCGCACACCGCATGAAATCCGTCGCCGGACATACGGCCCGGAAACGCTTCGGCCAGAACTTCCTGGTGGCAGACGGCGTGATCCGCAAGATCGTCGAGGCCATCGCGCCGCGTGCCGGCGACACGGTGGTCGAAATCGGGCCGGGGCTGGGCGCCCTGACCGAACCGCTGCTGGAGCGCATCGACCATCTGCACGTGGTCGAGATCGACCGCGACCTGATCGCACGCCTGCAGCAGCGCTTCGCGCCGCAACGGCTGACGATCCACCAGGGCGATGCGCTCGAATTCGACTTTGGCACACTGAAGGGTACGGGGCCGCTGAAGATCGTCGGCAACCTGCCCTACAACATTTCCAGCCCGCTGCTGTTCCACCTGGTGCCGTTCGCGCCGCTGGTCCATGACATGCATTTCATGCTGCAGAAGGAAGTGGTCGACCGCATGGTGGCGGAGCCCGGCAGCAAGGACTTCGGACGGCTGTCGGTGATGCTGCAATACCGCTACCACATGGAGCGCATGTTCATCGTGCCGCCCGGCGCCTTCAATCCGCCGCCCAAGGTCGACTCGGCTATCGTACGCATGATCCCCAGGAAAGAAGTCGGCGCCGGCGAGACGGCGACCGATCCGGCGTTGTTCGCCAGGGTGGTCACCGCGGCCTTCTCGCAGCGGCGCAAGATGCTGCGCAACACGCTGCGCGAATTCATCGGCGAGGCAGATCTCGCCGCGCTGGACATCACGCCCACGGCGCGCGCCGAAGACATCGCCGTAGCCGACTACGTGCGCCTCGCCAATACGCTGGCCGATCTTGCCCGCCGCTGAGCCGCAGCCGCGCACCATCGCCGTCATCGGCGGCGGCCCGGCCGGCCTGATGGCCGCGGAAGTACTGAGCGCCGCCGGGCTGCATGTCGAGGTCTTTGACGCGATGCCTTCGGTCGCGCGCAAGTTCCTGCTGGCCGGTCGCGGCGGACTCAACCTGACACACTCCGAGGCTCTCAACATCTTTGTGTCGCGCTATGGCACGCGCCGCACCGAGGTCGGCCGCTGGCTCGCCGGGTTCGGCCCGCAGCAGTTGCGCGACTGGGCCCACGCCCTCGGCATCGCCACCTTCGTCGGCAGTTCGGGGCGCGTCTTTCCGCAGGAAATGAAGGCGGCGCCGCTGCTGCGGGCCTGGCTGCACCGGCTGCGCGGCAGCGGCGTGATTTTCCATGCGCGCCATCGCTGGCTGGGCTGGGATGCCGACGGCGCCTTGCGCTTCGCCACGCCGGCGGGTGAGTTGAAAGTCGGCGCTGACGCCACGGTGCTGGCGCTGGGCGGCGGCAGCTGGGCGCAGCTGGGTTCGGATGGCGCCTGGGTGCCGCTGCTGGCGGCGCGCGGCGTCGAGGTGCAGGCGTTGCGTCCGGCCAATTGCGGGTTCAACGTGGCCTGGAGCGGGCACCTGCGCCGGCGCTTTGCCGGTGCGCCGGTAAAAAACGTCAGCGCCACGTATGTCGCGCCCGACGGCACGGCGATCCGGCGCGCGGGTGAATTCCTCGTCACGGCCGATGGCGTCGAAGGCAACCTGATCTATGCACTTTCGGCGGCGCTGCGCGACGGCATCGAAGCCGGCGGCAGCGCCACGCTGCAGATCGACCTCGCTCCGGAACGCAAGATGCAGCGGCTGACGCACGACCTGGCGCATCCGCGCGGCCGCGATTCGCTGGCCAATCACCTGCGCCGACGCGCCGGCATATCCGGCGTCAAAGCGGCACTGCTCTACGAATGCGCGGCCGCAGCCGATCTCGCCAACCCGGACCGGCTTGCCGCACTGATCAAGTCGCTGCCGCTGCGCCTGGCTTCGCCGCGTCCGCTCGACGAGGCGATCAGCAGCGCCGGCGGCGTCGATTTCGCGGCGATCGACGAAAACCTGATGCTGCGGGCGCTGCCGGGCACGTTTTGCGCCGGCGAGATGCTCGACTGGGAAGCGCCGACCGGCGGCTATCTGCTCACCGCCTGCTTTGCCAGCGGCCGCGCCGCGGCGCTGGGGGCGCTGCGCTGGCTGGCCCGGGTGCAGCCAGCCAAGGCTGATCCGCACCCGGTCAGATGAAGCTTCAGGCCTGCTTCTTCACCGCACAGGTGCTGAAGCCGAAGATGGCGTAGGGCGGGCACCAGCCGATGGCGCCGGTGGCCAGGGGCAGCACGCCGATCCAGGCCCACACCGGACCGCCCATGGCAGCCCAGCCCACGAGTGCGAGGCCAACGAGAATGCGAATGACGCGATCGATACCGCCAACGTTCAGTTTCATGGTGTTCTCCTTTATGGGTTGTGCAACAATGCGCGCATTACACCAGTTGTGCCGCCGCCTGACTGTAACCTAAGTCACAGAGGCCACCCGCCGCAGGCCGGCGGCATCGAGCAGTTCGATCTGTTCGCGGCCGAGCTTGACCAGGCCCTGCTCGGCAAAGCCCTTCAGCAGGCGACTGACCATTTCGCGCACGCTGCCCAGTTCGTCGGCCAGTTGCTGGTGCGTGGCATGCACCACGCGGCCCTTGCCCAGCAGCAGGGCCGCCAAGCGCTGGTCGAGCTTGCGGAAGGCGACTTCCTCGACCAGTTGCATCAGTTCCGCCATGCGCTCGGAAAACAGCGCAAACACGAAGTTGCGAAACACCGGTTCGGCCAGCATTTCCTCGAACAGCGGCCGCGGCAGCAGAGCCAGCGTGGTCGGACCTTCGCTGACGCCGCGCGCGTTGTAGTCGGCGTGGCCAAGCAGGCAACTGGAACTGATGATGCAGCTTTCGCCCGCCAGCACCCGGTACAGCGGCAGTTCACGCCCGCTGGGGCTGAGCTTGACGACGCGAATCCCCCCGTCGAGCACGAACGGAAAGCCTCGGCAGGGCTGATGCTCGTCGAAGACCGTCGTGGCGCCGGGTACCGCCAGCGTCTGCATCGAATCGACGATACGCTGCAACAAACCAGCCGGCAGCTTGCCCAGCACCGGATAGAGCGCCACCAGGTCCGCGGGCTTCATGCCGGATCCGGCTCCAGCGTGGCCACCAGTGTGGCAACTACGGGCGCATGGTCGGAAGGCCGCTCCAGCTTGCGCGGCGCCTTGTCGATGACGCAGGCCCGGCATGCGGAAGCGAGCGGCGGCGAAAGCAGCACATGGTCGATGCGCAGCCCGCGATTGAGGCGAAAGCCCATCTGCCGGTAGTCCCACCAGGAATAGAGTTTCGGCGCCTGCTCGAACAGGCGGAAGGCATCGGCCAGACCAAGGTCGAGGAAAGCGCGGAAGGCCGCTCGCTCCGGCTCGCTGCAGAGTATCTGGTCCTTCCAGGCGACGGGATCGTGCACGTCGCGGTCGTCCGGCGCGATGTTGTAGTCGCCGAGCAGGGCCAGTCGCGGCCAGCGCTGCAGGTCCTCGCGCAGCATCGCGGCGAGCGCCGCCAGCCAGCGCAGCTTGTAGGCGTATTTGTCGGAGCCAACTTCCTGGCCGTTGGGCATGTAGGCGCAGACGATGCGCAGGCCATTCACCGTGGCGGCCAGCACGCGCTTCTGTTCGTCGGCGAAGCCGGGGATGTCGCAGCGCACGTCTTCGATGGCGCCGCGCGCGAGGATGGCGACGCCGTTATAGGTCTTCTGCCCGTTGTGCACGGCACGGTAGCCGGCGGCTTCCAGTTCGGCATAGGGGAAGGCCTTGTCCTCCTGCTTGGTTTCCTGCAGGCAGAGCACGTCGGCCTGGGTCGCCGCCAGCCAGTCGAGCACGTGCGGCAGTCGCACCTTGAGCGAATTCACGTTCCACGTGGCGATCTTCATGCGGCGATGATACCCGAGCCAACCGACCGTCTATACTCAAAACGGAGGTGTGCCATGTTCGATTCGCCGATTGCGCCCTGCCCGATCTGTGGGGAAATGGTGCTGCTCGACCAGACCCAGTTCGAATGCGCTCGTGAGCATCATTGCCGCAGCGAAACGCCATGTCCGCTGAACAAGCTATTCACCGGACTCGACTTCAGCGCCGCACTGACCAAGGAAAGTCTGCGCGAGCAAGGCTATTGAACCCGCCCGTCGAAAGTCAGCCGCGGCGCGACGCCGATTTACGCAAACTCGACCATGCCGTTGTGCCTTAGCAGGGCGTCCGGTTTCGGCTCGCGGCCGCGAAAGGCCCGGAACGACTCGATCGCCGGCCGCGAACCGCCGACCGAAAGAATCTCGCGCCAGAAGCGTTCGCCGGTCGCGGCATCAAGCGTGGTGCCGGCCGTTCTGGCCGCCTCTTCGAAGGCTTCGTAGGCATCGGCCGAAAGCACCTCGGCCCATTTGTAGCTGTAGTAGCCGGCCGCGTAACCGCCGCCGAAAATGTGCGAAAAGCTGTGCGGAAAGCGGTTCCATTCCGGCGGAGGCAGCACCGCGACCTCCTTGCGCACGACGGCCAGCAAGTCCATGAAGTTGCGGCCAGTGCCGGGCACGAACTCGCTGTGCAGCAGCAGGTCGAACAGGCCGAATTCGATCTGGCGCAGGATCTGCAAGCCGCTCTGGAAATTCTTCGCCGCGATCATCTTGTCGTAGAGCATGCGTGGCAGCGGTACGCCGCTGTCCACGTGGCCGGTCATGCCGGTCAGCACGTCCCATTCCCAGCAGAAGTTCTCCATGAACTGGCTGGGCAGTTCGACCGCATCCCATTCGACGCCGTGGATGCCCGATACCGGCAGTTCGTCCACCTGTGTCAGCAGATGGTGCAGGCCGTGGCCGCATTCGTGGAACAGGGTGATGACGTCGTCGTGGCTGAAGGTGGCAGGTTTATTACCCACCGGTGCCGGAAAGTTGCAGTTGAGGTAGGCCACCGGCGTCTGCACGCCGCCGAGGATGCGGCGGCGGGTGATCGCCTCGTCCATCCAGGCGCCGCCGCGCTTGGTTTCGCGCGCATAGAGATCGAGGTAGAACTGGCCGATCAGCTTCCCGGCGCGCTCGATGCGAAAGAAGCGCACGGCCGGATGCCACACCGGTGCGGTATCGGGCGCCAGCTTCACGGCGAACAGCGACTCGATGACGCGAAACAGGCCCGCCAGCACTTTCGGCTCGGGGAAATACTGCTTCACTTCGTCGTCGGAAAAGCTGTAGCGCCGCTGCTTGAGTTTTTCCGAGGCCCAGGACAGGTCCCAGCTTTCCAGGCTTTCCATGCCGAGTTCGCGCCGCGCGAACTCGCGCAGTTCGGCGACGTCGCGCGTAGCAAAGGGACGGGCCTTTTTTGCCATGTCGCGCTGGAAGGCCGCGACCTGGGCCGGCGTATCGGCCATCTTGGTCGCCAGTGAGACCTCGGCGAAGTTGGCGTAGCCGAGCATCTGCGCTTCCTCGTGGCGCAGCGCCAGCAGGCGTTCGATCAGCGGTCCGTTGTCGCGCTCGGCGGGGCCGAACTCAGAGGCCCGCGTAGCGTAGGCGCGATACATGCGCGCGCGCAGGGAGCGAGAGTCGCAGAACTGCAGCACCGGAATGTAGGATGGTGCATGCAGGGTGAATTTCCAGCCAGGCTTGCCATCTTTCTCCGCGGCCGCCCGTGCCGCGGCTTTCGCATCCTCGGGCAGGCCGGCGAGATCGGCTTCGTTGTCGATCCACTCGGCGTGAGCATTGGTCGCATCGAGCACGTTCTCGGAGAACTTCGCACCGAGCGCCGACAGCTCCTCCTGGATTTCCTTGAAGCGGGGTTTCTGCTCTTCCGGCAATTCCGCACCGGAGAGACGGAAATCGCGCAGCTCGTTGTCGATAATGCGGCGTCGCGGCGCCGACAGCGTGGCAAACTCGGGCCCGGCGGCCAGAGCCTTGTATTTGGCGAACAGTGCCAGATTCTGCCCAAGATCGGCAAAGAAACTCGACACCTCGGGCAGCATGCCGTTGTAGGCCTCGCGCCAGGGCGGCACGTCATTCACCGAATGCAGATGGCCGACGATGCCCCAGGCGCGCGACAGGCGCTCGCCGGCATCGAGCATGGGCTGCACGAAGGCATCCCAGGTCGGGGCCGTGTCCGGCGCGATCAGGCGCTCGATCAGGGCGCGGTTTTCGTCCAGCAGCTGGCGGATGGCAGGAGTAACGTGCTCGGGCTGCACCGCGTCAAAGCGCGGCAGCCCGCTGAAATCGAGCAATGGATTCATTGGTTGCAAATCGGGGCAGGCAGGGCTGTTTCAAGTGCCCGTGGCGGGTGGACACGGCATGGCGGGACACGCATTCGCCGCCGGCTCGACCAGATCCCGGTAGGCGTGAAAACTGGCATGGCCGAGCCAGGGCATGACCAGCACCATCCCGACCAGGGCCGTGGCGAAGCCGAAGCCGCTCAGCAGCATGATGACGACGGCCCAGAATGCGAGCGGCAGCGGGTTTTCGGCGACTGCATTGATACTGGTGGTCAGCGCACTGATCAGGTCGCAACGGCGGTCGATCAGCATCGGCATCGAGACCACGCTGAGGACGAACACCACAGCCGCGAGCAGGCCGCCGGCACCCATGTACACGAAGAACATCAGGTAGTGCTGCGGATTGATCAGCACCTGGATCATCATGTCCAGCGGCGCCCGCGGCGGCCCATGGTAAAACACGGCCACGATCACTGCCGAGATCACCTGCCACAGCGTGCCGGCGAGGATTGACAGCAGGCCGAAGCCGATCATGCACGAGGGATTGCGCTTCCAGGCGAGCATGGAGTCGCCCAGCGACACCGGTTCGTCGGCGAGATAGCGGCGCGACAGTTCGTAGAGTCCGGCAGCAAGCATCGGCGCCACCAGCAGGAAGCCGGTGACGGCGGCGGCGAAGAGATAAGGCAGGCTGGCCGTGGTACCCAGTATCACGGCGCCGGTCACGGCGACGGCAACGCCGTAGAACAGGCTGGCCCCGGGCTGACGCCACAGATCCCGCCAGCCGCGCCAGAGCCAGCCCAGAGGCGCGCCAAAGCCGATCCGCCGCACCGCGGGAAGGATTCTGCAGGACTCCGTGCAATGCGGCGGCGGGACGGTGACGGGTTCGGTCATCGGACGCAATGCGGCGCTGGCATCAGACTGCCTGCGTGCCCGTCAGGCGGGTCAGCGCCTCGAGATAGTTGGCAGTGGTCTTGTCGATGATGTCCTGCGGCAGCTTCGGCCCCGGTGCCGTCTTGTTCCAGTCCAGGGTTTCCAGATAGTCGCGGACGAACTGCTTGTCGAAACTGGGCGGGCTGATGCCGACCTTGTAACGGTCGGCGGGCCAGAAGCGTGAGGAATCGGGCGTCAGCACTTCGTCGATCAGATACAGGCGGCCTTCCTCGTCCTGGCCGAACTCGAACTTGGTGTCAGCGATGATGATGCCGCGCACGCGGGCAAAGGCCGCCGCCTCGCGATACAGGCGCAGCGTGGTCTCCTTGACGGTCTTGGCCAGACCGGCGCCGAGCAGCTTCTCAACGGTGGCGTAATCGATATTTACGTCGTGGTCGCCCATCTCGGCCTTGGTCGCCGGGGTGAAGATCGGTTCGGGCAACTGCTGAGCCATCTGCAGGCCGGGCGGCAGTGCGATGCCGCATACGGCACCCGTCACCTGGTAATCTTTCCAGCCCGAACCTATCAGGTAGCCGCGCGCCACGGCCTCGATCGGCAGCGGCTTGAGGCGCCTGACCACCAGGGCGCGGCCGCGTACCTGAACCTTTTCGTCGTCGCCGGAAACCACCGTCTCTGGATCGATGCCGGTCAACTGATTGGGCACCACATGGGCCAGCTTGCCGAACCAGAAATTGGCCACGGCGGTGAGGACTGCGCCCTTGCCCGGAATCGGGTCGGGCAGGATCACGTCGAAGGCCGACAGGCGGTCGGTGGTGACGATCAGCAGCTTGTCTGCGCCCACGGCGTAGATGTCGCGCACCTTGCCGCGTCCGAGCAGCGGCAGGCTCTTGATGGTGGATTCGAACAGCGGCGGCGTGGCGATGGGCATGGTTTGCTCTGAGCGAAAGGATTATTCGCGAACGTAGGCTTTGCCGCGATTTTCGTCGGCATCTTCGCGGTAGGGGTAGCGCACATGGCCATAGCGAATTGCCAGTACGGCCACGGTCAACAGGAATATTGCGGCGGTGACTGCCAGCATGCGCCATTCGCTCATGTCCTTGAGATCGAGGATCAGGTAGCGCGCCAGCGCCACCATGCCGATATAGAGCGGAAAGCGCACCGGCAACTGCCCCGACCGGAAGTACTGGCCGATCATGGCCAGCACCTCGAGGTAGAGGAACATCAGCAGCAGGTCGGCCAGGGCCACCCGCTTCGACTCGACCATCACCATCGCCTCCTGGTACATGGCGATGGTGGTGGCAAACGCGATCACCAGCAGGCCGGCATACTCGACCAGGTCGAGACCACTGCTGAAGAATTTGCGCAGCCGATCGAAGGTATGGGATTGGATGTTCATGCCAGAAAAGGAAAGGCCGCCCGAGCGGGGCGGCCCCTTAATTTACCGCAAATCGCCGCTTACTTCACGATCGCGTTGAGTTCGCCCTTCTTGTAACGCTCCGCCATCTTTTCCAGCGCAACCGGCTTGATCTTGCCGGCCTGGCCGGCACAGCCGAAGGCCTGATAGCGGGCGACGCAGATTTCCTTCATCGCCTTGCGCGCCGCCGCCAGGTACTTGCGCGGATCGAAATCCTTGGTGTTCTCCGCCAGGTACTTGCGGACCGCGCCGGTGGACGCCATGCGCAGGTCGGTGTCGATGTTGATCTTGCGCACGCCGTGCTTGATGCCCTCGACGATCTCAGACACCGGCACACCATAGGTTTCGCCCATGGTGCCGCCGTACTGGTTGATGATCTTGAGCCAGTCCTGCGGCACCGAGGAAGAACCGTGCATCACCAGATGGGTATTCGGGATGCGGGCGTGGATTTCCTTGATGCGGTCGATGCGCAGCACGGCGCCGGTGGGCGGCCGGGTGAACTTGTAGGCGCCGTGCGAGGTGCCGATGGCGATCGCCAGCGCGTCGACGCCGGTGGCCTTGACGAATTCGGCAGCCTCGTTGGGATCGGTCAGCAACTGGTCGTCCGACAGCGCACCCTCTGCACCATGGCCATCTTCCTTCTCGCCCATGCCGGTTTCCAGCGAACCCAGACAACCCAGTTCGCCTTCGACCGACACGCCGATGGCGTGGGCGATGTCGACCACGTGCTTGCTGACGCGCGCGTTGTACTCGAAGCTGGCCGGGGTCTTGGCATCCTCCATCAGCGAACCGTCCATCATCACGCTGGAAAAGCCAGAGCGCATCGACTGGATGCAGATCGCGGGGCTGGCGCCGTGATCCTGGTGCATCACGATCGGGATGTCGGGGTGGGTTTCGATCGCCGCTTCGATCAGGTGGCGCAGGTAGGGCTCGCCGGCATACTTGCGAGCGCCGGCCGAGCCCTGCATGATCACCGGGCTGTTGGTCTCCTGGGCGGCTTCCATGATGGCCTGGATCTGCTCCAGGTTATTGACGTTGAAGGCCGGCAGGCCGTAGCCGTTTTCGGCCGCGTGATCTAGCAGTTGACGCATGGAAACCAGGGGCATGGCAATCTCCTCAGAATAAATTCGTTGTGACTGGTTTTACGGCTTATTGGTTCGAGCGATGCTCGCCCACTTTGACGATCTTCATGGTGTTGGTACCGCCGGGCTTGCCGATCGGCTCGCCAATGGTCAGCACGATCAGATCGCCGACTTCGACGGCACCGGCCGCGATCAGGGCTTCCTCGGCATCGAGCAGCACCTGGTCGCGATCCTGGCCGCTCTGTCGCATCATGACCGGAAACACGCCCTTGAAGATGCTGACCTTGTAGCGCGTGCGTACTTCCTGGGTCAGGGCATAGATCGGGATGCCCGTATCGAGGCGCGACATCCACAGCGCGGTGGAACCGGACTCGGTCAGCGAGGCGATGGCCTTGACCTTCAGGTGATGCGCGGCGAACAGTGCGGCCATCGCGATCGACTGGTCGATGCGGGTGAACACGCGATGCAGGAAGTGCGTGTCGAGCGGAAAGTCGGAGGACTTCTCGGCTTCGACGCAGATCCGAGCCATGGCCTCGACGGTCTGCACCGGATAGTCGCCGGTCGCGGTTTCCGCCGAAAGCATCACCGCATCGGTGCCGTCGAGCACGGCATTGGCCACGTCCGACACCTCGGCGCGCGTCGGCACCGGACTGTGGATCATCGATTCCATCATCTGCGTCGCCGTGATCGCGAACTTGTTGAACTCGCGCGCGGTACGGATGATGCGCTTTTGCAGGGCCGGCACCGCCGCGTCCCCGACTTCGACCGCGAGGTCGCCGCGCGCCACCATCACGCCGTCGGTGGCTTCCAGGATGTTGTTCAGGTTCTCGATCGCCTCGACGCGTTCGATCTTGGCCACCAGCAGGGCGCTCGAGCCGGCGGCATTGAGCAGGGCACGCGCCAGGCGCAAGTCGTCGCCCGACTTGGGAAAGGACACCGCCACATAATCGATACCGATGCCGGCCGCGGTGCGGATGTCCTCCATGTCCTTGGCGGTCAGCGCCGGCGCCGTGAGGCCGCCGCCCTGCTTGTTGATACCCTTGTTGTTCGACAGCTCCCCGTCGTGCCGGTTGCGGCAGCGGATTTCCTTGCCCTGCACTTTCAGCACGTCGAACACGGTGCGTCCGTCATCGAGCAGCAGCACGTCGCCGGCACGCACGTCCTTGACCAGATCGGGATAGTCGAGCCCCACCCGCCCCCCGTCGCCCAGGGTGCAGGCGGCATCGAGGATGAATTCCTGATTGGCCTTGATCTGTACCGGACCGGATGCAAACTTGCCGATGCGGATCTTGGGGCCCTGCAGGTCGGCCATGACGCCGACCGTGCGTCCGATGTCCTGCGCCGCAGCCCGCAAGGCCTCGACGCGTTGACGGTGGTCGTCGGCCGTGCCGTGGGAAAAGTTGATGCGAACCACATCCACCCCCGCCGCGACCAGCGCCAGCATGCGCTCCGGGCTGCTCGACGCAGGACCGAGCGTGGCAACGATCTTGGTCGAGCGCTGGAGCGAAGCCGTCATCCAGCCGCCCGCTGTTCGAGCATCTCGATCGCCGGCAGATTCTTGCCTTCGAGGAACTCGAGGAAGGCCCCACCCGCCGTGGAAATATAGGAGACCTTGTCGTAGATGTCGTACTTCTGGATCGCGGCGATGGTGTCGCCGCCGCCCGCTAGCGTGAAGGCCCTGGTGTTGGCGATGGCCATGGCGACGGCCTTGGTGCCGGCGCCGAACTGGTCGAACTCGAAGACGCCGACCGGGCCGTTCCAGACCACGGTGCCGGCTTTCATGATGATGTCGACCAGTTCCTGGGCCGACTTGGCGCCGATGTCGAAAATCATGTCGTCGTCGCTCACGGCGTCGGCAGCCTTCTGCACCGCCGGCTCGGCGGCATCGAATTTCTTGCCGCAGACCACGTCGACCGCGATCGGAATCGTCGCGCCGCGCGCCGTCATCTTCTGCATCAGCGCCTGCGCCGTGGGCACCAGGTCGTCCTCACAGAGCGACTTGCCGACGTTCCTGCCGGCAGCCTTGAGGAAGGTGTTGGCGATGCCGCCGCCGACCACCATCTGGTCGACTTTTTCCGACAGCGCCTCCAGCACCGTGAGCTTGGTCGACACCTTGGAACCGCCGACGATGGCTACCATCGGCCGCGCCGGAGTCGCCAGGGCCTTGGTCAGCGCTTCGAGTTCCTCGGCCACCAGCAGGCCGGCGCAGGCCGCCGGCGCGTACTGGGCGACGCCGTAAGTCGAGGCTTCGGCGCGATGCGCGGTACCGAAGGCGTCCATGACGAACAGATCACAGAACGCGGCATACTTGCGCGCGGTCGCCTCGACGTTCTTCTTCTCGCCCTTGTTGAAGCGGCAGTTCTCCAGCAGCACGACTTCGCCCACCGCGACATCGAATCCGCCATCGACCCAGTCGCGGATCACGCGCACCGGCTTGCCCAGCTTTTTGGCCATGACATCGGCCACCGGCTTGAGCGAGTTTTCTTCGGTGAACACGCCCTCCTCGGGACGGCCAAGGTGCGAGGTCACCATTACCCTGGCGCCGGCCTTGAGGCAGTACTCGATGGTTGGCATCGAGGCGGTGATGCGCGCGTCCGAGGTGACCTTGCCGTCCTTGACCGGTACGTTGAGGTCGGCGCGGATGAAGACGCGCTTGCCGGCCAGGTCGAAATCAGAAAGACGCTTGAACGTCATGCGAATCTCCCTGATGTCTTACTTGGCGACGTGCTTGACGAAGCGCAGCATGTTGCAGGTGTAGCCGTACTCGTTGTCGTACCAGGCGACGACCTTGACGAAGGTTCCGTCGAGCGCGATGCCGGCTTCGGCGTCGAAGGTCGAGGGCGCCGAACTGCCGCGGAAGTCGGTGGCCACGACCTTCTCCTCGGTGTAGCCGAGGATGCCCTTCATGGCGCCTTGCGAGGCGGCCTTCATGGCCTTGCAGATGTCGTCATAGGAGGCGTCCTTGCTCAGTTCCACGGTCAGGTCGACCACGGAGACGTCGGAGGTCGGCACACGGAAGGCCATGCCGGTCAGCTTCTTGTTGAGTTCCGGGATCACCACACCGACGGCCTTGGCGGCGCCGGTGGAAGACGGAATGATGTTTTCCAGGATGCCGCGACCGCCACGCCAGTCCTTGTTCGACGGGCCATCGACGGTCTTCTGCGTCGCCGTGGCGGCATGCACCGTGGTCATCAGGCCGCGCTTGATGCCCCAGTTGTCGTGCAGCACCTTGGCCACCGGCGCCAGGCAGTTGGTGGTGCAGGAGGCGGCGGAGACGATCTTCTCGCCGGCATACTTGGCGTGGTTCACGCCGAACACGAACATCGGCGTGTCGTCCTTCGACGGCGCGGACTGGACCACTTTCTTGGCACCGGCGGCGATGTGCTTCTGGCAGCTTTCCTTGGTCAGGAACAGGCCGGTGGATTCGATCACCAGGTCGGCGCCGATCTCGTTCCACTTCAGTTCGGCCGGGTCCTTGACTGCGGTGAGACGGATCTTCTTGCCATTGACGATCAGGTTGTTGCCGTCGACAACGATCTCGCCCTTGAAGTTGCCATGCACCGAGTCGTACTTCAGCATGTAGGCCAGATAGTCGGGCTCCAGCAGGTCATTGATGCCGACGATCTCGATGTCCGAGAACTCAGCCTCTTTGGCGACGGCGCGGAACACCATGCGGCCGATGCGACCGAAACCGTTGATACCGACTTTGATAGCCATTTGGATACTCTCCTGATAGTGATTAAATGAGCTGCTCGACTGCCTTCACGACGTTCGCCGCCGTGAAACCGAATTCCTTGAACAATTGACCGGCAGGCGCCGACTCGCCGAAGCGGTCGAGCCCGATCACGACGCCGTCAAGGCCAACGTACTTGTACCAGCCATCGCTGACGCCGGCTTCGACGGCGACGCGCGGCACGCCCTTCGGCAGCACGGACTCGCGGTAGGCGGCGTCCTGACGGTCGAATATGCTGGTGCAGGGCATCGACACCACGCGCACCGGAATCTCGGCTTCCATCGCCGCTTGCGCCTTGAGCGCGACGTCCACCTCGGAACCGGTGGCGATGATAATCGCCTTCGCCTTGCCGTTCTTCGCCTCGGAAATGACGTAGCCGCCGCGCGCGACATTGGTGATGGTCGCCGCATCGCGCGGCACGAAGGGCAAGTTCTGCCGCGACAGGCACAGCGAGGTCGGGCCGCTCAGCTTCTCCACCGCGGCAGTCCATGCCACCATGGTTTCCACCGTGTCGCAGGGACGCCAGACGTCCATGTTGGGGATCATGCGCAGCGTGGCCGTCTGTTCCACCGGCTGGTGGGTCGGGCCGTCCTCGCCGAGGCCGATCGAGTCATGCGTGAACACATGGATCACACGCTGCTTCATCAGCGCCGCCATGCGCAGGGCGTTGCGGGCATACTCGGAGAACATCAGGAAGGTGCCGCCGAAAGGCAGCACGCCACCATGCAGCGCCATGCCGTTCATGATCGCGGCCATGCCGAATTCGCGCACGCCGTAGGAAATGTAGTTGCCCGTGCTCTTGCCGGACACCGCCTTGCAGCCGGCCCAGTTGGTCAGGTTGGAGCCGGTCAGATCGGCCGAACCGCCGAGGAACTCGGGCAGCGCCGGGGCCAGCGCGTTGATGGCGATCTGCGAGGCCTTGCGCGTAGCGACGGTCTCGGCCTTGGCATTGACCGCCTCGATGGCCTTCTTCGCATGCTCAGCCCAGTTGGCCGGCAGTTGATTGGCCATGCGCCGCTTGAATTCGGCGGCTTCGGCCGGAAAGGCCTTGGCGTAAGCGTCGAACTTGCGGTTCCAGTCGCCCTCGCGCTCGGCGCCCCTTTGCCTCGCGTCCCAACCGGCATAGACCTCCTGCGGAATCTCGAACGGGGCATGCGCCCAGCCGATGTGGGCGCGGGCGGCAGCAATCTCGGCATCGCCCAAAGGCGCACCATGGACATCGTGGGTACCTGCCTTGTTGGGCGAACCGAGGCCGATTACCGTCTTGCAGCAGATCAGCGAAGGCTTGTCGGTAACGGCCTTGGCGGCCTCGATGGCGGCATGGATGGCCGCCGGATCATGGCCGTCGACATTCGGCACGACGTGCCAGCCGTAGGCCTCGAAGCGCTTCGGGGTGTTGTCGGTGAACCAGCCCTCGACGTGACCGTCGATGGAAATGCCGTTGTCGTCCCAGAAGGCGGTCAGCTTGCCCAGACCCCAGGTACCGGCCAGCGCGCAGGACTCGTGCGAAATGCCCTCCATCAGACAACCGTCGCCGAGGAATGCATAAGTACGGTGGTCGACGATCTCGTGGCCGGGGCGGTTGAATTCAGCAGCCAGCAGTTTCTCCGCCATGGCCATGCCAACGGCGTTGGTGATGCCCTGACCGAGCGGGCCGGTGGTGGTTTCGACGCCCGCGGTGTAGCCGTATTCGGGATGACCCGGGGTTTTGCTGTGCAACTGGCGGAACTGCTTCAGGTCGTCGATCGAAAGATCGTAGCCGGTCAGGTGCAGCAGGGAATAAATCAGCATCGAGCCATGGCCGTTGGACAGCACAAAGCGGTCACGGTCAGCCCATTTGGGATTGGCCGGATTGTGCCACAGGTGGCGGTTCCACAGCACTTCGGCGATTTCCGCCATGCCCATGGGCGCACCCGGGTGACCGGAATTCGCCTTCTGCACCCCGTCCATGGCGAGCGCGCGTATGGCATTGGAAAGATTGGAACCCACGGAGTCAGTTTTGGCTACGGCAACGGTCGACAGTTTTGTCATGGCGGCATCAATGGATTGAACGACGGGATGAGTTCCGTCTGGGTAGCCCGGTATTATCGGCGAAACCGGGTGGATCGCGCTAGGTAGATAGCTAGGTGCTTGATTCGCTGACGCTCATGCCCGCTTGCGGTTTTCCATCATGCGCAGGATCAGCGGCGTGAAGATCAGTTGCATCGCCAGTTCCATCTTGCCGCCCGGCACCACGATGATGTTCGGCCGCGACATGAAGGAATCATGGACCATCGACAGCAGGTAGGGAAAGTCGATGCCCTTCGGATTGGCGAAGCGGATCACCACGAAGCTCTCGTCGGCGGTCGGAATATCGCGGGCGATGAAGGGGTTCGAGGTATCGACCGTCGGCACCCGCTGGAAATTGATGTGGGTGCGTGAGAACTGCGGCGTAATGTAGTTGACGTAATCGGGCATGCGGCGCAGGACGGTGTCCACCACCGCCTCGGTCGAATAGCCGCGCTGGCTCTTGTCGCGCTGCAGCTTCTGGATCCACTCGAGGTTGATGATCGGCACCACCCCAACCAGCAGGTCGGCATGCTGCGCGACATTGACCTTGTCGGTCACCGCCGCGCCATGCAGGCCTTCGTAGAACATCAGGTCGGTACCGGACTCGATGTCTTCCCAAGGCGTGAATTCTCCGGGTTGCTGGCCGTAGGGCGCGGCTTCCTCTGCGTTGTGCAGATACTTCCTGACCTTGCCCTTGCCGGTTTCGCCGTAGCCCTTGAACAACCCCGCAAGTTCCTCGAGCAGGTTGGCTTCCGGACCGAAGTGGCTGAAATGGTTGTTGCCCTGCAGTCGAGCCTCCTCCGCCGCCGCTTTCATGGCCTTGCGGTCGAAGCGATGAAAGGAATCGCCTTCGACGATGGCCGCCTTGAGCTTTTCGCGGCGGAATACCAGGTCGAAAGACTTGGTAACCGTGGATGTACCGGCGCCGGATGAACCGGTAATGGCAACAACGGGGTGCTTGACCGACATGGGAGCCTCCTGGCTTAGAGTCTTACTGCGTCCTGAACAGCGAGCGCGTTGAGAACAAGGGCGAATTGAAGGTGTCCGGTTCCTTGCCGCTGGCATAGTCGGCATGGTAGCCGGCGACGCGCTCGACTTCGTGCTTCGAACCGAAGATCAGCGGTACGCGCTGGTGCAGATCCGTCGGAGTAATTTCCATTACCCGTTCGCGGCCGGTGGTCGCTACGCCTCCTGCCTGCTCGATGAGGAAGGAAATCGGATTGGCCTCGTACATCAGGCGCAGCCGACCGGGTTTGGTGGCATCCTTGCTGTCCTTCGGGTACATGAAAATCCCGCCGCGGGTGAGGATGCGGAAGGTTTCCGCCACCAGCGAGGCGACCCAGCGCATGTTGAAGTCCTTGGCCCGGGGGCCGGTCTTGCCGGCCAGGCACTCCGCCACATAACGCTTGACCGGGGCTTCCCAGAAACGCTCGTTGGAAGCATTGATGGCAAACTCATGCGCGTCGACCGGAATGCGCATCCGGGGATGGGTGAGGATGAAGGCACCGATGTCGCGGTCCAGTGTGAAGCCGTCGACGCCGTCTCCCGTGGTCAGCACCAGCATGGTCGATGGCCCGTACAGCGCGAGGCCAGCGCAAACCTGCTGTGTGCCGGGCTGCAAGAAATCCTCGAGGCTGGCGTCCTTGCCCGGAGTCGGTGCGCGCAGAATCGAAAATATGGTTCCCACCGTCAGGTTGACATCGATGTTCGAACTGCCGTCAAGTGGATCGAAGAGCAGCAAATATTTGCCCCGCCGGCAATGTTCTGGAATGGAATACACCCCGTCCATTTCCTCGGAAGCCATCCCGCTCAGGTGACCGTTCCACTGGTTTTCCTGAAGCATGACCTCGTTGCTCATGACGTCGAGCTTTTTCTGCACTTCACCCTGGGCGTTGACCGAAGCATTATCACTTCCGGCATTGCCCAGCGCACCGACCAGCGCACCCTTGTTCACCTGGTTGGAGATGATCTTGATTGCCGTCGCCAGGGAATTGAGCAGGCCGGAGAACTCCCCCGAGGCGCCCGGATGCCTGTGCTCTTCCTCGATGGTGTAACGCGTTAGTGTCTTGCGCCCTTCAAGCATGCCTCAATCCTCCATGGGTCCTCGCTGCTCCAACATCCCCCGCGAGAAAAACCCGCCCTCGCCCCAGGAAAAGGGGCAAGTCCGGATGTTGCGCGTGAGGAGTCGAGACGCCTGAATCAGGAAACCCCGATCCGGCGGGTAGAATGTAGCGGGGCTTACCCATAAGCGCCATTCACTTTTTCTTATCGAATGAATAAGAGCCTTTTGATATCCTCCGATTCGGTCTCGTGCATGGATGGCAGTAGTCACCGACCGGCATGGAAATAAGCATTTTCCGCGACCCACCCCTGGGGCAAGAACTGCGGCGCCTGCCCGCCGCCGAGTACAATCTTGCGCGCATGCTGCAGACGCGCAGCCCACGAGGGGTAGCCTTCATACCCATCCGCCGCATGCAAATTCTGGCGATCCTCGACGCCGAGGAATTCGTCTTCGTGGATGGCCAGCACAAGCAGTTGGCTGTGCTGGCGTGGCGTGGCTTCCGGCCGCAAGCGCGCGCGTCGCTGGACGATCCGGTACCTTTCGACGCAATGTTCCATCGGGAGGACGCATGGGAATTGCAACGGCAGCTGCAGCCGGAATTCTTCAAGGCGATGCAGGCACTGGTGGAGAAAAACCGGCGGATCGAGGGGCCGTCACGGGTACTCAAATTCGAACGGCCGACTGCAAGCAAGGGAGCCAAGTCGCCGTAGGCGGTCAACCCGCAAGCTTAGTCGTCGTCGTCAAGCTTCGGGTTCCACCCGAGCGCCTTGGCTCTCGCGATCGCTTCCTCGTAAATTCTGGCGTGGCGAGCGCGCAGTTCCGGCGGCAGACGGCTGGGCAGGTGGGCGTAGGGTTCCCACGCCAGCACGACTCTTTCGTACAGGTTTTGCATCTGGCTTGCCGACCAACCGGCGCAAGTCTCGGTCTCGGGCAGCAAGCCGAACATCCAGGCATCCCGGACGATCCGACCCAGGTGGCTCATGCCGCCGTGGGTGTCGTCGCGCAGGCCGACGTAATTGATGTCCGGCATGAAATTTCCTATCTTGTCAGGCCTGCATAGAGCAGGGGCAACTTCTCGGGCAGGCGCTCGACGTGGTCCACCACCATGTAATTCTTCTGGCCGAAGATGCGGGAAACGTACTGGTCGGCGCGTGGATCGAGACTCATGCAGTAGGTGACAATACCACTCTTTGCGGCTTCCTCGACTGCCTTCTTGGTGTCGGAGCGAAGGTACTGCGGATCGCGCACGTCCACGTCGGCGGGTTCGCCGTCGGTGATGACGATCAACAGCTTTTTCGCCGAGCGTTGCAGGTTCAGATGATGTCCGGCGTGTCGTATGGCCGCGCCCATGCGCGTGGAAAGCTGGCCGCTCATGCCCGCCAGTTTGGCCTTCGGCACCTCGTCCCAGTACTGGTCGAAATCCTTGAAGCGGTAGTACTCGACATCGTGACGCCCGTCGGAGCAGAAGCCATGAATCGCGAACGGGTCGCCGACCTTGTTGATGGCGTCGGCCAGCAGCACGCAGGCTTGCTGGGTCAGTTCGCGCACCGAGTATTCCTGGTCCTGCACTTTTTCGTTGGTCGACTCGGACAGATCGAGCAGCACGAGGATCGAGAAGTCGCGGGTCTTGCGCACGCTACGCATCATGATGCGCGGGTCGGGCTGGTTACCCAAGCAGATGTCGGTGAGACTGGCGATCGCCGCATTGATGTCGATTTCGTCGCCGTCCTCGAGCCTGCGAATGCGCTGCACGCCCTGCGGCTGCATCGCGTCGAGCAGGAATTTCATGCGATGGATCTCGCGCTTGTACTGCGCGGCGATGCCTTCGATGATCGCCAGGTCCCCGGCCTTGGCGCGTTTTTCCAGCACGGTGGCCCAGGCCGGACGCTCAAGCTGGATTTGGTAGTCCCACTCGGGATAGTGGAAGGGATCGGACACGGGCTCCTTGCCTTCCCGTTCGTTGAAGCTCTTGCCCATGTCTTCGTAGGGGAACAGCTCCGTGTCCAGCACCCAGATTTCCTCGGCATCGTCGCCGGCGTTTTCGACGTCGACCTCGTTGGCCATCTCGATCGCGCTGACATATTTGCGCACCTGCTTGATGGACTCGTAGCCGGCATTGGCGGCCTTGTTGAAATCGAATTCCTCGAATTCCCAGAAATAGCGGTTGTCGTCGCGGTAGGGCGCAGTCAGCAGGTCGGTGCGCGGATTGAAGGCGATTTTCTTCTGGTTCAGGCTGTGCGCGAGCTGGACGCCGATTTTCCAGGAGGTGCGGTTGTTGTCGAGCTTGTCTTGCGCGAGCGCGAACAGCGCACGAGCCTCAAGAATCCATGGATCCCTGTCTTCATAGCCATCATCGAGCAGGGCGCGCGCCAGGCGGTCGAGATAACCGCCGACGCTGGTCGTCATGCCGGGCGTGGCCGTGTGCAGCTTGCTCCATAGCTGCTTCAGACCCGGGAAGCGTCGGATGGAGAGAGTTTCCACCCGCGCATCTTCAATCGCGCCGATGACTGCCATCTGCATCGGATTGAGCGCCTCGGCGGAAATCGGATATTTCGTCTCGACCATGTGCGCGGCGCAATGCGCGGCCGTGGCGCGATAAAGCTCCAGGCCGGATACCGGTTCGTGGCCCGCCGCGGCGAAATCGTCGAAGGCATCCGGTAGATGCAGCAGATACCCCTCGATGTAGGGCCGATAACCTTCGCGGCTTTCGAAGTCGCCCGAGGTGGGGCGCATGAAGAAATCACGCGCCCACAGTGCGCGCAGGTACATGTTGATGCGACGCTGCACGTCCACCAGCAGAGTTCCCTTGCGCTCCTTCTGCAGCATTGCCAACGATTCCTTGGAACCGAGGCTGAAATACTTGATCTGCTCTTCGTAATTGGTGCGGTGGGCGTGGGCGCCCCACAAGGCCCAGCGGCGCAAGCCGCCCAGGGTAAGTTGCTGGAACAGCACTTCCAGCTTCTCCAGCATCGGGCGCACGCCGCGCGGGGCCTGCGAGATCAAGGTATTGATGAATTGCAGGTAATTGACGAAAAGCTGCGCGTCGCCCAGGCGATTGGCGGCGGTGGCCGAGGTGGCGAGCAGCAGTTCGATCACCGCGCCAGACGTTCTAGAGGCCAGCGAAAGCGCAGCGGTGGCGAGGTCGCCAACCACGTCCTCGCCGACCTCCTTGGCCACCTGCGGTACCTCCACAATCCATGCTTCGACCAGCGAGTCGCCCTTGCCGAGTCCGCGGATCGCGGACGCGCCCTTCAGGTAGTTGTCCAGCCCGCGCGGCGAGAACACCTTGGTGGCATCGTGCCAGTTGGCTTTGAGAGCCGCCTGGCTGTGCGGCGACAGATCCTCCAGCAGATCGGCGTAGTCAGCAAGATTGATCGACATGGTTCACCTCGGATCGTAGGGCGGGCACGGTAGCGCCAGCCCGCTGTTGCTCGATGCCAGCGTCGCTCAGAAATAGGTGCTCACCGCCGCGTCCAGCGCATCGCGCATGTCGGGGTCGTCGGTGATCGGGCGCACCAGCGCGACGCGGCAGGCGGCCGCGGGCGCAACCCCCTTGGCTATCAGGCTGCCCGCGTAAATCAGCATGCGGGTGGAGAGGCCTTCGTCGAGTCCGTGGCCCTTGAGGTTGCGAGAACGCTCGGCGATCGACACCAGCTTAGCCGCCGCTTCGGCGGAAACACCCGATTCGTGCATGACGATTTCGGTTTCGATTTCGTGCTCGGGATAGGTGAAGTCCAGAGCACCAAAACGCTGTTTGGTGGATTGCTTCAAGTCCTTCATCAGCGACTGGTAGCCGGGATTGTAGGAAATCACTATCTGGAAATCCGGGTGAGCGTGGACCAACTCGCCCTTTTTTTCCAGCGGCAGCACGCGGCGGTTGTCGGTCAGCGGATGGATCACCACGGTGGTGTCCTGGCGTGCCTCGACCACTTCGTCAAGATAAACGATGGCGCCGTGACGGGCACCGATGGCCAGCGGGCCATCCTGCCATTCGGTTCCCTTGGCGGAGAGCAGGAAGCGGCCAACCAGGTCGGACGCGGTCATGTCCTCGTTGCAGGCCACGGTGATGAGCGGCTTGCCCAGCTTGTGCGCCATGAATTCGACAAAGCGAGTCTTGCCGCAGCCGGTGGGGCCCTTGAGCATCATCGGCATGCGCACCGAATAGGCGGCCTCGAACAATTCCACCTCATCGACGACGGCACGGTAGTAGGGTTCCTGGGTGATGCGGTATTGGTCAACGATGTTGCTCATGAGAGGCTCCTTATGAGAACGCGGATTTATCCACGAATGGCGCGCGAACCATACCCGTGCCATGCGTCGGCAACCCCATGCGGCATTCAAAAAGCGTCCGCCGCGCTTGCCACGCGGCGGGAGCCGGATACTGCCAACCGCCGTGTGACTTAAACCGTCTTGCCGCGGAAGACCACCATGGCCGCACCCTGCGACTGCTTGAAGTTGTCGTAGCCGACCAGGCGCACATGGTTGTTGGGGTTGGCCTTGTGGCAGGCTTCGGCTTCGGCCAGCACGTGATCCACATCGGTTTCGCCGAACATCGGCAGCTTCCACATGTACCAGTAGGAGTCCGTCAGGTGCTCGGGTTCGGTATGCTCGATGGCCGGGTTCCAGCCCTTCTTCACCAGATACTCGACCTGCTTCCTGATGTCTTCCGGCTTCATGGCGGGCAGGTAGGAGAAGGTCTCGAACTTGCGGCTGGCGGGATCGCTCAGGCGGCTCTTGTAATCCATCACTTCAGACATTTGATTTCCTTTCGAATTTGGGTGAGCGCTGGTCGGCTTACTTGTGGGCGACATCCAGCTTGTCGACGGTGTCGAACTCGAACTTGATCTCCTTCCAGGTTTCCATGGCGATCTTCAGCTCGGGCGAGTGCTTGGCGGCCTCGGTGAGGATGGTCTTGCCTTCCTTCTCGACGGCGACGCCCTTGTTGCGGGCCTCGACACAGGCTTCCAGCGCGACGCGGTTGGCGGCGGCGCCGGCGGCGTTGCCCCAAGGGTGGCCGAGCGTGCCGCCACCGAACTGCAGCACCGAGTCGTCACCGAAGATGGAAACCAGCGCGGGCATGTGCCAGACGTGGATGCCGCCGGAAGCGACCGGCAGCACGCCGGGCATGGAGCCCCAGTCCTGGTCGAAGAAGAGGCCGCGGCTGCGGTCTTCCTTGATGAACTCGTCGCGCATGGTGTCGATCCAGCCCAGCGTCGCGTCGCGGTCGCCTTCGAGCTTGCCGACGACGGTGCCGGAGTGCAGGTGGTCGCCGCCGGAGAGGCGCAGCACCTTGGTCAGGACGCGGAAGTGGATGCCGTGGTGCGGGTTGCGGTCGAGCACGGCGTGCATGGCGCGGTGGATGTGCAGCAGCATGCCGTTGTCGCGGCACCAGTTGGCCAGGCCGGTGTTGGCGGTGAGGCCGCCGGTCAGGTAGTCGTGCATGATGATCGGTGCGCCGATTTCCTTGGCGAACTCGGCGCGCTTGTACATCTCTTCCGGGGTCGGAGCGGTGACGTTGAGGTAGTGGCCCTTGCGCTCGCCGGTTTCGCGTTGCGCCTTCATCGTCGCCTCGTGCACGAAGGCGAAACGGTCGCGCCAACGCATGAAAGGCTGGCTGTTGACGTTCTCGTCGTCCTTGGTGAAGTCGAGGCCGCCGCGCAGGCACTCATACACGGCACGGCCGTAGTTCTTGGCGGAGAGGCCGAGCTTGGGCTTGATGGTGCAGCCGAGCAGGGGACGGCCATACTTGTTCATGCGGTCGCGCTCGACCTGGATGCCGGCCGGCGGGCCGCCGCAGGTCTTGACGTAGGCGATAGGGAAACGCACGTCTTCGAGGCGCAGGGCGCGCAGGGCCTTGAAGCCGAACACGTTGCCGACCAGAGAGGTCAGCACGTTGACCACGGAGCCTTCCTCGAACAGGTCGATGGGATAGGCGACGAAGGCGTAGAAGCAAGTGTCGTCGCCCGGCACGTCCTCGATGCGGTAGGCGCGGCCCTTGTAGTAATCGAGGTCGGTCAGGAGGTCGGTCCACACCGTGGTCCAGGTGCCGGTCGACGACTCGGCGGCCACGGCGGCGGCGACTTCCTCGCGCGCCACGCCCGGCTGCGGGGTAACCTTGAAGCAGGCGAGGATATCGGTGTCCTTGGGGGTGTATTCCGGGGTCCAGTAGGTCTGGCGGTATTCCTTCACGCCAGCGTTGTAGGTCTTAACAGCCATGTGTTCCTCCAGTAAATTGGATTGGGATGTCCTCAAAAACTTGTTCCGTGCTGCCTGAGGTAGCAGCATGATGCAGAAAATTAACCATCAATAACATTCACTTCTTCTAATTCAAATGATAAGGTAGAGCTTATTGTTGACTCATCGCCCGTTCGCCACGCCGTTCATGCAATTGTCGCAACTGCCACAAGTTCATGTCGGCCAGATCCGGCAGCACGTCCAGCGCTCCAGAGAAATTCTCGCCGCGCGTGTATTGTGCCTCGGTGATCAGCGTCGGCAGGCCGGCGCCAAGCGCCGAGCGCAAGCCGTTGAACGAGTCCTCGATCGCGAGGCATTCGCTCGCCCGGAGCCCGAGCCTGTGCAGCACCCAGAAATAGATGTCGGATGCCGGCTTTTTCTTCTCGACCACGTCGCCGGCACCGATCACCTCGAACCATCCTTCGGCGTCGGCCGCCAGGGATGCGCGCAGCAGGGCCGTCACGTTGTCGTGCGAGGTGGTCGTGGCGATTGCCAGCCTGATGCCTGCCGCCCGCGCCTCCCCAATCAATCGAGCCACCCCCGGTCGCAGCGGCAAGCCGCCGCGACCGACGATTTCCACGTAGCGCTCGCTCTTGTCCTGGTGTAGCCGCCGCACGAACCCAGCGAAATCCGCCTGATCGAGGAGTGCCGGGTGAAAGTGCTGGCAGAAGTGGCGAATCCGCTCCTTGCCGCCGGTAACGGCAAGAAGCTCGCCGTAAAGCTCGCGGGTCCAGTGCCAGTCCAGCCCGGCGGCGCGAAAAGCCTCGTTGAAGGCCACGCGGTGAGCATCGCGCTCGGTTTCGGCCAGCGTGCCGTCGACATCAAATATCAGGGCCTTGAACATGGAGCGCAGGATAGCCTCCAATCATCCATAAGCAAAAGTCATTCTTTCTTATGACGGTGATAAGATATTTAAAATTGCGCCATGCAATGCAACCGGTTCGGGAAGGTCGCACTCAGCCATGAAGAATGTCACTCTGCGCCAGCTCAAGATATTCGAGGCGGTAGCACGCCATCTTTCCTTTTCCCGCGCCGCCGAGGAACTGCACCTGACCCAGCCTGCGGTATCGATGCAGGTGCAGGCGCTGGAGGATCAGGCGGGACTGCCGCTGACCGAACAGGCTGGCAAGAGGGTGCGCCTCACCGCCGCCGGCGAAGAAGTCGCGGGTCAGGCGCGACGCATCGCCGAACAACTGCGCGAGGCCGACGAAGCTTTGGCCGCGCTGAAGGGCGTCGAGGCCGGCCATCTGAAGATCGGGGTGGTCAGCACCGCGAAATACTTTGCACCGTCCCTCCTTGCCGAATTTCGGCGCCGGCACCCTGGCGTCGAATTGCAGCTGACGGTCAACAACCGCGGCACCATCGTGCGCCATCTTGCCGAAAACGATATCGACCTCGCCATCATGGGTACACCGCCAAGCGAGTTCGAAACCGTGGCGAAGATCTTTGCCGAGCACCCGCTGGTGTTCATCGCCGCACCCGATCATCGCCTGGCGGACAAGCGCCGCATCGACCCGCGCCAGCTCGCCGACGAAATCCTGCTGATCCGCGAACCCGGCTCAGGCACACGCGGCGCACTGGAACGCTTCCTCGAGGAGCATCAGGTCACGGCGGGCGCCATCATGGAGCTCGGCAGCAACGAGACGATCAAGCAGGCGGTCATGGCGGGTTTGGGCCTGTCCTTTATTTCTGAGCACACCATCGGACTGGAGCGCTCGGTCGGACGCCTGGTCAGGCTCAACGTCACCGGCAGCCCGGTAAAGCGCCAATGGCGTCTGGTCTACCGCACCGACAAGCGTCTGATGCCGGCGGCCACCGCCTTCGTTCAATTCATGGACAGCGAAGGTTCGCGCCTGATCGAAGCGCAGGTCGGCAAGCAGGAACCGGCAAGCGCGGCATCGAAGCCGAAACGGGCTTGATCGACCGGCATTGCCCCGGGCTGAACTTCGATGCAGCGAGCTCGCCACTGAAGAAGATGGGCGGCGGCCTATTTACTTGCCGCGGGATTCCATAGCGTCGCCGTCACGCCAAGTTTGGTGGCGAAGGCCTTGACGTAGTAGTCGCCAACAGCGATGCGCTTGCCGCCACCGGGAAGCGCGCTGATGAAAATGTCGGCAATCTGGTCGTCCGAGAGATTGGTGGCGCCGGCGGCATGCCATACCCGAACGTGGTTGCAGTCATCGCGGTCGAGTAACAGCGCCTTGTCGTGCTTCGCCTCAGGCAGGCTGATCGTCACGCCTTCCGCGGTTTCATAGACGCGGGCCGGACCGGCGCTGGTCGACATGACGGCACCGCCTTCCGGCCTGGCGGTGACCTCGAGTTCCATGACTTCGTCGTCAGTCAGCTGGCTTTCCCCTTCGGTATGCCAGACCGTGAAGCCGCCACCCGGGCGCAACTGGATCAGCAGGACGTTGTCGACCGCGCCCGCTGTCGTCATGGCGAGCAGAAGCGCGAAAAACAGTGCTGCCCTCACGGCTTGATCCATTTGATCGAGCAGCCGATCCCTGCCGTCTGCTGCGCGGGACCCTGGCCGGTCAGGGCGACCTGCCGCATCGCTTCGAACAATTCGCGGCGCGCGTCCTCAGGCGCCGTTTCCTTGCGCGACGCGTCGAGCCGGCCGCGGTACTGCAACTCGAGCTTGCCGTTGTAGCCGAAGAAATCCGGCGTGCACACGGCGCCATAGGCTTTGGCCACCGCCTGCGATTCGTCCAGCACATAGGGGAAGGGAAACTGCAGTTCGCGCGCGATCTGCACCATGTTGTCCCACGAGTCCTCGGGGTAATCCGTCGGATCGTTGCTCATGATGGCGATGCTGCCGACACCCTGCGCTGCCAAATCCCTCGTGTCGCGCACGATGCGACGGATCACCGCCTTGACATAGGGGCAGTGATTGCAGATGAACATTACCAGCAAGCCGTTGGGGCCGCGGACGCTGGCCAGTCCATGACGCTTGCCATCGACGCCTGGCAGTTCGAAATCGATGGCCGGGCGACCGAAGTCGCAGACCGGTGGGGAAAGGCTGACCATGCGCTGGGCCCGAAATTTGGCGATAATTTGGGCATGATACCAAGATTCTTCTGCCCCTTCCCGCTGCATCCCGGCGCCACCGTCGAGCTTGCCGCGGAAGCCGCCCACCATGCGCTGAAGGTGCTGAGAGTCGGCGCCGGCGATACGGCGATGCTGTTCGACGGGCGCGGCGGACAATGGCGGGCCACGCTCAACCCCGCAGGCAAGGGCTTGCGCGCGACCCTGATCGAGTTCGAGGACTGCGACCCCGAACCGCCGCTGCACCTGACGCTGGTGCAGGCCCTGCCCGCCGGCGACAAAATGGATTTCGTGGTGCAGAAAGCCGTCGAATTGGGTGTCGTCCGCATCCAGCCGGTGGCCGCCAGGCGCAGCGTGATCCGGCTTTCCGGCGAGCGCGCCGAGCGGCGCGTCGAGCACTGGCGCAACATCGCCATCGCCGCCTGCGAACAATGCGGACGCAATCGCGTCCCGGCGGTGGCACCAATTGTTGATCTGCCGCAATACCTTGGCATCACGGCGCGGGAAAATGCTATACGCTTCGTCTGCGCGCCAGGGGCTTCCGGTTCCCTGCGCGATCTCGCGGCGCCGGCGGGTCCGGTCAGCTTCCTGGTCGGCCCGGAAGGCGGCTTCGAAGAAGGTGAACTGTTGGCGGCACATGCCGCCGGCTTCCAGCCGATCAGTCTGGGGCCGCGGGTGTTGCGCAGCGAAACCGCCGGACTTGGCGCTGTCGCGGCAATGATGGCACTTTGGGGGGATTGGTAATGTTCGAATCCGCGGAAATCGGTCACAAGATCGACAAGCAAACCTACAAGAAGGAAGTGCCGGCCCTGCGCGCGGCCTTGCAGGATGCCCAGTACGACCTCAAGGAAAACGGCAAGATCCCGGTGATCGTGCTGGTCAGCGGCCAGGACGGCGCCGGCAAGGGCGAAACCATCAACATCCTGTACGAATGGATGGATCCGCGTTTCATTTCGACCCTGGCGTTTTCGGCGCCGACCGACGAGGAAAGCGCGCGCCCCTTCATGTGGCGCTACTGGCGCGCGCTACCGCCCAAGGGCCGCATCGGCGTGTTCGCCGGCTCCTGGTATTCGAGCCCGATCCACGACCGCCTGGAAGGCAGCATAAGTAAGGCAGACATGGATGCGCGCATCGATCAGATCAACCGCTTCGAGGCGATGCTGGTCAATGAAGGCGCACTGGTGCTGAAGTTCTGGTTCCACCTGACCAAGGACGGCCAGAAGCGCCGCCTGAAGACCCTGGAAAAGGATCCGAAGACCGCCTGGCGCGTCACCAAGTGGAACTGGGAACGGCTGAAGACCTACGACAAGCTGCAGGACGTGGTCGGCCACGTGTTGCGCATGACCAATACGGCCTGGGCGCCGTGGACCATCATCGAGGGCGAGGACGACCGCTATCGCTCGCTGACCACGGGCAAGATCCTGCTCGAAGCGATCCGCCAGCGCCTTGCCGACGAAGGCAAGCTGACCACGCCGGTGGCGCCGCAGATGCGGGTGAATATCGACGGCCGCGACCTGCTGTCCGAACTCAACCTCAGGCACCGGCTGAGCGAGAAGGAATACGAGGAGCAACTGGCGAAGTGGCAGGGCAAGCTGTCGGAGCTGGTGCGCGACCCGCGCTTCAAGAATCGTTCGCTGATCTGCGCCTTCGAGGGCGCCGATGCGGCCGGCAAGGGCGGCGCCATCCGCCGCATCGCCGCCTCGATGGATGCGCGCGACTACCAGATCGTGCCGGTGGCGGCGCCGACCGAGGAAGAGCGCGCCCAGCCTTATCTGTGGCGTTTCTGGCGCCAGATCCCGCGCAAAGGCCGCGTCGCGATCTTCGACCGCACCTGGTATGGCCGGGTACTGGTCGAGCGCGTCGAAGGCTTCTGTGCCGAGGCCGACTGGCTGCGTGCCTATTCCGAGATCAACGATTTCGAGCACGATCTTGCCGAGGCCGGCGTCATCGTCGTCAAGTTCTGGCTGCAGATCAGCCAGGAAGAGCAGCTGAAGCGCTTCAAGGAACGCGAAAAGATCGAGTTCAAGCGCTTCAAGATCACCGAGGAAGACTGGCGCAATCGCGAAAAATGGGATGCCTACCAGGAGGCGATCTGCGACATGGTCGACCGCACCAGCACCGGCACCGCGCCGTGGACCCTGGTCGAGGCCAACGACAAGGGCTACGCCCGGGTCAAGATCCTGCGCACCATTTGCGAGCGCCTGGAAGCCGAACTGGAAGGCAAGCCGATACCGCGGGCGAAGCCGGAGAAGAAGCCCAAGGAAGACAAGAAGGAGAAGGTCGCCAGGGTGTCGAAGACCGGGAAGCAGCCAGCCAAGGCCGCAAGCAAGCCGAAACCTGTCAAGCTGGCGCCAAAGACTGCCGCCAAGCCAGCGCCGAAACCGGTTGCCACCAAGGCACCGCCGCGGCCGGCCAGGCCGAAGGCCCCGGCGACCACGGTGAAAGCCGGGCCAAAGAAAGGCAAGACCGCCAGATGAGCCTGGAGACCCGCAGCACCCAGCCCGACACCGATGCCCGCCTGGTGGCCTGGGTGCGCCAGGCGGCGCCTTACATCCACGCCTTTCGCGGCCGCACCTTCGTCATCGCCTTCGGTGGCGAAGTGCTCGACGCGGGCGCGGCGCAGGCGCTGATCCATGACATTGCCCTGCTCGACAGCATGGGCATACGCCTGGTGCTGGTGCATGGAGCGCGGCCGCAGATCGATGCCGAGATGCAGGCACGCGGCCTGACGCCGAGGTTCCACAAGGGCCTGCGCGTCACCGACGCGGCGGCGCTGGAATGCGTCAAGCGCGCCATGGGCGTGACCCGCATCGAGATCGAGGCCTTGCTCTCGCAGGGCCTGCCCAATACGCCGATGGCCGGCGCCTTCCTGCGCGTCACCGGCGGCAATTTCATCACCGCGCGCCCGGTCGGCGTGGTCGACGGGATCGATTTCCAATACACCGGTGCGATCCGCAAGGTGATCGCCGAGGAGATCCAGGCCGATCTGGCCCAGGAAAACGTGGTGCTGATCACCCCGATCGGCGCCTCGCCGACGGGAGAAATCTTCAACCTCGCCTGGGAAGAAGCCGCCGAAGCTGTCGCCGTGGCGGTCAAGGCCGACAAGCTGATCTATCTGTGCGATGCACCGGGGCTGGTGAATGCCAAGGGCGCCCTGATCGACGCCCTCACCGCCGACGAGGCACAGAAACTCGCCACCCGGCATCTGTCGGCGCAGGCGCCCGAAGTCGCGCGGGTGCTGCCCAGCGCGATCCGGGCCTGCCGGGCCGGCATCGGCCGCGTGCATTTCCTCGACCGGCAGGCCGACGGCGCCATGCTGATGGAATTCTTCACCCGCGATGGCGTCGGCACGGTGATGACCAGCGCTCCGCTGGCGCGCCTGCGCGACGCCAGCATCGACGACGTCGGCGCCATTCTCGGCCTGATCGAACCGCTGGAGGCGGACGGTACCCTGGTCAAGCGCGGACGCGAGCGGCTGGAAATCGAAATCACGCGATTCTCGGTGGTCGAGCACGACGGCGTGATCGTCGGCTGCGCGGCGCTGTATCCGTTCTCGACCGAGAAATCGGCCGAACTGGCGTGCCTTGCGGTAATGCCGGATTTCCGCCGCAGCGGCTACGGCGATCAGCTGCGCAGCCACATCGAGGCGCGGGCGAAGAAAATGAAACTGAAAAAGCTGTTCGTGCTGACCACCCGTACCGCACACTGGTTCATCGAGCGCGGCTTCGTCGAGGCGGGCATCGAGGCCCTGCCGGAAGCCCGGCGCGAGCTCTACAACCTGCAGCGCCGTTCGAAAGTGCTGGTGAAGGCGCTATAGAACTCGGCGCTGCGCGCATTTCCTGATTGACCGCTCCAGGGTGCAAGGCGCGATTGCGCAGGCGCGGTCGCCGTCTACTGGCTGCGGCCAGCGGTTATACTTTTCGCTTGGAGCAGCGGGCACCGGCCATAACAAGCGCATGAACACCCCATGATGTAATCCGCGATGGACAACACTTCCAACCGAACCTTCGTCTGCAGCGTGCTGTTCATCGACATCGTGGAGTACACGAAGAAGTCGGTGACGGAACAGTTGCGGCTGAAGCAGCGCTTCAACACGCTGCTGATCCGGGCCCTGCAACAGGTAGCAGCCAGCGACCGCATCGTGCTGGACACCGGTGATGGTGCCGCCATCTGCTTTCTTGGCAGTCCGGAGGTGGCGATGTTCGTCGCCATGGACATGCGCGACGGAATCGGCAGCGAGAATTCCAGCGAGACGCCGGTACTGGAGGTGCGGATGGGCGCCAATCTCGGACCGATCCGGCTGATCAGGGACATCAATGGCCAGCCCAACATCATCGGCGACGGCATCAACGTCGCGCAAAGGGTGATGAGCTTTGCCGACGCGGGCTCGATACTGGTCTCCCGTTCCTTTTTCGAGGTGGTGTCGCGCTTGTCCGACGACTACGCGCAAATACTCCACTACGAAGGCAGCCGCACCGACAAACATGTGCGCGAGCATGAGGTATATACGGTAGGCCCGAGCATTCCGCACAAGTTTACGGATGCGCCGCATCCCGCGGACGGTCCGGCGGACGGTCCGGCGGCGGACGACAAAGCCATTTACGGCGTCGCACCGGGATCGCCTGAAGCTCGCGCCGGAGAGCGCCCGGGCTCGCGCAAGATGCTGCTGGCCGGAGTTTCAGTGCTGGCCCTGACCATTGTCGGCACTGCACTGATGCTGCGCCTGGGACGCAGCGGCGGCGGCGAGGAGGCGGACAATCCGCCGCGACCTGTCGTTGCGGCAAAATCCCCTCCTGTCGCTGCTGCAAAATCTCCGCAAGCATCGCCGAAGGAGTCCCCGAAAGAACCGCCGCAGCTTGCCCCGGCGAAAGCCACGGTTTCGCTTCTGATAGTGCCCTGGGGCGAAGTCTGGGTGGATGGACAGAAGCGCGGGGTCAGTCCGCCGCTAAAATCGCTTTCGCTCGCGCCCGGCATGCACACGGTGGAAATCAGGAACTCGAAATTCCCCGTCCATCAGGAAAAAATCGATGCAAAACCGGGCGCACAGATCAAGATCAGGCACACATTCTAGGCAGGCGTCCGGCTGCTGCTGCCGCGGCCGGTTTGAACAAGGTTCGATTCAGTCAATAAGTATCCAGGGGATGAAATGAAGACAATGCGAAACATCATGCTGATGGTGCTGACCGGCTTGCTGGCCGGCTGCGCATCAGGGCCGATGAAGGTGTTTGAAAGCAAGGCGAATCAGTCCTTGTCCGCCGGCATCGATGCGTACAACGAGGGCAAGTACCCGGACGCGGTGAAGAACCTGCTGAGCGCCCTGGATCAGGGGCTGGGTACCAGCGACCAGATCAAGGCCCACAAGTATCTGGCCTTCACCCATTGCGTCAGCGGCAAGGAGCGTCTGTGCCGCGAAGAATTCAGGAAGGCGCTGGATATCAATCCCAGCCTGGAACTGGAGCCGGCGGAGGTGGATCATCCGACATGGGGCCGGGTATTCCGTGAGGCGAAGGCCAGGAAGCCGGACATCAGAAAATGAACGCAGTGTTCGACGCGCAACCAAAGCCTCGCTGACGGTCACATAGCATGGAGTCACAACAAATCGGGCGCTATGAAGTCCTGTCCATCCTGGGCCGCGGCGCGATGGGCGTCGTCTATAAGGCGGCGGATCCCGTGCTCAACCGCATCGTCGCGGTCAAGACCATCAATCTGTCGCTGGACCCGGATTTGCGGGGCGAGTATGAGGCGCGCTTCCAGCAGGAAGCCAAGGCCGCCGGTTCTCTGAGCCACCCGGCGATCGTAACCATCTACGATCTGGGCAAAACCGGCGATCTGGCCTATATCGCGATGGAGTATCTGGATGGCCGGGAGTTGCACGACCTGATCAGCGCCGAACAACGTCTGCCGGTCAAGCAAGCCACATCGATCGCCGCCCAGGTCGCGAGCGGCTTGAGTTACGCCCACCAGCACGGGATCGTGCACCGGGACATCAAGCCGGCCAACATCATGGTGCTGAAGGATGGCTTCGCCAAAATCACCGACTTCGGCATCGCCCGCATGCGGGTCTCGGAAGTAAAGACCCAGACCGGAATGCGCCTGGGGTCTCCCAAATACATGTCGCCAGAGCAGGTTCTCGGACAGCGTGTCGATCACCGTACCGATATTTTTTCCCTGGGCGTGGTGCTCTACGAAATGCTTACCGGCAAAGCGCCGTTCCGCGGCGACAGCCTGGAAGCGCTGATGTACCAGACGGTGAATATCGCTCCGCTGCCGCCGAGCAGAATCAATCCGGATGTGCCGGAGATGCTCGACCTGATACTCGCCAAGATGCTCGAGAAGCGCCTCGAAAACCGCTATCAGTCGGCGGCAGACCTCGCCAGCGATCTTCGCGAATGCGAAAAGCAGTATGGCTCCAGCCCGGCACCGGACCCTGGCGCATCCGTGGGCCTGCATGAACTGCCGCAGAGCCTGCCGGCGGCGGCCGACAAAACCCTGGTGCTGGCGCCCCAGGCCGCGCTCTCCCGTCGTGGGGACGCCGCGGAGCATGAGGCAGAGGCCGGCAGCCTGGGGCTCTCGCCGGTAGTCGAATCCTTCTCGGCAACCCAGCGGCTGGCCAAGGAAGTCGGCATGAAGCTCGAGTTCGACGAGTACTCGGCGACCATCAAGCTGGCGCCCGGCGAGTCCTTCCCGGCGGACACAGCCAGCGCAGCGCAACCGGTTGTCGCCGCTCCCGCTGCAACGCGCCCTTCCCCTGGCGCCGCCAGGGCCGACGGCGCGTCGGCCGGCAAACATTCGGAGATGCCGATCGTCATCGCCGTCCTGCTCGCCGCAGTGGTCGCCGCAGCACTGATCCTGCTGGTCTAGCTGGATACTCGGAACTCAATGTACACTAGGCCATCCCTACATTTACCCGAAAGGAAACACCGTGGCACGCATGGTTAATTGCATCAAGCTGGGACGTGAGGCTGAAGGTCTCGACCTGCCGCCGATGCCCGGCGAAATGGGCAGGAAGCTGTATGAAAACGTCTCCAAGGAAGCCTGGCAGCAATGGATCAAGCTGCAGACGATGATCATCAACGAAAACCGCCTGAGCCTGGCCGATGCCCAGCATCGCAAGTACCTGGCCGAGCAGGTGCAGAAGCACTTCTTCGGCGATGGCGCAGACCAGGTCGGCGGTTACGTCCCCCCGCAGAAATAAGGCAGCACGCGGCTAGCGCGCGACTTCCTTCTCCATCGCTTCCAGCCCGATGTGGCGTACATCGCGGCCCTTGACCAGATAGACCACGTATTCGGAAATGTTCTTCGCATGATCGCCGATGCGCTCGATCGAGCGGGCGATGAACAGCAGATCCAGCGAACTCGAAATGGTGCGCGGGTCTTCCATCATGAAGGTGATCAGCTGGCGCATCGCCGCCTTGAAGCCGGCATCCACCTCGCGATCCTGACGCACCACCTCGGCTGAGGCATTGACGTCGAGGCGGGCGAAGGCGTCGAGCGATTTGCGCAACATGGCGACAGCAATCTCGGCCGGCGCCCGCAGATCGACCCGCGGCACGAAACGGGTGTCTCCACCGTGGATGCCGCGCGCCATTTTCGCGATCTTTTTTGCTTCGTCGCCGATGCGTTCGAGGTCGGTGATGGTCTTCACCACGGTCATGATCATGCGCAGATCGACCGCGGCCGGCTGCCGCTTGGCAATCACATGATTGCAGGCCTCGTCGAGTTCGACTTCGTGCCGATTGACCAGGCGATCGGCGGCAATCACCTGCTCGATCGCAGCAAGATCGCCTGATGCCAGTCCTTCCATGGCGCGAATGACCTGCTGTTCGACCAGCCCGCCCATCGCCAGGACGCGCGTGCGCAAACCCTCGAGATCGGCGTCGAACTGTTTGACGATGTGTTTTTGGTCCATGCTGCCACCCCAGTTTGCAATGTCGCCACTATAGCGGCGACGTGTGAACAAATTATTTCAGCACGCGGCTCAGCGCAGATGGGTCTGTATTCCCTCGGGCGTCGCCAGCAGCAGCACGTCCGCACCGCGCTGCGCGAACAGTCCATTGGTGACGACGCCGACGATCTGGTTGATCCGTTCCTCCAGTCCCGCCGGATCGGTGATCGACAGGCCGTGCACATCGAGGATCAGGTTGCCGTTGTCGGTCACCAGGTCGGCGCGCAATTTCGGCGTGCCGCCGAGCCTGGCCAGTTCGCGACTAACATAGGCTCGCGCCATCGGAATCACTTCCACCGGCAGCGGAAAGCGGCCCATGGTCTGCACCCGCTTCGATGCGTCGCAGATGCAGACGAAGGTCTCCGCCACCGCCGCGACGATCTTCTCGCGGGTCAGCGCACCACCACCGCCCTTGATCATCGCCATGCCGGCATCGATCTCGTCAGCACCATCGACATAGATGCCGATTGCAGCGACGTCGTTGAGGTCGAGCACGCGGATGCCATGGCCGGCCAGGCGCTTCGCCGTGGCTTCGGAACTCGCCACGGTGCCGCCAATGCGGTCCTTGATGGCGGCAATCTCGTCGATGAAAAAATTCGCCGTGGAGCCGGTGCCGACTCCGAGTATTGCCCCGACCGGCAGCCGGTCAGCCACATAGTCGCGCGCCGAGCGCGCCACTGCTTGCTTCAATTCATCTTGTGTCATGGCATCTTTCATGAAATTTGGGTCAATTCGATGCGATTCATGGTCCGGCCGTGATGGAGCAGGTTGTCGGAAAGCACGCGCCACAATCCAATCGCGCTGCGCAGTTCGGTCTCAAGACTGGAAACAAGGGTCTCCGCAGGCAGCCCGTCCTCGCGCCCCTCCAGGCTGACGATGATCGGGTCGGACCAACCATGACTGCCTCCATCGGCCACCCAGCTCCAGGCATTTTCTTCGCCGGCAGACAGTTTGGCCAATGCGTAAATCGATGCGATGGCGCGGCAGTACCGCCGGCACCACGGCGCCCAGCCCCGTTGCACTGGAGTCGATCTGCGTCCAGCGTTCCATCTGGGCTTCGTCACCGCCGGATTCCAGCCGGCGCAAAATCTCGATCGGCGTCTTCGCCGCTGCCGGTTCCCTGGCGGCGATCGCGGCCGCCTTTTTCACCTCATCCTCCGGCGCGACGGTGCCGAAACGGTCCTCATCGAACATGCGGGTGACAATCTCACCCTCGTATTCGAACGAGCGGCCCATGCGGGCGAAATGTGCGGCAGCGATCATGCGTCGTGCCAGACCGAAGCCGAGCACGACCCGCAATTCGCCGGTCTGGCTGACGCGTTCGCTGCTGCGTGTGGGCGGTGCATGCGCCCAATGGTTCATCAGGATCAGGACCGTGCTTTCGATCTGTTCGCTGCTGGCGGGAACCTGCGCCAGCCAGGCGGGCGCTTCGTTCGGCTTCTTGACTTGGGCGGCAAGGCGCAGCACGGCACCGCGCAGTTTGCGCACCGAGCAATAACGCACGCTGCTGCCACCGGAGTCGCCCTGCGCCAATCGTTGCGGGCCCAGCGCCGCAGCGAGGTCGATGCGATAGGGTGCGACATGGGTCTTCGGCAGGCCCAGCCGGTTCAGCACCTGCAACAGACCGTGGGCCTCCTGCCACAGCTCTGCGCCGGGCGTGCGGTAGCGAAAACGCTGCAGCTTCTTGCGCAAGGCCCAGGTCATCAGCGCCCGCGCGGCACAGCGGGCGGTGCGCAGCTTGTCGTCGTCCGTGGCAAGTTCGATCGAGGCGTTCAGGAACGACCGATAGCAGCGGACCAGATGCGCCGCATGGGTATCCAGCGCCGTCCACACCGAATCCGCAAGGTAGTCGCGTTCCCCGGCCGACAGGTAGCGCGTGAGCAACTGCTCCGCGCCGGGCCGCGCAAACTGATCCAGTCGGGCCACTGCCCGCAGCGCCAGCTTGGGGCCGATTTCGGCAACGGCGGCATCGAGCCCGGCCAGCGACTCATCGACGTCGAACAGCAGGCGCCGCGGGTCGGACTGCGGGATGTCGGCCATCAGGGCGTTCAGGCTCGCGTCCGAAGCCCATGGGTGGTCCGACGTCTTCTTGTCCTGGAACCGTGAGAGTAACTTGTTGAACACAGTACCGGGAGTGTACCCGGATCAGCTCATTTTTTGCGCATCGGCGGTAGGTCGGTGCAGGAACCGTGCGCCACCTCGGCCGCCATGCCTATGGTTTCGCCCAGGGTCGGATGGGGGTGGATGGTCTTGCCGATATCCACCGCGTCGGCCCCCATTTCGATCGCCAGCGCGACTTCGCCGATCATGTCGCCGGCGTTGGGGCCGACGATGCTGCCGCCGATCACGCGATGGGTTTCTTCGTCGAACACCAGCTTGGTGAAGCCGTAGTCGGCGCCGTTGGCGATCGCGCGGCCGGAAGCCGCCCAGGGAAACCTGGCGACACTGACCTTGCGCCCGGCCTTCTTCGCCTCGTCCTCGCCGACCCCGACCCATGCCACTTCCGGATGGGTGTAGGCGACACCGGGGATCACCGTCGCGTCGAAATGCGCCTTCTGCCCGGCCGCAGCCTCGGCCGCGACGTGCGCCTCATGCACCGCCTTGTGCGCCAGCATCGGCTGGCCGACGATGTCGCCGATGGCGAAGATGTGCGGCACGTTGGTGCGCATCTGGCTGTCGACCGGAATGAAGCCACGCTCGTTAACTGCAACCCCCGCCTTCTCGGCGCCGATCTTCCTGCCGTTCGGGCTGCGTCCGGCGGACTGCAGGATCATGTCGTAGCGCTGCGCCTCAGCAGGCGCCTGCTCGCCTTCGAACTTGACCCAGAGGCCGTCCGGTTTGGCATCCACAGCAACGGTTTTGGTCTTGAGCATGATCTTGTCGAAACGCTTGGCGTTCTGCTTTTCCCAGACCTTGACCAAGTCGCGGTCCGGCCCCTGCATCAGGCCGTCGAGCATTTCGACCACATCGACTTTCGCGCCCAGCGTCGAGTACACGGTGGCCATTTCGAGGCCGATGATGCCGCCGCCGATGACCAGCATCCGCTTCGGAACGAAGCGCAGTTCCAGCGCGCCGGTGGAATCGACAATGCGCGGGTCGCGCGGTATGAAGGGCAGATGGAAGGCCGCCGAGCCCGCGGCGATGATGCACTTCTGGAAACGGATCACCTTCTTCTCGCCGGTCTTCTCCTGTGCGCTGCCGGTCATGGCCTCGACTTCCAGATGGTTGGCGTCGAGGAAGTGGCCATAGCCGCGCACGGTCTGCACCTTGCGCGCCTTGGCCATGCCGGCCAGGCCGCCGGTCAGCTTGCCGACCACTTTTTCCTTGTGCGCGCGCAGCTTGTCGATATCCACCTTGGGCGCGGCAAAGCTGACGCCCAGATCGCTCGCATGCCCGGCCTCTTCCATCACCGCCGCGACATGCAGCAGCGCCTTGGACGGAATGCAGCCGACGTTGAGGCAGACGCCGCCGAGTGTCGCGTAGCGTTCGACGATGAGCGTCTTCATGCCCAGGTCGGCGGCGCGGAAGGCGGCCGAATAACCGCCGGGGCCGGCGCCGAGCACCAGCATTTCGCATTCGAGATCAGCCTTGCCGGCGAATTTGCCGACAGTGCTTGCGGCGACCGGAGCGACTACCGGCGCGGCGACGGGCGCTGCCATGGGAACCGCGGCGGGTGCTGCGGCCGCCGTGGCGCCAGCGCCGACTTTCGCATCGGTAGCGGCGATCATCGCCACCAGCGTGCCTTCCGCGACCTTGTCACCCACCTTGATTTTCAGTTCCGTGACCACACCCGAGACCGGCGAAGGCACGTCCATGGTGGCCTTGTCGGATTCCAGGGTGATCAGCGAATCTTCGGCCTTGACCGTGTCGCCGACCTTGACCAGAACTTCGATGACCGGCACATCCTTGAAGTCGCCGATGTCCGGTACCTTCACTTCGACGATGTCACTCATTGGCTTTCCCTTCCAGCTTGAACTCATAGACCACGATCGGCGGTCCGGACGAAGTGTCGAATTCGATGCCGGCGGCGACGCCGGCCTTGGCGATCTGCGCCGCCGTCAGCGGGCCGTCGTAGAGCGCGTGCATGGCGCCGAGGGCGAAACTGCGGCCGGAGCCGGCGGACCAGACGCGGTCGAATTCGAACACCTCGCGATAGGAATAGACGCCGTAGATGCCGCTGCTGTTGGCGATCAGGGCGGTGATCTGCGAGCTCTCGTAGGGATCGTCCTCGTCTTCCTTGGGATTGAGGAAGGCGTGTTCCTTGAGGATCGGATGCAGGCGACGGAAGGTTTCATAGACTTCCATGCGCGAACCGAGCTTCACGTCCTCCAGCCTGGAGAAAGCGGAGAGCAGCACCAGGTGGTGCGCCGAGGAACCGCAGATGCCGATCTTCGATCTGGCGATGTCGAGGATCTTGTCGTGCTCGCCCTTGTAGCTGCGCGGCAGGCGCGTGTCACCGAAAGTGGTGAGGCCGTCGGCGGCGATGGCGACCGCGTCGCCCTTCTTGACTACGGTCAGCGTGGTCACAGCATGCTTCTCCGCATGTCGGCTAGCAAAGCTGCCAGATAGACGTTGAAGCGCGTCGCCAGGGCGCCGTCGATCACGCGGTGGTCGGCGGTCAGCGACAGCGGCAGGATCAGGCGCGGGACGAATTGCTTGCCATCCCAGACCGGCTTCATGGCCGACTTGTTGACGCCGAGGATCGCCACTTCCGGCGCATTGACGATGGGCGCGAAATAGGTGCCGCCGATGCCGCCGAGGCTGGAAATCGTGAAGCAGGCGCCCTGCATGTCGGCCGGCTTGAGCTTGCCTTCGCGCGCCTGCTTGGCCAGTTCGCCGCTTTCCTTCGCCAGCTCGAACACGCCCTTGCTGTCGGCGTTCTTGATCACCGGCACGACCAGGCCGTTGGGCGTGTCGGCGGCGAAGCCGATGTTGTAGTACTTCTTCAGCACCAGACTCATTTCTGTACCACTCGCGTCGAGCGACGAGTTGAACTCGGGATACTTCTGCATGGCCTTGACGCAGGCCTTGATCAGGAAGGCGAGCATGGTCAGCTTGGCCGCAGTTTTGTCGGCGGCCTTTTCGTTCTCCTTGTTGATCTGGACGCGGAAGGCTTCGAGGTCGGTGATGTCGGCGTCTTCGTGATAAGTGACGGCCGGGATCATGACCCAGTTGCGCGACAGGTTGGCGCCGGAAATCTTCTTGATGCGCGACAGAGGCTGCACATCGATGGCGCCGAATTTCGTGAAGTCGATCTTCGGCCAGGGCAGCAGATCGAGTCCACCGCCGAGTCCTGCCACAGGCGCCGCCGCTGGTGCGGCTGCCGCGCTGACCACGCCCTTGACCCAAGCCTGGACATCGCTCTGCATGATGCGTCCCTTGGGGCCGCTGCCCGGCACTTTGCCGATGTCGACGCCCAGTTCGCGCGCAAAGCGGCGCACCGACGGGCTGGCATGGGCCGCCCGGCAGGACACCCGGTCCGCCGGCGTCGGCATCGCGACGCGCGGCTGGGCGGAGATCAGGTCGGCATCGCCGGGACGGAAGTCGGCCGCGGCTCCACCGGCCGCCGGCACGCTAGCAGGTGCGGCCGCCGCTTGTGGCGCCACGCTTGCCGCGACCGGCGCTACGGCCGACGCAGCGGCAGCCACCGGCGCCGTAGCGCCAGCGCCGACCTTTACCAGCGCCAGCACGACGCCTTCCGCAACCTTGTCGCCGACCTTGACCCGCAGCTCGGTGACCACGCCGGATACCGGTGAGGGTATATCCATCGTCGCCTTGTCCGATTCCAGAGTCATTAGCGAGTCTTCCGCCTTCACCGCATCGCCGACCTTGACCAGCAACTCGATGATCGGCACGTCCTTGAAGTCGCCGATGTCGGGCACCTTGACTTCGACCTCGGTTGCGGCAGCGGCGGGCGCGGCAACCGGCGCGGCGGCGGCTGGCGGAACACTCGGTGCCGCTGCGGGAGCGGCGACAACAGACGCGGCGGCGCCCTGCCCGGCAGCGGCGCTGTCGATCAGGGCAACGAGGCTGCCCTCGGCCACCTTGTCGCCGACCTTCAGCCTGAGTTCGGTGACCACGCCGGAGACCGGCGAGGGCACATCCATGGTCGCCTTGTCGGATTCCAGCGTAACCAGCGAATCTTCAGCCTGCACCGTATCGCCAACCTTGACCAGCAGCTCGATCACCGGCACATCCTTGAAATCGCCGATGTCGGGCACTTTCACTTCGACTATCTGAGCCATGGCTTACACCTTCACCGGATTGGGCTTGTTCGGATCGAGGCCGTATTTCTTGATCGCCTCGGCGACTTTCTCCTTCTTCACCGCGCCCTCGTCAGCCAGCGCCGACAACGCCGCAACGGTGATCCAGTAGCGATCGACCTCGAAAAAGTGGCGCAGCTTTTCGCGCGTATCCGAACGGCCGAAGCCATCGGTGCCCAGCACCGTATAGTGGCGCGGCACCAGCGCACGGATCTGCTCGGCGAAGACGCGAATGTAGTCGGTCGCGGCGACCACCGGCCCGCGCGTCTCGGCCAGGCAGGCGGCGACATGGGGCACGCGCGGCTTCTCGGTCGGATGCAGCAGATTCCAGCGCGCACAGTCCTGACCGTCGCGCGCCAGTTCGTTGAAGCTGGGGCAGGACCAGAGGTCGGCCTCGACGCCCCAGTCCTTCTTCAGCAAATCGGCGGCGGCAATCGCCTCCATGAAGATGGTGCCGGAACCGAGCAGCTGCACGCGCGCACCGTTGGAGGCGGCGCCCTTCCTGAACTGGTACATGCCCTTGAGGATGCCTGGCGCCGCATCGGCCGGCATGGCCGGATGCTCGTAATTTTCGTTCATCACCGTCAGGTAATAGAACACGTCTTCCTGCTCGGTGACCATGCGGCGCAGTCCGTCCTGCACGATCACGGCGACTTCGTAGGCGAAGGTCGGATCGTAGGAAATGCAGTTCGGCACGGTGCCGGCCAGCACCTGCGAATGGCCGTCCTCGTGCTGCAGGCCTTCGCCGTTGAGCGTGGTGCGGCCGGCGGTGCCGCCGACCAGGAAGCCCCGCGCGCGCTGGTCGCCGGCGGCCCAGACCAGGTCCATGGTGCGCTGCATGCCGAACATCGAGTAGCAGACATAGACCGGGATCATCTGCACGCCGTGCGTCGAGTAGCTGGTGCCGGCGGCGATCCAGTCGGCCATCGCGCCGGCCTCGTTGATGCCTTCCTGCAGGATCTGGCCGGTCTTGGTTTCCTTGTAGAACATCATCTGGTCGGCATCCTGCGGCACGTAGTTCTGGCCGTCCTGGTTCCAGATGCCGATCTGGCGGAACAGGCCTTCCATGCCGAAGGTGCGCGATTCGTCGACCACGATCGGTACCACGCGCTTGCCGATGACCTTGTCCTTGAGCATGACATTGAGGCCGCGCACGAAGGACATCGTGGTGGAGAATTCACGTCCCTCGCCGCCGGCCTTGAGCAGGGCGTCGAAAGCCGCCAGCGGCGGCACTGGCAGCGACTCGGCCTGGCGTCGGCGCGCGGGCGAATAACCGCCGAGCGCCATGCGGCGTTCGCGCATGTAGTTGAGTTCCGGCGAGCCTTCGGGGAAGGTCAGGTAGGGCAGCTTTTCCAGGTCCTCGTCCTTCACCGGCAGCTTGAAGCGGTCGCGGAAGGCCTTGACCGAGGTGGTGCCCATCTTCTTCTGCTGGTGGGTGATGTTCATCGCCTCGCCCGCCTCGCCCATGCCATAACCCTTGATGGTCTTGGCCAGGATCACGGTCGGCTGGCCCGTGTGCGCCACGGCGGCGGCGTAGGCGGCATACACCTTGTGCGGATCATGACCGCCGCGGTTCAAACGCCAGATGTCGTCGTCGGACCAGGTCGACACCAGCTTCGCCAGCTCCGGGTACTTGCCGAAGAAATGCTCGCGCACATAGGCGCCGTCGCGTGCCTTGAAGGTCTGGTAATCGCCGTCGACGCATTCCATCATGCGCTGGCGCAGCAGGCCGCTCTTGTCCTGGGCCAGCAACGGATCCCAGTAGCTGCCCCAGATCACTTTGATCACGTTCCAGCCGGCGCCGCGGAAATCGGATTCGAGTTCCTGAATGATCTTGCCGTTGCCGCGCACCGGGCCGTCGAGCCGCTGCAGGTTGCAGTTGATGACGAAAATCAGGTTGTCCAGTCGCTCGCGCCCGGCCATGCCGATGGCGCCCATCGACTCCGGCTCGTCCATCTCGCCGTCGCCCATGAAGGCCCACACCTTGCGGTTGTCGGTGGGAATCATCTCGCGGTGCTGCATGTACTTCATGAAGCGCGCCTGGTAGATCGCCTGCAAGGGGCCGAGGCCCATCGAGACCGTCGGGAACTGCCAGAAATCCGGCATCAGCCAGGGATGGGGATAGCTGGACAGACCCTTGCCATCGACCTCGCGGCGGAAGTTGTCCATCTGCTGCTCGGTCAGGCGGCCGAGCATGAAGGCGCGCGCATAGGTGCCGGGCGCCGAATGGCCCTGCGACAGCACCAGGTCGCCGCCGTGGTTTTCCGAAGGTGCATGCCAGAAGTGGTTGAAGCCGATGTCATAAAGCGTGGCCGCCGAGGCGTAGCTGGCGATGTGGCCGCCGAGGCCGGAATCGTCCTTGTTGGCACGCAGCACCATGACCAGCGCGTTCCAGCGTGCGTAGTCGCGGATCTTCTGCTCCATCTCGTAGTCGCCGGGCGTGACCGGCTGCTGGTCGGCGGGGATGGTGTTGGTGTATTCGGTGTTGGCGCTGTAGGGCATGTTGATGCCGGTCTGGTGACCCAGCGCGATCAGTTGTTCGAGCAGGAAGTGCGCGCGCTCGGGACCTTCCTGCGCGATCACGGCCTCCAGCGCATCCAGCCATTCACGGGTTTCCTGCGGATCGGCGTCGGAGGACGCGAGTTGGGGCGCAGCCATGACTTCTCCTCGTACTGACATTATTGGAGTCCGCCACACGGCATTGCAGCAGACTGCTTATTTGCGGCCGCTTCGCTTAACGCCGATCACGCCGACGTCAGCCTGCACTGAAGCACCGCGTTGTTGCTCGCAGCATAGACCTAGTTCATGAATCAACACATCGCACTTATTTTGCATTGTAAAAAATCACTTCATAATACGCAATACGTGATTTCCACGACCCAAAGCAAAAGACCGGCGCCAGGGAGAAAGAATCCCCGGCGCCGGTCTTCAGGCGGTCAAACGATGAATCAGGTTTCGTCGGCGTCGCGTCGAAGTGCGGCTTTCTGCCGGGCACGGCTGGCGCGTTTGTCCTTGCGCTGATGCACGCCGCCCTTCTGCAGCAGCGGCGCCAGCGCCAGCGGATTGCGCGGTTTGATCGGCCGCAGCGGCCGTTGCCTGGCGCGCTTCATCGCGAATGGAACCGGATCACCGCGCGGCCGTCGGCGACCTGCCGCGGCTCGGGTTTCCAGGCGTGGCCATAGACGATCTCGAAGCTTGCCGGCAGGCGCCGCTCGGCATCCCGCGGCCAGGCGCGCAACAGCCGGCGCCAGTCGCGCCAGGCCTGCCGGCCCAGCAGCGCGTCGCGCACGCCCAGATGGCGCTGGTCGGCGAGGAAGGCGCGCGGCGCGGCGTAGCTCAGCGTGATCATCTCCATGTCCATCACCGGATCGCCGAAACCGGCGGCGACCAGCATGTCGCCCAGATCGTGCATGTCGAGAAAGCGCCGCACCGTATCGCCAGCGCCGACTTCCGCCGCGGCCGCGCGCAACTGCTGCAGCGTATCGGGACCGAGCGTGGCGAAGCAGAGCAGGCCGCCGACTTCCAGCACGCGGTGCAATTCACGCAGAACCGGCAGCGGGTCGTCGAGCCAATGCAGCATCAGATTGGACCAGACCAGGCCCAGCGAATTGGCCGCCAGCGGCAGGGTGCGGACGTCGGCATTGACCAGGCGCGGGCCCCGTCCAGTCAGCCGCTGCAGGCGCGGCGTGCGACTGCGCACGGCGCACAGCATCGGCAAGGCGTAATCGAGGGCCAGTGGCAGCGATTTGCCGTAGCGCGTTTGCAGCGCGCGGATGCCGTCGCCGGTGGCGCAGCCGATGTCGGCGATGCGCTGCGGAGCGATCTTTACCAGATCCAGCCGCGCCGCCATGCGAGCGCCCACTTCGCGGGCGAGGACCGCGGCCGAGTCGTAAGTCCCCGCCGCGTCAGCGAAGTCGCCGCGCACGAGGTATTAAGCGGCCTTGAGTCCCAGCCGCGCGAACAGGGCCTCGTCCCGGTCGGCCTCGGGATTGCCGGCCGTCAGCAGCTTGTCGCCGTAGAAGATCGAATTGGCGCCGGCGAGGAAGCACAGCGCCTGCAGCTCGTCGCCCATTTCCTGGCGGCCGGCCGACAGCCTGACCATCGAGCCGGGCATCGCGATGCGGGCGACGGCGATGGTGCGGACGAACTCGAAGGGGTCGAGCGGCGGTGCGTTTTCCAGCGGCGTGCCCGGCATCGGCACCAGCTCGTTGATCGGCACCGACTCGGGCGGCGGGTTCATGTTGGCCAGCTCGACCAGCAGCGAGGCGCGCTGGCGGCGCGTCTCGCCCATGCCGACGATGCCGCCGCAGCAGACCTTGATCCCCGCCTCGCGCACCTTGTCGATGGTGTCGAAGCGTTCGCTCTGGGCATGGGTCTTGATGACCTCGCCGTAGAACTCCGGCGCCGTATCCAGGTTGTGGTTGTAGTAGTCGAGCCCGGCGGCCTTCAGCCGCTCGGCCTGCCCGTCCTTGAGCATGCCGAGGGTGACGCAGGTTTCCAGCCCGAGCGCCTTGACCGCGCCGATCATGTCGGTAACGCGATCCAGATCCTTGTCCTTCGGTCCGCGCCAGGCGGCGCCCATGCAGAAACGCGTGGCGCCCTTGTCCCGGGCGGCCTGCGCGGCGACGACGACCTCCTCGGTGTCCAGCAGGGCTTCGCGCTGCGCCTCGCCGTGATGCGCCGACTGCGAGCAATAGCCGCAATCTTCGGAGCAACCGCCGGTCTTGATCGACAGCAGGGTCGAACGCTGCACGGCATTGGCGTCGTGATGCTCGCGGTGCACCTGCTGCGCGCGAAACAGCAAATCGTTGAAGGGCAGTTCGAACAGGGCCACCAGGGCCTCGACAGTCCAGCGCGGCGCAGGAACGAAAGCAGGGGGCGTGGTCTGGGAAGCGGGTTGGGCAGTAGTCGTGGCAGTCATCGCAGCGGACTCGCTAGAATGCGGGAAGGCGCGAATCTTGGTGGAAGGAGCCCGGCTTGTCAATTGCAGCGGATCTGAAGCAAGCCTTGCAGCGTGCCGCCACGGCCCTGCTGCCGCAGCACTGTTTCCTTTGCGCCGCCCCAAGCGGCGACCATCTGCTGTGCCCCGCCTGTGCCGCCAGCCTGCCCTACCTGAGCGCCGAACGCTGTCCGGTCTGCGCGTTGCCGACCCCGGGTGCGAACCGCTGCGGCGCCTGCCTCAAGCAGGCGCCGCAGTTCGATGCGACGCTGGCGGTGTTCCGCTACGAGTTTCCGCTCGACCGCCTGATCCAGTCGCTGAAGTACGCGCACCGTCTCGCCAGCGCCGACTTTCTCGGCCGCGCGCTGGCAAAGCTGCCGACGCCCTTCCGCCCCGACCTGGTCCTGCCGGTGCCGCTGGCGCCGGCGCGGCTGGCGGAGCGCGGCTTCAACCAGGCGCTGGAAATCGCCCGTCCGCTGGCCAATTCGCTCGGCGTGCCGCTGGAACTCCATGGCGTCAGGCGCCACCGTGACACCGCACCGCAGGCCGGGCTGCCGTGGAAGGAACGCCGACAGAACATCCGTCACGCCTTCGAATGCGACATCGACCTGACGGGCAAGACCGTGCTGGTGGTGGACGACGTGATGACCACCGGCGCCACGCTCGACGAACTGGCGCGCACGCTCAAGGCGCACGGCGCGGCGCGGGTGGAGAACTTCATCCTGGCGCGGGCGCTGAAGGATTGATCGCCAAGCCGAAACATCCATTCGCCAGGCGCTGGCTCATACCGCCGCTGTCGTACTGCTTGGGCCGCGTCAGGTAGGAAAGACCACGCTGGCGCTGCATATCGCTGCCAGTTGGCCGGACGGCACGGTTTATCTTGATCTCGAACGCCCAGCCGACCGGCTCCGCCTTGACGATGCCGACGCTTACCTGCGCGCCCAAAGCGGGAAGCTGGTCATCCTCGACGAAATCCACCGTGCCCCGGGCGTGTTCGATATCCTGCGCGGCATCATCGACGACAACCGCCAGGCCGGACAGCGCAACGGCCAGTTTCTGCTGCTGGGTTCGGCTGCGCTGGATCTGATGCACCAGTCGAGCGAAACCCTGGCCGGCCGGGTGGCCTATCTGGACATCGCACCGTTCAGCATCGGCGAAACCGCTGCGGCGGACCTTGATGCGACGCCGCTCTGGCTGCGCGGAGGATTCCCCGACAGCCTGCTCAACCAGTCTCGCCTGGCCGCCGCGCTCGGTGTCGCCAGCGCCGACTTTTGGCCTATTCGCCCCAGCCTCTGGCAACCAGCTCGCCAACCATGGCGTTCGCGGCACGCAGCAATGTGGCGACGAAGTCATGCCCGGACTGGAGCGCGCCAGCCAGCATCACCATATCCTCCATGTACTCATGAACCATCCGGTTGCGTAACTGGCGAATGGCCAGCCATTGGTCGGCCGATTCGACCCACCCCAATCGCTCTGCCCGGTCCAGATTGTCGATCTGGGCTCCCACCTGCTCACCCAGTGCGGAAAGCATGGCCGGCAGCAGCTTGTCGGCCAGCGTGTCCTGAAGTCGCCCGAAGCGTCCGACGAAGGCCTCGACGCGTTCGGCCAGATCAGCATCCTCGGCAAGAGACACCGCTCGTGCGGGAGTCATGACCGCGGAAAAAAGTCGCCGATCGGTGATTTCCAGGTGGCGGCACTCCTTGGCGACGACCCGTGCAAGGAACTGCAGGCGGGCGAGCTTGCCCGGCGTCACAACCGCACTCCCTCCGCGACGGCAACCTTGTGGATCGCACAGGTGTCGAGATTGGGCGCCGCGAGCAAGACGTCGACATGCCGGCCACCCAGGGCGCGCATGAGTCGGGCGGCGATACGTGAGCCAAAAAGTGCGGGATTGTCGACTGGATACCGGACTTCCAGCAGCAGATCGATGTCGCCGCCACGCGCGGTATCGTCCAACCGCGAACCGAAAAGACGGACGACGCTGTCGGCACCGGCTTCTTCGCTGGCGATGCGGCGAATTGCATTTACTTGTTCCGCTGTCAGGCGCATGGGAAAGTGCTTCGATGCAGGCAATGGTGCCAGTGTAGCACCGCACACCGGAACCGAAATCACCCGGAATCGCACCCGAGTCGCCGTCCCGCCAGCGCCGACTCTTGAGGTGATCGGCCACACTGCACCAGGGATAAGACCCTGAATTCGATATTTTCGTGTGCCGGGAAACCGTGGCAGGAAGCCAACACTCTTGACGCAAAACAAGTACAACGTGTCACAAAATGATCATATTGACGATATTTTGACAACTGTGATGGCTCGCGCATGACCTCGAGGCGCTGAATCATCCCACCGGAAATAAGGCCCGCAGCAAGCCATCGCAGGGATAAAATTTTAACTTGTTAAATATTAACAATAATATTGTATTTAAAAATCAGGAACACCCCAACTTATAAGAATAGCAGGTTGCAGGTTTTTCTTGGTACGGCAATTGCTTTATATTGCTTGCATCTGTAACATGCCCAGCATTAACTAATTTAATTTATTTGCCATATTATCGACATTGCTATCTATTTGAATTATAGGAGAGTCAAATAAATGAAGAAGCTTCTGGCTATTGGCGCAATCTTTGGTTCACTCGCCATCCTAGTCCCAACGTCGCAAGCCGCAGTGGGTTCCAACACCTTCACCGTCGACGCAACCCTGGGTTCGGCTTGTACGGTCGGCGCATTCAGCGGCGCCCTGGACTTCGGCACGGTTACCGCCTTCGTGGCACCGGCAGCCCCAGCGGCGATTACCTCAACCATTTCATGTACCCGCACCCTGACCGGCGTAACTGCCGTTTTCGATGACGGAGCCGATACCGATTCGAGTACTGCCAGCGCGACCCCGACCGGTGCCGGCCTGCTGAGTAACGGTCTGCGCTACACCATTTCCGGTGCGTTCAGCGCGGTCACCAACGGTAATGCCGCAACCTCAGCCAGCATCGGCACCGCGGACACCTACACCTTTACGGTTAACGGGGCCATGGATGCCCAAGCCGGTACATGTTCAGGTGCGACTTGTGCGGCAACTTCGCAAACCCGCACGGTAACGCTCAACTTCTAAGGCACGGGCTTGTCCGGCGCATCGTCGGCAGCCCTTGGCTTGACGAAGCAACCGAGGTGAAGGTGACAATGAACACGCTTGGTGAAGCGTTGCGGATGGTCGCAGTTGCTATAGCAGTCGGAGCAGCGGCGGCAACTGCGGCTCCAGGCAGCGGCCAGTTTCAGGTCACTGCCGCGGTTGCAGGTGCGCCGGAGTCCGGTTATTGCACGAAAACCGCGGGTAACGCAAACTTTGGCGCAGTGGTTACGATTCTCTGCGCTGGAGGCGGAGCAGTTGGCGTCGAAACGCCACCGGATACCGCTTCATGGATCCCGATACACGGGGGCGCCTACAGGTTTGGCCGAGTTGCAGGAAACGCCCGCTCCGAGAGTCTGCTCCTTGATGGCGTAAGCGAATATACTGGTCTGGGAACCGTCACGTCGTGGCGAATGGTGAGTCTGGAGAATTTCGAATACCTCGAAATGCAGATCGGCTGGTAAGGGGGTCAGGGAGGCCATGGGCGTAGCTTATTGCGGCAAGCGGTAAGTTCTGGCTGCAGTTTTTTTGTGCATGCTTGGCGCCGGCCTTTCCAACCATGCCTTGGCTGGCAATTTCACGATTACGCCGGTCCGCATTTACATGACGCCCAAGGATCGCGCAACGGCCGTCACGGTTACCAATGACGGCGATGCGGAACTGGTGATGCAGGCTGAACTGTTCCTGTGGAAACAAGGCCCCGACGGAAAAGACGAACTCACGCCGACCGACGAGGTATTTCTCTCTCCACCCATCATCAAGCTGGCTCCCAAGTCGCGCCAGGTGGTGCGCCTTGCGCGGGTCGGTACTGCACGGCCAACACAACAACTCACTTACCGCATGATCGTGCGTGAGATTCCCGAGGCTCGGAAACCAACTCAGAATGTCGAAGTACAGGTCGCGCTGGCCTTCAACATGCCGGTATTTATTACTCCGCCGGAAGCCAAACCGAAACTCGACTGCACCGTGGCCCGGGTGGCGGCGAACGCGATCAAGGCTACTTGCGAGAACTCGGGAAATGCCCACACACATCTAGTTTCGCTGCTGCTGAACGGCAGTAACGGCGACACGCTGGCCAAAGATGAGGTCGGTGGCTATATCCTCTCCGGTATCAAGCGCAGCTTCGAACTCAAGCGCAAGGATGGAAAAATCCCTGGCGGTGCCGGATTGCTGGTGGTTTCGTTTGCCGACGGAAGCAATCGGAGTTACGACTTCAGCATTGTCGAGTAGAGGGTCGGGCTAATTCATGCGTCCGGGCGCGATCGGCTGGCGTCTGTTTGTGTTTCTTGCTCTCGGTCATTGGCTGTCCGCCACCGCCCAGACCGCGTCCGCGCCGGTCGCACCCGCCACAGACCGCCTGTTGCCGATGGAAGTGACCGTCAATGGCGACAAGAGCGGGGTTTGGCTTTTTGTCGAACGCGGCGGCGCGCTCTACGCGCCACGCGAAGCCTTCGAGGAGTGGCGCGTGCGTCTGGATCCGGAAGCCAAGGGCATCACCTTCAGGGGGGAGGATTACCGGCCCCTGGCATCGGTACCGGGTTACCGGTCGAAGATCGATTTCGCCAACCAGTCGCTGGACTTGTACTTTTCGCCCGAGGCATTTGCCGCAACGCGGTTGGGGCTCAAGATGTCGACCACGCTCACCGTCAACCCGGCTGTGCCCAGCGTGTTTTTGAACTACGACGTGAACTACCAGCGTTCGGATTATCGGGGCGCCCCCACTCTGCAGGATTTCGGAGTGATCGGTGAAATCGGCTTCTCGTCGGACATCGGCGTGCTGACCAGCAGCTTCGTCGGCCGCAACCTGGCCGGCGATTCGGCAAGCGGCGAACCGGGTCGTTTCCTGCGCCTGGAAACCACCTTGACCATCCACCGTCCGGAAAAGAGCCAGACCCTCACGGTGGGCGACACCAGCACCCGCCTCGGCCTGCTGGGGTCGAGCGTCTACTTTGGCGGCATTCGCTTCGGTACTAATTTCGGCCTGACGCCCGGCTTCATCCGGCATCCGCTGCCAACCCTCAGCGGGGTGTCGACGGCCCCCTCCACCGTCAACCTGTATGTCAATGACGTGCTGCGCCAGACTTCCAACATCCCTACCGGCCCCTTTGCCATCGACAACTTCCCGGCCTTGACCGGCAGCGGCGAAGCCCGGCTGGTGGTGCGCGACCTGCTCGGGCGCGAAACCGTGATCACCCAGTCGTTTTTCAGCAGCAACCAGTTGCTGGCAGCCGGCCTCGACGACTGGAGCATCGAAGCAGGAAAGTTACGGGAAAACCTGGGCGGAGCCAGCAACCAATACGGAGCCGCCTTTGCCCGTGGCTTCTGGCGCCACGGTTACAGCGACACGCTCACCCTTGAAGGCATTGGCCAAATCACGTCCCGGCAAAAAACGCTGGAACTCGGCCTGCAATTTCCAGTGGCGGGCCAATGGCTGGGCAGCGCGGCCATCTCCACCAGCCGCCTGTCAAACTTGGGAACGGTCAGCCAGTGGCTGCTCGGGCTGGAGCGGCAGTGGCTGCGCAGCAGCATCTTCCTGCAGGCCAAGGGTGCTTCGAAAACCTTCGACGATCCGGGACACAACCTGGACATCGCCTCCGTCAAGCAGCAACTGACAGGCAACTGGAGCTACGCCAGCGACAGCATGGGTTCCTTCGGGATCGGCTGGGCCTCGACGACTCCCTTCAGCGAAGGCCGCATCGGCCCAGCCCGAGTCGACACCATGACCGCTAACTATTCGGTGCGGATCAGCAAGCAGGCGACGCTCAACCTCACCGCCAGCCGTTCCAAAGGCGCCTACGATGGTTCGTCGCTGGGCTTCACCCTGGTGCTGCCGATGGAGAAAGGCCCGATCTACGTTGCGTCCGCCAACAAGACCGGCAAGGAGACGGATTTTTTTCTTGCCGCCACCGATAACGCCACGGCGGAAAACCCCGTCGGATGGCGTGTGCTGGCCGGAGAGCGGCAGAAACAACGACACGCGGAAGCCGGCGTGCACTACCTCGGCCGCTACGGCAGCCTGACCGGTGACGTCAGCTCTTCCACCGACCAGACCACGGTGCGCGTCACCGGCACCGGCGGTCTGGTGCTAAGCGAAGGCCAGCTTTTCGCGACGACGAAATCAACCGACAGCTTTGCCCTGGTCGAAGTCGCCGGCTACGGCAATGTCGGCGTCGGCCTCGGCGGCAACATGCTGACGCGCACCAACGACGATGGCTATGCCCTGATTCCGCGCCTTATCCCCTACCAGGCCAATTCGGCGCGGCTGGCGGCCAACGACCTGCCGGTCAGCGCGGAACTCGATTCCATCGAAATGCAGGTGGTACCGGCCTGGCGTACCGTGGTCAAGGCAAGGTTCCCGGTGCGCAGCGGCCGCGGCGCCTTGCTGAAAATACAGCTGGACGACGGCGAACCGGCGCCGGCCGGCGCCACAGTAAACATCGAGGGCGACAGTCAGGAGTTCTACGTGGCGCGACGCGGCGAGGCTTTCGTGACGGGGCTGCAGCCAAGCAACCGCGTCGTACTCAAATGGAAAGACCGGCAATGCAGCTTCGACGTGGTCCTGCCGCCGGAATCGTCCGAGGAAATTCCACGCCTCGGACCCTTGTCGTGCAAGGGAATACCGCGATGAAACGGAAATCGATCCAACTGCTGCTGGCTGTGGCATTGGCAACGCTGGCCGCTTGGGCCCAGGCGGCGGTCTACACCTGCAGCATCGGCGCGCCGACGGCGTTTTCCGCCACTTATTCGACGTCGAGCAATGCCAACGCCGCGCTCTCGATCGCAGTGACCTGCGTCAAGACCGGCAGCGGTGGTGGTACCACCATCGTCGCCACGGTAACGCCGAATAACGGAGGCAACCCGAGCGGCAACCAGAACCGGGCGACCGCCACTGGCACGATCAACTACGATCTCTACACCGACGCCACCTGCGCCACCTTGTGGCCCGGTAGCGGCAACCTGACATTTACCTTCAGCGGCGGCGGCGGATCGACCCAGACGCAAACGGTCAACTATTACGGCTGCGTACCGTCGGCGCAGCCGCTGTTGCCGGCGGCAAACACATTCACGGATACCGTCAGCCAGACTCTGGCACTGCCGACCCCCGGCGGCGCAACGATAACGGGGACCAACCCGCAGACATTCGGCGTCAGCATCACCGTTCCGGCCGTCTGCAAGATCAATCCGGTCCCGGGTAGCGTGAACTTCGGCACCTATGTCGCCTTCGGCTCCGCACTCACCGCGAACACCACGTTCGGCGTGACCTGCAACGACACGCTCACCTACGGACTGGACATAGGCACGACTGGTGGTGTCGTCGGCGGCAACAGCCTCTACTACACGCTGGGCATTAACACAACAGCTAGTGGCGGGTCGACCCCCCTGAATGGCCTGACGGGAAATGGCATTGTGCAGTCCTACTTCATCAACGGCACCATGCCGGCGGGACAGGCCGGCACCTGCGCCTCAGGGAGCTGCCCGAACCAGACGGAAACGCGCACCCTGACCGTGACTTACTAGATCCGGAGTCCGGCGCCACCCGCCAGAACCCAGCAAAGTCCCCACGTGTTCCACGTCGTCCTCGTCGCCCCCGAAATCCCGCCCAACACCGGCAACGCGATCCGCCTTTGCGCCAACACCGGTTGCAGTCTGCACCTGGTGGAACCGCTCGGTTTCGACCTGTCCGACGCGCAGCTGCGCCGCGCCGGGTTGGACTACGCCGAGATGACCTGCGTCAGCGTGCACCCTGACTGGGCCGCCTGCCGCGCCGCGCTGGGCGATGCGCGGCTGTTTGCGCTGACCACGAAGGGCAAGCGCCGTCACATCGGTGCCGACTCCCCCGGGTATCGGCCGGGCGATGCTTTCGTCTTTGGTGCCGAGTCGCGCGGTCTGCCGGCGGAACTGCTGGCCGCGATCGGCCGCGAAAACTGGCTGCGGTTGCCGCTGATCCCCGGCAACCGCAGCCTGAACCTGTCCAACGCGGTCGCCGTGATGGTGTATGAGGCATGGCGGCAACAGGACTTCGCCGGCGGTTTGTAAAACTATCGCCGACCGGCTACTCAAACAGGATTGCTTCAATCCTCGCTGCCACGTCATCGATGATAAAGGTCGGCACTGCTTCCTTGAATTTGGCTTTGCGTACCCGCCAGTCCAGGGATTTAACCTGGTGGCAGTGGATCGCGCCTTGCGTATCCGTGCCCGATCCCATCAGCGTGACCACTGTGCCATAGGTTCGTGCGGTGGCGGCTCCTCCTTGCGAAATCGGGCAAACCATGGCCAACCCGCGGCTGTTGAATGCCTTGGCGCTGACAACCAGGCCGAAATGCGGCCCTTTCATTTCCTGACCTGAGGCCGGGTCGAATTGCAGATGAACGATGTCTCCACGCTGTGGCGTGTAAGCCATCAGAGTGCTTCCTTGCCAACCGGCTGCAGGGTGTCCCAGCCCTCGACACGCGGCAATTCGCCGGGCATCTCGGCCAGCAAATCGTCCAGCCGATAGCGATGCGTACGTGGCGCGCTGACGGTCATGCGAGCGCCTTCCAGCAAAAGATCAACCTGCGAGCCCTCCTGAAGCTGGTTCTGCTCGATAAAGGCTTTCGGTACTGTCATGACCAGCGATCCGCCGGCTCGTCTCAGGGTTTGCAGCATTGGTCTCTCCAATCGCACTTAAAGTCATATTTTAGTAGGACTTTAAGTCCTGCACAAGTAGCACTTGTGGCGTCTCATTCGTGCTTCGGATCGCGCGCCATCAGTTGTTCGACGGCGGCCGCGGGCGTGATGTGGCCGTCGAGCACGGCCGACACCGCGCGCGTGATCGGCATGTCGATGCCGAGTTCGACTGCGCGCCGGGCGACTTCGCGCGCCGCGGGCACGCCCTCGGCGACATGGCCGAGTTCGCGCACGATGTCGGGCAAGGCCTTGCCCTCGGCCAGCAGCAGGCCGACGCGGCGGTTGCGCGAGAGGTCGCCGGTGCAGGTGAGGATCAGGTCGCCCATGCCAGCCAGCCCCATGAAGGTTTCGCGCTGGGCGCCGAGTGCCTCGCCGAAGCGGGTAATCTCGACCAGGCCGCGGGTGATCAGCGCGGCGCGGGCATTGGCGCCGAGCCCGAGCCCGTCGCAAATGCCGGTGGCGATGGCCAGCACGTTCTTGACCGCACCGCCGACTTCGGCGCCGATCAGGTCTTCGTTGGCATAGATGCGCAGATTGCCGCCATGCAGGCGCTGCGCCATGGTCTGGGCAAAGCCGGCATCGGTCGCCGCCAGCGTGATCGCCGTCGGCAGGCCGCGCGCCACTTCGAGCGCGAAGCTGGGTCCGGTCAATACGCCACAGGCAACCTCACCCATGACCTCGGCCACCACCTGATGCGGCAGCAAGCCGCTGCCGGCCTCGAGCCCCTTGCATACCCAGAGAAACGGCATGGCCGGCGCGCCGGCCTTGAGTTGCTCGAGCATGAGGCGCAGTCCCGCCAGCGGCGCGGCGAGCAAGGCCAGATCAGCACCCCCCAACGCGGCGCGGAAATCTGCCGTGACTTGCAGGGCGGGCGGAAACGGGCATTGCGGCAGGTAGCGCTGGTTTTCGCGGTGGCGCGCCATGTCCGCAACGCGTGAAGCATCGCGCGCCCACAGCATTACCTGGTGCCGGGCAGCAAACGTGATGGCCAGTGCCGTACCCCAGGCACCGGCGCCGAGCACCGCTATGCGCATGGTGACATGCGCGGCTGATTGCTCATGGCCTGGCCGCCATGCTTACAGGCCCCAGACTTGCGGCACCTTGACAAACCCGCTTTGCCCGTCGCGATGCCTGACCTTGGCCCAGCCACCCGCAACGCCTTCCAGCAGCTCCAGCACCACGTCGCGTTCGGCTTCGAACACCAGCGCGGCCTTGTCGTCCGCGGCCGCGCGAACCTGGGTTCGATCGGCGCGCACGATGACATTGCGCTTGTCGGCCAGGTGCTTTTTTTCAATCCAGGCCAGGTCGCCCCGGCTGTCGCGCACCTTGGACCAGCCGTCGAGGCCGACCACCAGTTCCACCGGCGTGCCGCCCAGCACCACGAACAGGGGCTTGGCCTTGGCCGAAGGCGCGTCGTATACCGGCGCCGCCGCGATCACGGTGCGGTAGTCCAGCGCAAGCGCCGGCGCCGCGGTGACGAGCGCCGTCAGCGATATCAGTAAAGAAAATAGCCGCCGTAGCGCCATTGCCGACTATTGCAGCTGAATCTTGCTTTCGGCCTGCTGCTCCATCAGGCGCTGCTGATAGAGCGATTCGAAATTGACCGGGGCCAGAATCACGGGCGGGAAGCCGGCGCGAGTGATCGCATCGGAGATGGTTTCGCGCGCATACGGAAAAAGGATGTTGGGGCAAGCCACGGCAAGAATCGGCTCCATGTCCTGCTCCGGCACGTTACGGATCTGGAATATGCCGGCCTTCACCACCTCGACCAGGAAAAAGGCCTTGTCGCCTTCCTTGGCGTTCACGGTGATCGTCAGCGCCACTTCATACATGCCGTCGCCGATGGTGTTCGCCGCGCTCTGGATCTGCACTTCGATGCTCGGTGTCTCGCGCTCCAGAAAGATCTGCGGGGCGTTGGGCACTTCGATGGAGAGATCCTTGACGTAAATCTTTTCGATGCTGAATACGGGCTGCTCGTCGCTCATGATGAATTGGAGGGTGAAGGAAAAAGGGTAATTCTACGCGGCCAGCAGCGGATCGAGCTTGCCCTGGTGCTCCAGCTCATACAGGTCGTCGCAACCGCCGACATGGGTCTCGCCGATGTAAATCTGCGGCACGGTGCGGCGGCCGGTCTTCTGCATCATTTCTTCGCGCCGCGCCGGATCGAGGTCGACGCGCACCTTTTCGATTTCCTTGACGCCCTTGCGCGTCAGCAACTGCTCGGCCCGCACGCAATACGGACAGACGGCGGTGGAATACATCACTACTTTGGCCATTCGGGTTTCCTTGCTCAGGATTTGGTGGTCAGTGGCAGGCTGGCATCCCGCCAGCTGCCGATGCCGCCGGCCAGGCTGAATACCTTGGCAAAACCGCTCTTCTTCAACTGGCCGCAGGCGGACGAGGAGCGGTTGCCCGACGCACAGACGACGATGATCGGCTTGTCCTTGAATTTCTCCAGCTCGGACATGCGCTTTTCAAGCTGGCCGAGCGTGATGTGGCGCGCCCCGGTGATGTGGCCGGCGCCCCATTCGGCGGTCTCGCGCACGTCCAGCACCAGCGCATCTTCGCGGTTCATCAGCAGCGTCGCCTCGGCCGGACTCAAATTCGCCACGTTGCCGCCGGCCACCAGCGGCCATAACAGCATTCCGCCGCTGACGATGGCGATACCCACCCAAACCATGTTCTGTTGCAGAAATTCCATTGTCGTCTATTCCCTGTGTGCCGGAACGCCGCAGAACACCTCGCGCATCAAGGCGATGAGTTGCAGCGTGCGCTGGTCGGCGATGCGATAAAAAACCCGGTTGGCATCCTTGCGGGTTTGCAGGACGCCCTTGTCGCGCAAGATGGCGAGGTGTTGCGAGATATTGCTCTGCGAGGTGCCGACGGCTTCGACGATATCCTGCACGCAGGTTTCCTGATCGCCCACCACGCAGAGGATTTTCAGGCGCAGCGGATGCGAAATCGCCTTCAGCGCTCGCGCTGCGGTTTCAATGTGCTCCTGCTTGCCTATCAATTCATTGAGTGCTGTATCCATGCCGTGCTGACTCCTGATTTTGATTTACCTGACTCTTTTCGCGGCAATTTCTGAATATTATAGAGTACTGTTAGAGCTCTGTCGGTTTGCCTTTCAGGTCCAACGGACATGATTTGCCCGCCAATTCCCGGAAGGGCAAAACAGCCTTGCGTTCCCCGCTTCGGGTGCCGCACTCGCCGGCGTTGAGCCGCGGGTCAAGCGCCGATGCGGACGGTACAATGGCGCTTTTGCGCGCATCAAGGCCTAGACCATGTACAAAATCGTTCTGCTTCGCCACGGCGAATCGACCTGGAACCAGGAAAACCGCTTCACCGGCTGGACCGACGTCGGCCTTACCGAGAAGGGACTGGCCGAAGCCGTGGCCGCCGGACAGTTGCTCAAGAAGGAAGGCTTCGCCTTCGACATCGCCTATACCTCGGTACTGCGCCGGGCGATCAAGACGCTATGGACGGTGCTGGAGGAAATGGACCGGATGTGGATCCCGGTGCAGCATTCCTGGCGACTGAACGAACGCCATTACGGCGACCTGCAGGGGCTCAACAAGGCCGAGACCGCGGCCAAGTTCGGCGACGAACAGGTGCTGGTCTGGCGCCGCGCCTACGACACGCCGCCGCCACCGCTGGCCGAGAACGATCCGCGCCTGGAAACCGCCAATCCGCGCTATGCGGACCTGCCGCCCGCGCAGTTTCCGCGTACCGAGTGCCTCAAGGACACCGTGGAGCGTTTCCTGCCCTACTGGCACGAAACCATCGCACCGATGGTGAAATCGGGCAAAAAGGTGATCATCGCCGCCCACGGCAACAGTCTGCGCGCTCTGATCAAGTATCTCGACAATGTCTCGGACGCCGACATCGTCGGCCTCAACATTCCCACCGCACAACCGCTGGTCTATGAGCTGGATGCGAACCTGAAGCCGATCCGCAACTACTATCTGGGCGATGCCGACGCGATCAAGGCTGCCATGCAGGCGGTGGCGAATCAGGGCAAAGCCAAGGCGTGATACCCGGACGCAGGATTTGCGGCTATGCACTTTGCCTTGCCGCATTCCTTGCTCCCACTGCATTCGCCGCCGGCGTCGATGCGAAGAAGAACCAGCTGCAGGACCTGAAAGGCCGTATCGAGACCCTGCGCCGCGAAATGGCGGCGGCCGAGGAATCCAGGACCTACGCCGCCGACCAGCTGCGCGCAACCGAATCGGCGATCTCCAACACCAACCGACGATTGCATGAACTGGGCATCGAACGTGCGGCACTGCAAGCCGAACTGGCCGATCTCGAAATCCAGAACCAGCGCCTGGACCACCAGACCGGCATGCAACAGAACCAGTTGGCGCGCCTGCTCAATCGCCAGTTTGTCGGTGGCGATGCGGACGCGCTGAAGCTGCTGCTGTCGGGCCACGATCCCAACCAATCGGCGCGCGACAGATACTTCCTGACCCGGCTCTCGCGCGCCAAGGCTGACCTGATCCAGCAGTTGCGCGCCGTCGCGGACGAGAAGAAACGCCTGGCCGATGCCGCGCGCGAACGCCAGACGCAGCTGGCCGAGATCGAACACCGGCAACAGGAAAGCCGCGCCCAGCTGCTTGACCGCAAGAAACAGCGACTGACCAAGCTGGCGGCGATCGCCGACCGGCTCAAGGCCCAGCACCGTGAAATCAATACCCTGCAACGCAACGAACAGCGACTCGCAAAACTGATCGAGGGGCTGGCCCGCATTGCAGCGACGAAGCGGGCCAAGCCGAAAGTCGGCGCTGGCGGCACGGCGGCAGCGCGGCCGTCGAAGCTCAAGAACCACGATCCGGGCGATGTCGGCGGCGCCTTCGCTGCCCTGCGCGGCAAACTCCGCCTGCCGGTCAAGGGCACCATTGCCGGGCGCTTCGGCAGCCCGCGCCCGGAGGGAGGGGCCGCCTGGAAAGGCGTATTCATCCGCGCCGCCGAGGGCCTCGAAGTCAGGGCCGTGGCGGGTGGCGCCGTGGTGTTCTCGGACTGGCTGCGCGGCTTCGGCAACCTGCTGATCATCGACCATGGCGATGACTTCCTTTCCGTCTATGGCAACAACGAATCCCTGCTGGCATCGCTAGGCGCCAGCATCAAGAGCGGCGAAACGGTGGCCACCGTGGGAAACAGCGGCGGCAATCCGGACTCGGGTTTATACTTTGAGCTTAGACATAAGGGTCAGCCGTTCGACCCGCTGAAATGGGCCGGTGATCGCTGACTGGCCCAACCCTGGCGCGACCCGCCGTTATCCGTTCGGAGTTCCTATGGGCAGCAAGCTGCAACAAGTGGGTCTGGTGGTGTCGGGTCTGATCGCCGGCATCTTCATCAGCCTGAATTATTCAGCCAGTGCCGGCAAGGATGCCGCCACGTCGTCCCTGCCGATCGAGGAGTTGCGCAGCTTTGCCGACGTCTACAACGCCATCAAGCAGGGCTACGTCGAGCCGGTCGATGACAAGAAGCTGATCACCCATGCCATCAGCGGCATGCTGGCCAATCTCGATCCGCACTCGGCCTACCTCGACGCCGATTCCTTCAAGGATCTGCAGGTCAGCACCCAGGGCGAATTCGGCGGCCTCGGCATCGAAGTCGGCATGGAAGACGGCTTCGTCAAGGTCGTGTCGCCGATCGAGGACACGCCGGCCTACAAGGCCGGGCTGAAGCCCGGCGACCTGATCATCAAGCTCGACGACACGCCGGTCAAGGGCCTGTCGCTGAACGATGCGGTGAAAAAGATGCGCGGCAAGCCGAAGACCCAGATCCGGCTGACCATCGTGCGCAAGGGCGAGGCCAAGCCCTTCGAAGTCACCCTGACGCGCGAGAAGATCAAGGTGCAAAGCGTCAAGTCGAAGCTGCTCGAGGGCGGCCTCGGCTATATGCGGGTCACCCAGTTCCAGGAAGAAACCGCACCCGACGTGGTGAGGCACCTCGAGAAGCTGGCCAAGGCCGACAAGGATGCCAAGGGCAGCGGCATCAAGGGCCTGGTACTCGATCTGCGCAACGATCCCGGTGGTCTGCTCAACGGCGCGGTCGGCGTTTCCGCCGCCTTTCTGCCGCCGCAGACGCTGGTTACCTCGACCGACGGCCGCACCGAGGACGCCAAGCGGCGCTATACCGCCAGCCCGGAAGACTATCAGCGCGGCTACAAGGATGACTTCATGAAGAACCTGCCGGCCTTCGCCAAAACCACGCCGATGGTGGTGCTGGTCAATGGCGGCTCGGCCTCGGCGTCGGAGATCGTCGCCGGTGCGTTGCAGGACCACAAGCGCGCCGTGGTGATGGGCACCCAGACTTTCGGCAAGGGTTCCGTGCAGACCGTCCTGCCGCTGTCCAACAATGCCGCGATCAAGCTCACCACGGCGCGCTACTTCACGCCGTCGGGCCGCTCGATCCAGGCCAAGGGCATCACGCCGGACATCATCGTCGAGGAAAGCGCCAACGGCGGCTCGCGCGAGCGCATCCGCGAAGCCGATCTGGAACGCCACCTCGGCGGCGAAAAGGAGAAGGCCGCGGAGACGGCAGCGCCCAAGCCGCAGTCCAAAACCGACAAAAAGGGCAAGCCCGACGAGGCGGAAGAATCGCCGCACGCACCCTTCGAATTTGCCTCGCCGAAGGACTACCAGTTGGGGCAAGCGGTGAATCTGCTCAAGGCCTGGCAAATCATCAAGCGCTGACCCCGGACGCAGGCGATGAGCAGAATGACTCCTGAAAAGGCCCGCGAGCTGCGCGATGAAGTGCGCGACGGCAAGCATCGACAGCGTCCTGCTGCCTTCGTGCCACAGCCCGGCACGCGCAAGCACCGCGAACTGCGCTTCGACCACCAGCATCCGGAGCATGTCGAGGAGGCGCGCAAGCTGCTGGCCGGACTCGACGGCATGGAAATCGATACCGGCCTGGCGCCCTACAGCCTTTCGATCTGGTACGAAATCAGCGACTACTCGCTGGAGGGCCTGGAGGCTGCGCTGGTGCGTCAGGGCTTCCATCTCGACCAAAGCCTCTACAGCAAGCTGATGCGCACCATCGTGTATTTCTGCGAGGAAACGCAGATGCGCAACATGCGCGTGCCCGAGCGTCTGATCAAGAAATCCCACGAAGTCTATTCGAAAGCCTGGGAGCATCACCCGCACGGCGACCACGACGAAACGCCGCCGGAGTTGCGCCAGGAGAGGTAGTCGCTGCCGTGACCGACGACCAGTTGCTGCGTTACAGCCGCCACATCCTGCTACCGCAGATCGGCATCGAAGGGCAGGAAAACATCATCAGGACGCGAGCGCTGGTGATCGGTGCAGGCGGCCTCGGTTCGCCGGCAGCCTACTACCTGGCGTCGGCCGGCGTCGGCACGCTGGTGCTGGCCGATGGCGACACGGTCGACCTGACCAATTTGCAGCGCCAGATCCTGCATCGCACCGATGCGATCGGCATGGCCAAGACCGCCTCGGCCAAACGCACGCTGGGCGAGATCAACCCCGAGTGCCATGTCGTCGCGCTGGCGGAGCGTCTCGCCGGGCCGCGCCTGGACCAGGAAGTCGCGCTGGCCGATGTCGTGCTCGACTGCTGCGACAACTTCGCCACGCGCCATGCCGTCAATCGCGCCTGCGTCAAGTTCGGCAAACCCCTGGTGTCGGGTGCCGCGATCCGCTTCGACGGCCAGGTCGCGGTGTTCGATTCACGCCAGGCGGACGCACCCTGTTACCATTGCCTGTTTCCCGAAGGCCAGGATGTCGAGGAAGTGCGCTGCGCCGTGATGGGCGTGTTCGCGCCGCTGACCGGCATCATCGGCACGGTGCAGGCGGCGGAAGCCCTCAAGCTGGTGATCGGCTGCGGCATCAGCCTCGCCGGACGCCTGCTGCTGCTCGACGGCCTGGGCATGGAATGGCGCGAGATCCGCGTGCCGCGCGATCCGGGCTGTGCCGTGTGCGGCACGGCGCAGACCTAGGCGTTCAGGATCAGTACAACTGACGGTGCCGAATCCGTCCCGGCGCGTGGCTGAGCGCGACCGAGAAGGCCAGCACGAACCAGAACAGGCCGAGGCGCCCCGGCTCCCAGACCACCATCAGCGCCACCAGCGCGATCTTGAGCAAGGTGCCGAGGCCCTTGGCCTGGCGAAAGTAAAGCCGATTGGCCCAGGCGTCGAGCGCGACGATGCCAAGTCCCGAGACCAGCATCAACGCACCCCAGCTCCCAGCAGCGCCGGCACCGCCCAGCACCATGGCGGAAACCCCGGCCAGGCCGGCGATGTGGAACACACGCAGGATGTTGATCAGCAGTCCGCGGCCAGGGAAATCGCGGTGGCCGTCGTCGGCTTTCTGCTTAGGCAAGACGGGCCCGTATGCGAAAGTCGGCGCCGACGCTACGGCGTTCGATGACGTCGAGGCGCTGAACGCCGGCCAGGTCGCCGAGTTCGGCCAGGCCGAACATGCCACGCGCGACATCGCCGATCAGGATCGGCGCCTGGTAGATCAGCAGCTCGTCGACACAGCCTTCGCGCAGCAGCGAACCGTTGAGCCGGGTGCCGGCTTCGGCCAGCACTTCGTTGATGCCGCGCCGGCCGAGTTCCTGGAGCAACCCGGCCAGGTCGACCTTGCCTTGCGCATTGGGCAGCAGCACGATCTCGGCGCCACGCGCGCGCAGTGCCGCGCTGCGTCCAGCACCATCCTGCGCCGCAGCGATCAGCACCTTGCCGCCCTCCAGCACAGCGGCATCGAGCGGCGTTTCGAGCCGGCTGTCGATCACCACGCGCAGCGGTTGTCGAGTCGTCGGCACCTCGCGCACGGTAAGCCGCGGGTTGTCGTCCTTGACGGTGCCGATGCCGGTCAGCACGGCGCAGGAGCGGGCGCGCCAGGCGTGGGCGTCGCGCCGCGCATCGGGCCCGGTGATCCATTGCGAAACGCCGTTGTTGAGCGCGGTCTTGCCATCGAGACTGGCAGCGACCTTGAGCCGCAGCCAGGGCCGGCCGCGCATCATGCGCGAGACGAAGCCGATGTTGAGCTCCCCCGCCTCAGCCGCCAGCAGGCCGTTGGCAACCTCGATGCCGGCCTTGGCCAGCCGCGCCAGTCCCTGCCCGGCCACCAGCGGGTTCGGATCCTGCATCGCCGCCACCACGCGCACCACGCCAGCCTCGATCAGCGCGTCGGCGCAGGGCGGGGTGCGGCCATGGTGGCTGCAGGGTTCCAGTGTGACATAGGCCGTGGCGCCCAGCGCCGTATCGCCGGCGCCGACTATTGCCGCCAGGGCGGCGGCTTCGGCATGCGGCTGGCCAGCCTGCTCGTGCCAGCCCTCGCCGATGATGCGGCCGTCGCGGACGATGACGCAGCCGACGCGGGGATTGGGAGTGGTGCTGAAAAGCCCGCGCTGCGCCAGCTGCAGCGCACGCGCCATGAATCCATGGTCGGCCGCGGAAAAGCTCATGCGCGGCCTTGGCTCACGCTTTGGCCCGGGGTTGCCGCGGCTTCTTGATTTCGCGTATCGCGTCGGAAAACTCGTCGACGTCCTCGAAGTTGCGATACACCGAGGCGAAGCGGATATAGGCCACCTTGTCCAGCTTCTTCAGCTCGCGCATCACCAGTTCGCCGATGCGGTCGGACGCGACCTCGCGCAGCGCCAGCTGCACCAGTTTTTCCTCGATGCGATCGAGCGCGAGATCGATGCTTTCGGTAGTGACGGGACGCTTGCGCATGGCCAGCATCATGCTGGCCTTGAGCTTGTCGCGATCGTAATCGGTGCGGCTGCCGTTCTTTTTCACCACCTGCGGCAGCTGCAGTTCGACGCGTTCGTAGGTGGTGAAGCGCTTGTCGCAGGCCAGGCAGCGGCGGCGGCGGCGCACGGTGTCGCCGTCCTCGTTTTCCCGTGTATCGACGACCTGGGTATTAGGCTCGGCGCAGTACGGGCATTTCATGACATTCAGCCATACACCGGAAACTTCTTGCACATGGCAGACACTTCGCTGCGCACGCGCGCCAGCACCGCTTCGTCATGCGGCGCGTCGAGCACGTCGGCGATCAGGTTGGCGACCTGCTCGGCCTCGATCTCGGTAAAGCCGCGGGTGGTCATGGCCGGCGTGCCGATGCGAACGCCGCTGGTGACGAAGGGCTTTTGCGGATCGTTGGGAATCGCGTTCTTGTTCACCGTGATATGCGCCTTGCCTAGCGCCGCCTCGGCGTCCTTGCCAGTGATGTTCTTGGCCTGCAGATCGACCAGAAACACATGCGATTCGGTACGTCCGGAAACTATGCGCAGGCCGCGGCTCTTCAATACCTTGGCCATTACCTGGGCGTTGTCGATTACCTGCTCCTGATAGTCGCGGAACTCGGGCGTCATGGCCTCCTTGAAAGCCACCGCCTTGGCGGCGATCACATGCATCAGCGGACCGCCCTGGATGCCGGGGAAAATCGCCGAATTGATCGCCTTTTCGTGCTCGGCGCGCATCAGGATCAGGCCGCCGCGCGGGCCGCGCAGGGTCTTGTGCGTGGTCGACGTGACGACGTCGGCGTGGGGCACCGGGTTCGGATAGTAGCCGGCGGCGACGAGGCCGGCATAGTGGGCCATGTCCACCATGAAGATGGCGCCGACCGCTTTCGCCACCTTGGCGAAACGCTCGAAATCGATTTTGAGGGCATAGGCCGAGGCGCCGGCGATGATCAGCTTGGGCTTGTGCTCGTGCGCCAGCCTTTCCATTTCCTCATAGTCGATTTCCTCGTTCTCGTCGAGGCCGTAGGGCACAACCTTGAACCACTTGCCGGACATGTTGACCGAGGAGCCATGCGTCAGGTGCCCGCCCATGGCCAGGTTCATGCCGAGCATGGTGTCGCCGGGCTTGAGGAAGGCCATGAACACCGCCTGATTGGCTTGCGAGCCGGAATTCGGCTGGACGTTGGCGGCGTCGGCGCCGAACAGCTTCTTGGCGCGGTCGATGGCCAGTTGCTCGGCCACGTCGACATGTTCGCAGCCGCCGTAGTAGCGCTTGCCCGGGTAGCCCTCGGCGTACTTGTTGGTAAGTTGCGATCCCTGCGCCTCCATCACGGGCCACGACACATAGTTCTCCGAGGCGATCAGCTCGATGTGATCTTCTTGGCGACGATTTTCGTTCTGGATGGCGGCCCAGAGTTCGGGATCGGTCTTGGCGAGGGTGTTCTGCTTCGGGAACATGGCGGAGTCCGGAAAGAGGTGGAAAGGCGCGGATTTTAGCACCCGCTCCCCACCGGCCACCAATCAGGATCCTAGCCGGCGACCTCGTCCAGCGCCCGCTGCAAGTGCGTACAGTCGGCCCACGAAATCAGGCGCCAGCCCGTATCGCCGTATTCCAGCCAGTTGAAAGCGGCATTCGGCAGGGCAAAGTCGCGCGGTACATCGAGCGCACGACCGGCGGCCGCGCGGTAGACAACGTCGAGCACGCCGCCATGGGTGAAGGCGAGCACGCTCTGGCCCGGATGGCGCGCGGCCAGATCTTGCAAGCCGGCCATTACGCGCACCGCGAAATCCACCAGGGATTCCCCGGTTTCGCAGTCATAGTCCGGCGTCCGCGCCTGGTGCTGGCGGTAGGCATGCGGCCTGGCCAGCATCGCTTCGGCAGCTGTAAGGCCTTGCAGTACGCCGAAATCGCGCTCGCGAAGAGTCGGCGCCGGTGACACGGCGATCTGCCACCCCGCCGCGGCAATCTGCGCCGTGCGCCAAGCGCGCAGCAGGTCGCTGCTATAGACCGCGGCAAATCGCTGCCCGCGCAAACCCTCCGCCACGGCGCGCGCCTGCGCTTGCCCTGTGCTGTTGAGATCGATGTCGATCTGCCCCTGGACGCGCTTCTCGCTGTTCCAGTCGGTTTCGCCGTGACGAACCAGACAGAATCGGGTGCTCCGGATTGCAGTCATGGAACCTATTTTAAGGCTTGTTGCGGGCGTCGCTGCGCAACATGCGCGTCAGGTTCTGCCGCACATAGCCGATGTGATCGGCCGCGGCAGCCAGCGCCTGCCCCGCATCGCCCTGTTCGATGGCCCGCCACACCGCGCGATGCTGGTCGAGCAACTGCTCCTTGGCCGCCGGGACCTGTACCAGCTCGCTCAGGTTGCGCCGCAGATTGTCGCGCATCAGGCGCAGCAGGCTCGCCGTCAGGTGGCCGACGATGACGTTATGCGAGGCCTCGGCGATGGCCTGGTGAAACGCCAGATCGGTATCGACCTGGGCATCCAGGTCATCCCCGGCAAAGGCCGTCTCAAGCAGGGCCAAGCTTTGCCGGACCCGTTCGCGGTCCGCCACGGTGGCCCGGTGCGCCGCACATTCGGCGGCGCGTCCTTCGAGCATGTGGCGGAATTCCAGCATGTCCTCATGCACCGCCGGATGATCGCGCAGAATCTCCACCCACGGGTTGCCGAAACTCGCATCCAGCCGATCCGTGACGAAGGTGCCTCCCCCCTGCCGGCTTTCCAGCAGGCCGCGCGCCACCAGTTTCTGTATGGCTTCACGCAGGGAAGCGCGGGATACGCCCAGTTGCACCGATAACTCGCGCTCCGACGGCAAGCGGTCACCCGGCTTCAGCCGGCCTTCGAGCACGCGCTGCTCGATCTCCCGTGCCACCACGTCGGCAAGTCGCGGAGCGGTCATTTTTGCGTCCATGTTTAAAATATATCATTGGTCTGACCACAAGATCAACAAAGACCAAACCCCATAAAATTATCTTCAGGGTCTATTGACAGCATGGGTCACGGCCTTTACCATTCCGCCACTTTTGGTCTGACCACTGATCCATTCGCCATACGCCGTCGAAATTCCGCACCATCCACAAGTAGCCGTTCGCGGGACCGGGCAAAGGCGCCGAAGCCATCAAGGAGAAGTTCTTGAATCAACGAATGTTGAAAGCTCGGGTTAAGATGCCCTCAAAAACCAAACACGCCCGCACCGAGCAAGGCCACGCCCGGCACGCCCAGCGCGACGAAAAATCAACTGCGGAGACCCGTGCATGAACGCCATGCTCAAAATGTCGCAATTGATCGACGGCCTGAACGAACGCATCGGCCGTAGCCTGATGTGGCTGGTTCTCTTCGCCGTGATCATCTCGGCGGTCAATGCCGTGGTACGCAAGGCCTTCGACATGAGTTCGAATGCCTTCCTCGAAATCCAGTGGTACCTGTTCGCCGCCGTGGTCATGCTTGGTTCCGCCTATACGATGCTGCGCCAGGGCCACGTCAAGATCGACGTCATCGTCGGGCGCTTTTCCAAGCGCACGCAGATCATTGTCGAATGCCTCGGCATCGTGTTTTTTCTCTTTCCCTTCGTCTATAAGGTCAACGAACTGGTCTGGCCGCTGGTGATCCAGGCCTATAACAGCGGGGAAATGTCGCAGAACGCCGGCGGCCTGATCCGCTGGCCGGTCTACGCCCTGGTCCCGGCCGGCTTTATCCTGCTGGGACTGCAAGGCCTGTCGGAACTGATCAAGCGCATCGGTTTCCTGATGGGGCTGACGGTCGATCCGACGCAACCCGTACAAACCAAGACGGCAGAGGAGGAACTCGCCGAGGAAATTCTCAAGCATCAAGTCGCCCCCGAAGTAGTCGGCCGTGTCGAAGATGCGATGGACATGGTGGTCGATCAGAAAAGAAACGGCGGGAGCGTCAAATGATCGAAATCCTCCAGCACAACCTGGCGCCGATCATGTTCGGCGGCCTCATCGTCTTCCTGCTGATGGGCTATTCGGTGGCCTTCTCGCTGGCGGCCTGCGGCCTGTTCTTCGGCTGGCTCGGTGTCGAACTCGGCCTGCTGCCGCACTCGCTGCTGCAGGCGCTGCCGCTGCGCATCTTCGGCATCATGCAGAACGACACGCTGCTGGCGATTCCCTTCTTTACCTTCATGGGTCTGATCCTCGAACGCTCGGGCATGGCCGAGGATCTGCTCGACACCATCGGCCAGCTGTTCGGACCGATCCGCGGCGGCCTGGCCTATGCGGTGATTTTCGTCGGCGCCATGCTGGCAGCGACCACCGGCGTGGTGGCCGCCTCGGTGATCTCGATGGGCCTGATCTCGCTGCCGATCATGCTGCGCTACGGCTATGACCGCCGCATTGCCGGCGGCGTGATCGCCGCCTCGGGCACACTGGCGCAGATCATCCCGCCTTCGCTGGTGCTGATCGTGATCGCCGACCAGCTCGGCCGCAGCGTCGGCGACCTGTATGCCGGGGCCTTCATTCCCGGCTTCGTCCTCACCGGACTCTACGTCGGCTTCATCTTCCTCGTCAGCCTGGTCAAGCCGGCCTATGTCCCGGCCCTGCCGCTGGAAGCCCGCACCATCCGCGAGGACAACGGCAGCGCCGGCCTGCCCTCGGTGCTGGCCCTGGTAGTCGTATCAACCGGCGCCGCGATCGCCTTCGCCAAGACACGGCCGGCGGAAACGCCAACCGACGAACTGATCGTGGTCTCGATGTGCGTCGGCGTCGGCGTCGCCTTCGCCCTCGCCGTGCTGAATCGCGTAACCAAGATGGGCCTGCTCTCGCGCATGGCCGAACGCGTCACCTTCGTCCTGATCCCGCCGCTGGCGCTGATCTTCCTGGTGCTTGGCACCATTTTCCTCGGCATCGCGACGCCGACCGAGGGCGGCGCGATGGGAGCCACAGGCGCGCTGATCATGGCCATGTCGCGCCGCCGCCTGAGCATCAGCCTGATGAAGCAGGCGATGGACGCGACCATGAAGCTCTCCTGCTTCGTGGTCTTCATCCTGCTCGGCGCCACGGTGTTCAGCCTGACCTTCCAGGCGGTCGATGGCTCGGTTTGGGTCGAACACCTGCTGACCGGCCTGCCCGGCGGCCAGATCGGCTTCCTGATCGTGGTGAACGTGCTGGTCTTTTTCCTTGCCTTTTTCCTCGACTTCTTCGAACTGGCCTTCATCGTCGTGCCTCTGCTGGGGCCGGTGGCGGAAAAGCTGGGCATCGACCTGGTCTGGTTCGGTGTGCTGCTGGCGGTGAACATGCAGACGTCCTTCATGCACCCGCCCTTCGGCTTCGCGCTGTTCTATCTGCGCAGCGTGGCGCCACACAACGAGTACATCGACCGCCTGACCAAGAAGACCATCGCGCCGGTGACCACGACGCAGATCTACTGGGGCGCAGTACCCTTCGTCATCATCCAGATCATCATGGTCGGTCTCATCATTGCCTTCCCGCAACTGGTCACCGGCAGTGTCGAGGCGCCGAAAACCGACACGCAGAACATCCAGCTGGAAGCGCCGCCTGCGGCCGAACCGGAGGTAACGACAGACGGCAAGGAAGAGACCGAGGAGGCCAGGGCCGAGCGCGAGAAGGAAGAGGAAGACGATCCCGCGAAGGCTTTGCAGCAGTCCATCAACAAGGGCAAATAAGAAAAAAGTTGTGGTGTAGTATCCGGCGACAGGCCATTCCGGCGGCGCCGTTTTGGTTGAACAACAACGAGGAGATTCATACATGGAACGTCGCAAATTTCTGCAAAACGCCGGTATCGCCGGCATCCTGGCCGCCGGTGCTGCGCCGGCGGTACACGCCCAAGGCGCGCCCACCATCCGCTGGCGCCTGGCATCGAGCTTCCCCAAGGCGCTCGACACGATTTTCGGTGCGGCCGACGTCTTCACCAAGACGGTTTCCGAGGCCACCGGCGGCAAGTTCACCATCTCCGTGCATGCCGGCGGCGAACTGATGCCCGCCTTCGGTGTGGTGGACGGCGTACAGCAGGGCACCGTTGAATGTGCGCACACCGCCCCGTACTACTTCTTCGGCAAGGATGACACCTTCGCCATCGACTGCGCAATTCCCTTCGGCCTCAACAGCCGCCAGATGACGGCCTGGATGTACGAAGGCAACGGCATGAAGCTGATGCGCGAGTTCTACAGGAACTACAACATCGTCAATTTCCCGATGGGCAACACCGGCGCCCAGATGGGCGGCTGGTATCGCAAGGAGATCAAGAGCCTGGCCGACATCAAGGGCCTCAAGATGCGCATCGGCGGCTTCGGCGGCAAGGTGCTGTCGGCGATCGGCGGCGTGCCGCAAAACATTCCCGGCGGCGAGATTTATCAGGCGCTGGAAAAAGGCACCATCGACGCCACCGAGTGGGTCGGCCCCTACGACGACGAGAAACTCGGCTTCGTCAAGGTCGCCAAGCACTACTACTACCCGGGCTGGTGGGAAGGCGGTCCGCAGCTCTCGCTCTACGTCAACCAGAAGGCCTACGACGCGCTGCCGGCCGATTACAAGGCGATCCTCGCCGCCGCCGCTTCGCACGCCCACATCGACATGCAGGCCAAGTACGACGCGAAGAACCCGGCAGCCCTCAAGCGCCTGGTGTCGGCCGGCGCCAAGCTGCACCAGTTCGACAAGAGCATCATGACGGCCGCCTATCAGGCGGCAATGGCGCTTTACTCCAACTTGTCGGCCAAGAACCCGGCATGGAAGAAGGTCTACGAGGACTACGCCGCCTTCCGCGACGAGCAGCACCTGTGGTTCCGTTTCACGGAAGCCGGCTTCGACAACTTCATGCAGAGCGGTCGCTTCGCTACCGCCAAGGCAGCGCCGAAGAAAAAGTAAGGCGATTCAGTCCGGCCTCACTGGCCGGCTGCCCGTACAAACCCCGCTGCGGCGGGGTTTGTCATTTGGCCAATGACCAACCGGGGCGCGGGGTCCGCCTCGCGTGTCAGCTCAAGACCAGACGCCAGAGCGACGTCGTTTCTGCGGCGCGCGCCGCATGCAGCGGATCGTCCGGATCGGTCGCGCGCGGATGCCGCGGCTTGACGTCGCTGCGCCCGGCAACCTTCAGGCCGGCAGCGGCGAAGCCGGCCAGCAATTCGTCGCGGCTGCGCAGACCCAGGTGCTCGGCGAGATCAGACAGGATCAGCCAGCCTTCACCCTCCGGCTGCAGATGGCCGGCAAGGCCGCCGATGAAACCCTTCAGCATATGGCTGTCGGGGTCGTACACGGCGCGCTCGAGCGGCGTGCCGGCCCGGCCCGGAAGCCAGGGCGGATTGCACACCACGAGCGAGACGCGGCCCGGCGGAAACAGGTCGGCAGCGATTGCGTCCACCCGTGTCGCCAGCCCGAGCCGCGCCATGTTCTCGCGCGCGCAGGCCAGCGCACGCGGATCACAATCCGTGGCGACGATGCGATCGACGCCGCGCTGCGCCAGCACCGCCGCCAGCACCCCGGTGCCGGTGCCGATGTCGAAGGCCAACTCGCAGCCGGCAGGCAAGGGCGCGGCAGCCACCAGGTCGACATACTCGCCGCGCACCGGGGCAAACACGCCGTAATGCGGATGGATGCGTGCGCCCAGGGCCGCCACCGCGACGCCCTGCCTGCGCCATTCGTGGGCACCGATCAGGCCCAGCAGTTCACGCAGCGAAGCGACGAAGGGACCGGTAGCCTGGCCGTAGGCCTCACAGCAGGCCTGCGATACGTCGGGCGCCCGCCGCAAGGGCAGCCGGTAGTCGTCGGCGAAAGGCAGCAGCAGCATGCCCAGGGTACGTGCGCGCTGCGCCTGGGCCAGACGGTACAGATGGAAAGCGGCGGCCGGAGCAGCGCCTGCTGCCGCCTTGTGCGGCTTGCGGTCGATGCGCCGCGCCATGGCCTGCAGCAACTGGCGCGCATTCTGGAAATCGCCGCGCCAGAGCAGCGCCGTGCCCTCGCAGGCCAGACGCCAGGCGGCATCGGCCGTAATGCGGTCATCGGCGACCACCACCCGCCGCGGCGGCGGCGCACCGCCCTCCGAATGCCAGCGGGCGGTGTGCGCTGCGCCGTCCTCGTCCCAGCAGATGAGCGGAGCAGCACTCATGACGATGTCTTGCTGCGAGCCAGGCTGGCCGGTAACAACACGAGCGCTCCTTGATCACCGTCGAAGGCCCGCATGGTACGTGGCCGGCGACCGTCTGTAAATTTTTCGTGCAGGCGTTCGCGGTGCCGCGTTGCCGCCGTAGCGCCAGCGCCGACTCTTTGCGCTAAAGTCGCGGTCCCCGCCATGCGTCCTGCCGCGATGCCGCCACGCCTGCTATTCACCATCGTCTTCATCGAGGGCTATTGCTCCCTCGGCGCCGAGATCATCGCCTTGCGACGGCTGATACCCCATGTCGGCAGCTCCATCGTGGTCACGGCGCCGACCATCGGCCTGTTCCTGCTCGCCCTGGCGCTCGGCTACTACTCCGGCAGCCGCGTGGCGGCGGACTACCGCGCGGTGGTGGCGCGCAATTTCCTGATCTCGGCAGCGCTGATGGGTGGCGGCCTGGCCGGCGGCAGCGTCAATGCCATTTTTGCCGGAACGCAGGCGGGGCTGGCCTACCTGATTTTCATCGGCGCGATCCTTTGCCCGCTGGCCTGGCTGCTGGGGCAGACGGTGCCGATCCTGACCAACCTTATGCGCGCGCAGCGCAGCGGCGAGGCTGCCGGACGCGCGCTGTACTGGTCCACGCTCGGCTCCTTCCTCGGGTCGGTCACCCTGTCGCTGGTCGTGATGCAGCTGTTCGGCGTCTGGGCCGCGGTGCTGCTCGGCGCCCTGATGCTGGTCGCCGGCGCCACGCTGGTGCAGCGCCCGCAGCCGCTGGCGACTGGCTTGCTGGCGGCGGTGAGCGCACTCGGCGTGGCGGCCAACCTCGGCGACCGACAACGCGCCGATACGGCCTATGCCGATTACGCAGTCGAACCCGTGGCGCGCGAAGGCATGCTGTCGCCGCGCGCCTTCGTGGTCAACAACCAGAACGCTTCAGTGATCGACAGCAGCGCGCCGCCGCAATACGCGCGCTACGTGCAGCACTTGCGGCGCATTCTGCTCGACGACCTGCGCTTCAGCGAACGCGACATCCTGGTGCTGGGTGCCGGCGGCTTCACCCTCTCGCAGCGCGAGCCCCTGAATCGCTATACCTACGTCGATATCGACCCGGCCATCCGCGCCATCGCCGAACGCGACTTCCTGCACGAAGCGGCCCGCGGCGAATTCTTCGCCACCGATGCGCGCCGCTTCGTGATCGAGACGACGCGCCGTTTCGATGCGATCGTGGTGGATGTCTACAGCGCCCGCACCGCTATCCCGGGCCATCTGGTGACGCGCGAATTCTGGCGCGATACGCGGCGCGCGCTGAAGCCCGGCGGCGTCATGCTGGCCAACCTGATCCTCGACGGCAAGCTCGCCAGCCCCTATGCGCGCAATCTGCTGGCCACCATCGAAAGCGCCTACGGCCGCTGCGCGGTCGAGGTGCTGGCCAAATCGGCGCCGGTCAGCAATGTCATCGTCAGCTGCTTCGCCAACGCGAATAAGGAAGCGGTCCGGGTCTACGTCGATGAGCGCAATCTGGCCGACATCGACAGCGCCCGCTCGCCCTAGGTCGCCGGCCGCCGTAGCGCCAGCGCCGACTGTTGCCTAGTTTCCGGCGATCGTCATGCGCTCGACCAGGATCGAGCCGACCTGTTTCGACCCGCGCACCTCGATGTCCTTGCCGATGGCGGCAATGCCGCGCAGCATCTCGCGCAGGTTGCCGGCGATAGTGATCTCTTCCACCGGATAGGCGATCTCGCCGTTTTCCACCCAGTAGCCGGCCGCACCACGCGAATAGTCGCCGGTCACGTAATTCACGCCCTGACCAAGCAACTCCGTCACCAGCAGGCCGCTGCCCATTTCGCGCAGCAGGCCCCGCAGGTCATGCCGGCCCGGTTGCACCAGCAGGTTGTGCGAACCGCCGGCATTGCCGGTGGTTCGCATCCCGAGTTTGCGCGCCGAGTAGGTGGAAAGAAAGTAGCCCTGCAGCACGCCGTTCTTTACCACTTCGCGGTCATGCGTGGCAACGCCGTCGTCATCGAAAGGCGAGGAGGCGAAGCCGCCGCGAATATGCGGCCGTTCGCTGATCTGGACGAAGTCGGGAAACAGTTGCTGGCCCAGGCTGTCGACCAGGAAGGACGTCTTGCGATAGAGCGAACCGCCGGAAATCGCATGCACGAAGCTGCCGATCAGACCGGCCGCCAACGGCGCTTCGAAAATCACCGGGCATTTGCGCGTCTTCAGCTTGCGCGCGCCGAGACGGGACAGGGCGCGCCGCGCGGCGTAATCGCCCACCGTCGCCGCATCGGGGAAGTTCGCCGGATTGCGTTGCGAGACATACCAGTCGTCGCGCTGCATGTCCTCGCTTTCGCCGGCGATCACCGAGCAGGACAGATAGTGCCGCGAGGTGGCGAAGCCGCCCATGAAGCCCAGGCTGTTGGCGGAAACAAAGTGCGCGGTCTGCGCCGAGACGCTGGCGCCCTCGGAGTTCTTCACCATCGGACTGACATCGAAGGCAGCCTGTTCGCAACGGCGCGCGATATCGATTGCGGCCTCTACTGAAATGTCCCAGGGATGATACAGGTCCAGATCCATGGTCCCGGTCGCCAGCAGATTGGCGTCGGGCAGGCCGGCACAATCGTCCTCGGCGGTAAAGCGCGCGATCGACAGCGCCGCCTCGACCGAGGCCCTGACCGCCGCCGGCGAAAAATCGGAACTGCTGGCATGGCCACGGCGCTGGCCCAGATACACCGAAACGCCAAGCCCCTTGTCGCGGTTGTATTCGATGGTTTCGACCTCCTGCCGGCGCACGCTGACCGACTGGCCGAGGCCTTCCGACACATCGACCTCGCAGGCCGTGGCACCCATGGCGGCAGCGTGATCGAGCACCGTCTGCGCCAATACACGCAATGCCTCCTGCGAATGAGCAAAACCTTGTGACATGCGGGAACCCTTCGATTGGCGAAGCTATAATCATATCCCACCGGGGGATACCGTCCCCTTCGCAAGCTCCGGGGACATGACCGTGGAAGATATCGATAACGAGGCGGACGAGTACTCCGGCCCCAGCAAATCCCAGCTCAAGCGCGAGATGACTGCCTTGCAGGATCTCGGCGCCGAACTGGTCGCGCTGTCGAAGGAACGCCTGGCCAAGATCGACATGCCGGAACGACTGCGCGATGCCTTGCTCGAAGCCCAGCGCATCACCAAGCACGAAGCCAGGCGGCGGCAGATGCAATTCATCGGCAAGATCATGCGCACGGTCGACGCCGCACCCTTGCGTGCAGCGCTGGATGAAATCAACGGCGTGTCGAAAGCGGCCACGATTCGCCAGCATCAACTGGAAAGACTGCGTACGCGGCTGATGGAAGACGAGGCGGTATTCAGCGAAGTGGCGCGCGACTATCCCGCTGCCGACATGCAGCATCTGCGCCAGCTGCGCCGCAACGCACTGAAGGAGGCCCAGCTGGGCAAGCCGCCGCGCTCCTACCGCGAATTGTTCAGGGAACTGCGCGCCCTCGAGGGCAGTGCCGCCGACGAGTCCGCGGACCAGGCGGCGGACGACGCCGTCTAAAGGCGCTTAGGCAAAGTCCTTTTGCGGCGCGGCCACCGGACTGGTGCCCGGGGTGAGGATGGTCAGCACCGCCTGCGCGTGTTCCGCCGCATCGCGTCCCAGCCCTGTCAGGTAGCCGCCGTCGGCCAGGGTCAGCAAACCCTTGGCATGCAGGCGCTGCGTCGCGGCAATGACTTCCGGATCGGCGGTCTTGTGCACCTTGATACCATGCTGGCTGGTTTCCAGGTCGAAGCGGATCAGGGTATTCAGTTCGTGGACCAGATCGGGCGTATAGGGCATGTCAAACCTCGCTCTTGAATGTACGGCAATGGGCGCATTCTAGCTTCCGCAGCCGTGGGCGCCGGCTTTTGCCCAAACGAAATCTGCTGCGGCCAGGAACTCAAAGCCCGGGATCGACGCCTTCACCCTTTTGCGTTGCCTCGACCATATGCCGCGTCAGTTGCGGTGCCAGCAATTCCATGAAGTCGTAGTCGTAGCCGCGCAGCCAGATGTCGCGGCGAAACGCCACACGCGTGGTATTGCCCTCGAACAGGTGTGTCGCCGGGATGGCCGCCAGCGCATCGTCGCGCAAGGGATCGAAGGCCATTTCGGCGATGATGCCGACGCCCAGGCCAAGGCCGACATAGGTCTTGATCACGTCGGAATCGATGGCCGTCAGCATCACATTGGGACGCAGGCTCTGCCGTTCGAAGGCGCGATCGATGCGCGAACGCCCGGTGAAGGTCGCGTCATAGGTGATCAGCGGATAGTCGCCGAGTGCCGCCAGTGTCAGCGGCTGGCGCTCCAGCAGGGGATGCCCGCGCGGAGTCACCACCAAGTGCGCCCACTGGAAACAGGGCAAGGTCAGCAATTCAGGATGCCGATCGAGTGCCTCGGTGGCGATGCCCAGATCGGCGCTGCCGTCCAGCACCCAGTCTGCGACCTGCAACGGGCTGCCCTGCTGGATGTGCAGTCGAATCGCCGGGTGGCGCTGGACGAAGCGCTGGATCACCGGCGGCAAGGTGTAGCGCGCCTGGGTGTGGGTGGTCGCGATGGACAGCGTGCCGCTACTCTCCGCGGCGTAGTCCTCGCCGACCCGCTTCATGTTCTGTGCCTCGTTGAGCATGCGCCGCGCCATCGCCAGCACCACCGATCCGGGCGCGGTAACCGCGGTGAGGCGCTTGCCGCTGCGCTCGAAAATCATCACGCCCAGCTCTTCTTCAAGCATGCCAATCTGCTTGGAGACCCCCGGTTGGGAGGTGAACAGCGCCTCGGCAGCAGCGGAAATGCTGAGTCCGCGCCGCTCGACTTCGACCAGGTAACGCAGCTGTTGAAGTTTCATGCCCCGATTATATATCGTTTAGTTCTATGCAAATACATACTAAGTATTTTCCAGAACTATATCGACTCGTTACGATGCATCCCATCATGGAATTCAGCTTCAATCCCCTGCTCCCGCTGTCCGGCTTCGCCGTCGGCCTGCTGGTCGGCCTGACCGGTGTCGGTGGCGGTTCGCTGATGACGCCGCTGCTGGTACTGCTTTTCGGCTTCAAGCCAGCGACCGCAGTGGGCACTGACTTGCTCTATGCGGCGATCACCAAGAGCGGCGGCTCCTGGGTCCATCACCGTCACGACAACATCGACTGGGCCATCACCAGGCGTCTGGCGCTGGGCAGCGTCCCCGCGGCGGGCCTTACGCTGCTGGCGCTGTCGCAACTGGGCATACAAGGTCACGGCGCGACGGGATTGATCTCGGTGGTACTCGGATTCGCCCTGCTGCTGACCGCCCTCTCCCTGTTTTTCCGCCAGCGCCTGCTGGAACTGGCCCGCCGCCGTCCCGCCAGCGCCGACTTTCAGAAGCACACCACCGTACTGACAGTGCTGGCCGGCGCAGCGCTTGGCGTGCTGGTGACGATCTCTTCGGTCGGCGCCGGCGCCCTTGGTGTTACCGCCTTGACCTTCCTCTACCCACAACTCGCCACGCGCCGCATCGTCGGCTCCGACATCGCCCACGCGGTGCCGCTGACCCTGGTCGCCGGCCTCGGCCACTGGTGGCTGGGCACGGTGGATGTCGTGCTGCTGGTGTCGCTACTGATCGGTTCGCTGCCCGGTATCGCGCTGGGTGCCCACTTCGCCGCCAAGGTGCCGGAACGCGCCCTGCGCGGTCTACTCGCTTCCGTCTTGTTGCTGATCGGCGGCAAGCTGATCCTCGCTTAAGGAAACACCATGTACAAATATGACGACTACGACCACGCGATTGTCCAGGCCCGCGTCGCCCAGTTCCGCGGCCAGACCGAGCGCTACCTTGCCGGCAAACTGAGCGATGACGAGTTCCGCCCGCTGCGCCTGCAAAACGGACTTTACATCCAGCGTCACGGCCCGATGCTGCGCCTCGCGGTGCCCTACGGCCTGATCTCTGCCGCCCAGTTGCGCCGCTTCGCCGACGTTGCGCGCCGCTACGACCGCGGTTTCGGCCACTTCACCACGCGCCACAACCTGCAATTGAACTGGGTCAAGCTGCCCGAGGTGCCGCAGATATTGGCCGATCTGGCGCAGGACGAACTTCACGCAATCCAGACCTCCGGCAACTGCATCCGCAACGTCACCACCGATCATTTCGCCGGCGTCGCCGCCGACGAGATCGCCGACCCGCGCCCGTGGGCCGAAATCCTGCGCCAATGGTCCACCTTCCATCCCGAGTTCGCGTACCTGCCGCGCAAGTTCAAGGTCGCCGTCTCGGGTGCCACGGAAGACCGCGCCGCGATCCAGGTGCATGACCTCGGCTTGCAGGTGGTCAGAAACGATGCCGGCGAAATCGGCTTCAAGGTCTATGCCGGCGGCGGCCTCGGCCGCACTCCATTGCTAGGCCAAGTAGTGCGCGAGTTCCTGCCCTGGCAGCACCTGCTGACCTATACCGAGGCGCTGGTGCGCGTGTTCAACCTCCACGGCCGCCGCGACAATGCCTACAAGGCGCGCATCAAGATCCTGGTCAAAGCGCTTGGACGCGAAGAGTTTGCGCAGCAGGTCGAGGCGGAGTGGGCACACTTGAAGGACGGCCCCTCGACCCTTACGGTCGCCGAAGTCGAACGCGTCTCGCAGCAGTTCGCCGCACCCGCTTACGAAACCCTGGCCGCGGACGACCTCTGCCATCTCGCCCACCTGCGCGAAGACAAGGCCTTCGCGCGCTGGGTCGAGCGCAACATACAAGCGCACAAGGTGCCCGGCTACGCCGCCGTCACCCTGTCGCTGAAGAAACCCGGTGCCGCGCCGGGCGATGCGACGTCGGAACAGATGGAAGCCGCCGCCGACCTGGCCGAGCGCTACAGCTTCGGCGAGATCCGCGTTTCCCACGAACAGAACCTGATCCTCGCCGACGTACCGCAACGCGAGCTCTACACCGTCTGGCACCGCGCCAAGACCGCCGGCCTCGCCGCGCCCACGGTGGGCCTGATCCAGGACCTGATCGCCTGCCCCGGCGGCGATTTCTGCTCCCTGGCCAACGCCCGCTCGCTGCCGATAGCGGCCGCGATCCAGGAACGCTTCGAGGATCTCGACTACCAGCACGATATCGGCGATCTGGAACTCAACATCTCGGGCTGCATGAACTCCTGCGGCCATCATCATCTCGGTGCGATCGGCATCCTCGGCGTCGACAAGAACGGCGAGGAGTGGTACCAGGTCACGCTCGGCGGCCGCCAGGGCAATGACGCGCGGATCGGCGAAGTGATCGGGCCTTCCGTCGCCGCCGGCGACGTGCCCAATGTGGTTGAGCGCCTGATCGGGGCCTATCTCGCGCAGCGTCACGCCGACGAGCGTTTCATCGATACCTTCGACCGCATCGGCGAAGAAACCTTCCGCAACGCTGCATATCCCCACTCCCATCAATCGAGGAGAGTCGCAAATGGCTAAGCAAATCATCAAGGAGCGTCGCCTGCAGGACAACGCATGGAAAGTCGTGACCCTGGTCGATGGCGAGGCGCCCTTCGACGTCTGCCTGCCGGTCGGCCAGCTGCTGGTGCCAGTATCGGTCTGGAAGGCGAAGAAGGCCTGCCTGATCCATCGCGAGTACGAGCACGGCATGCCGCTCGGCATCTGGCTCGCGCCCGAGGACGACCTCGCCGAGATTGCCGCCGACATCGACGACTTCACCGTGATCGCCGTGCATTTCCCGAAGTTCGCCGACGGCCGCGGTTACTCGACCGCGCGCCTGCTGCGCGAGCGCCACGGCTATGACGGCGAACTGCGCGCCTTCGGCGACATCGGCCGTGACCAGATCTTCTTTCTCAATGGCGTCGGCTTTGACGCCTTCGTCATCGGCGAAGGCAAGAGCGCCGAAGAGGCGCTGGCCGCATTCGACGACTTTCCCGAGAGCTACCAGGGTAACGCGGTCCAGCCGCTGCCCCTGTTCCGCCGACGGGCCGCCTGAACACCGACTTGAAGGAAGCTGTCATGCTGCGCGAAAACCTCCCCGATCTGGCGGACCTCGAACTGGTCGCCGCCGTTGCCGAGAAAGCCGTCGGCGTCAAGCAACTGCTGCGCGATGTCGCGCGCGACTACGCGCCCGCCGTGTTCGCCAACAGCCTTGGCGCCGAGGACATGGTGTTGACCGACATGATCTGGGGCGAGGGCACGCAGATTGGCATCTTCTCGCTCGACACCGGGCGCCTGCCGGCCGAGACCTACGAGCTGATGGCGCGCGCCGAGCGCCACTACGGCCGCCGCCTGGAGGTTTTCGCACCGCGCCACGACACGGTGCAGGACTTCATCGCCGGCTTCGGCATCAACGGCTTCTACGATTCGATTGAAGCGCGCAAGGCCTGCTGCCATGCGCGCAAGATCGAGCCCCTGCAGCGTGCCCTGGCCGGCAAGCAGGCATGGATCACCGGCTTGCGTACGGCGCAGTCGCAGACCCGGGAAAAGCTCAAGACGGTGAGCTTCGACGCCGTCAACAATCTGGTCAAAATCAGTCCTCTGGCGGACTGGAGCGAACGCGAAATCTGGGTATACCTGCGCGCCAACAACGTGCCCTACAACGCGCTGCACGACCGCAATTCCCCGAGCATCGGCTGTGCGCCCTGCACCCGTACCATCCAGCCGGGCGAGGATGTGCGCGCCGGGCGCTGGTGGTGGGAAACACCGGAAACCAAGGAATGCGGCCTGCATCTGGTCGATGGCCGCCTGCAACGGGTTGTGAAACAGGGAGCGGAGGCATGAGTAGCCTGGCACTGCAACAGCACACGACGCTCTCGCACCTGGACTGGCTTGAGGCGGAAGCCATCCATATCCTGCGCGAGGTCGCCGGGCAGTGCGCCAATCCCGCGCTGCTGTTTTCCGGCGGCAAGGATTCGCTGGTGCTGCTACGCCTGGCGGAAAAGGCCTTTCGCCCGGGGCGCTTTCCCTTCCCCCTGCTCAACATCGATACCGGTCACAACTACGCCGAGGTCATCGACTTTCGCGACTTTCGCGCCTGCCAGCTGAACGAGCGCCTGATCGTGCGCTCGGTCGAGGAGTCGATGCGGCGTGGCACCGTGGTGCTGAAGTCTCCCGGCGAGTCGCGCAACAAGCATCAGTCGGTAACGCTGCTCGAAGCCATCGAGGAATTCGGCTTCGATTGCTGCATCGGCGGCGCACGGCGCGACGAGGAAAAGGCGCGGGCCAAGGAACGCATCTTTTCCTTCCGCGACGAGTTCGGCCAGTGGGACCCGAAGAACCAGCGCCCGGAACTGTGGGACCTCTACAACGCACGGGTACACAAAGGCGAGAACATCCGCGCCTTCCCGATTTCGAACTGGACCGAACTCGACGTCTGGCAGTACATCGAACGCGAAGAACTGCAACTGCCGTCGATCTACTTCGCCCACAGGCGCGAGGTGATCCGGCGCAACGGGTTGCTGCAACCGGTCACCGAACTGACCCCGGCGCGCGCCAGTGACGTGGTGGAAGAACTCACGGTGCGCTTCCGCACCGTCGGCGACATCACCTGCACGGCACCGGTCCTGTCCGATGCGGACAGCATCGCCCGCATCATCGAGGAAACGGCAGTGACCACCATCACCGAGCGCGGCGAGACCCGCCTCGACGACCAGACATCGGAAGCCTCGATGGAACAACGCAAGAAGGAAGGTTACTTTTGATGAGCGCAATCGAACATCTGCCCGGCATCGACAACGGCCTGCTGCGCTTTCTCACCTGCGGCAGCGTCGACGACGGCAAGAGCACCCTGATCGGCCGGCTGCTCTACGACACCAAGACCATACTTGCCGACACGCTGCATGCCATCGCCCGGACCTCGGAACGGCGCGGGCTGGAGGCGGTCGACCTGTCGCTGCTGACCGACGGACTGCTCGCCGAACGCGAGCAGGGCATCACCATCGATGTCGCCTACCGCTACTTCAGTACCGGAAGGCGCAAGTACATCATTGCCGATGCCCCGGGCCATGAACAATACACGCGCAACATGGTCACGGCAGCCTCGACCGCCAACCTCGCGATCATCCTGATCGATGCGCGCAAGGGCGTGCTGACCCAGACCCGGCGCCATTCCTACCTGGCCCACCTGGTCGGCATTCCCCACATCGTCGTCGCCATCAACAAGATGGACCTGGTCGGCTACGATCAGGCGACCTTCGAGCGCATCCGTGGCGAGTACCTGGAATTTGCTGCGACGCTGGGCATTGGAGATGTCACCTTCATACCGCTGTCGGCGCTCAACGGCGACATGCTCGTGGAGCGCGGCGAGCGTCTCGACTGGTATTTCGGTCCGACGCTGCTCGATATTCTCGAGAACGCGCCGACCGCACACAGCGAGCGCGACGAGCGCTTCCGCTTTCCGGTGCAGTATGTCTGCCGCCCGCAGAAATCTGGCGACCCGAAGCTGCACGACTATCGCGGCTTCATGGGCCGCGTCGAGTCCGGCGAGATTGCCGTGGATGACGAGGTGATGGTGCTGCCGTCGGAGACGCGCACCCGGGTCAAGGCCATCGAGATTCACGGCCGTTCCTTGCCGCGCGCGATTGCCGAGCAGTCGGTCACGCTGCTGCTGGAAGACGAAGTGGACGTTTCGCGCGGCGACATGATTGTGCGCAGCCAGGAGTCGGCGCTGGTGACACGGCGCATCGAAGCCATGCTGTGCTGGTTGGGCGATACGGCACTCGATCCCCAGCGCAAATACCTGATTCGCCAGACCACGCGCGAGACCAGGGCGGTGATCGCGGCCATCGATTACCGGCTGGACATCAACACATTGCAGCAACTGCCGGCCGAGAGCCTGGGCATGAACGACATCGCGCGGGTCGCGTTCAAACTGGCGCAGCCGTTGTGCGTCGATGCCTACGCCGAGAATCGATCCACCGGTGCCTTCATCGTGATCGACGAATCGAGCAACAACACGGTCGGCGCCGGAATGATTCTCTGATCGCGGACTGGGGAGAAACAAAAAAGCCAGGCAATGCCTGGCTTTTTTGTTGAAGGCGAAGGCCTTATTCGGCGGCCGCTGCCTCGACCACTTCATCTGCCGGACGATCCAGCAGCTCGACGAAGGCCATCGGCGCGTTGTCGCCGACGCGAAAGCCCATCTTCAGGATGCGCAGGTAGCCACCGTTGCGAGCGGCATAGCGCGGACCGAGCACGTCGAACAGCTTGCCAACGATTTCGCGATCGCGCGTGCGGTCGAACGCCAGGCGGCGATTGGCCAGGCTGGGCTTCTTGCCGAGCGTGATCAGCGGTTCCACCACGCGGCGCAATTCCTTGGCCTTGGGCAGGGTAGTCTTGATGGCCTCGTGGCGCAGCAGTGATACCGCCATGTTGCGCAGCATCGCCTGGCGATGTGCCGAGGTGCGATTGAGTTTGCGAAGTCCGTTACCGTGACGCATTTTGATTCCCTCGTTTTTTGCGGCCACCGCGCAATGCAAATGGCCGGTTAATGGTTATCGAGTAGGTTTTCAGTACAGCAAGTAAAACAAATAAAACGGGTGGAACGACGAACCAAAAAGGCCCGCCTTTTACTACATCAGGACAGCTTTTCCAGACCGGCCGGCGGCCAGCTCTCGAGTTTCATGCCCAGGGTCAGGCCGCGCGAAGCCAGCACTTCCTTGATTTCGTTGAGCGACTTGCGGCCCAGATTCGGGGTCTTCAGCAACTCGGTTTCGGTGCGCTGAATCAGATCGCCGATGTAGTAGATGTTCTCGGCCTTCAGGCAGTTGGCGGAGCGAACCGTCAGTTCGAGATCGTCGACCGGGCGTACCAGAACCGGATCGACCGAGGTCTGCTTGGGCGCCTCGGCGGACAGCGGCGTACCTTCCAGATCGGCGAAGATCGACAGCTGTTCCATCAGGATGCGGGCCGCCGTACGCACGGCCTCTTCAGCGTTGTCGATGGCGCCGTTGGTTTCGATGTCGAGAATCAGCTTATCGAGGTCGGTACGCTGTTCGACACGCGCGGACTCGACCGAGTAGCTGACGCGACGCACCGGGCTGAACGATGCGTCGAGCATGATCTGGCCGATGGCACGGTTTTCACGGGCGATTTCACGCTGGTTGGCCGGCACATAGCCGCGGCCGGACTCGACGCGGATCTGCATGTTGAGCTTGCCGCCCGGCGCGATGTGGGCGATGACGTGGTCCGGATTGACGATCTCGACGTCATGGGTGGTTTCGATGTCGCGCGCCGTGACCACGCCTTCGCCATTGCGGGAAAGGGTCAGCGTCGCCTCGCGCCGATTGTGCATTTTCAGGACGACGCCCTTGAGATTGAGCAGAACGTCGACCACGTCTTCACGAACACCGTCCAGCGTGGAATATTCGTGCAGCACGCCTTCGATCGATACCTCGGTCGGGGCAACGCCTTCCATCGAGGAGAGCAGGATGCGGCGCAGGGCATTGCCCAGCGTGTGGCCATAACCGCGTTCAAACGGCTCCATGACCACGCGGGCATGCACCGGCGAAAGCTGCTGGACATCGATACTGCGGGGTTTCAGAAGTGTGTGCATGTGCATTCCTTCAAATGGGCGACGCCTGGCGTCCGAAGGACGCCAGGCGTGAAACTACTTATTAACGCGAATACAGTTCGACGACCAGACCCTCATTGATCGAGGGCGGCAAATCTTCACGAGCCGGATAGGACTTGAATACGCCTTTGCCAGCCTTGGCGTCGACCTCGATCCACTGCGGAAAGCCGCGCGATTCGGCCGCTTCCAGCGCAGCCTTGGTGCGCAGGTGGCCACGGGTGCTGTCGAGCAACTGGATCACGTCGCCGGGGCGCACGCTGTACGACGGGATATTGACGCGCTTGCCGTTGATCAGTACGCCGTTGTGGCGAACTACCTGGCGCGCTTCGGCGCGCGATACGCCGAAACCCATGCGATAGGCGACGGTGTCAAGACGGCTCTCCAGCAGCTTCAGCAGGTTCTCGCCGGTCTGTCCCTTCTTGCGCTCGGCATCGCCGAACACCTTGCGGAACTGCCGCTCGAGCACGCCGTAGATGCGGCGAATCTTCTGCTTTTCACGCAGTTGCGTGCCGTAACCGGAAAGGCGCTGGCCGGACTTCTGGCCATGCTGACCCGGCGCGTAGGCGCGGCGTTCAACGGAACATTTGTCAGTGAAACACTTTTCGCCTTTGAGGAAGAGCTTCTCGCCCTCGCGGCGGCACTGGCGGCACTTGGCATCTAGGTTGCGGGCCATGGTGTCGTATCCTTATTGCCTTAGATGCGGCGGCGCTTGGGCGGCCGGCATCCGTTGTGGGGAATCGGGGTAATGTCGGTGATGCTGGTGATCTTCATGCCGAGTGCGTTGAGCGCACGAACCGCTGACTCACGTCCGGGGCCGGGGCCCTTGATGCGAACTTCGAGATTCTTGACACCACACTCCTGCGCTGCCTTGCCTGCGGCTTCGGCAGCGATCTGCGCGGCGAAAGGCGTCGACTTGCGCGAACCCTTGAAGCCGGCGCCGCCGGAGGTAGCCCACGACAGGGCATTGCCCTGACGATCGGTAATCGTGATGATGGTGTTATTGAAGGAAGCATGAACGTGCGCGATACCTTCGGCGACGTTCTTCTTGACCTTCTTGCGAACTTTGGTTGCGGTCTTAGCCATGTAATGGTTCCTGGTTTACTTCTTGCCCATCGAAATCGCCTTGCGCGGTCCCTTGCGGGTACGCGCGTTGGTGCGGGTGCGCTGGCCGCGCACTGGCAGGCCGCGACGATGACGTACGCCGCGATAGCAGCCAAGGTCCATGAGGCGCTTGATGTTCATCGTCGTTTCACGGCGTAGATCGCCTTCAACGGTGAACCTGCCCACCTCTTCACGCAGGCGATCCATCTCGCTATCCGTGAGTTCCTTGATCTTGGCCGAACGCTTGACGCCGACGGCGTCGCAGATTTTCCGCGCACGGGTGCGGCCAATGCCATAGATCGCCGTCAGTGCGATCTCCGCGTGCTGGTGATTCGGGATGTTGACGCCTGCTATACGAGCCATGTGCTTACCTGTTCGTCGCCGTTATTAATGCGGTGTGGTGGGCTAGCTGAAAAACGCGAAACCATAGATTGTATCTGATCTGCAACGCTCTATCAACCCTGACGCTGCTTGTGGCGCGGATCGGTACAGATGATCCTCACCACGCCCTTGCGGCGGATGACTTTGCAATTGCGACAGATACGTTTGACCGAAGCCAGAACTTTCATTGGAGTTCTCCGGAAATATTGCCTAACTACTTGGCGCGGAACACGATGCGACCTTTGGTAAGGTCATAGGGCGTGAGCTGCACGGTAACCTTGTCACCTGGAAGAATGCGAATGTAGTGCATGCGCATTTTCCCGGAGATATGGCCAAGAACAACATGCCCGTTCTCAAGCTTGATGCGGAACGTGGCATTCGGGAGATTCTCGACGACCTCTCCCTGCATTTCAATTACATCTTCCTTCGACATGTTTCAACGAGCCGGGAAACCGGCCCCTTTGAAGTTGGCCTTTTTCAGAAGACTTTCATACTGATGCGACATGACATAAGCCTGAACCTGCGACATGAAGTCCATTGTCACCACTACGATAATCAAGAGACTGGTGCCGCCGAAGTAAAACGGCACATTCCACTTCAGGATCAGGAACTCGGGCAACAGACAGACTGCCGTGATGTAGATGGCGCCAGCCAGCGTCAGGCGGGTCAGAATCTTGTCGATGTAGCGCGCGGTCTGATCGCCGGGACGAATGCCGGGGACGAACGCACCGCTCTTCTTCAGGTTGTCCGCCGTCTCCTTGGAATTGAATACCAGCGCGGTATAGAAGAAGCAGAAAAACACGATTGCGGCAGCGTAGAGCATCACATATATCGGCTGCCCCGGCGAAATCGTCGCGGCAATGTCCTTGAGCCAGGTCATGCCTTCGCCAGCGCCAAACCATCCGGCCGCGGTGGCGGGAAAGAGGATGATCGAGGACGCAAAGATCGGCGGAATCACACCCGACATGTTCAGCTTCAGGGGCAGATGCGAACTCTGGCCGCCGTAGACCTTGTTGCCGACCTGCCGCTTGGCATAGTTCACCAGAATCTTGCGCTGGCCTTTTTCCACAAACACCACGAAGCCCGTGACCAGAACCGCCACACCGCAAATGAACAATGCCGACAGGGCATGCATCGCACCGGTACGCACCAGTTCAAACAGCCCGCCAAGGGCACTCGGCAAGCCTGCAGCAATGCCGGCAAAAATGATGATCGAAATGCCGTTGCCCAGACCGCGCTCGGTGATCTGCTCGCCCAGCCACATCAGGAACATCGTCCCGGTGAGCAGGGTAAGCACGGTAACGAAGCGGAACATGAGGCCTGGATCGAGCACCAGCCCGGCCTGCGACTCAAGGGCGATGGCCATGCCCAGACCCTGAAACAGGGCCAGGCCAACGGTACCATAGCGCGTGTATTGGGTAATCTTGCGCCGCCCCGCCTCACCCTCTTTTTTCAGCGCCTCGAGAGTCGGCACTGCGACCGTCATGAGCTGCATGATGATCGACGCCGAAATGTAAGGCATGATGCCCAGCGCGAACAGGGTAAAACGCGACAGGGCGCCGCCGGAAAACAGGTTGAAGACGCCAAGTATGCCGCCCTGCTGACCCTGGAACAACTCGGCCAGTTTTACGGGATCGATCCCCGGCACGGGAATATGTGCACCGATCCGGAAAACAACCAGCGCGCCCAGCAGAAACCACAGTCGGCGCCAGAGGTCGCCGAATTTGCCGGTTTTGCCGAGAGCTGCTGCCTGGGGGCTAGCCACGTGATCCGTCCCTATTCGCTATCAGGCAGCGGCAATGTCCGCAACCGAGCCGCCGGCCGCTTCGATTGCAGCACGGGCGCCCTTGGTCGCACCGACACCCTTGAGTGCGATCTTGCGATTGAGCTTGCCCGACAGGATCACCTTGGCCGACAGCGCATCACCGGCGATCACGCCAGCCTGCTTCAAAACCAGCAAATCGACTTCCTCAACCGGCAGCTTGTCCAACTCGGACAGGCGCACCTCGACATTGCGGCTTGCCGTCAGGGAAACGAATCCGCGCTTCGGCAAACGACGTTGCAGCGGCATCTGGCCACCCTCGAAACCGACCTTGTGGAATCCGCCGGCACGCGACTTCTGGCCCTTATGTCCGCGACCGGCAGTCTTGCCCAGGCCGCTGCCGATGCCGCGTCCGACACGCTTGGAAGCGTGCTTGGAGCCGGCGCCCGGTTTAAGGTTGTTCAATTCCATGCTCATCGATATCCCCTTAGCCTTCGCACTTCAGCAGATAGGCCACTTTGCGGATCATGCCGCGCACTGCCGGCGTATCCTCCAGCACTGCCGAACTGTTAACCCTCTTCAGACCAAGCCCGCGAACCGTCGCGCGATGATCCTGCTTGGTGCCGATGACACTCTTTACCAGTGTGACCTTGATCGTTTTGTCAGCCATGGCTTACTCCATAATCTCGGCAACAGCCTTGCCGCGCTTGGCAGCGATCTCGGCCGGGGTGCTCATGGCCAACAGGCCATGCAATGTTGCACGTACCACGTTGTATGGATTGGTCGAGCCAATGGTCTTGGCCACGACGTCGGTAATGCCCATCACTTCGAACACGGCACGCATCGGACCGCCGGCGATGACGCCGGTACCAGGGGATGCGGGAGACATCAGCACCGTGGTGGCTCCATGCCGGCCCTTGACCGTATGGTGCAGGGTGCCATCCTTCAGGCTGATCTTGGCCATCTTGCGCCGCGCCTCTTCCATCGCCTTTTGCACGGCGACCGGCACTTCCCGGGACTTGCCCTTGCCCATGCCGATGCCGCCATCGCCATCGCCCACCACGGTCAGCGCGGCAAAACCGAGAATCCGGCCGCCCTTCACCACCTTGGTTACGCGATTGATGGACACCATCTTTTCGCGCATGCCGTCATCGCGCTCTTCCTGGGCCTGCTGCTGTTTCCTGCCTTGCGGTTTAGCCATGTCCGTCTCGCTTAGAACTTGAGACCGCCCTCACGGGCGGCTTCAGCCAGCGCCTTGACGCGGCCGTGGTAGTGAAAACCGGAGCGGTCGAAAGCAACCTGCTCGATGCCGGCCGCTTTGGCCCGCTCGGCGATGAGTTTGCCCACCGTCTTGGCGGCGTTGACGTTGCCACCGTTCGGCACCTGGCTCCGAACTTCCGGCTCCATGGTCGAAGCGGCGGCGAGTACCTTGGTGCCGCAGCCTGAGAAAATCTGGGCCGAGATATGCAAGTTGCTGCGATGCACCGCGAGGCGCACCACTTTGAGCTCCGCAATCTTGGCGCGGGTTTTGCGCGCCCTGCGCAGACGAGCCTGTTTCTTTTCCATGATTCAGCGCCTCGGTTATTTCTTCTTGGTTTCCTTGATGACAACCACCTCGTCGGCATACCGGACACCCTTGCCCTTGTAGGGCTCCGGGGAACGGTAGGCACGCACTTCAGCGGCCACCTGACCAACCACCTGCTTGTCGATCCCCTTGATCAGGATCTCCGTCTGGGTCGGCGTCTCTACCTTGATGCCTTCCGGCATGTCGTGCACCACCGGATGAGAAAAACCAAGCGTGAGATTCAGCTTGGCTCCCTGAGCCTGTGCACGATAACCGACGCCAACCAGGGTCAGCTTCTTCTGAAAGCCCTTGGTTACACCGGTCACCATGTTATTCAGCAATGCGCGCATCGTGCCGGACATCGCACCGGCATTGGGAGCTCCCTCGACGGCGCGACACTGCAGCTGTTCGCCATCTCTTTCGATGGTTACCGCCGGCAGCATGAACTGCTTCAAGGTTCCCAGCGGTCCCTTGACTGCCACTTCAGTAGCGGTCAACGTCACCTCGACACCCTTCGGCACTTCAACTGGATATTTTGCAATACGTGACATGACAATAACTCCTTAGGCGACGATGCAGAGAACTTCGCCGCCCATGTTGCCTGCCCGCGCGCGGCGGTCGGTCATCACACCCTTGGGCGTGGAGACAATGGCAACACCGAGACCGTTCATGACACGCGGCAGATCGTCCTTGCCCTTGTAGACACGCAGGCCTGGTTTGGAAACTCGTTCGATGCGCTCGATTACCGGACGTCCGGCGTAGTATTTGAGCGCCACATCGAGTTCAGGCTTGGCGCCGTTCTCGCGAATGGCGAAATCATCGATATAACCTTCGTCCTTAAGCACCTTGGCGATCGCCACCTTGAGCTTGGAGGAAGGCATGGAGACGGACAGTTTTTCCGCCATCTGCGCGTTGCGGATGCGGGTCAACATGTCGGCAACCGGATCAGTCATGCTCATATCGCTCTCCTTACCAGCTTGCCTTGGTCATGCCAGGCACTTCGCCGCGCATGGCAATCTCGCGCAGCTTGTTGCGGCACAGCCCGAACTTGCGGAACACGCCGCGCGGACGCCCGGTCAAGGCGCAACGATTACGCTGCCTGGACGGACTCGCATTGCGAGGCAACTGCTGGAGTTTCAGACGCGCATCCATGCGCTCTTCATCCGACAGATTGACGTTGTTGATCACAGCAAAAAGTTCAGTGCGCCGGGCCGCATACTTCGCAACCGTTTTTGCGCGCTTTTCTTCGCGGTTCATAAGAGCTAGTTTCGCCATACGTCCCTCAGTTCTTGAAGGGGAACTTGAATGCGGCGAGAAGCGCCTTCGCTTCCTCGTCGTTTTTCGCGGTGGTGGTGATACTGATATTCATGCCACGCAACGCATCGATTTTGTCGTACTCAATTTCGGGGAAAATGATCTGCTCTTTTACCCCTACGTTGTAATTGCCCCGCCCGTCGAAACCCTTGCCCGATATACCGCGAAAGTCACGGATACGCGGCATGGCGATCGTTACCAGGCGATCAAGGAACTCGTACATCTGGTTTCCGCGCAGCGTCAGCATGCAGCCGATCGGATAACCTTCGCGAATCTTGAAACCGGCGATGGCCTTGCGTGCCTTGGTGACCACCGGCTTTTGACCTGCAATTTTGGTCATGTCACTGACGGCGTGATCCAGCACCTTCTTGTCGCCGACCGCCTCACCGACACCCATATTCAGGGTGATCTTGGTAATACGCGGAACTTCCATGATGGACTTGTAACCGAACTTTTGAAGAAGCTCTGGGACCACCGACTGTTTGTAGTATTCCTGCAAGCGCGCCATAAATTATCCTTACGCGTCAACAACTTCGCCGTTCGACTTGAACACCCTGACCTTGCGGCCGTCGTCGAGTTGCTTGAAGCCGATACGATCCGCTTTCTGGGTGGCCGGATTGAATAGCGCCACATTGGAGATATTGATCGGCATTTCCTTCTCGACAATGCCGCCCTGATTACCCTTTAGCGGGTTGGGCTTGGTGTGCTTCTTGACGCGGTTGATGCCCTCGACGAGCAGGCGATCGGCGTCAAGGCAACTCAGCACGACGCCGCGCTTGCCCTTGTCTTTTCCTGTGGTAACGACCACGTCGTCACCTTTGCGAATCTTGTTCATGATCGAGTCCTCGATTGCTGGTTCAAAGAACCTCGGGAGCCAACGAGACGATCTTCATGAATCGCTCGGTGCGCAATTCGCGCGTTACCGGGCCGAAGATACGCGTGCCGATCGGTTCCAGCTTGTTGTTCAGCAACACTGCTGCATTGCCATCGAACTTGATGAGCGAGCCGTCGGAACGACGCACGCCCTTGGCGGTACGCACCACCACTGCGCTGTAGACTTCGCCTTTCTTGACGCGACCACGCGGGGCGGCATCCTTGATGCTGACCTTGATGACATCACCAATGCCGGCATAACGGCGTTTGGAGCCGCCAAGCACCTTGATGCACATAACCGAGCGCGCACCGGTGTTGTCGGCGACATCCAGCAGAGACTGCATTTGAATCATTTTTTCATCTCCAACTTAATCCGCGAATGATTGAATCATCGCGATCAGTCTTGGAGCCCGCTAGGGGCTGGGATGCCGGGAAAAGTTACTAGCCCGACGGAGCAAAGAGGCGAGATTCTACATCCCGCCACCCTGTTGTCAACTACTATTTCAATCCCGTGCAACCTGGAATCCGGGTCGCACGATCAGACGATGCGGGCCTTCTCGACAACCTTCGCGACACGCCACGCCTTGGTCTTCGATATCGGCGCGCACTCCTCGATTTGCACGAGGTCGCCTGAAACAGTCTCCAGACCCTCAACGTGGGCATGGTACTTTTTCGAACGCGTCATGATCTTGCCGATCACCGGGTGCTTGACCTTACGTTCGACCAGCACCGTCACGGTCTTCTGCATCTTGTCCGATACAACGCGACCCTGGAGGGTGCGCCGCACGGTTTGGGTTGTTGCATCCGTCATTTCGCCACCGCCTTCTCACGCTGTATGGTTTTGATGCGCGCGATATCCTTGCGTACCTTGCCGATCTGGCTGGTATTCGTCAGTTGCTGCGTCGCTACCTGCATGCGCAGGCCGAATTGCGCCTTGCGCAATTCCAGCAGCTCCTTTTGCAGATCCTCGGCGTTTTTTGCTCTCAGTTCAGTTGTTTTCATGACCTATCCCAAATGGCGGGTAACGAACGTGGTCTCGAGCGGCAGCTTGGCGGCGGCAAGCCGGAACGCCTCGCGCGCCAGCGTCTCATCCACGCCGTCCATCTCGTAGAGCACCTTGCCCGGCTGAATCTCGGCGACCCAGTACTCCGGTGAGCCCTTGCCGTTACCCATACGCACTTCAAGCGGCTTTTTCGAAATCGGCTTGTCCGGGAAAATGCGGATCCAGATACGACCGCCGCGTTTGATATGTCGGGTCATGGCACGGCGTGCTGCCTCGATCTGGCGCGCGGTAAGGCGACCACGACCGATTGCCTTGAGGCCGTACTCGCCAAAGCTCACCTTGGCGCCCCTGGTTGCGAGTCCGGTATTGCGACCCTTCTGTTCCTTGCGGTATTTTCTGCGGGCAGGTTGCAGCATGTTTTACTCCTTGCCTTCTTTCGCTGCGCCATCGGCAACGCCCTCGGCTTTTGCCGGAGCCTTGCGAATACGCTTGACGGGTGCTTTGGGCGCGGCGGCAACGCCTTCCGGCTTGGATTCTTCAGCCTTCTTGGCCGGAGTGCGGCGAGCTGGCTTGGCTTCGCCCTCACCTTCGGTCCGCGGCTTGCCGGGTCCGCGACGCGGCTTGCGCGAGTCATCAACCACCGGTTCGGGAGCGGCCAATAGCGCATCGCTGCGCGACAGGATCTCGCCCTTGAATACCCAAACCTTGATACCGATGATGCCGTAGGTTGTCTTGGCTTCCGAAGTGCCGTAATCGATATCGGCACGCAAGGTATGCAAAGGCACGCGGCCTTCGCGATACCACTCCCGGCGCGCAATCTCGGCGCCATTCAGTCGACCGGAACTCATGATCTTGATGCCCTGTGCACCGAGACGCATTGCGTTCTGCATTGCACGCTTCATGGCGCGCCGGAACATGATGCGCTTCTCGAGCTGCTGGGCGATCGAATCGGCGATCAGCTGGGCGTCGATTTCCGGCTTGCGGATCTCTTCGATATTGACATGCACCGGCACGCCCATCTTGCGCTGGAGTTCGGCCTTCAGGTGTTCGATATCCTCACCCTTCTTGCCAATGACGACCCCGGGCCGAGCGCTGTAAACGGTAACCCGTGCGTTCTTGGCCGGGCGCTCGATCACGACACGGCCCACAGATGCGTGAGCCAGCTTCTTTTTCAGGTAATCGCGGACCTCAATGTCTTCCTTGAGCATCTGCGGGAAAGTCTTGCTGCTGGCGTACCAGCGCGAAGTCCAGTTGCGTGTGACCGAAAGACGAAAGCCGGTCGGATGAATCTTCTGTCCCATGTGTCCCCCTTAATCGCCGACGGTCACGAAGATGTGACAGGTAGGCTTGAGGATGCGGTTGCCGCGTCCCTTGGCTCGCGCCGTAAAGCGCTTTAGCACGGTGCCCTTTTCGACATAAATCCGCGTAATCTTGAGCGCATCGATGTCGGCACCATCATTGTGTTCTGCGTTGGCGATCGCCGACTCAAGAACCTTCTTGATGATTCCCGCGCCCTTTTTTGGGGAGAATGCCAGAATGCTGAGCGCCTGATCCACCGGCTTGCCGCGCACCAGATCCGCCACAAGGCGGCCTTTTTGCGGCGACAGTCGAACACCGCGCAAGTTTGCGTTGGTTTCCATCATCGCTCCTTACTTCTTCGCGGCGGCTTTCTTGCCGCCCGTGTGGCCCTTGAAGGTTCGCGTCAGAGCGAACTCACCAAGCTTGTGACCGACCATGTTTTCCGACACGTAGACCGGAATATGCTGCTTGCCGTTGTGCACGGCGATGGTCAATCCCACGAAGTCCGGAAGAATGGTCGAGCGACGCGACCAGGTCTTGATCGGGCGCTTGTCGTTAGAGGCGCGCGCTGCATCCACCCGCTTCAGCAGGTGAGCGTCGATAAACGGGCCCTTCTTGATAGAACGTGCCATGTCTTACCTCTTACCTTTCGGCCTGCGCTGGACAATCATGACGTCCGTGCGCTTGTTGTTACGAGTGCGATAGCCCTTGGTCGGCTGACCCCAGGGACTGACAGGAACGCGCCCCTCGCCGGTACGGCCCTCGCCACCACCATGCGGGTGATCAACAGGGTTCATCGCCACGCCGCGAACCGTCGGACGAATGCCGCGCCAACGCATTGCACCGGCCTTGCCGATCTTGCGCAGACTGTGCTCTTCGTTTCCGACTTCGCCGATCGTCGCGCGACACTCGACATGGATGCGACGGATCTCTCCGGAACGCAACCGTACCTGAGCGTAGATGCCTTCGCGCGCCAGAAGCTGGGCAGACGTGCCCGCAGAACGCGCAATCTGCGCACCCTTGCCCGGCATCATTTCGACGCAGTGGATCGTGGTACCGACAGGTATGCTGCGAATCGGCAAGGTATTGCCCGGCTTGATCGGAGCCTCCGGACCGCTGATGACCGCCTGACCGACGACCATGCCCTTGGTGGCGATAATGTAGCGGCGCTCGCCGTCAGCGTAAAGCACCAGGGCGATATTGGCCGAACGATTCGGGTCGTACTGAAGATTCTCGACTTTGCCCGGAATCCCATCCTTGTCGCGACGGAAATCGATTACACGATAAAGCTTCTTGTGGCCGCCGCCCATGTGGCGCGTGGTGATGTGGCCGTGAGCGTTGCGCCCCGCGGTCCGGGTCTTCGATTCGACGAGCTTGTCGTGCGGACGACCCTTGTGCAGATTCGGGTTGACAACCTTGACGACGGCACGACGACCAGGCGAGGTCGGCTTGACTTTTACGAGAGCCATTTAAGCAGCCCCCCCTTCCGCAAAATTGATTTCCTGACCGGGCTTGAGGCAGACAAATGCCTTCCGGATGTCGCTACGGCGGCCAATGTTGCGTCCGGCGCGCTTGATCTTGCCCTTCAGGTTGGCGATCTGAACCGACTTGACCTCGACCTTGAACAACATTTCGACGGCCGCCTTGACTTCAGGCTTGGTCGCGTCGGGAGTCACGATGAACACGACCTGCTCGTTCTTGTCGGCAATATAGGTAGCCTTTTCGGAAATTTGCGGGGCTACCAGCACTTGCAGCAAACGTTCCGGATTGAAGTTCTTGCTCATGCCAGCATCTCCTCGATCTTGGCCACGGCGCCCTTGGTGAAAATCACCTTGGGGAAACGCACCAGGGATACCGGATCAGCCTGCTGCGCTTCCAGCACCAGCACATTCGGCAGATTGCGCGAAGCCAGCGCCAGATTGTCGTCCAGACTGTCGGTCACCAGCAGCACGGAGTCCAAGCCGAGGCCCATGTCCTTGAGCTTCTGTGCAAAGAGACGGGTCTTCGGCGCTTCCATGGTGAAATCGTCAATCACCACCAGCCTGTCTTCGCGGGCCAGCTGGGACAGAATCGCTGCCAGACCGGCGCGATACATCTTGCGATTGACCTTCTGGGTAAAGTTTTCTTCGGGCGTGTTCGGAAAAATCCGGCCGCCGCCACGCCAAATAGGCGAAGAAGTCATACCAGCACGAGCACGGCCGGTACCCTTCTGGCGGAACGGCTTCTTGGTGCTGTGATGCACCTCTTCGCGATCCTTCTGTTTGCGATTACCGGCGCGGGCGTTGGCCTGATAGGCGACCACGACCTGATGCACCAGTGCCTCATTGAAGTCACGACCGAACAGCGCATCGGAAGCCGTCACAGTTGATGCTGCCTGACCCTGGGCGTTGATTAATTTGAGTTCCATGTCATCCCCGCTCAGTTGGATGCCTTGACGGCCGGGGCGACAACCACATCACCCCCCTTGGCGCCAGGCACCGCACCCCTGACCAGCAGGAGTTGGCGCGCCTCGTCGATGCGAACCACTTCGAGATTCTGCGTCGTACGCGCGACATCGCCGAGATGCCCGGCCATGCGCTTACCGGGAAACACGCGGCCCGGGTCCTGCGCCATGCCGATCGATCCCGCCGAGTTGTGCGACAAGGAATTGCCGTGCGAAGCGCGGTTCGACGAAAAATGGTGGCGGGTGATTGCGCCGGCAAAACCCTTGCCGATTGAGGTACCGCTCACGTCGACTTTCTGTCCGACGCTGAATATGCTTGCCGCGATCACGTCACCCGGCTTGAATCCGGCGAGTTGATCCGGTGCAACGCGGAATTCCCTCAGAATTTCACCGGCTTCGACGCCGGCCTTGGCGAGATGTCCCGCCGCCGGCTTGCTGACCCGACTTGCGCGACGCTTGCCAAAGGTCACCTGAACGGCGGAATAGCCATCCACCTCAGGTGTCTTGATTTGTGTGACGCGATTATTCGACACATCGAGCACTGTCACCGGAATGGAAGAACCATCCTCGGCGAAAACACGCGTCATGCCAACCTTGCGTCCAACAAGGCCTAGACTCATTTTATTCTCCTAAACCCCAGCTACGATTGGCCGGGCCCACTTTCAAAAATCAGCGACAAATGTCACCGCGACAGGCTCCGAAAAAGTCGGAGCCCCTGCTACTGAAAAATTATTGCAGCTTGATCTCGACATCCACGCCAGCCGGAAGATCCAGCTTCATCAGCGCGTCCACCGTTTTGTCGGTCGGATCGATGATGTCCATCAGGCGCAAATGGGTGCGAATCTCGAATTGGTCCCGCGAAGTCTTGTTGACGTGTGGTGACCGCAATACGTCGAAGCGTTCAATGCGCGTCGGCAACGGCACCGGGCCGCGCACGACTGCGCCAGTGCGCTTCGCCGTTTCTACGATTTCAAGCGCCGACTGATCAATCAGGCGATAGTCGAATGCCTTGAGACGGATGCGTATCTTCTGGCTTTGCATTACAAATCCTTAAAGAGCGAGGTCGCAAATCGCGAAAGGGTGAGATTTTATCGCCCTTTTCGCTGTATTGCAACAATAGTTATTCGATGACCTTGGCGACGACACCGGCGCCGACGGTACGACCGCCTTCACGGATGGCGAAACGCAGACCCTCTTCCATCGCGATCGGCGCAATCAGCCGCACCGTCATCGCCACGTTGTCCCCCGGCATCACCATTTCGGTTC
>JAPTVL010000268.1 GCA_028065725.1 Betaproteobacteria bacterium
ATGGGGCACCCCAAAAAGACAGAAAACTACACAAATCAATCCCCTGTGAACAGCCCCCTCGCAATCCATTGATCGTAAACGACTATTTCAGCCGTCCACGACGTTGGCATTCATGCGATTGCCCTGCATGCCTCGCCGCGTCCTGCGGCTGTTTGCAGGCCAAATCCGCGGCGCGCCGTGGCACCAGCGCCGACTCTTGCGGTGGCGGATAGCGGCCGCCGATCACTGCTTAGCCGCTAACCGCCGAATCGTTCAACGACTTTATCAACTGCATGTTTATGCAGCGTTTATTGTGCCTCGGCGGCTCGGCATGGATTTTGTATGAAGTTTTCACTAGACTTCATATCGTCCAAGGAAAGGTCAGCGCCGATGGAATTGCCCAACGAATGGATCGCCCTGCTCGCCCTGGTTTTTGTCCTCGGCGCCAAGCACGGCCTCGACGCCGACCACCTCGCCACCATCGACGGTCTGACCCGCCACAACCTGCGCCTGGCCCCGGCGCGCGCGCGCTGGTGCGGCTCGCTGTTTTCGCTGGGCCATGGCGCCGTGGTCATGCTGATCGCGCTCGGCGTCGGCCTGGCGTCGAGCGCCTGGCAGGTGCCGGTCTGGATGGAGGACCTCGGCACCTGGATTTCAATCGGTTTCCTGACCCTGCTCGGCATACTCAACCTGCGCGCAGTGCTGACCGCGCCGGCCGGCGCCATGGTCGCCACCATCGGCATCAAGGCCGGCCTGCTGCGCCGCCTGCAGGCCACCTCGCACCCGCTGGCGATTGCCGCGGTCGGCGCGCTGTTCGCGCTGTCCTTCGACACCCTGAGCCAGGCCGCGCTGTTTGCCGTCACCGCCACCCAGCACGGCGGCGTCGCCCACACCCTGATGCTGGGCCTGACCTTCACCGCCGGCATGCTGCTGGCGGACGGCGCCAACGGCCTGTGGATCGCGCGCCTGCTGCGCCGCGCCGACCGCCGCGCGCGCATCGCCTCGCGCGTCATGGGCCTGATGGTGGCGGCGATCAGCTTCGTCGTGGCCGGCTTCGGCCTGGCACGCTGGCTGCGCACCGACGTCGCGCAATGGTACGAAGGCAAGGAGCTGATGCTTGGCGCCGGCGTCATCCTGCTGCTCGGCGCCAGCTTCATTGCCGGCAGCCGGCTGAACTTGTCGGGGCTGCCGGCAACTCCAGTGCAAAGGTGAATGTCGGGGTTCGAGAGAGAGTCCGATCTTGACACCGTTTGACGTATACTGAGGCTGTCTTGGGTACTCAATCACGATTTCGTGGTTGAGTGAAACGGGAAGCCGGTGACACTGGGCAACCAGTCATTCCGGCGCAGCCCCCGCTGCTGTAAGCCTGACGACTCTGCCATAGCCACTGTGCAACGACATGGGAAGGCGCAGAGAAGATCGATGGCAAGCCAGAAGACCGGCCCGGACATGGATGCGTTGAACCCCGGGGTGAGGGCTAGGCTGGCGGTAAGTTCGCTGTTTTGCTGAATATCCTTGGCCGTGGTTTGACGCCGTGCTGTATCTATTGCCAAGGAGATGAATATGCATATCGAACCAGGCGTGGTCGACGCCGCAAAAATCACGTTTAGTTATGGCACGGCTGCCCTTGTTTCCGGCCTTGCTTTGCAAACCGCCTTTAGGTCGATCTGCAAGAACACTGCAGCAGGCACGCTGATGTTGCGTGTCGTGACGACGACGCTGCTGACATTCTGTTTTTTTGAATTACTCCCGCATCGGCCGGTTGGCGTATCGGAAGTCCATCTGATTCTCGGTACGACCCTATACCTCTTGTTTGGTCTGGCTCCTGCCGCGCTTGGCCTGGCTGGTGGGCTGTTGGCACAGGGCCTGCTCTTCGCGCCGACCGACCTGCCGCAATACGGCATGAACCTCACCACGCTGCTGGCGCCGCTGTTCGTCTTGCATTTGTTGGCCAAGCGGGTCATTCCGGAGCAGACCGCGTATGTAGACCTGGGCTACGCGCAGGTGCTCAAGCTCTCGGCGGCCTACCAGGGCGGCATCGTCGCCTGGGTCGCGTTCTGGGCCTTCTATGGTCAGGGTTTCGGCGCGGAAAATCTCGCCGAAGTCGGCAGCTTCGGCCTGGCCTATCTGGGCGTGATTCTCGTCGAGCCCCTGATCGATCTCGCCGTGCTGGCTGCCGCCAAGTCCCTGCGCGGTCTCAAGGGTTCGGCGCTGCTCGAGCGGCGTCTGTACGAGGCCCATGCGGCCTGAGCGGCCCGGACAGGTCTGGTTCGTCGGCGCCGGCCCCGGCGACCCGGACCTGATCACCGTCAAGGGACGCCGGCTGCTCGAAGCGGCCGGCGCCATCCTCTACGCCGGCTCGCTGGTCGACCGCGCGGCGACGCTGCATGCCCCCGCGGGTTGCGAGATCCGCGACTCGAAGGACATGACGCTCGAAGAGATGACGGCCTGGCTGATCGAACGCGCGGCGCGGCACGAAACCGTCGTGCGCCTGCAGACCGGCGACCCCGGCCTCTACGGCGCGCTGGTCGAGATGACCCGGCCGCTGACGGCGGCGGGCATCCGCTGGGCCGTGGTGCCCGGCGTGTCGTCGGCCATGGCGGCGACGGCGGCGGCGGGCGAGACGCTGACGCTCCCCGAGGTGACGCAGACGGTGATCCTGACGCGCGTCGCCGGCCGCACGCCGATGCCGCCGGGCGAAGACCTCGCCGCACTCGCCGCGCACCGGACCACGCTGTGCGTCTTCCTCTCGATCACCTTGCTGCACGAAGTGCAGGCGGCCTTGCGTGCCGCCGGCTGGCCCGAGGACGCGCCCATCCTCGTCGTGCAGAAGGCGAGCTGGCCCGGCGCGGAGAAGATCGTGCGCGGCACGCTCGCCGACATCAAGCAGAAGTGCCAGGCGGAAAAGATCGCCAGCCAGGCGATGATCGTCGCCAGTCCCGCGTTGGGCGCGGCCGACTGGCCGAGCCTGGCGCGTTCGAAACTCTACGACCCCGCCTTCGCGCATCGCTTTCGCAAGGCAACGGAGACAACCCATGGTTAACGACACCGGCATCCTGCTGGTTGGCCACGGCTCGCGCGGCCGCGAAGGCAACACCGAAACCATCAATTTCGCCGCGCAATGGCGCGAACAACATCCCGATTGGCGCATCGAGGTCTGCTTCATCGAGCATGCCGAGGTGCTGCTCGACGAGGGCCTCGACCGCGCCGCGCGGGACGCGAGGAAAGTGCTGGTCATTCCCTTCATCCTCAATGCCGCCGGCCACGTCAAGATGGAACTGCCGGCGGCCATAGAGCGCGCCCGAACGCGGTACCCGCGGGTCGAATTCGGCGTCACGCGCCATCTCGGCATGGGGCGCGAAATCTTCGCCGTGCTGCAAGGCCAGCTGGAACGCCTGATGAAAGGCCTGGCGATGCCCGATCCGCAAACGACCGGCGTCATCCTGCTCGGCCGCGGCTCCTCGGATGCCGGCGCCAACGGCGAACTGGCGAAGATGGCGCGCTGGCTATACGAAGCCAACGATCACGAACTGGTGGATCTCGCCTTCACGGGCGTCACCTGGCCGCGCCTGGAAAGCGTCGTGCAGCGCCAGGCCAGGCTCGGCATGACGCAGATCTGCATCGTCCCCGTTTATCTTTTTACCGGCGTGCTGATCGAACGCATCCAGGCGCAGGTGGAACGCCTGCGGCAGCAGTATCCGCACATCGCCTTCGCGCTCGGCACGCATTTCGGTTTCGATCCCGGCATCTTCGCCCTGCTCGACCAGAAGGTGGCGGGCGACGAACTGCCCGAGGGACGCATGCTCGAATGCGACGGCTGCAAGTACCGCGAGGCGGCGGCGGAGGAACATCTGCACGATCACAGCCATACGGCCACCCATGGGCATGGCCGTATGGCTGTTCCCACAAGCATTCCTGAGCTGGAGACCCCCATCGCATGAGCGCCAACACCGTCACGGAACAATTGACCGCCGCCGGGCGGGCCATCGAACACGACTCCTTCGCCATCATCGACGCCGAGGCCGGGCCGCACGCCTATACCGCCGAACAGTGGCCGCTGGTGCGTCGCATGATCCACGCCAGCGCGGACTTCGAGATGAACGGCCTGACCGCCTTTCATCCGGAGGCGCTGCCTGCCGGCATGGCGGCCGTGCTCAAGGGCGGCACGCCCGTCGTCGCCGATGTCGAGATGATCTGTGTCGGCCTTTCCAAGCCGCGCCTGAAGCACTTCGGCCTGACGACGCACCACCATATCTCGGACGCCGATGTCATTACGGCCGCGCAGGCCGAGGGCGGTACGCGCGCGGTGCAGGCGATGAAGAAGGCGCAACGGCTGGGCACGCTCGACGGCGCCATCGTCGGCATCGGCAACGCGCCAACCGCGCTGCTCGAACTGGCGCGTCTGATCCGCGAGGAGGGCGTGCGTCCGGCACTGGTGCTGGCGATGCCCGTGGGCTTCGTTTCCGCCGCCGAATCCAAGGAGGCGATGATGGCCATCGACGAGGTGCCCTGGATCGCCATCCGGGGCCGCAAGGGCGGCTCGACCCTGGTGGTCGCGGCCATTCACGCGCTGCTGTCGCTGGCCGAAGCCGAGCAGAAAAAGGCGGCATGACGCCGGACAAGATCCGCAAGGGTGACGGGCGGCGCAAGCGCGGCAACCGCACCGGTTTCACCACCGGCGCCTGTTCGGCGGCGGCGGCCCGCGCCGCCACGCTCGGTCTGCTGCAAGGCAGGGTGCCGGAAACGGTGGTCTGCCGCCTGCCCAACGGCCAGGATACCGTCTTCGCCGTCATCGACGGTTCGGTCGAGGAAAGCGCCGGCCTGGCGCACGCGGTGATCGTCAAGGACGCCGGCGACGACCCGGACGCGACGCATGGCGCCCGCCTGACCGCCGACGTGCGCATCCTCAGGCGCCATGCCGGCGAGGTCGTCCTGAAAGGCGGCGCCGGCGTCGGCGTCGTGACCCGCGAGGGCCTGGGACTGGAAGTCGGCGGCCCGGCGATCAATCCGGCGCCACGGCGCAACATCGCCGACAACGTGCGCGCCGTGGCCGGCGAACTGCTCGAACACGACGGTCTGGAAATCACCCTCTCGGTACCCGATGGCGAGGCGATGGCCAAAAAAACGCTGAATGCCCGCCTTGGCATCCTCGGCGGCATTTCCATCCTCGGCACCACCGGCATCGTGCGTCCCTATTCGACCGCCGCTTTCCGCGCCAGCGTCGTGCAGGCCATCGACGTGGCCGCGAAGCAGGGCCAGACCAGTGTGGTGTTCACCACCGGCGGGCGCACCGAGAAATTCGCCATGAAGCAGTTGCCGGAACTCGACGAGTCCTGTTTCGTGCAGATGGGCGACTTCGTCAAGGCGGCGTTCGCGACCGCCCTCAAGCGCAAGCTGCCGAACATCGTTGTCGGCGCCATGGTCGGCAAGCTGACCAAGATGTGCCAGGGTCTCGCGGTGACGCACGCCTGGAAGGCCGAGATAGACCGCGACATCCTCGCCGAGTCGGCGCGGGAAGTCGGCGCGCCGGACGACCTGGTCGAGGAAATCCGCGCCGCCGAAACCGCCCGCTTCGCCGCCGAACGGCTGGCCACGCTGGGCCTGGCCGTCGCCTTCCACCAGCAACTGGCGAAAAAGGCTATCCGCAGCCTGAAGGACCGGTACCCCGGCCCCTACCATCTGACGGTGCTGGTCTGTGACTTCGAAGGCCATTTCATCTGCCGGGTGGAAGAGGAGGAAACGCAATGAACACGGTTTCCATCGTCGGCATCCTCGACGACGGCTGGGAAGGACTCGCCGAACCTGCCCGGCGCCGTCTCGCCAGCGCCGACTTTGTGATCGGCGTCGGCCGCACGCTGGAACGGGTCGGACCGCAGCTTGCCGCCGGCTGCGAGGTGCGCGACATGGACGGCGCACTGACCAAAGCGCCGGAGTGGATCAAGGCGGCGCTGGCCGAGGGAAAATCCGTCGCCGTGCTGGCGACCGGCGACCCGCTCTGCCACGGCATCGCCAGCTACCTGCTCGACAGGCTCGGGGGCAAGAACGTAGAGATCCTGCCGACGCCATCCACGTTGCAGATTGCCTGCGCCCACTGGAAGAAGCCGTGGCATGACATCGCGATCGCCTCCTGTCACGGCAAGGACGCCGGAGAATGGGAGCTTGGCGCGACGCCGGGCCACGGCCTTTACCCGCTGATGCGGGCGATTGCGCTGAACCGCCGCGTGTTCGCCTTCACCAGTCCGGAGAACGGTCCGGCGCGGCTGGCCCGCGCGTTGCTGACAGCCGGCTATGGCGTCGATGGCGACGCGAAGCTCTCGGTGGCCGCGCGCCTGCTGCTGCCCGACGAAGCCGTCCATGTCGACCTGCCCGTCGCCGCGGCAGCAGGGATGCGCTTCGCCGAGCCCTGCGTCGTGCTGGTGGAGCATGACGCCGACAACGCGCCCCGCTTCGGCCTCGAAGACGTCGAGTATCTGCAGCGCACGCCCGAGAAAGGCCTGATCACCAAGCAGGAAGCGCGTGCGCTGTCGCTGGCCAAGCTGCGGCTGAAACCGGACGCCGTCGCCTGGGACATCGGCGCCGGCGCCGGCAGCGTCGGCCTCGAGGCCGCGCGGCTGGCGCCTTTGGGCCATGTCTGGGCCATCGAAAAGAACGCGGCGGACGCCGCCATCGCCCGCGCCAACGCCGTGAAATTTCGCGTTGGCAATTACACGCTATGCGAAGGCAAGGCGCCGGCCCATCTCGACGGCTGGCCCGACCCGGACGCGGTCTTCATCGGCGGCTCGGGCGGCGAGCTGGCCGAGCTGATCCGCCTCGCCCTCGCGCGGCTGAAACCCGGCGGCCGGCTGGTGATGAACTTCGTGACGCTGGAAAACCTCGCCACGGCCACGGCCGCGCTGAAAGAATCGGGCGCCCGATGGGAGGTCGTGCAATTGCAAGCCAGCCGCAGCCAGCCCATTCTCGACCTGCACCGCCTGGCCGCGCAAAACCCCGTCTGGATCGTCACTGCACATAAGCCCACCCCGCAAACCTTCGCTTCGCTCGGTTTTCCCCTCAAGGGGCAAGAAACTCTTGGGGCGGCCCGGCGAGTTTCCAAGGAAAGCACATGAAACGTTACGGCAAACTGATCGGCGCCTCCCTCGGCCCCGGCGACCCCGAACTCATCACCCGCCGCGCCTGGACGGCGCTGACTTCCGGCGCGCGCTGGCTTTACCCGGTGAAGAAGGCCGAGGAATCGTCCTATGCCCTCTCCATCGTCGAACGCGGCGGCCTGGCGCGACCGGCCGACGCCGTCGAACTGGTCTTCCCGATGACGCGCGACGCGGAAATCCTCGCGAAGGCCTGGACGCGCGCCGCCGCGCAAACGGCGGCGCTGCTGGCCGAGGGACGCGACCTGGTGTTCCTCGTGGAGGGCGACGCCTCCACCTTCGCCACCTTCGGCCACCTCGCGCGCGCGGTGCGCGATCTCGCGCCCGAGGTCGAGGTCGAGACCATTCCCGGCGTCTCCTCCTTCGCCGCCGCGGCTGCTGCTGCTGGCGTAACGCTGGCTGAGGAGGACGAAACCTTCGCCATCATCCCGGCCGCCTACGGCGTGGCGGTCATCGACCACTTGCTCGACGAGTTCGACACCCTGGCGCTGATGAAGGTCAAGCCGCTGATGGACGAGGTGATCGATCTGCTGGCGCGGCGCGAGCTGCTGGCGAGCTCGGTGTTCGTCGAGAAGGTCGGCGCGCCCGACGAGCGCATCGTGCGCGATGTCGCTCGCTTGAAGGGCGAGGCGGTGAACTACCTGTCGCTGCTGCTGGTGCAGAACCCCAAGCGTGAGCGCGGCGAGTTGCGCCGCGGCTGTCGCAAGCGCAAGGAGGCGGCGTGAAGGTTGCAGTCGTTGCCATCACCCGCCACGGCATCGCGCTGGCGGGCCGCATCGTCGCCGCCCTGCCCGGCGCGCAACTCTTCGCGCCGGAGAAGTTCCGCGCCGAGGCCCATGCCGCAACCTCCGCCGCGCAGTGCTACGCCGGCAAGGTCGGCGACCAGGTGCCGGCGCTGTTCGCCGCCTTCGACGCGATCGTCGCGGTCGTCTCCCTTGGCGCCGTGGTGCGGTTGATCGCGCCGCATCTCGGCAACAAGGAAAACGACCCGGCCGTGGTGGTGGTCGACGAGGCCGGCCGCTTCGCCATCCCCGTGCTCTCCGGCCACCTGGGCGGCGCCAACGCGCTGGCCGGCCGGCTGGCGACGGCGCTCGGCGCGACGCCGGTGCTGACCACGGCCTCGGATGCGCGGCAGACGCTCGCCGTCGATCTGCTCGGCCGCGAATTCGGCTGGCGCATCGAGGCCGATCACGACACGCTGGTGCGCGCGAGCGCCGCGATGGTGAACGACGAGCCCGTGGCGCTCGTCCAGGAGGACGGCGCGCGGGACTGGTGGGCCGGGCATGCCAACGGCCGCGGCGGGCCGCTGCCGGCGAATATCGCCCTGTTCGACCGGCTGGAGGACGTGGCGCCGGAGGCGTTCGCCGCCGTGCTGTGGATCGCCGCGCGCGCCATGCCCGGCGACATGGCCGCCCGGCTGGCGGGACGCTGCGTGGCGTATCGGCCATGAATATCGCACTGGGCATCGGCTGCGACCGCGGCACGCCGGCCGCCACCATCGCGCGCTGCATCGCCGAGGCGCTCGCCGCCTGCGGCGCGACGCTCGCCGACGTGCGCGCCGTCGCTTCCATCGACCTCAAGGCGAATGAAACAGGGATGCAGGAAGTCGCCCGCACGCACCGCTGGACGATCCGCTTCTATCCGGCGGCTGATCTGGCAAGGGTCGCCGTGCCGAATCCCTCGGAAACCGTGCGCCGGCACACCGGCACGCCCTCGGTCGCCGAAGCCGCCGCGCTGCTGGCCGCCGGCGCCGGGATGTCGCAACTCTTGATCGAAAAACACAAGCTGCGCGGCCCGGACGGCCGCAACGCCACAATCTCCATCGCGAGGATGCCCCAATGAACGGAAAGATCATGCTCGTCGGCCTCGGCCCGGGCAGCCACGACCACCTGACGGCGCGCGCCCGCGCCGCCATCGCCGAGGCCGACGTGGTCATCGGCTACGCCACCTACATCCGTCTCGTCGCCGAGCTGCTCGACGGCAAGGAAGTCGTGAAGAAGGGCATGACCGAGGAACTCGACCGCGCCGTCGAGGCCCTCGACCGCGCGCGCCAAGGGAAGAAAGTCGCGCTGGTGTCCTCGGGCGACGCGGGGGTGTACGGCATGGCCGGGCCGACTTACGAGGTGCTGTTCCAGGCCGGCTGGACGCCCGATGCGGAGATCGAGGTCGAGATCGTGCCCGGCGCCTCGGCGCTCAACACCTGCGCCGCGCTGGTCGGCGCGCCGCTGACGCACGACTTCTGCGCGATTTCGCTGTCCGACCTGCTGACGCCCTGGCCGGTCATCGCCCGCCGTCTCGATGCCGCCGCCGCCGCCGATTTCGTCGTCGCCCTCTACAACCCGAAGAGCGGCCGGCGCACCGGCCAGATCGTCGAGGCGCAGCGCCTCTTCCTGCGCCATCGCGATCCCGCCACTCCGGTCGCCGTCGTCAAGTCCGCCTACCGCGCCAAGCAGCATATCGAGTTCGCCACGCTGGAACGGATGGCCGAATGCGAGATCGGCATGCTCTCCACCGTGCTGATCGGAAATTCCAACACCTACGTCCGCGACGGCCTGATGGTCACACCGCGCGGCTATACCCAAAAATATGACGATGCGGGGACGGTGCGGGAAGGCGAACGGGCCGGCCATTCGCTGTCGACGGGGCTGGAAGGCTGGAGCGCTGCCCTCCGCGCCAGCGGTCGCGGTGCCGCCGAGTTGGCGCGCGAATATCGCTTGCCGATCGATTACATCGAAGCCGTATTGGCGTCCTGATGCCGGCCTGCCCCGCACTGCTCGTCACCGCGCCGGCTTCCGGCCAGGGCAAGACCACGGTGGTCGCGGCGCTGGCGCGGCTGCATGCGCGGCAGGGTCGCCGGGTGCGCGTCTTCAAGTGCGGCCCCGACTTTCTCGATCCGCAGATTCATGCCCTCGCCAGCGGCGCGCCCTGCGAGAACATCGACTTCCGCATGTGCGGCGAGGAAGACGCGCGCTGGCGCCTCGCGCGCGCCGCGCGGGAAGCCGACCTGATCCTCGTCGAGGGCGTGATGGGGCTGCACGACGGCGAGCCGTCGGCGGCCAAACTCGCGCGCCGCCTCGGCCTGCCGATCCTGCTGGTGCTCGACGCCAGCGCCATGGCCGGCAGCTTCGGCGCGGTCGCCTGGGGCCTGAAGAACTATCAGGAAGGCGCGCCGATCACGCATGTACTCGCCAACCGCGTCGGCAGCGGCTATCACGCCGAGCTGTGCCGCGAAACGCTGCCCGCCGACATCGCCTGGGCCGGCCACCTGCCGCGCGATCTCGATGCCGCGCTGCCCGAGCGCCATCTCGGCCTGCTGCCGGCGGCCGAGATCACCAATCTCGACGCGCGCATCGAGCGCATGGCCGATCTGCTGGCCGCGGTGTCCGCCGCCGAGCTACCACCGGCAGTCGAATTCATCGCCGTCCCGCCAGCGCCGACTTTCGAGAAACTGCTTGCCGGCAAGACCATCGCCATCGCGCGCGACGCGGCATTCTGCTTCCTCTATCCCGCCAACCTCGAATTCCTGGAACAACTCGGCGCGCGGCTCATTTTCTTCTCGCCGCTCGCCGACGCGGCCCTGCCGCCTTGCGATGCCGTCTGGTTGCCCGGCGGCTATCCCGAACTGCATGGCCCGGTGCTCGCCGCCAACGCCGGCATGCGCTCGACCCTCGCCGCCCACGTCGCCGCAGGCAAGCCGCTCGTCGCCGAATGCGGCGGCATGATGGCCTGCTTCGAGACGATGACGGTAGCGGACGGCGCAACCCACACGATGTTCGGCCTGCTGCCCGGCGCAACGCGCATGCAGGCTAGGCTCGCCGGCCTCGGCATGCTCGCGGCGGAACTGTCCGAAGGGCGGCTGACCGGCCACACCTTCCACTACTCGACGGCCACAACACCGCTCGTACCCATTGCCCAAGCGACGAAGTCGACGGGCCGGGGCGGCGAGGCGATCTACCGCGTCGGCCGGCTCACCGCCAGCTACATGCATTTCTATTTTCCATCGAATGCGCTAGCCGCGGCGCGGCTATTCGGCTAGAATTGGCACCGACTCAGCATCCAGGAACACGGTGCAAATCCGTGGCGGGCCCGCCGCTGTAATCGGGGACGGATGCCGCGGGGCCGACATTGTCGGCCAGCCACTGCCGGAATGCATCCCGGCGGGAAGGCGCGGCAGATCCGGTCGATCCGAGAGCCAGAAGACCTGCTGATTCATGTGAGGAAACCAATGGCAAGGGTTTCGTCGTCGCGCTGGCCGCGCGGCGGCGAAGCCCTTTTTCTTTTTAGTTTCAGCATAACGCCCGCTACGCAGGCATTAGCTTTCACTGAAACTTCGTTTTCGGAATCGAGGAGAACTTCCATGTCGCAAACCGTCCGGCCGCAACAAACCCAGACCACTCCCACCGTGCCGCAGCCCGCCGCCCAGCCGGCAGTGATCGCCACGCGCCAGCATTGCGAGGCCGATGGCGTCGGCCTCTCGCACTACATCCTGATGGACCGGAAGCCGGCGCAATGAGCGTCGCCACTTCCGCCCCGGGCCGCTACCTCAACAGCGGCGGCGGCCCGACGCTGCTGCCGCTCGACATCGGTCACGCCGATTACCTCGCGCTCACCGACCCCGCCACCGCCTTCTGGGCGCTGGTGAGGAAGGACCGCCTCGCGGAAACGCTGGCCGGCGGCCCGCTGCTCGACCAGTACCGCGCCCAGGCCGCCGAATTCGCGCGCGAACTGCATGGGCTGCGTTTCGGGCTCAAGCCTTCGGCCGTGTATGTCAATCCGACCGAACGCTGCAACCTCGACTGCAGCTACTGCTACATCCCGCGCGAGATGCGGCGCGACGGCCAGCACATGCCGGCGGAGCGCCTGATCGAAGCCCTGGAACGCCTCAAGGCCTACTTCGCCACGGTCATGCCGGCCGGGCGCAAGCCGCGCATCATCTTCCACGGCGCCGAGCCGTTGATGAACCGCGGTGCGCTGTTTGCCGCCATCGACGCCTGCCGCGACGACTACCTGTTCGGCGTGCAGACAAACGCCACGCTGCTCGACGCGGAAGTGCTCGATTTTCTTACCGCGCGCGGGGTCAGCATCGGTCTTTCGCTCGACGGCCCGACGGCCGACGTCACCGACGCCACGCGCCTCTCCTTCGGCGGCAAGAGCGTGCATGACAAGGTGCTCGATGCCATGGACCACCTGCGCGGCTACGACGCCTGGAGCGTGATCGCCACCTGCACGGCGAAGAACCTCGACCAGCTGGTGCCGCTGGTCGAGCTGTTCCACGCGCAGGAGGTGCCGACCTGCATGCTCAACGCCGTGCGCTGCACGCTGGAAGGCGCGCGCGGCGTGCGGCCGGACGACGACGCGCTGGCGACTCATTTCATCGCTGCCGTCGAGCGCAGCCACGCGCTGTTCCGCGAGAGCGGACGCAAGCTGGTGGTCGCCAACTTCGCCAACATCCTGCTGGCGATCCTGGCGCCGACGGCGCGCCGCCTGATGTGCGACATCTCGCCCTGCGGCGGTGGCCGCGCCTTCTTCGCGCTGGCGCCGGACGGCGGCCTGTTTCCCTGCAGCGAGTTCATCGGCCTGCCGGCCTTCAACGGCGGCAACCTGTTCGAGCGGCCGGTGGCGGACATTCTCGCCAGCCCGCCCTTCGCCAGGGTCACCGGTCGCGATGTGGACAAGTTCGCCCCCTGCGCGACTTGCGCGATCCGCCATTTCTGCGGCGCGCCGTGTCCGGCCGAGGCGCACGAGATGAACGGCGGCATGGAGCAGATCGGCGCCTTCTGCGGCTTCTACGAGGAGCAGGTGCGCTACGCGCTGCGCCTGATCGCCGACGGCAAGGCCGGCGACTTCCTCTGGGACGGCTGGGACGCCGGCGTCGCAACCAGCTTCAGTGTGACTCTGCAATGAACCCCCACCGCTACCCCGACACCGAGATCGCCGCCCTCGAACGCGCCATGCGCGAACGGCGCGACATGCGCCACTTCCTGCCCGATCCATTGCCGGAGGGAATGCTTGAACGCCTGGTCGAGGCGGCCCATCTCGCGCCCTCGGTCGGCTACATGCAGCCCTGGCGCTTCATCCGCGTGCGCGACGCCGGGCTGCGCGCGCGTCTGCACGCGCTGGTCGAGGCCGAGCGGCTGGCCACGGCAGCGGCGCTGCCCAGCCGCAACGAGGAATTTCTTCAGGTGAAGATCGAGGGCATCCGCGAGTGCGCCGAGCTGCTGGTGGTCGCGCTGATGCCGGAGCGCGAGCGCCATCTCGTCGGCCGCCGCACGCTGCCGGAGATGGACGTCGCCTCGGTCGGCTGCGCGATCCAGAACATGTGGCTGCTGGCGCGCGCCGAGGGCGTCGGCCTCGGCTGGGTGTCCTTCTTCGAGCCGGACGCGCTGGCGCAGCTGCTCGGTATGCCTGCGGGCGCGCGGCCGCTCGCCATCCTGTGCATCGGCAGGGTGCCGGCCTTCTATCCGCGACCGATGTTCGAGGACGCCGGCTGGGGCAGGCGGCTGCCGCTGGAAGACGTGCTCTTCGAGAACGGCTGGAAAGTCGGCGCCGGTGGGACGGTGCCGGCGTATTGATGGAATCGCTTGGCGAAATCCGATAATACTTTGGCGCCGGATCCGCAAGCGCATCAGCCAGCCGTTGCCATGCGATTGCATCGCCGGGGGCAACCTCAGCCGGGTTTCAGTCGAGTTCGATCAGTCCACGCGGCGTGCGCAGGTAGGCCACCAGCTGCACCGCCTCGCCGGCGGCGCAGGCATGCACGTCCAGGCGAGAACCCAGGCCAAGGCTGTCCAGCGCAGCCCGGATACGCGCCGGTTGCGGATGGAAGCCTTCCAGCTTCATCAGGCGGCAGCCGGCATCCGGCAGGCGCGAAGCCGGATGCTGCGCCACATCCCACTGGATCAGCGTCGGCACCAGCCCCGCGCCCGGCAGGTGGCCGTCGGCCGGCACGCTGATGCGCCAGCGGTAGTCGCCGCGCTCCATGGGCAGTATCTGGCCCGGGTCTTCGCTGCAGGCGGCATCGCGAGCGATGTCGTCGCTGCGCGCCACCCAGTGGATCAGGTGCGGCCGGTCTTGCGCCGGCAAACTGTCCAGTTCGAACCAGCGCGACCTCCCGGGCGGTGCTGCCGCGGGGTCGATGGCAATCAGTTCGAGGTAGAAGTTCCCGCCCAGACCGAGCAGGCGATTGTGGGTGCCCATGCGAACGTGCCTGCCGCCGGCCGAAAGTGCGACACCCAAGTGCTGCTCCAGCCAGGCCGCGCCGGCGTCGAGATCATGCGCGGCGAGAACCAGATGATCAGGTTCGACCACGTCAGGTTTTTGGCTTCAGGTGCATATGCCCACGCCCGCTGCCTGCCGGACGGTAGCCGTGGCCGTGGCTGCGCCCGGCATCGACGTCGACGTCGATCAGGTTGAGCTGGCCGTGGCGTACGCCGCGTTCGGCAATCAGGGCATCGGCAAAACCGCGCACCGCTGCGGTCGGCCCGCGCAACACCACGCTTTCCAGGCAGTTCTCATGGTCGAGATGGGCATGCATGGTGGCCACGGTCAGGTCGTGCTGGCCGTGCTGCAGGCTGGTCAGGCGCTCGGCCAGGTCGCGCTCGTGATGGTTGTAGACGTAGGACAGGTTGGCGACGCAATGCGCCGCCGCGCCGCGCTGCTGGCGCGCCGCTTCGAGGTGGGCACGCAACAGGTCGCGCACCGCCTCGGAGCGATTCTGGTAGCCGCGTTCGGCAATCAGCCGGTCGAATTCCGCGGCCAGTTCGGAATCGAGCGAAATCGTGATGCGCTCCATTTCAGTCGACGTCTTTGAGCTTCTGCAAATTTTCGACCACGCCGCCGCGTTTCAGGCGCTCCAGCCGGTGCCCGCGCTCGGTCTTCACCACGCGGTCGAGGTAGTCGAGATTGCGGTCGATCGACTCCTGGTAGAAGTTGCGGTCGGCGCCCTGCTGCGCGTCGAAATGCCGCGCCAGATTGACCGACATGCCATGCAAGTCCTGGTCCAGCCGGCCCTTGGTCATGCGGTAGAAGGCGGTGGTCTTTTCCAGCAGGTCGTGGATGTCGGCGAAGCCGCCCAACTGCGCTTCCTCGAATTCGAAATACAGCAGCAGCACGCGCTCGAGATATTCGCGGTTCGCCATCTGCCCGATCAGGTCGGCGGTAGCGGTGGCGTAGGCGGCGCGCTGCTGCTGCAGGCTGTCGAACTTGACCCAGTCGGGATGCTTGCGATGGTCGGTGAGCATGATCACCTTGGTGATGCTGTCCAGCAGATCGGGCGGGATGTCGCTCAGGTGCTGCCGCGAAAACTCGACGCCGCGCATGACATGGCTGGCGGTGAATTGAGCGCCGGTGCCGGAAGCCTCCTCGTCGCTCATCAGATAGCCGATATCGTGCATCAGGGCGCCGATCAGCGCGGCATCGATATGGTCGCCATCCACGCCCTGGCCAGCCAGGTGCAGGCCATGCAGCATGCGCGCGCTGCACAGCACGACCTCGTTGGTATGGGTGCGATTGTGATACAGGGTCTTGAGCTTCTGGTAGCCCGGCAGCTTGCCGGCGAAGGCCCGATCGAGCAGGCTGAAGGCGGCGCCGATGCGGGCCAGGTCGTGGCCCGGGGCGAAGGCCCGGACGATCTCGGCCACCTGCGATTCCACTTCTCCGGTGTCGAGGGTATTGCCCAGTGCAGCAAAGGGACTGTCGTAGGTCATGGTTGCCTGTGGCGGGCCGATGCGCCCAAGCGCAAATGCTAGCAGAGCAGCCCGCAAAATTCCGCCGGAGCGCCAAATTCCCTCGCACTGTCCTTTGCCGGCAGGCACTAGTTGTTGACCCAGATTAAACTCGAATTTCATGACAGCGCTATGCTGCATTGCGCCATTGCAGCATCATTTCAACATCATCTTGCGCGGCAAATCCTCCCGAGGGTCCACCATGAGCGAAACCGACACCATCGACCGGATTCTGGAGCGCCACCATCGCGACGGCATCCGGCTCATGCAGATCCTGCGCGAAATCCAGGAACAGCTGGGCTGGCTGGCGCCGCCAACCCTGACCTACATTGCCAAGGCCATCGGCTGGCCGCGTGCCATGGTCAGCGGCACGGCCTCTTTCTACAGCTTCTTCCATACCCGGCCGCGCGGCAAATACTGCGTGCTCTGGTCCGACAACATCACCGACCGCATGCTGGGCAATGCCGAGTTGATCGACGCCATGTGCAAGAAGCTCTGGCTGGAACCCGGCCGTGTTTCGGAAGACGGCCTGGTCAGCGTGAACACCACCTCCTGCACCGGCATGGGCGACCAGGGCCCGGCACTGCTGGTGAATTACCGCGCCGTCACCGGCATGAGCCAGGCCCGCCTGGGCGAGATGGTCGGCCTGATCCGCGAGCAAAAACCCGTGGCCGAATGGCCGGCCGAATGGTTCGCGGTCGAGGACAACATCCGCCGCCGCGACATCCTGCTGGCCCACGACCTCGTGCCTGGTCGGGCCTTGTCCGCCGCGCTCGAACGCGGCCCGGAAAAAATGCTGGCGGAAATCAAGGAGGCCCGGCTGCGCGGCCGCGGCGGCGCCGGCTTTGCCACCGGCCTCAAATGGGAGGCCTGCCGCAATGCCCCCGGCAGCGGTGCCCATCCGGCCCGCTACGTGGTCTGCAATGCCGACGAGGGCGAGCCCGGCACCTTCAAGGATCGCGTGCTGCTGACCTCTTACGCCGGCCTGGTGTTCGAGGGCATGAGCATCGCCGGCCTGGTGGTCGGTGCGAAAAAGGGCCTGCTCTACCTGCGCGGCGAATACCGCTACCTGCTGGAGCCCCTGGAGTCGGCGCTGGCGGCACGGCGATCGGCCAATCTTCTGGGCAAGAATATCCTCGACAGCGACTTCGAATTCGACATCGAGATCCACCTCGGCGCCGGCGCCTACATCTGCGGCGAGGAATCGGCGCTGATCGAATCCCTGGAAGGCAAGCCCGGCCGGCCGCGCATCCGCCCGCCCTTCCCCGTCACCCGCGGCTACCTCGACCAGCCGACCACGGTGAACAACGTCGAGACGCTGGCCGCGGCCTGCCTGATCGCCGCGCACGGCGGCGCCTGGTACGCACAGCACGGCACCGAAAAATCCACCGGCACCAAACTGCTCTCGGTCAGCGGTGATTGCGAGCGTCCCGGCATCTACGAGTATCCCTACGGTATCAGCGTGCGCCAGGTGCTCGATGACTGCGGCGCCACCGATACACAGGCGGTGCAGATTTCCGGCCCCTCGGGCATTTGCGTCGCCGAAGACGAGTTCAGCCGCCGCATCGCCTTCGAGGATCTGCCCACCGCCGGCGCCTTCATGGTCTTCGACGAAACGCGCGACATGTTCGAAGTGGCGCGCAATTTTGCCCACTTCTTCGCCCACGAATCCTGCGGCTTCTGCACCCCGTGCCGGGTCGGTACCACGCTGGTGAGGAACATGATGGACAAGATCGCGAAGAACCACGGCTCGCCCTACGACATCGACGAACTGTTCAGGCTGCACCGCCTGATGCAGGGCGCCAGCCATTGCGGCTTGGGCAATTTCGCCTGCAACCCGGTATTCGACACGCTGAACAAGTTCCGCCCCGCCTACGAGCGCCGGCTCATGTCGCTCGACTACGAGCCGGCCTTCGATCTCGATGCCGCCCTGTCGCAGGCGCGCCAGATGACCGGCCGCGACGATGCCGCCGCGCATTTGCAGAACGGGGGAAAGCGATGAGCGCCAACAACATATTCCAGCTCGACGGCGAGGACATTCCCTTCCGCCCGGGGCAAACCGTGATGCAGGCCGCCACCCAGCACGGCAGCTACATTCCGCACCTGTGCTGGCACCCGGACTTCGCCCCGCATGGCTCCTGCAAACTTTGCACGGTCAAGGTGAATGGCCGCTTCGGCTCCAGTTGCACCATGGAAGCCCAGCCCGGCATGGAAGTCGAGAACCGCACGACCGAGCTCGACGACAAGCGCCGCACAATGCTGCAGATGTTCTTCGTCGAGGGCAACCATTTCTGTCCCTCCTGCGAGAAGAGCGGCAACTGCGCGCTGCAGGCCACGGCCTACGAACTGAAGATGATGTCGCCGCACTTCGACATGTTCTATCCCGACCGCCCGGTCGATGCCTCGCACCCCGACGTGCTGCTCGACTTCAACCGCTGCATCATGTGCAGTCTCTGCGTCACGGCTTCGCGCGAGGTCGACGGCAAGAACGTCTTCGCCATGGGCGGGCGCGGCATCCTCGGCCGCCGCATCCACATCAACAGCGAGTCGGGCAGGCTGGCCGACACCAACTTCGCCATTACCGATCGCGCCGCCAGCATCTGCCCGGTCGGCGTGATCCTGCCCAAGCGCAAGGGCTTCGCCGTGCCGATCGGCGAGCGCGCCTACGACAAGGCACCGATCAGCGAACAGGTCAAGGAGAAGGCCACATGAATGCGCCCATGAACGCCGCTCCGCCGATGGCGAAAAAACTCCGCATCGCCACCACCAGCCTGGCCGGCTGCTTCGGTTGTCACATGTCCATCCTCGACATCGACGAACGCATCCTCAAGCTGCTGGATCTGGTCGAATTCGACCGCTCGCCGATCAACGACATCAAGCACTGCGGTCCCTGCGACCTCGGCCTGATCGAAGGCGGGCTGTGCAATGCGGAGAACGTGCATGTGCTGCGCGAGTTCCGCAGAAATTGCAAGATCATCGTTGCGGTCGGCGCCTGCGCCATCAACGGCGGCCTGCCCGCGCAGCGCAACCACCTCGACCTGCGCGACATCCTCGAAGAGGTTTACCAGACCGAGGCCGGGATTTCCCACGGCGGCATTCCAAACGACCCGGAACTGCCGCTGCCGCTGAACAAGGTGCACCCGATCCACGAAGTGGTCAAGGTCGATTACTTCCTGCCCGGCTGCCCGCCGCCGGCCGACGCCATCTGGAAACTGCTGACCGACCTGCTGGCCGGCCGCACGCCCACGCTCGGCCACGGCCTGCTGCATTACGACTGAGAACGCTATGACATTCGAACTCGAAACAGCATCCGCTCCCGAGACACTGCGCCGCGTCGCTATCGACCCCGTGTCGCGGGTCGAGGGCCACGGCAAGGTCACCATCCTGCTCGACGACTCGAACCGCGTGCACCAGGTACGCCTGCACATCGTCGAATTCCGCGGCTTCGAGAAGTTCATCCAGGGTCGCCCCTATTGGGAAGTGCCGGTCATGGTGCAGCGCCTGTGCGGCATCTGCCCGGTCTCGCATCACCTCGCCGCCTCCAAAGCGCTGGACATGATGCTCGGCGTCAAGCAGCTGACGCCCACCGCGGAAAAAATCCGCCGCTTGATGCACTACGGCCAGATCCTGCAGTCGCACGCCCTGCACTTCTTCCATCTCGCCTCGCCCGACCTGCTGTTCGGCTTCGGCTCGGACCTGGCCCGGCGCAACATCGTCGGCGTGGTCGCCGCGCATCCCGAGATCGCGAAAAAGGGCGTGCTGCTCAGGAAGTACGGCCAGGAGGTGATTCGCATGACGGCCGGCAAGCGGGTGCATGGCACCGGCTCGGTTCCCGGCGGCGTGAACAAGTCGCTGGCGCCCGAAGAGCGCGCCGAACTGCTCAAGGACATCTACCAGATGGTGGCCTGGAGTCGCGAAGCGGTCGGCATGATCCGCAATCTGTTCGAGCAGAACCTGGTCGAGTACAAGGCCTTCGGCCGCTTCCGCTCGGCCGGCATGTGCCTGGTGCGGGCCGACGGCGCCATGGACCTTTACCACGGCGGGCTGCGCGCGCGCGAAGCCGACGGCAATATCCTGTTCGACCACTTCGATTACAGCCGCTACTGGGACGTCATCGAAGAGAATGTCAAGCCCTGGTCCTACATGAAATTTCCCTTCTTCAAGTCGCTCGGCCCGGACGACGGCTCCTATCGCGTCGGGCCGCTGTCCCGCGTCACCCTCTGCGACAACATCCCGACGCCGCTGGCCGACAAGGAGCGCGAGGAGTTCATGGCCTGCGACGGCGGCAGCGTGACGGGCGCCACGCTGGGCTACCACTGGGCGCGCATGATCGAAATGCTGCACGCCGCCGAAAGCATCAAGGACCTGCTGCACGACGACGACATCACCGGCGACGACCTGATGACCAGCGGCCGGCGCCAGGAGCGCGGCGTCGGCGTCATCGAGGCGCCGCGCGGCACGCTGATCCACCACTACCGCGTCGACGAGAACGATCTGGTGATCCGCGCCAACCTGATCGTATCGACCACGCACAACAACCAGGCCATGAACACCGCGGTGCGCGAAGTGGCGAAGCAGTACCTCGACGGCGTCGAAATCACCGAAGGCCTGCTCAACCACATCGAGATCGCGATCCGCGCCTTCGACCCCTGCCTCTCCTGCGCCACCCACGCGCTGGGCCAGATGCCGCTCGAAGTCGCAATAGTCGGCGCTGACGGTACGGTGCTCGACGCGGCCACGCGCAATCAGCGCGGCCTCATCCGTGAAATTCGCGACCTGCCTTGACCGCACCGACCCTGATCTTCGGCTGGGGCAACCCCAGCCGCGGCGACGATGCGCTGGGGCCGCTGTTCGTCGAGCATTTCACCGCCCTCGCGGCGCGCCATCCGGAATGGGGCGAGGTTGAATGCCTGACCGATTTCCAGTTGCAGGTGGAACACGTCCTCGACCTCCAAGGCCGCCAACGCGTGTTGTTCGTCGACGCCAGTATCGATGCGCCGGCGCCCTGCTCGCTGGCCCGTATCGAAGCCGCCCGCGATGCCAGCTTCACCACCCACGCCATGAGCCCGCAGGCGGTGCTCAAGGTCTACGCCGACATCGACGACGGCGAACCGCCGCCCTGCTGGCTGCTCGCGATACGCGGCGAGCGCTTCGAACTCGGCGAAGACCTCAGCGCGACTGCCCGGCAGTCCCTGCCAGCGGCGCTGCAACTCGCCGCCGACTGGATTGATGGGGAATGACCGCGTTGCCGAAGTCCGATCCGTCACTCAAAAAAACTGGGCAATCTGCCACCGGCAAAGCCGGTGGCTTGAGATTGTGAACGCCTCAAAGGCGCCCATGAAACCGTGAGCCGCCGATGGCGGCTTACCCCATTTCCAGCTTCATCTGATCGTACCGCTCGTCTTCGTCCTCCTGATTCCGGATGTACGCTCGAACCATGTTCTCGTCCAGCCCGACCGTCGAAACGAAGTACCCTCTGGCCCAGAAGTGCTCTCCCGCGAAGTTCTTCTGGCGTGCTCCGAACTTCCGCGCAATCTGGATTGCGCTTTCCCCCTTCAGGTACCCGACCACATTCGACACAGCGTATTTCGGCGGAATGCTGATGCAGATATGGACGTGGTCTCCCATCAGGTGCCCTTTGATGATTGCCTCCTTGTGCGAAGCCAATTCGTGAAACAGCTCGCCCAAATGTTTGTGCAGCACTCCGAAGACACGCTTCTTCCGCCGCTTCGGTATAAACACCACGTGATATTTGCAGTCCCATCTCGTATGGCTCAGGCTCTGGTACTCTTTCATTGTGAATCTCCTTTCTCTTGGCAGAGATCAGAAATTCACGCAGACCGTCGTAAAGGTCAAACCTTGGTGAATCCCCCGGCATAGCCGGGGGCTTACCTCTATGAGTTATGCCGAGGCCGTGCCGCCAGCGCCGACTTTCGACCCGGGAATTTTCCGGCGCGGGCTGGCCGGATAGAAAACGGCCATGGGCCGGCGGCATGAAACGCGCCTGCCTGCCCATGGCCGAAGGTGCTTGCAGGCCGATCAGTAGTCCATTTCCGGCATGGCCGGCGCCGTCGGCTTCTCTTCCTTGGGCGCCTCGGCCACCGTGGCGTCGGTGGTCAGGATCAGGCTGGCAACCGAGGCCGCATTCTGCAGCGCCGTGCGGGTGACCTTGGTCGGGTCGATCACGCCCATTTCCAGCAGGTCGCCGTAGGCGCTGCTGGCTGCGTTGTAGCCGAAATTGCCCTTGCCCGATTCGACCTTGGCCACCACTACCGAAGGCTCGTCGCCGGCGTTCGCCGCGATGATCCGCAACGGCTCCTCGATCGCGCGCTGGACGATGCGGATGCCGGCCTCCTGGTCGTGGTTGTCGCCCTTGAGCGACCTGATCGCGGCACGCGCGCGCAGCAGGGCAACGCCGCCGCCCGGCACGATGCCTTCTTCGACGGCGGCACGGGTCGCATGCAGCGCGTCATCGACGCGGTCCTTCTTCTCCTTCATTTCGACTTCGGTGGCGGCGCCGACCTTGATCACCGCCACGCCGCCGGCGAGCTTGGCGACGCGCTCCTGCAGCTTCTCCTTGTCGTAGTCGGAGCTGGCTTCCTCGATCTGGGCCTGGATCGCCTTGACCCGCGCCTTGATCGCCTCGGCCTTGCCGGCGCCGTCGATGATCGTGGTGTTCTCCTTGAACACCTCGACCCGCTTGGCGCGGCCGAGGTCGGCCAGGGTCGCCTTCTCCAGCTGCTTGCCGGTTTCCTCGGCGATCACGGTGCCGCCGGTGAGGATGGCGATGTCTTCGAGCATGGCCTTGCGCCGGTCGCCGAAGCCCGGCGCCTTGACCGCCGCGACCTTGAGCACGCCGCGCATGGCATTCACCACCAGGGTCGCCAGCGCCTCGCCGTCGATGTCCTCGGCGACGATCAGGAGCGGCTTGCCGGCCTTGGCCACCTCTTCCAGCACCGGCAGCAAGTCGCGGATGCTGGAGATCTTCTTGTCGTTCAGCAGCACCAGCGCATCGTCGAGGATGGCGCACTGCTTGTCCGGCGTGTTGATGAAATAGGGGCTGATGTAGCCGCGGTCGAACTGCATGCCCTCGACCACGTCGAGCTCGTTCTGCAGCGACTTGCCGTCCTCGACCGTGATCACGCCCTCCTTGCCGACCTTCTCCATGGCCTGGGCGATGATGTCGCCGATGGCGCTGTCCGAGTTGGCCGAGATCGCGGCGACCTGGGCGATTTCCTTGCTGGTGGCGCAGGGTTTCGACAGGGTCTTGAGCTCCCCGACCACGATGCCGACGGCCTTGTCGATACCGCGCTTGAGGTCCATCGGGTTCATCCCGGCGGCGACGTGCTTCATGCCTTCCTGGACGATGGCCTGCGCCAGCACGGTGGCCGTGGTGGTGCCGTCGCCGGCGACGTCGGCGGTCTTCGAGGCGACCTGCTTGACCATCTGCGCGCCCATGTTCTCGAACTTGTCCTTGAGTTCGATTTCCTTGGCCACGGTGACGCCGTCCTTGGTGATGACCGGCGCGCCGAAGCTCTTGTCGAGCACCACATTGCGGCCCTTGGGCCCGAGGGTGACCTTCACCGCATCGGCCAGGATGTTCACGCCCTTGACGATTCGGGCACGGGCGTTGTCATGGAATTTGACTTCCTTTGCTGCCATGTTCTCTCTCCGTAAATTTATGGTGGATGCCTACGCCGCTTTCTTCAGCGACGCGTCCGAGTTTTCGATGACGCCGAGCACGTCTTCCTCGCGCAGCACGAGGTATTCGACGCCGTCGATCTTGACCGTCTGCCCGACGTACTTGCCGAACAGCACGCGGTCGCCGGCCCTGACCTGCAAGGCGCGGACCGTGCCGTCCTGCAGCAGGCGGCCGCTGCCGACGGCAGTCACCTCGCCCTGCTCGGGCTTTTCGCTGGCGCTATCGGGAATCACGATGCCGGAGGCGGTCTGCTTCTGCTGCTCGAGCCGCCTGACGATAATCCGGTCGTAAAGGGGACGTAGTTGCATGTTGATATCTCCTTAGGGTCAGATTATTGAGAACGCGTCGCCGGCCGCAGGCACCGCACAGACGGCATCCGCACGCCGGCCACATGCCGGTCGCGCGACCGGCGAATCGTGAAATAGGAGCGCTTTGCGGAATTTCAAGTCCACGCCGCAGGGGCGTGAACCACCCGCCTCAGGGCAGGATCAGGCGCGAAAGCCGCCCCAGCCGATAGCGCGTCAGGCCGTTCCGGCGCCCCGCCGCCTGCCAAGCGCCGACCGGGCAAGGCGGCTCCCGGCCGCCGTCGGCGGCCAGCGTGTCGTCCGCGGCGCCCTCCTGCCAGACGCCGCCGCGTACCGGGCGGAAGGCCCAGCGCACATAGCCGACCCGTGCCCCCAGATGCATCATGTCCTCGCGGTCGGGCGCTTCGGCCACCATGCGCGTCTCGCCGAGGCGGCCCAGCGGGTCGTCGCCGAAGGCCTGGCGGCATTCCAGCGCCTCGCGCTCGGAAGCGCCGGCGGTATTGCAGGCGCGCCGTTCCTCGCGCGCCAGGTCCCAGGCGCCGAGCTGCCAGGCGGCGTCGAGCATGGTCCGGTCGAGCTGTTCCAGGTCCGCCCAGTCGGCGTTGAGCTGCAGCGCCGAACTCGGCACCGGTTCGGCCGCCTTGCGGTTGGGCTGCCCCTCCGGCTCGGTGCGGAAGCCGTGCCAGTGCAGCATCAGCAGCACCGGCGTGCGGCCGCGCGGCACGGCCGTCAGGGTCACGGTAAACAACGGCAGGCGCACCGCTGCGATCTGCGCGGCCACCATGCGAAAAACGTCCATCGCATCGCCCTTCATGAACGGCAAGGATGCGAAAAATTTATCAAAGAATCCCGCTGGCTGGCAAGACCGTCTTGAACTTGCGCCGGGCACTCCCACATTCCCGTCATGGCAGGCCGCCGTGCATCCCGCCTGCCGCCTTTCTGGAGAAGCCGAGCCGCGATGTTCCGCACCGACCTCGTTTCCGCGCCGCGCCGCGCCGCCGCGGCAGTCCGCCGCCACTTGCGCAATTTCGTCCTGCTGCTGCTTTCCTTTGCCGGCGTCCTGCTGATCGTGCCGGCGCTGGCCGACAAGTCGGCCGCGGTGCAGCCGCGCCCGGTCGCCCCGCGCGGCGAGCTGGCCGCCGACGAGCAGGCCACCATCGCCCTGTTCGAACGTGCGCGCGATTCGGTGGTGTTCATTTCCACCCGCGAACGGGTGCGCGACTTCTGGACCCGCAACGTGTTCTCGGTGCCGCGCGGCAGCGGCTCCGGCTTCATCTGGGACGAGGCCGGCCATGTCGTCACCAACCATCACGTCATCGAAGGCGCCAGCGAAGCCACGATCAAGCTGGCCGACGGCAGCAGCTACAAGGCCCGCCTGGTCGGCACCAGCCCGCGCCACGACATCGCCGTGCTGCGCATCGACACCGGCTTCCGCAAGCCCGAGCCGGTGCCGGTCGGCAGCAGCCACGACCTGCGCGTCGGGCAGAAGGTGTTCGCCATCGGCAATCCCTTCGGCCTCGACTGGACCCTGACCCGCGGCATCATCTCGGCGCTCGACCGCTCGCTTTCCGGCGAACACGGTGGCAGCATCAACCACCTGATCCAGACCGACGCCGCGATCAACCCCGGCAACTCGGGCGGGCCGCTGCTCGATTCCGCCGGCCGCCTGATCGGCATCAACACCGCGATCTACAGCCCGAGCGGCGCCAGCGCCGGCATCGGCTTTGCGGTGCCGGTCGATACCGTCAACCGGGTGGTGCCGCAACTGATCCGCCACGGCAAGTACGCGCGGCCGACCCTGGGCATCGAGGCCGACGAACGCCTCAACGAACGCCTGCTGGCGCTGTTCGGCGTGCGCGGCGTGGTGATCCTCGAAGTCGCGCCGGGCTCGGCCGCTGCCGCAGCCGGGTTGCGCGGCGTCACGGTACGCGGCGGCGAGGTGATTCCCGGCGACATCATCCTCGCCGTGAACGGCAAAAAGATCGACGGCATGGACAAGCTCGCCGCGCTGCTCGACGACCAGCGCGTCGGCGACACGGTACGCCTGACCCTGCTGCGCCAGGGCCAGCAGCGCGAGGTCGCGGTCAGACTGCAAGCCGGCGACTAGCGGCGGGAGAGGCCATGAAACAACACCTGAACGAACTGCTGCAAAACATCCGGGCGCTGCAGGAGGATGTCGAGCAGGAATACCGCCAGGCGCGAGAGGACTTCGAGCGCCGCCGCGTCGCGCTGGCCGACGATTTCCTGCGCACCCAGCGCCGCTACAAGATCGGCCTGTTTCGTTTCCTGCTGCGCACCCGGCTGCTGGTAGCGCTGACCTCGCCGGTGATCTACCTGGGCTGGATTCCCTTCCTGCTGATGGACCTGTTCGTCACGGTCTACCAGGCGATCTGCTTCCCGATCTACCGGATCCCAAAGGTGCGTCGCGCCGACTACCTGGTGTTCGACCGTACGGACCTGCCCTACCTCAACCTGATCGAGAAGTTCAACTGTTTCTACTGCTCCTATGGCAACGGCGTCGCCGCCTATACGCGCGAAGTCGCCGCGCGCACCGAGCAGTACTGGTGTCCGATCAAGTACGCGCGCCGCATCCGCGGTGCGCACGAGCGTTATCCGCAGTTTTTCGACTACGGCGACGCCGAAGCCTTTCGCCAGGGGCTCAACCGCCTGCGACGGCAATACGAGGATTGACGCAGCGCGCGGTACGGAGACGGGTACTATCCGGCTTTGCCCACTCAAGTAACGCCCGCCCCGCATGCAAAAAGAAGTCAAGGAAAAGCCCAGGTACGCCGTCGTCGCGGCCGTGCAGCTGCCGAACGTGAACGACGTCGAGTTCGAGTCCTCGCTCGCCGAACTGCGCGACCTGGCGAAGACATTGGGTTACATCATCACCGCCACCTTCGTCCAGAAGCGCTCCAGCTTTGACTCGACCGCTTACATGGGCACCGGCAAGCGCCAGGAAATACGCGAGTTCATCGACAGCGAGCCCGCGCCCGGCACCTTCGAGAAGCCCCTGCACGCCGCCGCCGACCCCGATGCCGGCAGGATCGACGCCGTGTTCGTGGACCACGAGATATCGCCCTCGCAGGCGCGCAACCTGGAAAAGGAAGTCGGTGCCGAGGTGATGGACCGCACCATGGTCATCCTCGAAATCTTCCACCGCCACGCCACCTCGCGCGCCGCGCGCGCGCAGGTCGAGATCGCGCGGCTGGGCTACATGGCGCCGCGCCTGCGCGAGGCGGCCAAGCTCGCCGGGCCGCAGGGCCGGCAACGCAGCGGTACCGGCGGCCGCGGCGCCGGCGAATCGCATACCGAACTCGACAAGCGCAAGATCCGCGACCGCATCGCCGAACTGCAGCAGGAAATCGTCGCCATGGATCTCGAGCGCAAGACGCAGCGTTCGCGCCGTCAGGAACGCCAGGGCCTCGCCACGGTGGCACTGGTGGGCTATACCAATGCCGGCAAATCCACCCTGATGCGGGCGCTGACCGGCAGCGACGTGCTGGTCGAGAACAAGCTGTTCGCCACGCTCGACACCACCGTGCGCGCCCTGCAGCCCGAAAGCCGGCCGCGCGTGCTGGTCAGCGACACGGTCGGCTTCATCAAGAACCTGCCGCACGGCCTGGTCGCCTCGTTCAAATCGACGCTGGAAGAGGCGCTCGACGCCGGGCTGCTGCTGCACGTGATCGACGCCAGCGATCCCGGCCTCGAACGCCAGCTCGACGTCACCGACAAGGTGCTGGCCGAGATCGGCGCCAAAGATGTGCCGCGCATCCGCGTGTTCAACAAGATCGACAATGTCGAGCCCCACGGCGACGCCGCCGCGCAAGCCGAAGGCGAAGCCAGGCTGCGCGCCGCCTGGCCCGACTGCATTGTCATGAGCGCGCGCCGCGCCGACGACGTGGCCATGCTGCGCGAAGCGATCGTCGAGTTCTTCCGGCAGGATCAGGTCGAAGCCGAACTGTTCCTGCCCTGGCCGGCCCAGCAGCAGCGCAGCCGGATTTTCGCCAGCTGCGAAGTGCTCGACGAGTGCACCGACGAGGATGGCACCTCGCTGCGTGTGCGCGGCGAGCGCGAGACGGTGGAAAGGCTGCGCGAACAGTTCGGCAAGGCTTGAAGAGTCGGCGCCGGCGACACGGCGGTGCGAGGTGCCGGAGAAGCAAGTCACTTCGTCCCATACCGATGGAGAGGTCGGCGCAGCATCGCGAAACAGGCCGCATCGGCAGGAGTCGCCACCGCCGATTCCGCACCGGCCAGAAGGATATTCGCGGCAGCAGCCGATCCTGGTCGCGGCAGATCAGTTCCCGCACATATTATCGGTCCGCATCGAGACGAACTGCGCGTTCTCGCACCAAAACTCAGCGCGCCAGCGCGTCCTTGGCGAGAATCGTGAAATCGTCTGCGCCATGGCCGGCGGCGATCAACTGATCTATCCGCGCCGCCATGCCCGGCAGCACCGCCAGCGGTCGCGCGCCGGCCATCTCCAGCATCAGGCCGAAGTCCTTGCGCGCCATGGCCAGTTCAAAGCTGGGCGCGAACTTGCCCTGCGCCATGGCCCCGCCGCGCATCGCCGCGATGCCGTTGAGGTCGAACAGCGCGGCGACGTCGATCGCGTCCTGGCCATCGACGCCGGTCGCCTGCGCCAGGGTCAGCATGTCCGCCATCACCGCTGACAGGCTGAGGATCAAGGCATTGCCGAACAGCTTCTTGGCCGCCGCCAGATCGCTGCGCTCGCCCTGGTATTCGAGGCGCCCCGTCATCGCGGCAAGATCCGCCGCGACGGCATCGAACACCGCACACGGCCCGGAAACCAGCATCGAGCCCTTGGCATTGCGCGCCGCCAGCGGAGTCATGAAAACCGGGCAATGCAGATACTTCACCCCCTCCCGGGCCAGGCGTTGCGCCCGCTCGGCTGTCAGCGCCGGTAGTGTGGTGCTGTGATCGACCAGCACCGCGTCCGCGGCCAGCCCCGCGCGCGCCGCAGCAATCACCGCATCCACCACCGCATCGTCCTTCAGAACCAGATGCACGCGGGCGGCATCGCGTACCGCCACGGCCGGCGAAGCGGCCACCGCAATGCCGAACTGGCTCAGCGCCTGCGCCTTGTCCGCGGATCGATTCCAGACGCCGACTTCATCGCCGCGCTTTGCCGCCGCTTCGGCAAACGCGCTGCCGAGCAAACCGGTACCGAGAAATGCAATTCTTGCCATGGTCGAAATCCTTAGTGTCGATTGTCCTGAAGCCCGCGGCAGCCATTCGGCCGCCACACCTGCGTCGCGCAGGAATCTTACCCCCGGCCCTCCTCATGAAGACGGGCGAGGAGCAGCGGATTTTTCTGTCGCAACAGCCGGCGGCAAGACCGGCGCCCTGAAACTCGATTCAGGCTCCGTTCCACGACCAGGAGGAAACCATGGCAAAGGCGAACACCGACAATTTCCGGCGAACTACCGCGAGTATGCGAACGGGCAGGCGGATGACGATTGGCATGGGCCCGGCGAGCGTGTATGGATCATGGTTGCATGGTCGGCGGATATTCACAATAATTAACCACCTTCCATTGCGAGGCCACCGGCATTGCCATGCGCCGATACCTGCTTTTGCCCTGCCTCATGGTCCTGGTGCTGGGCGCCCGGGCCGCACTCGCCGCGACGCTGCCGCTGGAGACCATCAAACTGCCGCCGGGCTTTGCCATCGAACTCTGGGCCAGGGTGGACAACGCCAGGTAGATGGCGCTGGGCGGCACCGACGAGAAAGGCGGCGTGCTCTACGTCGGCTCGCGCGGCGCCGGCAAGCTGCATGCGGTGCGCTTCGATGCCGCTTACCGGGCCGGCGCCGTGATTCGCATCGCCGACGGCCTGCAAATGCCCAGCGGCCTGGCCTGGAACAAGAGCGCGCTGTATGTCGGCGCGGTGAGCCGCATCCTGCGCTATGACGACATCGACCGCCGCCTCGACCAGCCGCCGGCCCCGATCACCGTCACCGACACGCTGCCGAAGGAAACCCACCACGGCTGGAAGTTCATCGCCTTCGGACCTGACGGCAGGCTCTACGTGCCGGTCGGCGCCCCCTGCAACATCTGCGATCCCGGCGACCCCTATGCCGCGATCCTGCGCATGAACGCCGACGGCTCCGGACGCGAGGTATTCGCCCGCGGCGTGCGCAACACGGTCGGCTTCGACTGGAGCCCGCTCGATGGCACGCTGTGGTTCACCGACAACGGGCGCGACATGCTGGGCGACGACATCCCGCCCGACGAACTCAACCGCGCGCCGCGTGCCGGACTGCATTTCGGCTATCCGTACTGTCACGGCGGCGACATCGCCGATCCCGAGTTCGGCACGCGGCGCAAGTGCGCCGAGTTCGAAGCGCCGGCCCGCAAGCTGGGGCCGCATGTCGCCAGCCTCGGCATGCGCTTTTACACCGGCACGATGTTTCCTGCCGAGTACCGCAACCAGATTTTCATTGCCGAGCACGGCTCGTGGAACCGTTCCAGCAAGATCGGCTATCGCATCGCCCTGGTGCGCGTCAGGGATGGCCGCGCGGTCAGTTACGAAGATTTTGCCAGCGGCTGGCTGCAGGACGAATCGGCCTGGGGCCGCCCGGCTGATGTGCTAATGCTGCCCGATGGTTCGCTGCTGGTGGCCGATGATCACGCCGGCGCCATCTACCGCATTACTTACCGCAAACCCTGAGTGCCTTGTCCGGACAGAATCAACACCCGAACTTCGGCATGTGGGTAGCGATGTACTCGGCAAGCTTCTTGTCGTGGCCCAGGATGTGCGGCAGAAAGGAAAACTGCCTGATCGTGGCCTCATCTCCACTGCCGCCGCGCGGACTGAGAGTGGACGCCTTCAGCCGTTCCACCGTCTGCAATATTTCCTTGTGCACGCGCTTGTGCTCCTCGACCTCGGGGAATTTGACAATGCGCATCACGGATTCCTCGACCGCGAAGTGAAAGCGCAGCAATTCGTAAAGGCGGACCACGATGTAATGCACCAGGTGCCATTTGTCCTGCGATTCGATCGCCTCGAGCACAGCATTGGTAGTGTCGTTGATTTCCTTGTGCTGGGCGTCGATTTCATCGATGCCGATCCTGTACTCGATGTCCATGGCAAGTTCCGCTGACGGTGGTGATGGCGGATTGTAATACGCGGGCGATGCGCTTCAGCACTCGTCCACGTGGCGATGGGAATAAACTGCAGCGGCCGTCCGTATATCGGGTGCCAGCCCCTCCACCCCATTTTGGATAACTCAATGAAAACAAGACCAAGCATCGCCGCAGCGCACAAGCGGATCGGCGCCGGAGCTTGACCGTCTGAGGTGAACAGCCGCGACGCCATCGTTGCCGAGATTCCCCGCCTGCGCCGCTATGCGCGGGCGCTGACGGGACACGCCGACCTCGCCGACGACCTGGTGCAGGAGACGCTGCAGCGCGCGCTGGAAAAGTGGCGCCTGTGGCAGCGCGAACGCGACTTGCGGCCCTGGCTGTTCTCGATCATGCACAACCTCCACGTCGATGGCCGCCGTCGCGACCATCGCATCGACTTCCGCGATGACGACGATCTGCCGGTGCCGGTGCAGCGCGCCAGCCAGCAGGACGGCCTGGAACTGCGCGACCTCGAGCGCGCCCTGGCCCTGCTGCCGACCGATCAGCGCGAAGTCCTGCTGCTGGTCGGCCTCGAAGAACTCAGTTACGCCGAAGTAGCCCGCGCACTCAAGATTCCGCAAGGCACCGTGATGTCGCGCCTGTCGCGTGCCCGTGTGCGGCTCAAGGCGCTGCTGGCCGGAGAAGCGGCACCGATTTTGAAAGTGGTCAGTACATGAATCCGCCGATTTCCGAAGACGACCTGCATGCTTACGCGGACGGCCAGCTCGATCCGGCGCGCCTGATGCAGGTCGAAACCTGGCTGGCGGCGCATCCCGAACGGCGGGCGCAGGTCGAGGAATGGCGCGACCAGGCCGCGGGCCTGCATCGGGCCTTCGATCGGGTGCTTGACGAAGCAATTCCGGCGCGCCTGATTCCGGCGGTCAACGCCTCACGCTGGCTGGATGCGCGCAAGCTGGCGGCGGTGGCCTGGCTTGGCCTGGGCGCCGTCATCGGCTTTTTCCTGCGCGGCGAATCTGCACCCGCCCCGGGCGCTGCCCAACTCGCCAACTCGCTGCCGCGACAGGCGGCCGTGGCCCACGCCGTCTTCGTTCCCGAGGTCCGCCACCCCGTCGAAGTCGGCGCCGACCAGGAAGCGCATCTGGTCGGTTGGCTGTCCAAGCGCCTCGGCGCGCCGCTCAAGCCGCCGCTGTTGGAGGAAGCCGGTTACCGCCTGGTCGGCGGGCGTCTGCTGCCCGGCGAAAGCGGCGAAGTGGCGCAGTTCATGTACGAGAACACCGCCCGCAACCGCCTGACGCTCTACCTCCGCCCCGCTGCACCCAAGCAGGGCGACACCGCCTTCCGCTACGCGCGCGAAAACGGCATCGACGTCTTCTACTGGACCGACACCCGCTTCGGCTATGCACTGTCGGGCAACACCGGACGCGAGGACATGCTGCGCCTGGCGACGCTGGTGTTCCAGCAGCACGGCAAGTAACGGGCAGCACCGACGGCCATAGTGCCGCATGGTCGGGGTGGCGATGAGCACCACTCGCGGTCCCCTGCCGGCACCTCGACCCAGTTCCGGAATTGCCGATACGAGGCCTGGCGATCGTGCGCCCGTTGCACAGGACAGGCAGTTTATTGCAATGCAGCATTTTCGCGCTAAGATATGATCAATAGTTCAGGGAGCGCGAAAATGAACCAATTACAAGCCAGCAACTCCGAATACATCGAAAACCGCACCTTCGACGAAATCAACGTCGGCGACAGCGCCATGCTGGTGCGCACGCTACGCCAGGAAGATATCCAGATGTACGCCATCATGTCCGGCGACATCAATCCCTCGCATGTCGATCCGGAGTACGCGCATTCCTCGATGCTGCGCGAGGTTATCGCCCACGGCATGTGGGGCGGGGCCCTGATCTCCAACGTGCTGGGCACCCAGTTCCCCGGCCCGGGCACGGTGTACAAGGATCAGACCCTGCACTTCTTCCTGCCGGTGCGGGTCGGCGACACGCTGACCGTCACCATCACCTGCGAAAAGAAGTTTCCGCGCACCCATCACATGGTGTTCGATTGCCTGTGCACCAACCAGGATGGACAGAAAGTCATCAGCGGTACCGCCGAGGTGCTGGCGCCGACCGAGAAGATCAAGCGCCTGAAGGCCAACCTGCCGGACTTCAAGCTCTCGGAAACCCGCAAGGCGCGCTTCGAGCATCTGCTGGAAATCACCCGGGGATTGACGCCGATCTCGATGGCCGTGGCCCATCCCTGCGATGCGGAATCGCTCAAGGGCGCCTTGCAGGCGCGCGACCGCGGCCTGATCATCCCGACCCTGGTCGGTCCCGAGGAGAAGATCCGCCAGATCGCCGAGGGCAACCAGCTCGACCTCCACGGCTGCACCCTGATCAACGTGCCCCACAGCCACGCCGCCGCCGAAGTGGCCGTCTCGCTGGCGCGCGAAGGCCAGGTCGAGGCGCTGATGAAGGGCTCGCTGCACACCGACGAACTGATGAGCGAAGTGGTGGACAAGGCCACCGGCCTGCGCACCGAACGCCGCATCAGCCACGTCTTCCTGATGGACGTGCCGACCTATCCGCGTCTGCTGTTCATCACCGATGCCGCGGTCAATGTGGCGCCCGATCTGGAAACCAAGGTCGACATCGTGCAGAACGCCATCGATCTGGCGCACATGCTGAAGATCGCCGACCCCAAGGTGGCGATCCTCGCCGCGGTGGAAACCGTCAACTTGAAGATGCAGGCCACACTCGACGCCGCGGCCCTGTGCAAAATGGCCGACCGCGGCCAGATCACCGGCGGCCTGCTCGACGGCCCGCTGGCCTTCGACAATGCGATCTCGCTGGTCGCCGCGCGCACCAAGGGCATCAAGTCGGCGGTCGCCGGCCAGGCCGATATCCTGCTGGTGCCCGACATCGAATCCGGCAACATGCTGGCCAAGCAGCTCGAATACCTGGCCGACGCGCTGACGTCGGGCATCGTGCTCGGCGCGCGGGTGCCGATCGTGCTGACCAGCCGTGCCGACTCGGCCGAAACCCGCACCGCCTCGACCGCCGTGGCCATGGTCATGGCCCATGCCAGGCGCAAGAAGGCCTGATGCTCATGGCTGACGCCGTCCTCACTCTCAACGCAGGTTCGTCGTCGATCAAGTTCGCTCTTTTTGCGCGCGGCGCGACGATTCCGCAGCAGCCTGAACTGGTGGGACAGATCGATGGCATCGGCGCGATCGGCGGGCAGCCCGCTCACCTGAAGGTCAAGGATGCGGCGGGACAAACGCTGGACGACACCGATCTCGACCTCGACGGCCCGGCGGAATCCCCGCACAAGGCGGCGCTGTCCTTCCTGGTGGACTGGCTGCGCCGGCATGAAGCCGGCTGGCGCATCGCCGGCGTCGGCCATCGCGTGGTGCATGGCGCACAGAAGTTTTCGCAGCCGGTCGTGCTCGACGGCGCCATGGTCGACACCCTGCGCGGCTTCATCCCGCTGGCACCGCTGCACCAGCCGCACAACCTGGCCGGCATCGACGCCATGACCGCCGCCTTGCCGGGCGTGCCGCAGGTGGCCTGTTTCGACACCGCCTTTCATCGCAGCCAGCCCGAGCTGGCGCAGCTGTTCGCCCTGCCGCGCGCCATCACCGCACAAGGCGTGCGCCGCTACGGCTTTCATGGCCTGTCCTACGAATACATCGCCAAGGTGCTGCCGCAGCACATCGATGCGCAGCGCGCGCGCGGTCGCGTCATCGTCGCCCACCTCGGCAATGGCGCCTCGATGTGCGCCATGAAGGACCTCAGGAGCGTGGCCTCGACCATGGGCTTCACCGCGGTCGACGGCCTGATGATGGGCACCCGCACCGGCAACCTGGATCCCGGCGTGCTGCTCTACCTGATGGACTATCAGAACATGGACGCCAAGGCCCTGACTCGGCTGCTCTACAAGGAATCCGGGCTGCTTGGCGTATCCGGCATCAGCCAGGACATGCGCGTGCTGCTCGATTCCCCGGAACCCGCGGCGCGCGAGGCGGTCGACTTGTTCTGTTACCGAGCGGTGCGTGAAATCGGTTCGCTGGCGGCGGCGCTGGACGGCCTCGATGCGCTGGTATTCACCGGCGGTATCGGCGAGCGCGGCGCCCAGGTGCGGGATAAGGTTTGCGCCCAGCTTGGCTGGCTCGGGCTGCAATTGAATGCGGATGCAAACGCCGCCAACGCGCCGGCAATTTCGGCGTCAGGGAGCAGAATTGCCGTCTGCGTCATACCCACCAACGAAGAGTGGATAATTGCGCGGCACACGGCGCAACTCGTCGCCTGAGCGGGCACTTCCGGTTTTTTCCAGCCCTGTCGCGCCTGTCAACCCCCTTAGATTGGTAGGGGTAATGCACCGAAGCAATAAGCGACCCAAGCCAGGCTTCGGCCAAGGTTTGAAAAGCAGCGCCATCCTGCTGTTTTTCTTCCTCTTTCCGTGCGACAAAACATACTATATCTAGTAGGGCATGCCCACCACCCGCACTAGCTATATTTTTAACTTGTTGTTTTTATTACATCAAAAATTTTTTACTTTTCACGATTGTGAGCCGGGGTTATGCTTCAGCGCTCACGGGATACATAAACGGACCTTATCCTACGGAAGAGACCATGACGACTAAAACAAATAATACTGAGGAATCATCAAGCTACGAGCACACAGGGCAGATGGGCCTGCCTCTGCCGCAGGAAATTTCGGGCGAAGTCCTGCTCGAAAAATATGCCAAGGGAACGGAACGCGACGTGCGCGATGTACGCAGCCGCGTCGCACGTGCCCTGGCCTCGATAGAAGTCGAAGACAAACGCAGTTTCTGGGAAGCGCGCTTCCTCGAAGCCCAGGAAAACGGCTTCGTGCCGGCTGGTCGCATCAACTCCGCCGCCGGCACCGACTTGTGCGCGACGCTGATCAACTGCTTCGTGCAGCCGGTGGGCGATTCGATTTCCGAAATCGTCGACGACCGCCCCGGCATCTACACCGCATTGCTGCAGGCCGCCGAAACCATGCGCCGTGGCGGCGGCGTCGGCTATGACTTCTCGTCGATCCGTCCGATCGGCGCCCACGTCAAGGGCACGCAGTCGCGCGCCTCGGGCCCGGTGTCCTACATGCGCGTCTTCGACCGTTCCTGCGAGACCGTCGAATCGGCCGGCAGCCGCCGCGGCGCCCAGATGGGCGTGCTGCGCTGCGACCACCCGGACATCGAGGAATTCATCCACGCCAAGGACGCCGGCGACCTGACCAACTTCAACATCTCGGTCGGCGTCACCGATCCCTTCATGCAGGCCGTCGAAGCCGACGGCGACATCGAGCTGACGCATCGCGCCACGCCCTCGGCCGACATCAAGGCTGCCGGCGCCTACCAGCGAGGCGACGGCAGCTGGGTCTATCGCAAGGTGCGCGCGCGCGACCTGTGGGAACAGATCATGCGCTCCACCTACGATCACGCCGAGCCGGGCATCCTGTTCCTCGACCGCATGAACAAGGACAACAACCTTTACTACTGCGAGACCATCGAGGCCACCAACCCCTGCGCCGAACAGCCGCTGCCGCCCTACGGCTGCTGCTGCCTGGGTTCGATCAACCTGACGCTGTTCGTCAAGGACGCCTTCAGCAAGAGCCCCAGCTTCGACTTCGCCGCCTTCGGCCGCGTCATCGACAGTTCGGTGCGCATGCTCGACAACGTGCTCGACGCCACCCACTGGCCGCTCGAGCAGCAGCTCAAGGAAGCGCAGAACAAGCGCCGCGTCGGCCTCGGCTTCACCGGCCTCGGCGATGCGCTGATCATGCTCAAGCTGCGCTACGACACCGATGCCGCGCGCGCCATGGCGACCAAGATTTCCGAATACATGCGCGACCGTTCCTACCTGTACTCGGTCGAACTGGCGAAAGAGCGCGGCGCCTTCCCGCTGTTCAACGCCGACATGTACCTGTCCGGCGGCAACTTCGCCTCGCGCCTGCCGCAGGAGATCAAGGACGCCATCCGCAAGCACGGTTTGCGCAATTCGCACCTGCTGTCGATCGCGCCCACCGGCACCATCAGCCTGGCCTTCGCCGACAACGCCAGCAACGGCATCGAGCCGCCCTTCTCCTGGGTCTACACGCGCAAGAAGCGCATGGCCGACGGCACCTTCAAGGAGTACGCGGTCGAGGACTACGCCTGGCGTCTCTACAAGCACCAGGGCGGCGACGTTTCCAGGCTGCCGGACTACTTCGTCACGGCGCTGGAAATCTCGGCTCAGTCCCACGAGCGCATGGTCGCTGCCGTTGCCCCCTTCATCGATACCTCGATCTCGAAGACGGTGAACGTCCCGGCCGACTACCCCTATGCGGACTTCGAGGACCTTTACATGGTGGCCTGGAAATCCGGCCTCAAGGGGCTGGCCACCTACCGGCCCAATTCGGTGCTGGGCAGCGTGCTTTCGGTTTCCTCGGCGCCAGCGGATACCTCGCAGAAGCAGCCGCAGGACGTCACCATCGACCACGCCAACCGCCGTCTGTCGATCGGCGCCCTGCCCGCCCCGGTGCTGGCCAGCCTGCGCTGGCCCGGCCGCCCGCGCATGACCGACGGCAACGCGGCATGGACCTACATGGTCGAGGCCCCGCACGGCGAGTTCGCCCTGTTCGTCGGCCAGATCGAAAACGATCTGGGCCGCGACGTGCCCTTCGAGGTCTGGGTCAATGGCGCCGAGCAGCCGCGCGGTATCGGCGCCGTGGCCAAGACCCTGTCGATGGACATGCGCGCCAACGACAAGGCCTGGCTCAAGCTCAAGCTCGACGCCCTGGCCAGGACCCCGGACGACGATTCCTTCGAATTGCCGCTGCCGCCCAACGGCGAGCGCAAACTGGTGCCCGGCGTGGTCTCGGCCCTGGCTCAGGTGGTGCGCTACCGTTGCGAAAAGCTCGGGGCCCTCGAAGGCACCGAGGCCACGCCGGTGATCGACTGCATGTTCAGCCGCGACGAACCCAAGACCGGCACCGACGGCACGCTGTCCTGGACGGTCGACGTGGTGAATCCGGCGGCCGGCGAGGAGTTCGTACTGGGCCTCAAGGAAATCACACTGCCTGACGGCGTCACGCGGCCCTACTCGGTCTGGCTCTCCGGCCACTACCCGCGCGCCCTGGACGGCCTGACGCGCCTGCTCTCGCTCGACATGCGCGTGCTCGATCCCGCCTGGATCGGCATGAAACTGCGCAAGCTGCTGAACTACGCCGAGCCGCTGGGCGACTTCATGGCCCGCGTCCCCGGTTCCAACAAGCAGCAGAACTGGCCCTCGACCGTGGCCTACATCGCGCGCCTGATCATGCACCGCTACGCCATGCTCGGCATCCTCGACGAGAACGGCTATCCGACCCGCGAAATGGGCATCCTCGAAGTTCCCGAGCAGAAGAGCGGCGGCGTCAAGGTGATGCAGGGTTCGCTGTGCGGCGAATGCGGCAACTACACGGTGATCCGCAAGGACGGCTGCGATTTCTGCTCTGCCTGCGGCGCGGTGGGTACTTGCGGCTGAGTCAGTTCGTCAGCAACTTCGTTTTCCGGAAATTGCAGGACTAAGCCCGAAATAGCAGGACAAGCTACTGGTAACTACCTGAAGAAGCCCCAAGAAATCAAATTCTTGGGGCTTTTTCGTCAGGATACTTGTGCTATCGCTTTGCAGCCGCCTTGTAAACCGCGTTGCGCTCACGCTTGCCGACAGCGACCACGAGCACAATCAATTGCTTGTCGCGTACCTCATAGACCAGGCGAAAGCCTGCGCTACGAAGCTTTATCTTGTAGCGATCCGGATGCCCGCTGAGCCTGGCTGCCGGCACCCGCGGATTCTGCAGGCGCTCGGCGAGCTTGGTTTTGAATTGTTCTCGAACAGTCGCATCAAGCTTTTGCCATTCCTTAAGCGCTTCCTCCAAAAAGGCAAGCTCATAGCTCATCGAGCTTGACCTTGATGACGCGCTGACCGGCGCGAGCATTGGCGATGGCATTGAGTTCCATGTCCTCGAGCTTATCCATCAACGCTTCGTAGGCCTTTGCAGGTACGCAGTAGAAGGCGGGAGCATTGCGATTGAGTATCGCCACGGGGAAACCTTCACCAGCAGCGACCGTCCCCATCGGATTTTTTTTGAGTTCCGATACGCTGGCGGTGGTTTCCGCCAAAATTTGGTGGGACATGGCTTTCTCCGAGACTTGTTTGGAGCACTAATAATAGCATCGTTAAAGTCTCTGTCAAAGAATTTCCATTCCGCTTCCGATGATCAAGCGACCGCTTTCCAGATTCTGGCCGGGCCCGTTACTTGCGCTCGATCACCAGCGCAGCCAGTCGCTCCATCCAGGCCAGCACTTCGCGCACGGTTTCCTCGGGCTTTTCGAAGGGAAACAGATGCGAGCCCTCGATCCAGCTGATGCGCCCCTGCGTCACGCGCTCGGTGGCGGCGAGCCCGACCTGGCGCACCTCGCGCGAGCGCGTACCGGCGACGAAAGCCACCGGTCCGCCCGGCGGGTGCAGGCGCAGGTAGGGCACCAGCCGGTGCGGCACGGTCGAATAGATTTCGGCTTCGATTGCGGGACGAAAGCTCAGACGGCGCCCCGCTCCGGCGCTGTCCGCCGGATCCTGCTCGGTGCCGAAACGGACATAGTCGTCGAGGATGGCCGGATGCCAGCGGGCGAACATCGGCTTGGCGGAAAAGTGCCGGTGCGCCTCGCCCAGATCCGGCCAGCGGTCGCGGCGCTTGACCGCCACCGCCGCCGGCGACACGCGGTCCATCTGGCCGACGGCCTTGACCACGCTGATCAGGCCGGACTTCCAGCCATAGACGATCGGCGAATCAAGCAGCACGATGCCGCGCACGCGCTCGGGGCGCTGGCCGGCCGCCAGCAGGCTCAGGTAGCCGCCCATCGAGTGCCCGACCAGCCAGACGCGCGGCTGCGGCAGGCTGTCGATCAGGGTCGTGAGTTGCTGGGTCATGCCACGCCAGCGGCGATCGACCGGGAACTGCGCGTCGTGGCCGAAGTGCTCGACCGCGGCCACCTCGTGGCCGGCGGCGCGCCAGCCGTCGAAAAGCTGGCGGTAAGTCGAGGCGTTGTAGCTGTTGGCGTGGGAAAAAACAATCATGGCGAAATGCGATCCAGGTGAATCATGTAGCTAAAGCAAGCGAACCGGCCGTCATGCCCGCCGCGTAGGCACGTTTTTCCGCCGCCGAGAGCTGCTTGATGCGGTACTCGGCCTTGGAGGCCGCCGAGCGGTCAGGATGGGCCTCCGTCGCGAGCATGCGCAATGGCGGATGCAGGCGCATGTAGCGCGCGCCGCGCCCCTCCAGGTGAGCCTTGAAACGTGAAGCCGGATCGACGGTGATTCCCGTATAGAGACAACCGTCGGTGCATTCGATCAGGTAGACGAACCAGGTCTTGCTTGCTGCCATCGGATCAGGTCAATAGCGGGTGCATCCAGACGAACAGCACCTGTCCCTGCGATTCCGCCAATCGTGCCAGATCGCCAAGTTCGAACACCATCGCCTGCACGTCCGCCATCTCCCACTGCTCCATTTCGTACTCTTCAGTGGCGGCCAGTTCCTCGGCAACCAGTTCCAGCGCCTCCTCGTCCAGCGTGGCCAGGCGCTCCATGACCTGGTCGGCGATGCGCAGCACCACGGCGCCCTCGTCGGCCACATACACCGGCTCGTAGCTGCCGATGGCCTCCTCGAATTCGTCGCCGGTCAGCAGACAGTGCAGCGTGGCGATCTTGGCCGTGTCGATGCCGCGCCGCTCGATGCCGCTCCATTCATCCACCGGGCGCAGGGATTCGCCGATGGCGGCGTATTCATCCTCCTCGGCGGCGACGATGTTGGCCAGTATTCCCACGCAATCTCTCCTTTATGTCCCCGGCCATGCCGGGAACGGTATCCCCTGGCGGGAGGTGCAAAGCCCGTCGATCATAGCGGAAACGGCAGACCAATCCGCTCAGCGCGCCCGTCTCCGGTTGCGAACGACAGGTCCAAGACTCGGCGGCAAGCCCAGCGCCTGACGCGACAGGCGGTCTGCATCACGATTGCAATGGCGCGGAATCCAGACCAGCTGCACCTCGTCGAAACTCCGTAGCCAGACGCACGCCGCGGCCACGAGGAGCTTGAGGCGAGCGATCTGCGTGCTGTCCGGGCCGCGCACGTAGCGAATTGCCACATCGCTGTCGCCGCGCAGCAGCAGCTTGCGCGCGCCCGCGGCAGCAGTCATTTCGAGCGCCGCGCACAATGCATGCAGCTCGGCTTCGTTGTTGCAACCGGAAACATTCAGCAGCCGGGATTTTTCACTGCAGCGGCCGTCGGGCGCCATCAGCACCACGCCGACGCCGATCTTGCCCGGATTGGGCAGCGCGGAACCGTCGCACCAGGCCTGCCAGTAGTCCTCGACGACCGTCGCCCTAGAACAGGCTGGCGACCACGAAGCGGTCGCGCGCGGCAAGCTTTTCCAGCCCCTTGACCACTTCCAGCGAGGCGCCCCATTTCATGATGTGCGCCAGAAAGGTGGTCAGCGCCTGCGACAGCGCGTAGCCGGTTTCCTTCCACTCGCGGCGGAACTCGTCGAAGCCGACCGTCTTGGCCGACAGCTTGCCGCTTTTCATCGGCACCAGCGTGACGCTGTCGCCGCGATGGCGGATCACGATGGCGGTGGTGCGCTTCCCGTTGATGACGACCACATGAATCTCCCTCTCCGGCTGACGTTGTCGAGACTAACCGCAGCGGATGCCGGACGAGACTCGGAAAAAAACTCCTTTTTGCCGCCAGCTTTCAGCCCTTGGCTTCCAGCATCTCCCAGCGTGCCATTGCCGCATCGATCTCGGCATCGAGCCCGGCCAGCCGGGTCTGCACCTCGCGCTGGGCCCCGGGCGGACTCCGATAGAAGGCCGGATCGGCCAGCCGGCCTTGCAGCGCCGCCTGCTCGGCTTCCAGCGCGGCAATGCGATCGGGCAGTTGTTCGAGTTCGCGCTGCTCCTTGAAACTCAGCTTCTTGCGCTGCGAAACCGCAGTTTTAGTTCCGGCCGCTTCGCTTAACGCCGATGAATCCGGCGTTAGCCTGCACTGAAACTTCGATTTCGCCGTATCGCCAGCGCCGACTCTTGACGCCGGCTTGGCATCGGGACCGCCCGTCGCATCGAAGCGCGCTGCACCGCCGGCCGGGCGCTGGCGCAGCCAGTCGCTGTAGCCGCCGACGTATTCCTTCCACTGCCCGCCGCCTTCGCTGGCGATGGTCTGCGTCACCACGTTGTCGAGAAAGGCCCGGTCGTGGCTGACCAGGAACACCGTGCCGGAATAGTCCTGCAGCAGGGCTTCGAGCAGTTCCAGGGTTTCGATGTCGAGGTCGTTGGTCGGCTCGTCCAGCACCAGCACGTTGGCCGGCCGCGCGAATAACCGCGCCAGCAGCAGGCGGTTGCGCTCGCCGCCCGAGAGTGACTTGACCGGGGAGCGCGCTAGCTGCGGCGCGAACAGGAAGTCCTCCAGATAGCCGATCACATGCTTCTTCGAACCGCCGATCTCGACATAGTCCGAACCGGGACTGATGACTTCGCACAGCGGCGCCTCGGGGTCGAGCTGGGTGCGGAACTGGTCGAAGTAGGCGACTTCGATCCGGCTGCCCAGTTGCACCCTGCCGGCGTCGGGCTGCAGCTGGCCGAGGATCAGGCGCAGCAGCGTGGTCTTGCCGCTGCCGTTGGCGCCGATCAGGCCCACCTTGTCGCCGCGCTGGATGCGGCAGGAGAAGTCGCGCACCACGGTTTTTTGGCCGAAGCATTTCGATACGTTTTCCAGTTCGGCCACCAGCTTGCCGGAAGCATCGCCGCGCACCACTTTGAATTCCACCTTGCCCAACTGCTCGCGCCGCGCCGCCCGCGCCGCGCGCAATTGTTCGAGGCGCTGGACGCGGCCGACGCTGCGCGTGCGCCGCGCCTCGACGCCCTTGCGGATCCAGATTTCCTCCTGCGCCAGCATCTTGTCGGCGCGCGCATTGGCCAGCGCCTCCTCGTTGAGCATGAATTCCTTGCGTTCCTGGTAGGCGGCGAAGCGCCCCGGGAAGGACACCAGCCGGCCGCGGTCGAGCTCGACGATGCGCGTCGCCACGCCGTCGAGGAACACCCGGTCGTGGGTGATCACCATGATCGCGCCGGCATAGCCACGCAGCAGGTCTTCCAGCCAGAGAATGCCGTCGACATCGAGGTGGTTGGTCGGCTCGTCGAGCAGCAGCAAGCGCGGCTCGGCCACCAGCGCACGCGCCAGCGCGACGCGCTTCTTGCCGCCGCCGGAAAGCGTATCGACGCGGACATCGCCGTCCAGCGCCAGCCGCGAGATGGCCTGCTCGACGCGCGAATTCAGGCGCCAGCCGTCGTTGGCCTCCAATTGCGTCTGCAATTCCTGCATGCGGTCCATGGTCGCCGTATCGCCGGCGCCGACTGTGTGGGTCACCTCGTGATACTCGGCGAGCACCCGCGCCACGTCGCCGAGGCCGGCGGCGACGGCCTCGAACACCGTGTCGTGGGTGGTGAATTCCGGCTCCTGCGGCACATAGGCGATGGACAGGCCCGGCTCGCGCCAGACCTCGCCATCGTCAAGCGATCCGAGCCCGGCCAGCGCCTTCAGCAAACTGGATTTGCCGCTGCCATTGCGGCCGATGAGGCCCACCCGCTCGCCGGCATCGATCTGGATCGCCGCGTGATCAAGCAGGGCGACGTGGCCGTAGGCGAGACAGGCGCGATCGAGGGAAATAACGGGCATGGAAACGGAGTCGGGAAATGGGTGCCGGATTATAGGCGCGCAGGGTAAAATTCGCGCCTCGCGCCCTTGTAGCTCAGTGGATAGAGCGACCGCCTCCTAAGCGGTAGGTCTCAGGTTCGATTCCTGACTTGGGCGCCAGTGTCTAGTCAGGCGTATTATTCAAACAATGATTGCCGACGAATCGACCCTCGAAGAACAACTGATCCTGGCCCAGGCCGATTCCCGTGACATGAAACGCACGGTGATCGCGCTGCGTACCGAGCTCGAATCGGCGCATGCGGAAATCCAGGCAACCACCGCGCGCGTAACCCAGGCCAACGCCGCCGAAATATCCCAGCTCAAGACCACCGTCGGCGCCCTGCGCGAAGAACTCGAACGCGCGCACATCGAACGCGAAAAGGCGATCCAGCAGGAACGGGTCGCCGCCAGCCAGGAAGCCCACATGCTCAAGGCCACGGCGGCCGCCTTGCGCGAGGAACTGGAGCAGTCGCGCGCGGAACGCGATCATGCGGTACAGCAGGAACGCGTCGCCGGACATAACGAAATGCAGCAGCTGAAAGCCACCGCGGCGGCGCTGCGCGACGAGCTGGAGCGGGCGCGGGCGGACACCGACAACGCCGTGCGTTCGGCGCTGGTCAGCGCCCAGGGTGAAATCGCCCAGTTGCGGCAGACCGTCAGCGGCTTGCGCGAAAGCCTGGAGCTGGCGCAAATCGACCGGACCAATTCCATCAATCGCGAGCGCAGCCTGTTCGCCGACGAAGGCGCGCAACTGCAGAGCACCATCCAGGCCTTGCGCGACCAGATCGAAGCCTTGCGCCGGAGCTGAGCATGAATGCCATGGATCAACCCCTAGAGCCCGTTCCCGCGAAAAAGAAGGGGACCGAACGCGCCCAGGAAGGTCGCCGCCGGCTGCGCCACCTGGAACTGCTGCTCGAAGTCACGCGCCGCATGGCCAGCTATGGCACGCTCGACGAAGTACTGCAGGCACTGGTGGAAATGACCACCACCGAACTGAATGCCGAGCGCGGTTCGCTGTTCCTCAACGATCCCGACACCAACGAACTGTATTCGCGCGTGGCGCAAGGCAATATCCAGCGCGAGATCCGCATCCTCAATACCAGCGGCATCGCCGGTTACGTGTATACCGCGGGCGAAGCGCTGATCATTCACGACGCCTACGCCGACGATCGCTTCAACCGCTCGATCGACGAGCAGACCGGCTTCACCACGCGCAACATCCTCTGCGTGCCGATCAAGACCGTGAAGGGCGAAATCATCGGTGTGGCGCAGACACTCAACAAGCGCAGCGGCAAGTTCACCCGGCACGACCTGAACCTGCTCGAGGCGATGACCAGCCAGGGCACGCTGGCCCTGCAAAGCGCGCAGTTCATCGAACGCATGCAGGCCATCCGCCGCCAGGAGATGGAATTCATCGACGTCGTCTCCGAAGTCACGGCCGACATCAAGCTCGGCTCGCTGTTGCAGAAGGTCATGGGCGAAGCCACACGCCTGCTGAATGCCGAGCGCTCGACGCTGTTCCTCAACGACGAGAAGACCAACGAACTGTGGTCGGAGGTCGGCCAGGGTCTGGAGTCGGTACAGATCCGCCTGCCCAACCATCTCGGCATCGCCGGCGCGGTGTTCACTCAGGGCAAGGCGATCAACATCCCCTACGCCTACGCCGACCTGCGTTTCAATCCGGCCTTCGACAAGAAGACCGGCTACTTCACTCGATCGATACTCTGCGTGCCGATCGTGAACAAGCACGGCAAGGTAATCGGCGTCACGCAGGTGCTGAACAAGCGCGGCGGGCCCTTCACCGGCGAGGACGAGTCGCGCTTGCGCGCCTTCACGGCGCAGATCTCGATCGCGCTGGAAAATGCCAAGCTGTTCGCCGACGTGCAAAACATGAAAAACTACAACGAGGCGATGCTGGAATCGATGTCGAACGCCGTGATCACGCTCGACGAAAGTGAAAAGATCGCCACCTGCAACGCCGCCGGCCTGCGCATCCTGCGCGTGACGCCGGGCCAGATACTGCATCAGCCCGCCGCGGACTTTTTCTCCGGCAGCAATGCCTGGATCCAGGAAAAGCTCAAGCGTGTCGGCGAAACGCAGACTACCGAACTGGCGATGGAAGCCGAATTGATGGTTGGCGAGGACAAGCTCTCGGTGAACCTGACCGCCCTGCCCCTGCTGTCAGCGGAAAAGAAACGCCTCGGCTCGATGCTGATGCTGGAGGACATCTCCAACGAAAAGCGCATGCGTTCGACCATGTCGCGCCTGATGGACCCCGGCATCGCCGACCAGATGCTGGCCGGCGGCGTCGATGCCCTGGGCGGCAAGAACGTCATGGCCACGGTGCTTTTCTCCGACATACGCGGCTTTACCACGATCACCGAGCAACTCGGCGCACAGGGCACGGTGGCGCTGCTCAATGAATACTTCACGCTGATGGTCGATTGCATCCAGCGCGAGGAAGGCATGCTGGACAAGTTCATCGGCGACGCGATCATGGCCGCCTTCGGCATTCCTGTCGGTCACGACGACGACGCCGACCGCTCGGTACGCACCTCGATCGCCATGATCCGCGAGCTGTGGACCTGGAACAAGCTGCGCGTGAATGAGGGCAAGCTGCCCGTCGACATCGGCATCGGCCTGAATTCCGACAACGTGGTATCCGGTACCATCGGCTCGAAAAAGCGCATGGACTACACCATCATCGGCGACGGGGTTAACCTCGCGGCACGCCTCGAATCCGCCTGCAAGCAGTACGGCGCCCATATCCTGGTCAGCGAATTCACCTACAAGCAGCTGCGCGGTACCTACTACAGCCGCGAACTCGATCTGGTGGTGGTCAAGGGCAAGACCAAGCCGGTGGCCATTTATGAAATCCTCGATTACCACACCGAGGAAAGCTATCCGCAGATGATCGATGCCCTGCGCCACTTCAAGTCAGGCCTGGTGAAATACCGGCAGCAGAAATGGAAGGACGCCAAGGGCGAGTTCGGCGAGGTGCTGGCGCTGAACGACCACGACAAGGCGGCGAAGATGTATATCGAACGCTGCGATCACTTCGTCGCCAACCCGCCCGGAGACGACTGGGACGGGGTCTGGGTGATGGAATCGAAATAAGTCGGACCGGATTCCGGTCCGCGTGCGGCCGGCTTACTTGACGCGGGTCAGGAAGGGCTTCCCGGCCGGGCGCTCAGCGGGCGTCTCCTGCGGCAGTGCATCCTGCGGCCGAGCCTCTTCTGCAGTGGATTCGGCGACTACTTTATCCGTCACTTCGAAGGCCATGCCTTCGCCGTTTTCGCTGGCGTAGATCGCCGCCACCCGCTCGATCGGCACCACCACCGGAAATGCCTTGCCGCCGAAGCGTGCCTGGAAGGTGATTTCCTCGTTGCCCAGCGACAGCTGGTGTGTCGCTTCCGCACCGACGTTGAGCACGATCTCGCCATCCTTGACGAACTCGCGGGGAACCCGCGTCGTCGCATCCACCTTGACCGCCAGATAAGGCGTGAAACCCTGATCCGCGCACCATTCGTGAATGGCGCGGATCAGGTAAGGCTTGGTGGACAACATTGGCGTTGCGCCCAGATGAACCACTAGGGACGCGGACGATGCGCCTTAACGGCGCATCATCTTTTCGGTCGGCGTCAGCGCATCGATGAAGCCCTGGCGCGAGAAGATGCGCTCGGCGTACTTCATCAGCGGTGCCGCCGTCTTCGGCACTTCGATGCCGTAGTGATCGAGGCGCCACAGCAGGGGCGCGATCGCCACGTCGAGCATGGAAAAGTCGTCGCCGAGCAGGAACTTCTGCTTGTTGAACATCGGCGCCAGCTCGATCAGCCGGTCGCGCATGTGCTGCCGCGCCTTGTCGGCCGACTTGAGGTTCTTTTCCAGCGCATCGATGTGACTGAACAACTCGTGTTCCATCGTGAACAACAGCTGGCGCGCCTTGGCCCGCGTCTGCGGATCGGGCGGCATCAGTTGCGGATGCGGAAAGCGCTCGTCGATGTACTCGTTGATGATGTTCGACTCGTAGAGCACCAGGTCGCGATCGACCAGCACCGGCACGCGGTTGTACGGATTGATGATCGCGATGTCTTCAGGCTTGTTGAAGAGATCGACGTCGATCACCTGAAAATCCATCTGCTTTTCGTACAAGACGATGCGACAGCGATGACTAAACGGACACGTGGTGCCCGAATACAGGTTCATCATGGCGCTGGTGCCCCAGGAATAGTCGGCATCACGCACCACTTTGCGGACAGGCGGCGCGTTCATTTCTCGATGCCCCATAATTTGCACTCACGTATAGAGTTAATGGACGTCTTTCCAGTACTCGCGTTTCAGCGCGTATGCAAAGACAAAGATTATTGCCAGGAAAATCAGCACGATCACACCCAGCTTCTTGCGGAACTCGGCCATCGGCTCGCCCATGTACTTCAGGTAGGCCACCAGATCGCCGATCACGGCATCGAACTCCTGCGGCTTCATCTTGCCCGGCTTGGACAGGATCAGCTTGTGGTCGGCGCCCATCACCTGCTCGCCCTGCAGTTCCCAAAGCACGTGCGGCATGCCGACGTTTTCGAACACCACGTTGTTCCACCCGGTTGGACGGTTCTCGTCGCGATAGAAGGTACGCAGATAGGTGTAGAGCCAGTCGGCGCCGCTGCCGAATTCGGAAGCGCGGGCACGGGCGATCACGGTCAGATCGGGAGGCGCGGCGCCGAACCAGACCTTGGCGTCGGCGCGCTGCATCGCGATCTTCATCGGCTCGCCCACTTTCTCGGCGGTGAACAGCAGGTTGTCCTTGATCTGCGCATCGTTGAGGCCGATGTCCTTCAGGCGGTTGTAGCGCATGTAGGACGCCGAATGGCAGTTCAGACAGTAATTGACGAAAATCTTGGCACCGTTTTGCAGGGCCGCCATGTCGTTGGACTTGTCCGGCGCACGGTCGAGATGCAGTTCGGCGCCTGCGCCGAACGCCAGCAAAGGCGCAAACAGGATTACGGTAAGGAATTTCTTCATTTCGAGGTCACCCTGTCCGGCTCCGGCTGGCACTTGTCCAGACTGCTGTAGATCGGCATCAAGAGGAAGAATGCAAAGTAGATCACCGAGCAGATCTGCGCCACGATGGTGCGCATCGGTGTCGGGCCGAGCATGCCCAGATAGCCGAGGATAAAGAAGGAAATGATGAAGGCGGTGAGGAAGCCCTTGTACAGCGGACCGCGATAGCGGATCGACTTGACCGGGCTGCGATCCAGCCACGGCAGCAAGGCGATGATCAGCGTCGATGCACCCATCGCCACCACACCCCAGAACTTCGCATCGATGCCGAACAGCGGATAGGTCACCGCACGCAGGATCGAATAATACGGCGTGAAGTACCACACCGGCGCAATGTGCGGCGGCGTCACCAGCGGGTCGGCCGGGAAGAAGTTGTTGTACTCGAGGAAGTAGCCGCCGAACTCGGGCATGAAGAAGACGATGACCGAGAACACCATGAGAAACACCACGACGCCGACGATGTCCTTGACCGAGTAGTAGGGATGGAAGGGAATGCCGTCCAGCGGAATCCCGTTCGCGTCCTTCTTCTTCTTGATCTCGACGCCGTCGGGGTTGTTCGAGCCGACTTCGTGCAGGGCGATGATGTGCGCCGCCACCAGGCCCAGCAGCACCAGCGGCACGGCGACCACGTGGAAGGCGAAGAAACGGTTCAGCGTCGCGTCGCCAACGACATAGTCGCCGCGCAGCCAGATCGACAGGTCGGGTCCGATCAGGGGAATCGCGGAGAACAGATTGACGATCACCTGTGCGCCCCAGAAGGACATCTGCCCCCACGGCAGCAGATAGCCGAAGAAGGCCTCGGCCATCAGGCAGAGGAAGATGATCATGCCGAAGACCCAGATCAGCTCGCGCGGCTTGCGGTAGGAACCGTAGAGCATGCCGCGGAACATGTGCATGTACACGACGATGAAAAAGGCCGAGGCCCCGGTCGAGTGCATATAGCGGATCAGCCAGCCCCAAGGCACGTCGCGCATGATGTACTCGACGCTGGCAAAGGCGACGGGCACGCCCGAGGCATTCAGCGACGCATCCGGCTTGAAGTGCATGGTCAGGAAAATGCCGGTGACGATCTGGATCACGAGGACCAGCATCGCCAGCGACCCGAAGAAATACCAGAAGTTGAAGTTCTTCGGCGCGTAGTACTCGGAGAGATGGGCCTTCCAGTTCGACGTCAGCGGAAAGCGCTCGTCGACCCAGTTCAGCGTCCCTTGCAATATGGCGTTCACTTTGCTCATCGCGTCAGGCCTTCTTGTCTTCGCCAATCACAAGCTTGGCGTCGCCAAGATACATGTGCGGTGGGATCTCGAGGTTGTCCGGCGCCGGCTTGCTCTTGTAGACGCGGCCGGCCAGGTCGAACGTGGAACCGTGGCAGGGGCAGAAGAAACCACCCGGCCAGTCGGCTTCGATGCCGGATTCGGCGCCGGTCTTGAACTTCTCGGTGGGCGAACAGCCGAGGTGGGTACAGATGCCGACCGCCACCAGGATTTCCGGCTTGATCGAACGCGTCTCGTTCTTGGCGTAGTCCGGCTGCATCTTCTTGTCCGACTTGGGATCGGCCAGCCTCTCGCCGATCTTGGCCAGGGACTCGAGCTGCTCCTTGGTACGATTGATGATCCACACCGGCTTGCCGCGCCACTCGACGGTCATCATCTGACCGGGGGCAAGCTTGCTGATATCCACCTCGACCGGTGCGCCGGCCGCCTTTGCCCGCTCGGAGGGCAGCATGCTGGCCACAAAGGGCACCGCTGCCGCTACTCCGGCCACTCCGCCTGCGGCTGCCGTAGCAACCAGCAGACGCCGCCGACCGCAATCGACTGTATCGTCACAACTCATGGTGATAGTCCCAATGCTGAAATGCGAAACCGGAAAGCTCGCAATTGTAGCGAATCTCGCACGGCGATTAAAGCCCTGAACTGAGCCAACTTATCGCCGCTGACTGTTGCAATAAGAAAAACTGCAAATAATCAGTCAGATAACACCGTCACTCCGTAGGCGAAGTATCTCCTCGGGAGGATAACCGAGGCCCGCGAGCACCAAATCCGTGTGTTCGCCCAGACCTGGACCGATCCATCGGGTTTCACCCGGCGTCAGGGATAGTTTCGGCACGATGCCGGGAACACGAAAGTCTTTTCCATCAGGAAGTTGCGCGATTTCCAGCATGTTTCGGGCAAGAAATTGGGGGTCGCGGAACATGTCAGCCGCCGAGTAAATGGGGCTGGCGGGAACCTGGGCCTCTGCTGCAATGCGTAAAACCGCTTCCGCATCGTTTGCAGCCACCCAAGCATCAATCACGCCATATATTTCCACCGCCCGCAGGTCACGGCCGGCATTGCTCGCCAGCTGGGGATCGTTCGCCAGGTCGCCACGGCCGATGGCGAGCATCAGGCGGCGGAAGATCGCATCGCCATTGGCGCCGATGATCAGATGCTTGCCATCCCTGGTCGTATGGGTATTCGACGGCGTAATGCCCGGCATCACGTTGCCGGTGCGCTCGCGAATGAAGCCGAAGACGTCGAACTCGGGCACCAGGCTTTCCATCATGGCGAACACGGCTTCGTACAATGCGACATCGACCACCTGCCCCGCGCCGCCCTTGACTTCACGATGGCGCAAGGCCATCAGGGCGCCCAGCGCCCCCCACAGGGCTGCAATCGAGTCGCCGATGGAAATCCCGGTCTTCACCGGCGGGCGGTCGGCAAAGCCGGTGACGTAGCGCAGGCCGCCCATCGATTCTCCGATGGCGCCAAAGCCGGGCTGGGCGGCCATCGGTCCGGTCTGACCGAAACCGGACAGGCGCACCATGACCAGCCCCGGATTGAGCGCCGAGAGCGTCTCCCAACCCAACCCCAATTTCTCCATGACCCCGGGGCGAAAATTCTCGATCACGATATCGGCCTGGGCCACCAGCTTGTGCGCGATCGCGATGCCTTCGGGGTGCTTGAGATTCAGTGTCACCGACTGTTTGTTGCGCGCCTGGACGAACCACCACAGCGAGGTTTCACCGTCGCCTGTGGGATACAGCTTGCGCCATTTGCGCAGCGGATCGCCCTCGCCCGGCGCTTCGACCTTGATCACCTCGGCGCCGAACTCGGCGAGAATGCGCGAACAGAAAGGTCCCGCGATCAGTGTGCCGAACTCGACGACTTTTACGCCGGCCAGCGGCTGTGTGAAAGCGTTCAATGCCGGCTCAGAGCTTATGAAGAAATCATAGCGAGCGAGCCGCAGCGGGGTGCGGCCGGAGCGCAGCTACCGGAATGTACGTTTCTGTACATGAGGATAGCGAGCACCGCCCAAGCCCCGATCCGGCACGCGCAGTAGATTTATTCATAAGCTCTCACACAAAGTCGCGCCGCTCGCGCAGCGCCTGCGCTACGGTCGCCGCGTCGGAAAATTCCAGTTCGCCGCCGACCGGCAGGCCGCGCGCAATGCGGCTGACCTTGAGCCCGCGCGCATGCAGCAGTTCGGACAGGTAGTGTGCCGTCGCCTCGCCTTCATTGGTGAAGTTGGTGGCGAGAATCACTTCCCTGACCACGCCGTCCGTGGCGCGCGCAAACAGGCGCTCGAAGGCCAGTTCCTTGGGTCCGATGCCGTCCAGCGGCGAGAGGCGGCCCATCAGCACGTAGTAGAGCCCGTTGTAGGCATGCGTCTGTTCCATGCTGTTCGCATCGACAGGCATTTCGACGATGCACAGCTGCGAGGCATCGCGGCGCGACGACAGGCAGCGCTCGCAGATTTCGGTCTCGGTGAAGTTATTGCAGCGCGCGCAGTGATGCAATAGCTGCAAGGCCGCATCCAGACCGCGCGCGAGGCGGTCGGCACCATTCCGGTCGCGTTGCAGCAGGTGATAGGCCATGCGTTGCGCCGACTTGGGGCCGACCCCGGGCAGGCAGCGCAGCGCCTCGATGAGTTCGTCGAGGCTAGACGCCACGTCTAGCCTCGACGAACCTTTCCAAGCGACAGCCTCCCCCTGTCCCCCTCCCGTGGAGGGGGTTACTCATTTGCTCGCTTCGCTCGTAATCACGAGCCGCCTTCGTCATGGCCGGAGTCGATCCATTCAGAACGGCAGTTTCATGCCCGGCGGAAGATTCAGGCCGGAGGCAAAACCACCCATCTTTTCGGCGGTGGTCGCCTCGGCGCGCCGGTTGGCGTCGTTCAGCGCCGCCGCGACCAGGTCTTCCAGCATTTCCTTGTCGTCCATCACCGAAGAATCGATGGTGACACGCTTGACGTCGTGCTTGCAGGTCATCAGCACTTTCACGGCGCCGGCACCCGACTGGCCCTCGACTTCGATCTGCGCCAGCTGCTCCTGCGCCTTTTCCATGTTGGCCTGCATCTGCTGGGCCTGCTTCATCAATCCGGCTATGCCACCCTTCATCATTTCTCAGTACTCCTTGAACTAAACGGGTTTGATCGTCGATTCGTCGATGCTCGCATCAAAGAGGTCCACCACGTCGCGGACGAAGGGATCCTGTTCGATCGAGGCGATGGCGCGTTCCTGGCGTTCGCGCTGGGCGTTGCGGCTGCGCTCCGCCGGGGTTTCCGTAGCAGGTTCCGCGACGTCGATCTCGAGCCGCAGCGGACAACCGTAGCTGGCCTGCAACTCGGCCTGCAGCTTGTCCTGCTGCGGCTTGCCGAGCAAATGCTTGTGCACCGGTGCCAGGCGCAGGCGAATCGCCGTCTCGGTGCGTTCCGACAATTCGCAGTGCTGGGCCAGCTGTTTGGCCATGCCGCTCAATGGCAGGCGCGCGACCAGTGCGTGCCAGTCCTCGTCTGCCGCTGCCGTCGCCTGGGCCGCAGGTGTAACTGCCGCCGGCGTGGTGATCGCGGATGCCGCTGGCGGGACAGGAGTCGGCGCTGGCGCCACGGCGGGAGACGGCCGAACCTGAGCAGCGGCTGGTACCGCGACCGACGCTGCCTTGCGTACCGGCATCGGCGCGGCCGCGACCCTTGCCGCACCGCCGCGTTCCGGCCGAAAGGCATGCAGGCGCAGCAGGCTCATGACGAAGCCGGCGTAGTCGTCGGGCGCCAGCGCCAGTTCGTCGCGGCCGTGGATGGCGATCTGGTAGGCCAGCTGCAGGTACTCGGCATCCAGCGCCTGGGCGTAGGGCGCGAGACGACTGCGCTCGGCCTCGTCGAGCAGGGCGTCAGGCGCGAATTGAATCAGGGCGATACGGTGAAACAGGGTCGCCAGCTCCTGCAATCCGCCGTCGAAGGACAGGCTGCGTGCATCCATCAATTTCGCCACTTCGAGCATGGCCGGCACATCCTGCGCCACCAGGCCGTCGAGCAGCGCAAACAGGTGTTCATCGCCGACCGTGCCGAGCATGGCGCGCACGCCCTCGTCCTCGATCTTGCCGGCGCCGTGGGCGATGGCCTGATCCAGCAGCGACAGTGCGTCGCGCATGCTGCCGGCCGCGCCCTTGGCCAGATGGCGCAAGGCCGCCGGTTCGTAGGCGACGCCCTCGGCCTCGAGCACGCGCGACAGATGCTCGACGATATGCGTCTGCGGCATCTGCTTGAGGTTGAACTGCAGGCAGCGCGACAGCACGGTCACCGGAATTTTCTGCGGATCGGTGGTGGCGAGGATGAACTTGACGTGCTCCGGCGGTTCTTCCAGCGTCTTCAGCATCGCGTTGAAGGCGTGCCCGGAGAGCTGGTGCACTTCGTCGATCACATACACCTTGTAGCGACCGATGGTCGGCGCATAGGTGGCGCGTTCCAGCAGCTGGGTCATGTCATCCACCCCGCGGTTCGAGGCGGCGTCGAGCTCGATGTAGTCGACGAAGCGACCGCTGTCGATCGCGGTGCAGGCCGAACACACGCCGCAGGGCGTGGAACTGATGCCCGCTTCGCAGTTCAGCGCCTTGGCCATGATCCGCGCCAGCGTGGTCTTGCCCACTCCGCGGGTACCGGTGAACAGGTAGGCGTGATGCAGCCGGTTCTGGTCCAGGGCGTGGGTCAGGGCGCGCACCACGTGCTCCTGCCCGACCAGGGTCGCGAAGGACTTGGGGCGCCACTTGCGGGCGAGGACCTGATAACTCATGCGTCGATTTTATCAGGCCCGCTGCTCTGCATGCCGGGGAAAGCGCTTCGCGCGCCGGCAACAAACGGGGCAGCCCGTCGTCGATGGCTGCCCCGCGTTGTCGCGCTTGGAAACCGCGCTTTGCGCGCCGGTATCAGCCCTTGCGCGGTTCCGCAGCACCCGGAGCGCCGCGCGGTGCGCCGCGACCGGGACCATGCTGATGGCGGCCGGCTGCGCTGAAATGATTGTCCGCCGCCGCCTTCTGCTCCGGCGTCAGCGCCGCGTAAAGGCGATTGAAGGATTCATTCACCGATTCCATCGCGGTGACGCGGTCCTTCATCAGGGTCTGCATCTGCGCCAGGCGCTCCGGTGCGCTGAGCGACTTGTCGCCCTGCATGCGCTCGCGCATGGCCTGCATGCCCTTGTCCGCCTCGGCTTTCGACTTCTCGGCGAAGGCCTGCCATAGCGGCTCCTGCTGGGCGGTGGGCTTGATGTCGCCTTTGAGGCGGGTCAGACGCTGCTCGACCCGGGCGCCGGGATCCATCATGCCGCCGCGTTGCATCGAACTGCGCTTCATGCCCGGTCCGCCGTCGGGGCCGCAACCCGGACCTTGCGCATGGGCGACGCCAAACATGACGGCACTGGCCGCAAGAAAGCCGGTAATGATTTTTCGATTCAGATTCATGGTGTGCTCCTGCTCCTGTCGTGAATGCCTCGTGGCAGGATGCATTTCAGCCGACGGCTGTAAGCCCGGTGTGACAGGGGCAGGAAGTTTGTAAGGGAAGGTTACAAATCCACGGCTGGCGGAGAACTGCGGAAGGGGCGGCGAGCCCGACCCCCGGCACTTGCGGAAAACGGCTGTGGCTGCTTCCTTCCGGACCTGACCAGATTCACCGCCCCGCAATGCGGGGAGACCCGCCGCAGAAGAATTTTAACAGCTTTCGTCGCTCGGCCGGGGCGACTGCCGCGCCGGCCGCCGGCGCCTACTTGGTCTGGATACGGTGCAGATAATCGATCAAGGCAAGAATGCGGCTGCGCACATACATTTCCATATCGTATGGCACGTCCACATAGTACTCGGCTGCCTTGGTCACATCCGCATTGTAGCGATTACCCCAAGCCGGCATTTCGCGATCGCCATGCCCCACAACCATCTCGCGGCCATCGATCATTGCATAGACCCGGTCGAACGGGAATACGCCGCCATTCTTTTTGGAAAGGCTGGTCAGATCGGCAGGCTTCTTCTTGAGCAGTTCAACAAGCGAGCCATTGCCCTTCCCGTCATCTCCATGGCACAAGACGCAGTTGTTCTGATATTCGCGCTTGCCGAGATCCGCCGTCCCTTTCTTGTCAGCGGCAACGGCATTTCCATTGACTCCCGTCATCAATGCTGCGGCGACGAGTAGCGTTATTGAACTATTCTTCATGTCAATCTCCCTTTGCTGAATTTTGACGACAGAAACGCGCTCCACTTCTCCCTCAGCCGAACAGACTTCCGACCAAAAGCCAAGTATTCACATAATTCCGTGCGTACAAATCATTTTGGAATATGAACCGCGCCTTCGATATACCTTGATCCCGGTATTGTTGGCGCATCCGAGGCAAGCAGCTATGGCGCAAGCTTCCGCATGCGCTGTCAGACCCGTGATGGCGCCGAAAAACCTCAAGTTGAATTTACAGCCGGCGAAACCTTCACACACTCGATGGTGTATATCGGGCAGAGCGAATATTCAACCGCCACCGCGCTGGTAATGCTGCGTGAAGCGCAACATGAAGCGCTCCTGCTCTTCGGCGCTCAATCCGCTGAACTCGATGTCGACGCGATGGCGCTCCAGGCACACCAACCCGATCTCCAACGGCGCAATGCGCGTCAGGTGAATCGACCAGTCGTGACCGCAGAAACGCCCATCGATTTCCCTGTAGGCCTCGCCACCGGTAGCCCGCGACAGCAGCCTGACGAAATCCTCGCGCGTTGTGGTGGCCTCGTAGCTGCGCGGAAATTTCATCCGCCGGCCACGGGCGGCCAGATCGCAAGGGTTTCCCCGTCCTGCAATACCCGCCCTGCCCGCTCGCCCGGCGGTACGAAGTTGCCGTCGATCAGTACCAGGTGCACCAGTTTCTGCGGCAGGCTGAAGCGCCTGATGAGCTGATCGACCGTGGTACCTTGCTCCAGTTCGAGCATCAGCGCGTTGGTCTTTTTACCCTCCGGCGGCAGATAGTCCTGCAAGTGGGCAAACAGCTTGAACGTTATCTTCATGCCGCTTTCTGTGCGGTGGCGAGGTACGCGGCCATGAACTGCGTCGGATCGGCCAGCAGGCGCGCCTTCCATTCGCCCAGCGGCGCCTGGGTCTGCACCAGGCCGCGCAATGCGCCGACGTGGTCGGTCCAGCCGATGCTGGTGGCGCCGATCAGCACGTCGTCCCTGAACTGCAGCGACAGGTAGCGGTAGGCGGTCTCATCGACCCGCTCCACACCTGCACCGCCCTGCTCCTTCGCGACGCCCTGCCACTGGCCGAAGGAGGTCGAGACGAGACCCAGCGTATCCAGCACGTTGATCGCCAGGCTGCCGCCGCTCACCGCTTCACCGCCCACCATGTTGTGCGCGGCAATACGCGCCTGATCCACGGCATTGGGCTGGATCGCATTGAGTTCGGGTTTGCCGGTATGAAAATCCGCCGCCTCGGTCACGTCGCCCGCGGCGTAGATGTCGGCGACGCTGGTGCGCATCCCGGCATCGACGCGAATGCCGCGCTCCATGGCGATGCCGCTGCCCTGCAGGAATTCGATGTTGGGCCGCACGCCGGCAGCACAGATCACCAAGTCGGCAGCCAGCTCGCCGCCGGTGCTGAGTTTCACGGCCAGCGCACCGTCCTTCTGCGCGATCTCGGTGATCGCGGCATTGACATGCACCGCGACCCCCTTCTTTTCGACCCAGGCCTTGATCATCGCGCCGGCTTTGGCCGTCATCATGCGCGGCACCATGCGGTCGCCCATTTCCACCACGGTGAGCTTGACCCCGCGCGCCGCCAGCGCCTCCATGATGATGCAGCCGATGAAGCCGGCGCCGAGCTGCAGCACGCGACTGCCGGGCTTGGCCTTGGCAGCGATGGCGCGCGCATCCTCGATGGTCCAGCAGGTATGCACGTCGGCCAGATCCATGCCGGCTACCTTGGGCCGTATTGGTTGCGAGCCGGTAGCTATCAGTAGTCGGTCGTAGGGCAACCTTTCGCCGCTGGCAAATTCGACCTGTTTGTCCTTCGCATCGACCTTGAGCACCCGGCCCTCGATAAGGTGGATGCGCTCTTTTGCATAGTGGTCGTGGCTCTTGCGCAGATGCGTGCCGCTGTCGGCAATCTTTCCGATCAGAAAATAGGGAATCGCCATGCGCGAATACGGCGGCTCTGCCTCGTCGCCGATCAGCGCGATTTCGGCGTCCGGCTTGAGGCGGCGCAGGGTTTCGGCGGCGACCAGCCCGGTCGGGCCATTGCCAATGATGACGTATTTCATGATGCCTCCCGAAGGGCCGTCCCGAGGGGCGAAGCAGGGGTTTCGCGGAGCAAGGCTCCGCGCCTGCGTAGCCGGTCGGCTGTGCAAAGCCGACCGTGGACGGCAACGCCCCCTGTGGGGGCAGCGAACGAAGTGAGCGTGGGGGCCATATATTTTTCCTTAAAACGAGCAGGGGACCGGCGATGCCGGTCCCCTGAGGTTCTTACACGATTACAGACCGAGCCGCGCCAGGGTTTCCTTGGTCGGCACGCCGTCCGGCGTCCAGCCGCGCGCCTTGTAGTACTCCGGCCGCATCTTGTCGATGCCATTCACCAGGCCCTTGGCCGGACCGGTCTTGGCCGGCTCGTTCTTCAGCCGCGGCGGCAGGTCGTCGTCCTTGGCGGTGAAGCCGGCGGCGTTGTTGAAGACGCGCTCCATGTTCCACACCCGCTCGCCCAGCAGCGCCAGCTTCTCCATGGTCCAGTCGCCTTCGCAGGCCGCATCGAGCTGCGGCTGCAGGTCGGCCAGGCTCCAGGCAAAGGTGGTGAACACGCAAACGCCGGCCGAGTCGAAGACGCTGGTGGCGTCCTGGAAGGCCTTGACCAGGTCGGCCTTGCCCTCGGTCACCAGCGGATCGGTCTTGACCGGAATGCCCAACACTTCGGAGGCCACCGTATAGCCGCGCAGATGGCAGGCACCGCGGTTCGACGTCGCGTAAGCCAGGCCCATGCCCTGGATGCCGCGCGAATCGTAAGCCGGGAATTCCTGCTTCTTGACGCCCATCGAGAGTTCCGGACGGCCATATTTTTCGCACAGCCGGGCCGAGCCCATGCCGAGTTCCTTGCCGAAGCCGATCCCCTGGGCGGTCATCTCGGCCAGCTTGACCAGCGCCTGGGCCGAGCCGAACGGCGCTTCGATGCCGATCTGCTCCTTGGTGAGTATCCCGAGGTCGTAAAGCTCCATGGCCGCGGCGACAGTGGCGCCGAACGAGATCGGATCGAAGCCGTCCTCGTTGCATAGCACATTAGCATACTGCAGGGCTTCCAGGTCGCCGACGCCGTTGGCCGATCCCAGCGCCCAGGCCGCTTCGTATTCGAGGCCGCCGGAGGCGCCCCAGTACTCGGGCTTGTTCACCACGCTGAAGTGGGTTTCGTCGATCTTCGAGATGCGGCCGCAGGCAATCGTGCAACCGAAGCAGGCGGCGTTGGTGACCAGATGCGTCTTGCCGTCGGTGGGACGCTTTTCGTGCATGGCTTCGCCGGAGATCTTGCGCGCATCCTCGAACTGCACGTCGCGATGGTTGCGCGTCGGCAGCGCACCCATTTCGTTGATCACGTTCATCAGCACCTGGGTACCGTACTTGGGCAGGCCCTGCCCGGTGACGGCGTTGTCGGCCAGCACCTTTTTCGCGGCCTTGGTCGCGGCCATGAAGGCCTTGGGATCCTTGATGGCGCCGCCGCCCTTGGCGCCGCGCACGGCGACCGCCTTGAGGTTCTTCGAGCCCATCACGGTGCCGACTCCGGAACGTCCGGCGGCACGATGCAGGTCATTGACGACGCAGGCGAACAGCACGCCGTTCTCGCCGGCGCGGCCGATGCTGGAAACGCGGATCTGCGGATCCTGGTGGCTGCTCTTGATGAGCTCCTCGGTCTGGAACACGGTCTTGCCCCAGAGGTGGGCGGCATCCCTGAGTTCGGCCTTGTCGTCCTCGATCGAAAGATAGACGGGCTTGGGCGACTTGCCTTCGAAGATGATCATGTCCCAGCCGGCGAACTTGAGTTCGGCGCCGAAGTAACCGCCCGAGTTCGAGCAGGCGATGGCGCCGGTCAGCGCGCCCTTGGTGACGACCGAGTAGCGTCCGCCGGTGGAGGCGACGGTACCGGTCAGCGGCCCCGTGGTCATGATCAGCTTGTTGCCGGGCGAGAGCGGATCGACCTTGGGGTCGACTTCTTCGACGAAGTACTTGGTGGCGAGGCCACGCTGCCCCAGGTACTCCCGGGCCCATTCCATGTTGAGCGGTTCGGCTTTGCAGGTGCCCTTGCTCAGGTCAACGCGCAGTATCTTTCTGTTCCATGCCATGTCTGTCTCCTTAAGCGGTGGCGCGCGGCTGGGTGTCGGTCTTGCCGGCCCATTGACGCATCTTGTCCAGGCCCGTCCAGTCGGCATCGACATAGGTGATGGCGCCGGTCGGGCAGGCATCGGCGCAGGCCGGCTGGCCGCCGCAAAGGTCGCACTTCTGCACCTTGCCGGTTTCGGCAACATAGTTCACGGTGCCGAACGGGCAGGCGATCGTGCACACCTTGCAGCCGACGCAAATGTCCTCATGCACGGTCTTGGCGCCGGTCGTCGCGTCGATCCGGATGGCATCGACCGGGCAGGCTGTCATGCACCAGGCATCGCTGCACTGGGTGCAGGTGTAGGGTACCTTGCGTCCGGCATGTTCAAAGTTGAAAACCTTGATGCGCGACTTGGAGATGTTGAACACTCCATGGTTCTCATAGGAACACGCCATTTCGCACTGCAGACAGCCAGTGCATTTGTTGGCGTCAATGTGCAACGATTTTTGCATGATGCCTCCTCATTTATCCATTGCCGGAATATGCGAACGAGTGCCTATTCTAGGCCGCGAAAAATTTTGATATCAAAAAATTCGATGCTGCGTTGCAGCATTTCAAAAACCGCAGCTCAGCCGAGCAGAAAATTCCGCACCGGCGCCACTTGCCCTGCGTCCATGAACATCGGCGCGTGACCAACCCCTGGCATTTCGACCAATGTGGCGCGGGGGCCACGCCCGGCCATCTGCAAGGCCGCGTCATGGGTCAGCAGATCGGAGGTTTCACCGCGCAGCAGCAACGTCGGACAGGCAATGCCGTCGTAGAGCGGCCACAGCTCGATGTCCTTGCCGCCGCTGGTCGCCAGCATTTCACGAAACGATTCGGCGATGCCGGGATCGTAGGCGAATTCGATCTTGCCGTCGCTGGCGGTACGCGTCACATGCACAGTGAGATGCCGCCATTGCTCGTTGCTGAAACTGCCGAAGGTGGCCGAGACGAAGCGGACGAAGGCCTCGGCCTGCTCGATGCTGTCGAAGCGCGGCGCGGCACCGAGATAGGTGCCGATGCGCTCCAGCGAAACCGCCGTGATCACCGGACCGACGTCGTTCAGCACCAGCCGGGTGATCGGCGTCTCGGGCTGGGAGGCCAGCGCCATGCCGATCAGGCCGCCCATCGAGGTGCCGACCCAGTGCACCGTCTCCACATTCAGCCGGGCCAGCAGCGCCGTCATGTCGGCGCAGTACTGCGGCAGCGCGTACAGCGACTTGTTGCGCAGCCAGTCGCTGCGCCCGCGCCCGACCATGTCCGGACAGACCACCCGGTAGTCGGCGGCCAGCGCCTGCGCCAGGAAGTCGAAGTCGCGCCCGCTGCGCGTCAGGCCATGCACGCAGACCAGCACCTTCGGATTTGCCGCGTCGCCCCACTCGACGTAGGCCATGTGGTGAAAACCGGCGGCACTGAGGCACTTCACTTTTCCTTCACGCATTTCCACGTCTGCTTCTCCAGGTTCGCGGGCAAAGCCCGCCACAAATAGCCGCCTTCCTCGGGATGGCTTACCAGTTTTGCCGAACGGCGATGGCCGGCTCGGCCATCGCCGCGATCTGCTCGCGCAGTTCGAGTATCCGCTCTTCCCAGTAGCGATTGGTGGCGAACCAGGGAAACGCCGCCGGAAAGGCCGGATCGTTCCAGCGCTGAGCCAGCCATGCCGAATGATGCAGCAGACGCAGGGTGCGCAGCGCCTCGACCAGTTGCAGTTCGCGGTCGTCGAATTCGCGGAAGGTCTCGTAGCCGGCCAGCACATGGCCGAACTGCCGCCCCATCTCGTCGGCATCGCCCGAGAGCAGCATCCACAGATCCTGGATCGCCGGCCCCATGCGCGCATCGTCGAAATCCACGAAGTGCGGACCATCCCGGGTCCACAGCACGTTGCCGGCGTGGCAGTCGCCATGCAGGCGCAGGTAGTCGACCTGGCCGACGCGCGCATAGCAGTGGCGCACGCCCTCCAGCGCCTGATCGGCCACGCCCTGCCAGACCGACTCGAGGTCCGGCGGGATAATCCGGTTGGCCAGCAACCAGTCGCGCGAATCGATGCCGAAACTCTGGATGTCCAGCGTCTCCCGCAGCGCGAAGGGGGTACGGGCACCCACCATGTGGATGCGCGCCATCAGGCGCCCCATCCGCTCCAGGATCGGCGGCTCGGCGAATTCCGGCGCCCGCCCGCCCTGCTTCGGAAAAACCGAAAAGCGGAAACCGCCGTGGGTGAACAGCGTCCTGCCATTGATTGCCAAGGGCGTCACCACCGGCAGTTCCTCGGCCGCCATGGCCGCGGTAAAGGCGTGCTCCTCGCCGATTTGCGCGTCGCTCCAGCGGCCGGGCCGATAGAACTTGGCGACCACCGGCGCGCTGTCATCGATGCCGATCTGCCAGACCCGGTTTTCGTAGCTGTTGAGCGCCATCAGGGCGCCGTCGCAACGGTAACCGAGGCTTTCGATCGCATCGAGGATGCGCTCCGGCGTCAGTCCGGCAAAGGGTGGCGAATCGCTGGCGGTCATGGCAAGCAGTGCAAGATGCGGATGCCGATTATCGTCTACCGGACATGCCAGTAGCGCATTCGCTCGACGCGTTCGTGGCGGAAGACTATGCCGCTGCTGTCCAGGCTAGCCCGAACGGCGCCATCGGCATCCGTGCGATGCAGCCGGGCGCCGCTTTGCAGGTAGCGTGCGACGACTTCCTCTTTCGGATGGCCGAAGCGGTTGCGATAACCGACCGGGAAGACCACGTCGCGCGCCGCCACCGCGGCGATGAATTCGGGTGTCGAAGAAGTCTTGCTGCCGTGATGCGGCACCGTCATGACGTCCGCCGCCAGATCGGCGGGGTGTTGCCGCAGCAGCTCGCGCTCCGACACCGCCTCGATGTCCGAGCTCAACAACATGGTCCGGCCGCCCGCCGTGACGCGCAGCACGCAACTGAGGTCGTTGGTCTTGCGCGACAATGGCCCGGTGCCGGGATGCAGCATCTCGAAGTGCACGCCGTCCCAGCTCCAGGCATCGCCGTCACGGCACAGTTCGTGCGGGACCGGCTGTGCCGACAGCGGGTGTTCGAAGGGCAGCGAAGTCCTCATGATCGCCACCGGCAGCGCCGCCAGCACCGAGGCCGCACCGCCCTCGTGGTCCTTGTCGGCATGGCTGACCACCAGCGCATCGAGCCGGCGTACGCCCATCGCCCGCAGGTAGGGTGCGATGATGCGGTTGCCGCTGTCGGCATCGGCCGAAAATGCCGGCCCGGCATCGAACAGCAGGTCGTGACCGGCGGTCTGGACGTGGATCGCCAGGCCCTGGCCGACGTCGAGCACGTTGATCGCTGCGGCACCCGCCGCAGGACGCAACGGCAGCACCGTCAGCAGCGGCAGGAAGGCCAGCAGACCCAGCCAGCGCGCCGGAAAACCGCGCGGCAGCAGCAGCCAGAGGCCGCCGGCCAGTGCCAGCAGCACCGACCACGCCGGCGGCGCGGCCTGTTGCCAGATCGCCAGCGGCAGGCCGGCGAGCCAGTCAATGAACACCATCAGCCAGGTCGTGATCAGATGCGCCAGCGACAGTAGCGGGTCGAGCAGCGGCAAGCTGCCGAGCAAGGCCAGCGGCGTGATGACGAAGCTGACCAGCGGAATCGCCAGCGCATTGGCCAGCGGCGAAACCAGCGAGAACTGCTGGAACAGCGCCAGCAGCGCCGGCAGCATGCCCAACGTAACGGCCCACTGCGCGCGTCCCCATTCGATCAGCCAGTGTGCCGGGCCCAGGCGCCCGCTGCCGATATGGAACAGCAGCGCCACGGCGCCGAAGGACAGCCAGAAGCCGGCCGCCAGCACCGCCCAGGGATCGAGCAGCAGCACCAGCAGCAACGCCAGCGACAGCACGCGCGAACCGGCGAGCTCGCGCGCCGTGAGCCGCGCCGCGACCACCACGCCCAGCATGTACAGCGTGCGTTGCGCCGGCACGGCGAAGCCGGCCAGCAGGCAATACCCGAAGGCCGCCAGAAAACCACCGAGCGCCGCCGCATGCTGCGCCGGAATGCGCAGCGGCAGGCGCGCCGAGCGCCGCCACAGCCAATTCACCAGCAGATAGGCCAGGCCGGCCAGCATGGTCACGTGCAGGCCGGAGATGCTCATCAGGTGGGTGATGCCGGTGCGGGCGAAGGTCTGCCACAGGCCGGGATCGATGGCGTGCTGGTCGCCGATCGCCAGTGCGATCAGGATTCCGGCATACGGCGCGCTGGTCGCATCCGGCAGCGCCGCGCGAAAGCGCTCGCGAATGGCTTCGCGCAGTATTTCCACCGCGTAGCCCGGTTGCCATACCCGGGCGTCGATGCGTTGCGCGCTGCGCGGACGGACATAGCCGGTGGCACGGATGCCGCGTTCGAACAGCCAGGCCTCGTAATCGAAGCCATGCGGATTGAGGTTGCCGTGCGGACGCTTCAACCGCACCGTGAAGCGCCAGCGTTCGCCGGCACGGATTGGAATCAGCGGCGAGGCCTCTTCGTCCCCGTCGTCGCGACCGCGGTACCAGGCCAGGGAAATACGCGGCGGTACGCCGGCTACCGCCTGCTCAACGTCGAACTCGAAGCGCATGCCTCGTTCCAGCGCCTGCGGCTGACCGGCGACCACGCCGGTCAGCTCGATGTCGCGGCCTTCGAGCGTCGCCGGCAGTTCGTCGGCCAGGCGCAACTGCGCAAAGGCGGCGGCCCAGACGAAGCCGAGTGCCGCCGCCGCCGCGGCGAGCACTGCGGATGTGCCAAATTGCCGTGCCGCCAGCGCCGACTTTTGAGGTGCCGCTGTCCAAGGCTTCAGCAGCCAGCGACGCAAGCCAAACAGCAGCATTGCACCACTTGCCAGACTTGCCAGCCAGGCAAGGTCGGGCAAGGCAGCTTGTTGCTGCAACAACCAGATGCCACCGGCGAAGGCCAAGACAAAAAGGCGCATGGCGTATTACACCATGCGCCTTGCATCGGCCGCAGCCGAAACGGAATCAGGCGTGCAGCGCGGCGCTGATCTCGGCGAAGTTCTGCGCGATCTCGACGGTTTCCACCGGCTCGCCCAGCTGTAGGGCGATCTGGGAACAGGACAGCAGGCCGCGCAGGATCTGGTGTCCATCGGCGCCTTCATCCACGACCGCAGCATGACGCCGCCCCGAAGCCTTCAGTGTCGCCACGACGTGGCCGACGTGGGCGTGCAGCACGTCGTCCATGCTTATCACTTCAATGCGGCTGGCCGGTGTCATGATGTCGCGCACCAAGGCGTCGGCGCGGGCGATGCCGCGAGCCGAAATGCACTGCAGCGTCTTCTCGCCGATCAGGTCGTTCGAGGTAATGATGCCGACCACCAGATTGTCGACATCGACCACCAGCAGCAGGTGCACCTTGCGCCGGCGCATGACGCGCGCCGCGGTATCGACGCTGACATCCGGATCGATGGTAAAGGCGGTGACCTTCTTGAAATCGGTCATCACGGCCACCGCGGCATCGTCGAACGTGACCCGGGGCGGCAGGTCCTGGCCGGGTGTGTGGAAACCGGTCTGGGGCTGCAAGGGCCGACGAGGCAATATGGAATATTGGCGCATGATGTTTTCTCCTGGATACGGTTTCGGATCCGCCTCTGCGTACGGATTATGAGCATTCTTCGCGTCAATCGTGCCCGCCGTCCAAACTATTTTTTTGATGTAGCCATTTATCCAATCCGGATTAATGCAGTGCAGCACGATTTTGCAACCGCGCCTGCAGCGCCACGAAGCCAGTGGGGGCAAGGGAGGCGGGTGATCAGGCGCACGTCCGGCGTCGGCAAAAATGCTGCAGGTACGCTTGAGCGATAATTACTGCTTTCCCTTGGGAGCCGCCATGAGCTACGCCATTTCCCCTGTCCCGATTCCAACCGTGCCCGTCGCCGGCAGCGCCGACGGCTTTCCGGTGCGCCGCATTTACTGCGTCGGCCGCAACTATGCGGCGCATGCCCGCGAGATGGGGTCGGACCCCGAACGCGAGCCGCCCTTCTTCTTCTGCAAGCCGGCCGATGCCATCGTGCCGGTGGCGCCGGATGCCACGGTGGACGTCGCCTATCCGCCATGCACCGCCAACTATCACCATGAAGTGGAACTGGTGGTGGCGATCGGCAAACGCGGCGCCAACATCGCCCGGGAAGCCGCCAACGAGCATGTCTGGGGCTATACCGCCGGTTTCGACATGACCCGCCGCGACCTGCAGTTCGCCCTGCGCGACAAGGGCCGGCCCTGGGAACTGGGCAAGGCCTTCGACCAGTCGGCACCAATCGCGCCGCTGGTGCCTGTCAGCCGCTGCGGCCACCCCGATAGCGGACGGATCTGGCTGACGGTCAACGGCCAGACCAGGCAGGAAGGCAACCTCGCCGACCTGATCTGGTCGGTGCCGGAAACCATCGCCCACCTTTCGCAGTATTTCGAGCTGTGCCCCGGCGACCTGATCTTCACCGGCACGCCGGAAGGGGTCGGTCCCGTAGTCAAAGGCGATCGGGTCGCCGGCGGCGTGGCTGGCATCGGCGAACTGTCGATCCGCATCGTCTGAACCGCCAGGATATCCATCGCGCATGCGCAAGCGAATCCGCAAGATATTCCCCGATCACGAGTCGGTTCGCGGCAATCGTTGGCTGGCGCCGTTCGAAAACACCCTGCTGCATCCACGGCTATGGCACCTCAACCGCCGCTCGGCGGCGGGCGCCGTGGCGGCCGGAATGTTCTGCGGACTGATTCCAGGACCGCTGCAGATGCTTGGAGCGGCGATCTGCGCGGTGGTCTTCCGCGTCAATCTGCCGCTGGCGATGCTGACCACTCTTTACACCAACCCGTTCACCATCGTCCCGCTCTACATCCTGGCCTTCACCATCGGCAGCTGGACGCTGCCGGGATCTCGCCATCACTTCGTCGCCCCGCCGGAGCCTGGCGAAGAGGGATTGCTGGTCTGGGCCCAGCAAATAATCGACTGGATGATCGGTCTCGGCGCACCGCTGGCGCTGGGCCTGGTACTGCTGGCCCTGGGACTGGCGCTGGCCAGCTACGTCCTGATTCGCGTGGCGTGGCGGTTCTACCTGGTCCGCGCCTGGCACCACCGGCGCCAGCGGCACCTGGCCGCAGCGCGCAGTCGCCCGGGAAACACGCCCTAAACCAGCACCCCGTCCGTCAGGTGCAGGCCGCGCCCCGCCCGCGCCGCCAGATCCAGGTCATGCGTCACCAGCACCAGCGCCGCCTGATGCTCGCGACACAGTTCCAGCAAGAGGCCGAATACTGCATCGGCTGCAGCGCGATCCAGGTTGCCGGTCGGCTCGTCGGCCAGCAGGCAGGCCGGCTTCGTCACCAGGGCGCGCGCCACCGCCACGCGCTGACGTTCGCCGCCCGAGAGTTCGCCCGGCCGATGGGTCAGCCGGTGGCCAAGCCCGACCCGTTGCAATACGGCACTCGCCTGCTGCTCCGCCGCCGCGCGATCCATGCGCCGGATCAGCAACGGCATGGCGACGTTTTCCAGCGCGGTGAACTCCATCAGCAGATGGTGGAACTGATAGACGAAGCCCAAGCTGCGGTTGCGCAGGCGCCCGCGTTCGACCTCACCGACCTGGGCCAGATCGCTGCCGTGCAGCAGGACCCTGCCCGCAGTCGGCGTGTCGAGGCCGCCCAGCAGATGCAGCAAGGTGCTCTTGCCGGAGCCGCTGGCGCCGACGATGGCCACCGTATCGCCAGCGCCGACTTTCAGGTCCACCCCGGTCAGCACCGGCACGTCGGTCTGGCCCTGGTGGAAGATCTTGCTCAGGCCGTGGCATTCCAGAACGGTCTCACCTGCCGCGACCGGCATCTCCAGCTCACTCATAGCGCAACGCCTCCGCCGGTTGCGTGCGCGAGGCGCGCCAGCTCGGATAGAGCGTGGCGAGCAGGGTGAGGACGAAGGAGGTCACGGCGATGGTGCCGACGTCAGCCCAGTGCAGGTCGGAAGGCAGGTCGCTGATGTAGTACACGTCCTTGGCCAGGAACTTGAGCCCGAGCAGGCTTTCCAGGGCCGGTACCACGACGTCGATGTTAAGCGCCAGGGCCACGCCGCCGCCGATGCCGGCGGCCAGGCCGACGGTGCCGATCAGGATGCCCTGCACGATGAAAATGGCCATGATGCTGCGCGGACTGGCCCCCAGGGTACGCAGGATGGCGATGTCGGCGCGCTTGTCGGTGACCGCCATGACCAGCGTCGAGACGATGTTGAAGGCGGCCACGGCGACGATCAGCAGCAGGATCAGGAACATCATGCGTTTTTCAATTTCGACGGCGCGAAAGAAGTTGGCGTGGCTGCGGGTCCAGTCGCTGACCCAGGCGTCCATCGGCAGGAAACGCAGCAGTTCGCGGCCGATCCGCGGCGCGGCGAACAGGTCGTCGACCTTGAGCCGCACCCCGGAAACGCGCTCGTCCATGCGATACAGCTTCTGCGCGTCGCCCATGTGCACCAGGGCCAGGCCGGAATCGAATTCGAACATGCCGGCCTCGAACACGCCGACCAGGCGGAACTGCTTGACCCGCGGCAGGATCGCGGCCGGCGTCACCAATCCCTGCGGCGCCAACAGCGTGAGCTTGTCGCCGACGCGAGCGCGCAGGGCGCGGGCCAGTTCGCTGCCGAGCACGATGCCGAACTCGTCGGGGCGCAGCAGGTCAAGCTTGCCCGACTTCATGTGGCGGGCAAAGTCGGCGACCTTGTCCTCGGCCTCGGGCAGGATGCCGCGCACCATGACGCCGCGCACCTGGCCGTCGAAGCTCAGCATGCCCTGGGCCTGCACGTAGGGCGCGGCAGCCCTGACCCGCGGGTGCTGCGCAGCGCCCTGGACGATCTTGCTCCAGTCGGCGATCTCGCCGCTTTCGCTGCTGATCTGGACATGGGAGACGATGCCCAGAATCCGCTCGCGCAATTCCTTCTGGAAGCCGTTCATCACCGACAGCACCACGATCAGCGCCGCCACACCGAGCGCCAGGCCCAGCATGGAGATCAGCGCAATGAAGGAGATGAAGCGGTTGCCCGCGCCTTCGCGCGGCTGGGCGCGCGTGTAGCGCAGTCCGATGAGGAGTTCGTAGGTCATGGCTTCGATGGGCTTGGCGCCGCATGTTAACATGCGATCATGCTGACGCTCATCGTGCCCGGCCTCATCTGGACGCGCCAGGCGCTCGCGGATCTGAGCTACGACCTGCCCCTGCCCGCCTTCACCACCCTGCTCGGACGCGGCGCACTGCGCCGCTTGCCACCGCAGGACACTGCCGCAATCCTCGCCGCAAGCACCGGACTCGCGGCGCCGTTGCCGGCCGCGGCCCTGCGTCGCCTTGCGCTGCGCGAACATCCGGGTGATGCCGATTGGCTCTGCCTCGATCCGGTTCGACTGCGCTTCGATCAGCGCAGCCTGCTCGTCGACGATCCCCGCCAACTGCAGCTGAGCGAGGCCGAAGCCGCCGCGCTCGCCGCGGCGCTGGCGCCGACTTTTGCCGCGCTGGGCGAGCTCGAAGTCATCTCGCCCGGCGCCTGGAACCTGCGCCTGAAGATTACAGCGCCGGCCTTCCAGGACTTGTCGCAGGCCACCGGCCGATCCGCCTCGCCTTTGCCATCGCACCCGGACTACGCGCCGTGGCGCCATGCGCTCAACGAAGCGCAGATCATCCTGCATGCCCACCCGGTCAATCAGGCGCGCCAGGCGTCCGGACGGCCGCTGGTAAATTCGCTCTGGCCCTGGGGTGGCGGCCGCCTGCCACAGAGTGCCGGCAGCCCGCACGGCATGCTCTGGAGCAGCGATCCGGTCGCCCACGGCATCGCCCGCCTGCTCGGTATCGACGCCGCGCCGCCGCCAGCCGGCTTCGCCGGCAGTAGCGCCGCCGCACCGCTGGCCATGATCAATGCGCTGGAACACCCGGCGCGCAGCGGCGATGCGCTGGCCTGGTGCGAACAACTGGCACGCTTCGAAGCCGACTGGCTGGCGCCGGCGCGCGATGCACTGCAGGCCGGCCGACTCGACGCCCTGCGCCTGTTGGCACCGGGCGAACTCGGCAGCGCCGAACTGCTGGTCAGGCGCCGCAACCTCTGGAAATTCTGGCGCAAGCCCGGCGCCCTGACCGGACTGGCACCGCCATGACCGACGCGACCCGCATCAGCGTGCGCGACATCCCGCCGCGCGCCACCTGGGCGCTCGAACAGGGCGGCATCCATCCGCTGCTGGCCCGGCTCTATGCCGCGCGCGGCATACGCAGCCCCGACGAACTCGATACCCGCAGCAGCGCTCTGTTGGCGCCGGACCGTCTCAAGGGCGCGCGCGAGGCGGCGATCCTGCTGGCCAATACCATCGCCGCCGGCCGCAGCATCCTGATCGTCGCCGACTACGACTGCGACGGCGCCACCGCCTGCGCGGTCGGCCTGCGCGCGCTGCGCATGATGGGCGCCAAGGTCGACTATCTGGTACCCGACCGCTTCGTGCTCGGCTACGGGCTGTCGCCGGAAGTCGCGTTGCTGGCGGCCGAGCGCCGGCCCGACCTGGTGGTCACGGTGGACAATGGCATCGCCAGCGTCGAAGGCGTGGCGGAATTGAAGCGCCGCGGCATCGCGACGCTGATCACCGACCACCACCTGCCGGGCGACGAAACGCCTGCCGCCGACGTCATCGTCAACCCCAACCAGCGCGGCTGCGATTTTCCGAGCAAGGCGCTGGCCGGCGTCGGCGTGATGTTCTACGTCACATTGGCCCTGCGCGCCGAACTGCGCCGGCGCGGCGCCTGGGCGAATGCGCCGGAACCCAACCTGGCCGCCCTGCTCGACCTCGTGGCGCTGGGCACGGTGGCCGACGTGGTGCCGCTCGACCGCAACAACCGGATCCTGGTTGCCCAAGGCCTGGCACGCATCCGCGGCAGCCGGATGCAGGCCGGCATCGCGGCGCTGCTGGCGATCGCCGGGCGCGAACCGAGCCGTGCCGCGACCTTCGACCTCGGCTTCGCCCTCGGCCCGCGTCTCAACGCCGCCGGGCGTCTGGCCGACATGTCGCTGGGCATCGAATGCCTGCTCACCGATGACCCCAACCGCGCCATGAACATCGCCCAGCAACTCGATGCCATCAATCGCCAGCGCCGCAGCATCGAAACCGGCATGCGCGAAGATGCCGAACTGCTGCTGGCCTCGCTCGATCCGGGCAGTCGCGCCAGCCTGACGCTGTTCGATCCGGGCTGGCATCAGGGTGTGGTCGGCATCCTCGCCGGTCGCGTCAAGGAAAAACTGCATCGCCCGACCTTCGCCTTCGCCCGCGGCAACGCCGGCGAACTCAAGGCCTCCGGCCGCTCGATTCCCGGCCTGCACCTGCGCGACGCGCTGGATCGGGTCGCCAAGCGCCATCCTGACCTGCTGCTGCGCTTCGGCGGCCACGCCGCCGCCGCCGGCCTGACGCTGCACGAGGAGCGCCTGGCGGAATTCGAGGCCGCATTCGAAACCGTCTGCCGCGAACTGCTCTCGTCGGCGCAACTGACACGCACGCTGGAAACCGACGGCCCGCTGGAAACCGGTTATTACTCGCTGGACGCCGTACGCCTGATGCAGCAGGAGGTCTGGGGCCAGGCCTTCCCGGCCCCATTGTTTGCCGACAGCTTCGAGGTCGTCAGCCAGCGCCTCCTGCAGGAGAAACACCTCAAGCTCAAACTGCAAAAAGCCAATCAGCGCTTCGATGCGATCCAGTTCAACTTCGCGGACGGGTCTGCCAGCGGGGTTTCCAACCCGGTGCCGGAACGCATCCGCGCCGCTTTCCGGGTCGACATCAACGAGTGGAACGGCATGCAGACCGTGCAGCTATTGCTGGAGCACTTCGAAGCCTGCTGAGAGCAGCTACACCTCCGCCTTCAGTTCCCCAAACAAGTCAGCCACCGGTCCCGGGCGACCGAACAGATTGCCCTGGTAGTTGCGACAACCATGGCGGGCCAGGAAATCGCGTTGCGCCTCGGTTTCGACGCCCTCGGCAATCACTGCCAGGCCAAGACTCTGCCCCAATGCGATGACGGTACGGGCGATCGCGGCATCGTTGCCGTCGGTCAGCACATCGCGGACGAAGGACTGGTCGATCTTGAGCTGGGCCAAAGGCAGGCGCTTGAGGTAGATCAGCGAGGAATAGCCGGTGCCGAAATCGTCGAGGGAAAAGCCCACGCCTTCCGCTCGCAGCGCGGTCATTTTCGCCACGACGTCCTCGATGTCGTGCAGCAGCACGCTCTCGGTGACCTCGAGCTTGAGCCTGTGCGGATCGGCGCCGGTGTCGCGCAGCACGGCCAGCACCTGATCCACGAAATCGACCTGATGCAGTTGGCGACCGCTGACATTCACCGCCACCGTGAGAAGTGCCGTATCGGGTTGCGCGGCCCAGGCGGCGAGTTGCCGGCAGGCCGTCTCCAGCACCCAGCGGCCAAGCGGCACTATCAGGCGCGAAGCCTCTGCCTGGTGGATGAATTCGAGCGGATACACCAGTCCGCGCTGCGGGTGCTGCCAGCGCACCAGCGCCTCGGCACCCGTGACGCGTCCCTCGTCATCGACCTGCGGCTGGTAGTGCAGGATGAACTGGTTGTCCGCAATCGCCGAGCGCAGATCCGTGTCCAGTGCGGCACGCGCCGAAACGGCCGCCTGCATTTCCGGGTCGAAGAAGCGCAGTGTGTTGCGGCCGGCCGCCTTGGCTTGGTACATGGCCGTGTCGGCCCGCTTGAGCAGTTCGTCGACCGATACCGACTGATCGCGAAACAGCGTGATGCCGATGCTTGCGGTGCAGTGATAGGTTCGCGTGTTGAACTCGCCGTCGGCCGTGCTCAGGTCGAGCAGATAGGGTTGGTTCAGCGCGTTCTGGATCTTGACCGCGACGCTCTCGGCCTGCATCGCCGCCAGCGCCTCGGCATCGAGATCCTCGAGGATCACCACGAACTCGTCGCCGCCCAGGCGGGCGACGGTATCGCATTCGCGCAGGCAGGATTCCATGCGCGACGCCACTTCGACCAGAAACTGGTCGCCGACATCGTGCCCCAGCGTGTCGTTCAGCGTCTTGAAATCGTCCAGGTCGAACAGCATCAGTGCGCCGTGACGGCCGTAGCGCGCGCTGGTGGTCAGGGTCTGCCGGAGGCGATCGAGCATCAGGCGGCGGTTGGGCAGACGCGTCAGCGCATCGTAGAACGCCAGGTGCCGGATCTCGTCCTCGGCCGCCTTGCGCTGGGTAATGTCGGAAAAACTGCCGACGTAGTGGGTCACCGCGCCACTGCGCGCTTTGACTGCCGTAATGCTCAGCCAGCCCGGATAGATTTCGCCGTTCTTGCGCCGATTCCAGATCTCGCCGCGCCAGATTCCGGTCTCTTCGAGGCTTTGCCACATTTCCAGGAAATAGGCATCGTCGTGGTGTCTCGAGCGCAGCAGCCGCGGGGTGTTGCCGACCGCGTCGGCACTGGAATAGCCGGTAATTTCGGTGAAAGCCCGGTTGACGCGCAGGATCACCGTCTCGGCATCGGTGATCATCGTGCCCTCCTGGGATTCGAAGGTAATGGCGGCCACCTGCAGCTCCGCCTCGGCGCGCTTGCGCTCGGTAATGTCGACGAAACTGCCGCGGATCAGCCGATGCCCGGCGGAAGGCAGGCGCGCCAGGCGCATCTCGCAGCGCACCAGCTGACCCTGGGCATTCCTGATGATGCGGTCGAACACCATGTGCTCCCCGGCCAGTGTGCGCTCGATCATCTCTTTGACGATTTGCGTCGCGTTCTTGCCGTCGAACACGCCGGGCGCATAAAAGCGCTCGATGCTTTGCGCCAGCAGCTCGTCGCGACTGCAGCCGAACAGTTTTTCGGCCTGGGCATTGACATCGACAAAGCGATCCAGATCGACGTCATACACGGCTATCGCATCCGGCGCCTGTTCCACCAGCACACGAAAACGCGCCTCGCTTTCCCGCAGCGAGCGGGTCATGTCGCGCGCCAGGAGCACCGCCCGATCGCGGGTGGTGGCCAGCGACCAGGCGATGGCAAACAACAACACGCTGGTCAGCAGGCCGCCTGCCAGCACCTGCGTCGAACGCGCGGAACCGCTGCGCGCCTCGAGCTCGGGCAGGCTGGCATAGGTCAAGGTCCACGGCCGGCCGGCGACGGTCATGGTTTCGCCGTGCACGAATCGCGCATCCTTCTGCCGATCCGCCCCGCTGCGATAGAAAAGGTTTTCCGGACGCGCATCCGCACCGTCGTGGACGGTCAGGGCCAGGCCGCGGGAACTGCCATTGAGCAAATCGTCCATCAGTATCGGCATGCGGAAGGAGCTCAGCACGTAGCCCAGAAGTCCGTTGCCGGACTTGGCGGCGACCGGCAGGTACATGATGAAGGCCGGCACCGGTGCCGTCTGCTCGTCGATCTTCAAGGTGACCATGCCGGTAATCGCCGGTTCGCCGCCATCCCGCGCCCGCTGCATGGCCGCACGCCGGTCCGCATCCTGCCACATGTCATAGCCAAGCGCCCACACATTGCGGCCGACGAAGGGTTCGGCATAAATATTGACGACGTAGTGTTCGCGCCGGCCCGGCGGCCGCACCTCGAACTCGGCGACGCCGCTGCGCCGTACCTGCCTGACCAGCGCCGGGAGCTGGTCGTCGGACACGGCTTGCGCGAAAGCCACGGCCTGCATCGCCGGATAATCGCGCTCCAGCCGGAGCGCAGCGACATAGTCGTGCCAATCCTTGCGCGTCACCTCGTCGCTGGCCGAAAATAGCGCTGCGGCAGCATGCAGGACATGGGTGTAGCCGGTGATGCGCGCATTGAGATCGGCCCGCAGCTGGCGCACCTCGCTGTCGAACTCCAGGCGCAACTGCCGCTCGGCATCCCGCTCGGCGTAGCGCCAGGCAACCAGCGTCAGCGCCAATGCGCAAGCGAGCGCGATCCAGGCCGGCCACATGCCGGCCCGCGACCACAAGGAAGCGGTGGATGATTCGGACGACGGGTTTGACGGCATCTTTGGCCTGACGCTGAGGTACCAGGACGGAATGTTACACCGCTACCCTATTGACATCGCCTGGTCCGGCGCAACTTGGACCGCCAGGAAGCTCCCGGGCGCCCCCGGGCGCCGTATAATCGCGGCCCCTCGACGCCTTCCCGCCATTGCCGTGTCCCAGCTCGACCTCGAAACCGCCCGCCGCCGCACTTTCGCCATCATTTCCCACCCGGATGCCGGCAAGACCACGCTGACCGAAAAGCTGCTGTGGTTCGGCGGAGCGATCCAGGTCGCCGGCGAAGTCCGTGCGCGCAAGGCCAGCCGCCACGCCACCTCGGACTGGATGGAACTGGAAAAGCAGCGCGGCATCTCGGTCACCAGCTCGGTGATGCAGTTCCCCTACCGCGAATGCATGGTCAACCTGCTCGACACGCCGGGCCACGAGGACTTCTCCGAAGACACCTACCGCACGCTGACCGCGGTCGACTCGGCGGTCATGGTGATCGATTCGGTGAACGGCGTCGAAGCCCAGACCATCAAGCTGCTCAACGTCTGCCGCCTGCGCGACACGCCGATCCTGACCTTCATCAACAAGCTCGACCGCGAGGGCCGGCCGCCGATCGAACTGCTCGACGAAATCGAGTCGGTGCTGGAAATCCAGTGCGCGCCGATGACCTGGCCGATCAGCATGGGCAAGCGCTTTCGCGGCGTCTATCACCTCTACGACGACAGCATCAGTTTCTTCGACCCGCAGGCGGAGAAGGGTACGGCCGAAGTCATCCAGGGCCTGCACAATCCGCGCCTCGACGAACTGATCCCCGACCAGGCCGAGGAACTGCGCATGGAAGTCGAACTGGTGCGCGGCGCCTCGCACACCTTCGATCGCGCCGCCTATCTGGCCGGCAAGCAGACGCCGGTGTACTTCGGCTCGGCGATCAACAACTTCGGTGTGCAGTCGCTGCTCGATGCGGTGGTCGATCTTTCGCCGCCGCCGCAGCCGCGCGCCACCGAAACCAGGCTGGTGCAGCCCGGCGAGCCGAAATTCACCGGCTTCGTGTTCAAGATCCAGGCCAACATGGACCCCAAGCACCGCGACCGCATCGCCTTCGTCCGCGTCTGCTCGGGCAAGTTCGAACGCGGCATCAAGCTGCGCCAGCGCTCGACCGGCAAGACGCTGGCGGTGAACAACGCCATTACCTTCATGGCCCAGGACCGCAACACCACCGACGAAGCCTGGCCCGGCGATATCCTCGGCATCCCCAACCACGGCACGGTGCTGCTCGGCGACGCCTTCAGCGAAGGCGAGGACCTGAAATTCACCGGCATCCCCTGCTTCGCGCCCGAGCATTTTCGCCGCGCCCAGATCCGCAACCCGATGAAAATGAAGGCCCTGCAAAAGGGCTTGCAGCAGCTTGCCGAAGAAGGCGCGACCCAGCTGTTCAAGCCGATCCACAGCAACGACCTGATCCTCGGCGCGGTCGGCACCCTGCAGTTCGACGTGGTCGCGCATCGCCTCGAATTCGAATACGGCGTCGATGTCATGTTCGAACCCTACCCGGTCGCCACGGCGCGCTGGCTACGCGGCGACGACCTGGCGATACGCGCCCTGGCCGACAAGGCCGGCGTCAATGTGGCACTGGACGGCGCGGGCGACTACGTCTATCTGGCGCCGAATCGCGTCAATCTGTCGATGACGCAGGAACGCCACCCGGAAGTGAAGTTCCTCGAAACCCGCGAAATTCATTGAAGCGACGGCGCACGGCGCCGCCGCTTTGGATCACTCGACGACCAGCTGGTACCGGTCGCCGGCGTGACCGCCAAAATAGACCATGTCACCATTGGCCAGCGCCACCTCGCTGACCGGGGACTTCATGTCGCCATTGAGGAAAGTGCCGTTCAGCGACTGGTAGTCGCGCAACATGACACGGCCTGCGACGACGCCGATCCAGGCGTGATGGGCCGAAATCCGTCCATCGACGATGATCAGGTCGTTGTCCCTGGCGCGGCCGATGGCGAGCCCCTGTGGCGGTATCTCGAAGCGGTGGCCGTGATGGCTGCCGCCGAGGCACATCAGTCTGGGCGTTCCGGTAATCGGCTTGCCCGCTGCGCGACTTTCAGGCGCGGGCGATAGCGGAATCCCGGCCGGCGGCAGCGGGTCTTGCCAGCGGCGACCGCGCTTGCGCCGCTTCACCAAGCTTACGCTGATGCCGATCAGCACCGCGATGAAGCCACCCCAGAATAAATATTCCTTCAGCATTCTCTGCCCTTGTTTCATCAAAGCCGGCTCGTCGAAAGCACCGCACCAATTGCCGTTGCGGTGCACCAACAATGGCGATCTTATCTGGTTTGCCGGATGGCGCAAATCGCCCGTCATGGGCGTGGCATAGCCGCTTAGCGCCGGGCAACGCCGGCAGTCGAAACGGGCAGCCCCGCAACCATCATTTCACTGCGCTGAGCCGCTTTACGCCGGCAACGAAGCGCTGCAGCGTGGAGGACAACACACCGCGCGGAATCGTCACTTCGATCAGCTGGAAACGGCCGCGCGTCGCCATCGCCTGGTCCAGGGCGGCCTTGAGTTCGACGCGGGTGCCGACGCGCACACCATTGCCGCCCAGGCCGGCCGCCATTTCGGCGAAACCCCAGTGGCCGAGGTCGTTGAAACCCGATTCGGGCTGGAAGGTGCGCAGCATTTCCCAGCTGGCGTTGTTGAACAGCAGCACGATCGGGTCCCAGCCGTAGCGGCGGCAGTTGCCGAGTTCCCAGCCGGTCATCTGGAACGCGCCGTCGCCGACCAGAATCAGCGGCCGCTGCCCGGTCGCCGCCTGCAGGCCGAGCCCGGCCGGCACGCCATAGCCCATGGTGGCGTAATAGCCGGGCGCGACCAGTGCGGTATGTTCGATTTCCATCGCGGTGAACAGGCAGTCGCCCATGTCGGCGGCGATCGGCAGCTTGCCGTGCTCGGCCATCAGGTCGTTGACCGCAGTGGCAATGTCGGTCGGCGCAATGCTCGCTGCGTCGGCCACCATGCCGTGCGGATAGACCGGGCGCTTCACCGCGACTACGGCTTCCCGGGGAGTAACCCGTGCCAGCAGGGCATCGACCAGCGCCGCCAGCGGCAGGTCCGGATACACGTGATAGCCCATGGTGACCCGGCCGTCGAGCGCCTGGATGGTCTTGCGCAGGTCGATCTTGGTTTCGGAGACGGCGAAGTTGGTGTCGCAGACGATCTCGCCGAGCAGAAACAGGCCGTCCGAAGCTTCGACCAATTGCGTAACTTCCGGCAACCCGGCGACGCCCATGTAGGTACCGACCAGCGGCGCATCGTGCTCGGCCAGCAAACCGCGCCCCATGAAGCTGGTCACCACCGGCAGGCCGAGGCGGCGCGAGAGCAGCGCCACCTTTGCTTCGAGTCCGAAGCGGCGTACCTCGATGCCGGCCATCAGCACCGGCGATTTTGCCTGCGCCAGACGCGCGAGGATTTCGGTCACGCAGGCATCGAGCGCCTCGCCGTCGACCGGCGGCTCCACGGCACGGATCACGGGTGCGCAGGGCAGGTTCACCATGTCGCGCGGAATCTCGATGTACACCGGCTCGGAATTGCGCAGGCAACTGGCCAGTACGCGCGCGATGTCGGCCGGCGCGCGCGCCGCGTCGTCAAGCTTGATCTGGTCGCAGGTGATTTCCTTGAACATCTGGAACTGCGAATCCAGCGTCTTGGCCTGGTGATGCAGCAGCAGGCCGGAACGCGACTCGCCCTTGCCCGGTCCACCCGAGAGCACCACTACCGGCGACTTCTCGGCATAGGCGGCGGCCACGGCATTGACCATGTTCAGCGCGCCGGCGCCGTAGGTCACGGCGGCGACGCCAAGACCCTGGTGGGCACGCGCCGAAGCGTCGGCGGCGAAGCCGATCCCCGGCTCGTGCGACAGGGTGTAGAGCGGCAGGATCTGCGACTGCTCGATGATGCGGAAATAGGGCAAGGCGAAATCGCCCGGAATGCCGAAGATCTGGCAGGCGCCATGATCCTTGAGGGCGTGAAGCAGGGATTCGACGAGATTCATGGGGGTGCGTCCGGCTGAAGGTATGAACTGCATTTTCAACCGATTACGGCCCATAATGTACTCATGTTAATAAGCACTTCCGCAGTATCATGCACGTTTTGTGCATAAATGAGGAATGTAATGCCAACAATCACCATCGACCGCTATGACCTCGCCCTGCTCAACGCCGTGCAGCACCACGGCAACGCCACCAACGCGGTGCTCGGCGCCGCAGTCCATCTCTCGGCCTCGCAGATCAGCCGCCGCCTGCAGCGCCTCTCCGAGGCCGGCATCATCAGCGGCCATGCCGTGCTGCTCGACCCGGCGGCGATCGGACTCGGCGTGACTGCCTTCGCCCATGTCATCCTCGAACGCCATGGCCAGTCCCAGTCCGACGCCTTCGAAAACGCGGCCACGGCGCTGCCGGAGGTCATGGACTGCTTTTCGGTCAGCGGCGATGCCGATTACCTGCTGCGCATCGTCGCCCAGGATCTGCCGGCGTTTTCGGAACTGATGATGAAGCACGTACTGCGCCTGCCCGGCGTGGCCCACATCAAGACCAACATCGCGCTGCAGAAGGTCAAGCAGACCCACGTGTTGCCGCTCGACCACCTGACGCAAGCGCCCCGCTCGCGCCAGCAGATCCGCTATTCGGGCGGCGGCGAATGAAACTGGCCCGGCTCTGGCAGCCGCGCAATCCGGCCTTCTGGCTGATGCTCGCGCTGAACCTGCTGTCGACCGCGCTGGCCTGGCTTGCCCGCAGCTACGAACTGACGCCGCTGGCGGCGCTGATCGTAACCGGCTTTGCCGTGGCCAATGCGCTGATCGGTCTGCGCCTGATGTGGGTATTGATGCGCGACGAAGCGCCCCGACCGAGGCCGGGCGCCTGAACCCGCGGCCCCGAAATCAACCGTGCTTCGCGTTTCTGTCGCGCACGATCGGCGGCACGAACTTGACCGAGAAGCGCCAGCCCTCCTCGGTCTCCCGCAGCACCAGGGTTTTCGAGGCCGCGCCGGGTTCGAACAGAGGTTCGCTGCCGATCAGTTCGATCGCGCCGAGACCCTTTACCACACAGGCGCCCGGCAGCGTGACGAACACCGATTCGGCCGCGACCAGCACGAAAGCCCCTTCCTTGGACTGGGAAGCGGACAAACCGCGCGGAATCGTCGCAGGGTCGCGCCGCCAGGTCTCGCGCAGGCCGTCGAGCGCCGCATGCAACTCCGGCGTCATGCGGATCGGCAGCACGACTTCGCGCGATTTGTGGTGGCTCATGGCTTCGCTTTCGGATCGGCCGGCAGTTCCGGCAACCACCACACCAGCAGCAGCGGCAGCAACGGAATGGATAGCGCGAACAGCAGCCACAGGGTCGGCGAGCGGCGCTTGCGTTTCGCGATGATAACCGTCGGAATGACGGCGACCACGGCCAGTACGGTCAAAACAGTGACGCCGAAGACCAGCGACTCGACCGTCGCCGGGTCGACGCCGAGTTGTCGAATCAGTTCGGTGGTCTGGGGATCGGGCATGCGCAAAGAATAACAGTTTAAGCATTACAAGCGAGCGGTGGTCGCGGTAGCATCGTCCATCCCGATCGCAGCTTATTGGAGATCCACAAATGGAAGGAACAGTGATCGTCGGCGCCGGCCTGGCCGGATTGACCGTGGCCGAAACCCTGCGCGCCGAAGGCTACGGCGGGCCGATCACGCTGATCGGCAACGAGACCCATGCGCCCTACCATCGCCCACCGCTGTCCAAGGGATTCCTCCAGGGCGAAACCCCCGAGGGGCAATTGACGATGCGTCCGGCGGAACTCATGGCGAAGAAGAACATTGTGCTGAAAGTCGGCGCTGGCGCGACGGCGATCGACCGTGCCGCACGGCAGATCAGCCTTGACGACGGCTCGACGCTGGCCTACGACTATCTCGCGCTATGCACCGGCGCCCGCCTGCGCCCGCTGCCGCTGGCCGGTGCCGATCTGCCGGGCGTATTCGGCCTGCGTTCGCTGGATGATTCGAGGATGATCAAGGCGGCACTGGAATCCGCGCAGGACGTGGTGATCATCGGCGGCGGTTTCATCGGCCTCGAAGTCGCCGCCGTGGCGCGCCGGAAGGGCAAACGCGTGACCGTGCTGGAAGCCGCCGAGCGTCTGATGGCGCGTGTGGTGCCGCCGGCGATTTCGTCTTTCTACCTCGACCTGCATGGCAGCCACGGCGTCGACGTCGTGCTCGGCGCCGCGGTCACCGGACTGGTCGACAAGCAGGGCCGCATCTCCGCGGTGAAGACCGCTGACGGTGGCGAATTCGCCGCCGACCTGGTGCTGGTCGGCATCGGCGTCATCGCCAATGCCGAACTGGCGCAGGCTGCAGGACTCGAAGTGGCTGGCGGCATCGTGGTCGATGCCAGCGGCCGTACCGCCGACCCGGCCATCGTCGCGGCCGGCGATTGCACGGTGCGACGTCTGGACGACGGCAGCCTGCGCCGTCTCGAATCGGTGCAGAACGCCATGGAGCAGGCCAGATCGGCGGCAGCGGCGCTGCTCGGACGCGAGCGCCCGTTCACCGCGACGCCGTGGTTCTGGTCCGACCAATACGGCGTCAAGCTGCAGATGGCAGGATTGACCGCCGGTTTCGAGCAGGCGATACGTCGTGGCGACCCGACCAGCAGGAAATTCTCCTACTACTACTTCAAGGCCGGAAGACTGATCGCGATCGACTCGCTGAATCAGTCGACCGACCACCTCACCGGACGCAAGCTGCTCGACCAAGGTATTTCGCCGACGCCGGAACAGGCCGCCGACAGCGGCTTCGATCTCGCGACGCTGCTGGCCGCGCGAGCCTGACAGGTGGGCGGCAGGTGTTGTCGGGAACGTCTGCCCGGCTTATAGTCCAAGCTTCCATGAAAGCCCGCATCATTCCCATCGTCAGGACCGTCAGGACCACCCTGCCACCGGGACGCGACCTCGTCGCGCCGCCCGAGGGCGAACTGGTAGACCTGCGCCAGCGGCGCGTGCGTGACCTGCGCATCTCGGTCACCGACCGCTGTAATTTCCGCTGCGTGTATTGCATGCCGAAGGAAGTGTTCGATGACGACTACGACTTCCTGCCGCGCAGCAAACTGTTGTCCTTCGAGGAAATCATGCGCGTCGCCCGCGTCTTCGTCGAGCAGGGCGTGGAGAAGATCCGCCTCACCGGCGGCGAACCGCTGTTGCGCAAACACATCGAAAACCTGATCGAGCAGCTGGCGAAGCTGCCCGTGGAAATCACCCTGACCACCAACGGCTCGCTACTGCGCAAGAAGGCCCGGGCGCTCAAGGATGCCGGCCTGCATCGGGTCACGGTCAGCCTCGACGGCATCGACGACGCCGTGTTCAAGCGTATGAACGACGTCGATTACGCCGTCGGCGACGTGCTCGACGGCATCGCCGCGGCCGCCGCGGTCGGCCTGGCGCCGATCAAGGTCAATTGCGTGGTCAAGCGCGGCGCCAACGACGACCAGATCCTGCCGCTGGCGCGTCACTTCCGCGGCAGCGGCCACATCCTGCGCTTCATCGAATACATGGACGTCGGCAGTTCCAACGGCTGGCGCATGGACGAAGTGGTGCCCTCGGTCGAGGTGGTCGCCCGCATCAACGCGGAATTTCCGCTGCAAGCGGTGGACGCCAACTACGCCGGCGAAGTTGCCGAGCGCTGGCGCTATGCCGACGGCGGCGGCGAAATCGGCGTCATCTCCTCGGTGACCCAGGCCTTCTGTGCCACCTGCACACGCATCCGCCTGTCCACCGAAGGCCAGCTCTATACCTGCCTGTTCGCCCAGGCCGGCCACGACCTGCGCGCCATGTTGCGCCAGGGTGCCGGCGACGAGGCGCTGCGGCGCGAAATCGCCGCCGTCTGGCGCGGCCGCGACGACCGCTACTCCGAAATCCGCACCGCCGCCACCGAACTGCCCGGCCGCGCCAAGGTGGAAATGTCCTACATCGGCGGCTGACCGCTTCCCATCTCAAAATTCCGTTGTTCGCCTCCTCCACATGACTTCCATCCTCCAAGCCTTGTCCTGCGCCGATGATTACGACCCGAATTCGCTGCCGGTCGACCGTGCCCGCGATCTGATCCTCGGCCTGCTGCAACCGGTAGCCGGCCATGAACGCGTCTTCGTGCGCCAGGCGCTGGACCGCGTGCTGTCCGACGACGTGATCTCGCCGATCGACGTGCCGGCCCACGACAACTCGGCCATGGACGGCTGGGCGCTGCGTTTCGACGATCTTGCCGCTGGCGGCGAAACCCGACTGAAGAACATCGGCACCGCCTTCGCCGGTCGCGCCTTCGAGGGCAAAGTCGGCGCCGGCGAGACGGTGAGGATCATGACCGGCGCCGTGCTGCCGCAGGGCGTGGACTGCGTGGTGGTCCAGGAAGTGACCAGGGTCGAGGGCGATGCCGTGATCATCCCGCCCGGTCAACGCCGCGAGCAGAACACCCGCCGCGCCGGCGAGGACCTGCAGGCCGGGCGCCCCGCCATCTCGGCCGGCCGCAAGCTGCGCCCGGCCGAGATCGGCATCGTCGCCTCGCTGGGCATCGGCGAAGTCTCGGTGCGGCGCCGCGTGCGCGTCGCGCTGTTCTCGACCGGCGACGAACTCTGCTCGATCGGCCAGCCGCTGACGGAAGGCGCGGTGTATGACAGCAACCGCTACACGCTGTGGGGCGTGCTGACGCGCCTCGGCTGCGAGGTCATCGACATGGGCGTGGTGAAAGACGATCCGGCCGCGCTGGAAGCGGCCTTTCGCGAAGCGGCGGCCTGTGCCGACGCCATCATCACCAGCGGCGGCGTCTCGGTCGGCGAAGCCGACTTCATCAAGCAACTGATGACCCAACTGGGCGAAGTGGCCTTCTGGAAGATCGCCATGAAGCCCGGCCGGCCGATGGCCTTCGGCCGCATCGAACCCGATGGTCCGCAGCGACCCGGCGCCTGGCTGTTCGGCCTGCCCGGCAATCCGGTGGCCGTCATGGTGACCTTCTATCAGTTCGTGCAGCCGGCCATTCTCAAGCTGGCCGGCCTCGATCCCATCAAGCCCGTCCCGGCCTTTCCCGCGCGCTGCGTCGAGCCGATGAAGAAGGGCCGCGGCCGCACCGAATTCCAGCGCGGCATCCTGTTTCAGGAAAACGGCGAATGGTGCGTACGCCCCACCGGTGCGCAGGGTTCCGGCGTACTGCGCTCGATGGCCGATGCCGACTGCTTCATCGTGCTCGAACACGAGCGCGACAAAGTCGGCGCCGGCGATACGGTGATGGTGCAGCTGATGAACGGGCTGGTCTAGCCCAAAACAGGCCGGCGGCGAAGCACCGCACGCTGTCCTCGCGATCCGGGATGAGGAATTGGATCGCCTATGCCGTCCCCAGCCAGAACGCCACGTCCATCTTGAGGAATTCGTCCCAGGGCATGTAGTGGGAACCGTCGCAGGAGAAGGTGAGGCCGACCATGCCGTTGAAGAGATTCAGCGTTCCGGTGCGCAGGTAGAAGGTCTCGTCGATGAAGCGCAGCGAACCCAGCGTGTCGAGGATGGCGCGGATGCGTTCCTGCGGCACCAGCGCGTCGGCCGGATAGGGATGTTTCGCATAGGCGAGGCAGATGTCCGGATCGACCATGGCCTGGATATCGAACAGGCGGTAGCGATAGGGATCGTCGAGCGTCCAATACACGGCGCGACTGCTCGAAAAGTGCAGCATGATGTGGTACATGCCGTGATCGGCCATCAGTTCCTCGACGACGCCGAGCACGGTTTGCAACTGGCGATCCATCTCGCTCTCGCTGCGCGTCTGGTGGAAGACCTGGCTGCGGATCGAGGGATCGCCGCGCAACTGCCGCCACTGCCGCTTCTCCTCGAAACGTTCGCGCGTCAGCGGCAGGTCGTGAAGATAGAAATCCGCGCCGAGAAAACCGATGGCGGCACCCGTTGCGCCGCGCACCAGCTGGATCGCGGTCAGCCCCGGACGCCGCTCACGCAGGGTGATGTAGGAGCGCGACAGCAGGAAACCCGCTCCCGGCTGGGATTCGCGCATGTAGGGCCGGTGCGAGCGGTTGCGGCCGAAATCGGCTTCGCTGACGCCTGCCGCGCTGACATTGTCGGAAATCTGCACGCCGTCGAGATTCATCGCGTACAGATAGCGGCAATGCGGCACGCTGGGGAACAGGCGGGCCAGCTCGGCATTCAGTCCGGCGCGGCTGCCCCAGGCCGCGGCACTGGCCTGCGCCGCGCAGCGCAGCGGTTCCTCGATGAGCTTCTTCAGCGCCGCGCGTTGCAGGGCAACGCTTTCCTGAAGGGTAGTGCCGCCGTTCGGCATGATGTCTCTGCTTACCGTTTAACGCTTTCGACCCTATCGATTCTACGCGCGACGGACATTGCGCCGTACCGCCGGCGCCGACTCCTGCGCCCTGCCTTACTCCGTCCTAAGCGCCTCCACCGGATCCAGCAGCGCCGCACGCCGCGCCGGCAATACGCCGGCGGCGAGACCGATGGCGGCGGCCAGCGCTTCGGCCAGCAATACGAATGATATTGGCGTATGCACCGGCAGCGCCGGGACGAACAGCCCGATCAGTTGCGCCAGGCCGATGCCGAGCAGCAGGCCGACCAGACCGCCGATCGCCGCCAGCGCCACGGCTTCGCCGAGGAACAGGCCGAGGATGGTCTGGCGCCGGGCGCCGAGCGCCACCAGCAGGCCGATCTCGTTGGTGCGCTCGCTGACGGCGATGGTCATGATGGTGACGATGCCAACCCCGCCGACCAGCAGCGAGATGCCGCCCAGTGCGCCGACCGCCATGGTCAGCACGTCGAGGATGCCGCCCAGCGTGGCCAGCATTTCCTCCTGGCTGATGATGGTGACATCTTCGCGGCCGTGGCGAGCCTTGATCACCTCCTTGACCGCAGCCACCACGCTGGTGGCCGGCACACCTTCGGCTGCGGCGACGTTGATTTCGTTGAGTCCGGCGCGATTGAACAGTTCCAGCGCGCGTGCCGCCGGTATCCAGGCGGTGTCGTCAAGGTCGATGCCGAGAAACTGGCCCTTGGCTTCCATGATGCCGATCACGCGGAACTGCAGGCCGCCGATGCGCACCCGCGTGCCGAGGGCGTTTTCGGCACCGAACAGCTCGTTCTTCAGCTTGGAGCCGAGCACCACCTGGGCACGCGCGCTACCGGCCTCGTCCGCCGGCAGGAACTGGCCGCTGCGCACCTTGAGATTGAATACCGCTGGCATGTCCGGGCCGACGCCATATACCGATACGCGCCGCAGGCGACCGTTGCCGCTGACTTCCGCGTTGCCGAACACGCTCGGGCTGACGGCGACCACATTGGGCAGACGCTTCATCGCCTCGGCATCCTCCAGCGAAAGCGGCCTGGCGCTGCTGGGCAGGCCGGTCGTCGCGCCCCCCCCCGTCTTGGTGCGTCCCGGATGGATGCCGACGACATTGGTGCCGAACTGGGTGAACTCGGCCAGCACGTAGCGGTGGATGCCCTCGCCGATCGAGGTCAGCAGGATCACCGCGGCGATGCCGACGGCGATCCCAAGCAGGGTCAGGAAGCTGCGCAGGCGCTGCGCGGCGATGGCGCGAATGGCCAGCGTGAGGAAGTCGGCGAGCTGCATTCAGTGTTTCATCAGGGCCTGCACGGGATCGAGCCACGCCGCGCGCCGTGCCGGCATGATGCCGAACAGCATGCCGGTACCGAGTGCCGTGCCGAGTGCCGCGATCACCGCCCAGTCCGGCGGATAGGCGGGAAACACCGGATACATCTGGCGCAGGACGAAGGCGCCGAACAGGCCGAGGCCGTAGCCGGTGACGGCGCCGAACAGCGACAGCATCGCGGCCTCGGCCATGAAGGCATTGCGGATCGTCGCCGCGCGCGCGCCGAGCGCCTTGAGCAGGCCGATCTCGGCGGTGCGCTGGGTCACCGCCACCAGCATCACGTTCATCACCAGGATGCCGGCCACCGCCAGGCTGATCGCGGCGATGCCGGCGACCGCGGCGGTCAGCGCGCGCAACAGCTTGTCGAAAGTGGCGAGCACGGCGTCCTGGGTAATCACCGTGATGTCTTCCTCGCCATGGCGGACCTTGAGCAGCGCGCTCACCTCGCGTTTGACGGCCTCGATCTCGTCGCGACTCCTGGCCTCGATCAGGACGCGAAACAGGCTGTTGGTGTTGAACAGGCTCTGGGCGACGCTGACCGGGACGAACACCACCTCGTCGGTGTTGAGGCCGCCTACCCCCTGCCCGGTGGCCTTCAGCACGCCGACGATGCGCAGGCGCCGGTCGCCGAGGCGGATCAGTTCGCCCACCGCGGAGCGCCCGGGAAATATCTCCTCCTGAATCTTGACGCCGATCACCGCCACCGGCGCGCCACGGTTCCAGTCGGATTCGGGCAGAAAATGCCCCTGCGCCATCCTGAAGCTGCGAATCTCGTAATAGGTCGAGGCAGTGCCGGCCACCACGACTTCGCGCAAGCGCCCATTGGCGTTGATTTCCGAGTTGCCCGCGGTCAGCGGCGCGACGCGCCGCACCGAGGGCAGCCGGGTCAGCGCGAAGGCATCGTCCACCGTAAGATCGCGCGGGGTCGAGGTCATCGCATTGGCCGGGCTGAAGCCGCCGGTGGCCGAGCGTCCGGGCAGGACGATGACCAGGTTGCTGCCCAGCGCGGAGAACTGATCGATCACGTAACGCCGCGCGCCGTCGCCAAGCGCGGTCAGCACCACCACGGCAGCGACGCCGATGGCCATGGCCAGTACCGAAAGCGAGGTGCGCAGCGGATAGCCGGCCGCCGCATCGCGGGCGAAACGCAGGACGTCGGAAGTGCGCATGGAATCAGGCGGGCTCCACCGCCGCCCGTGCGCTGTCCGACTTGCTGTCGTGCCGCAGCTCACCATCCTCCATGATCAACTGCCGCCGCGCCCGCGAGCCGATCTTCTGGTCGTGGGTGACGACGATCAGCGTCATGCCACGTTCATTGAGGGCCTCCAGCAGGTGGATTACGTCGTCGCCGGTGGCGCGGTCGAGGTTGCCGGTCGGCTCGTCGGCCAGCAGCACGGCGGGCTGCATGATGGTGGCGCGGGCAATCGCGACGCGCTGCCGCTGGCCGCCGGACAGCTGGTCGGGCCTGTGGTCGGCGCGCTGGTCGAGACCGAAATCCTTGAGCGCCTGTTGCACGCGCTGCGCCCGTTCGACTGCCGGAATCCCGGCCAGCATCATCGGCAGGCCGATGTTCTCGGCCGCGGTCAGGCGCGGCACCAGATGGAAACTCTGGAACACGAAGCCTATGCGCCGACTGCGCACGGCGGCCTGCTCGTCGGGCGACAGCGTGGTGACGTCGCGGCCTTCGAGCCGGTAGGACCCTGCATCGGGTCGGTCGAGCAGGCCAAGCAAGTTGAGCAGCGTGGACTTGCCGGAGCCGGACGGCCCCATGATCGCCACGTATTCGCCGGCGTCGATGCTGACGTCGAGCCCGGTCAGCGCGTGCACCACGCTGTCGCCGAGATGGAAGACGCGCTCGATGCCGGCGAGCTGGATCACCGCCATGCTATTTGGCTTTGCTGTTGGCCGCCGCGTCGGCCGCCGTGGCGCGGGCGCCGACTTTCACGCCTTCGCGCTCCAGCGAGATGACAATGCGCTCGCCTTCGGCCAGGCCTTCGACGATTTCCGTGAACTCCCAGTTGGAGATTCCGATCTTGACCTTGCGCTCTTCGAGCTTGCCGCTTTCCGCGTTGAGCACCATCACCCGGCCGCCCTCGATCAGCGCCGCGGTGGGCACCCGCAGCACATTGGCGCGCGTGGCCAGCACGATCTCGACGTCGGCGCTGTAGCCGACCAGCAGACCGCCCGTCGCCGGCATGGCGAAATCGACTTCGACATCCACCGTGCGCGCCTGCTTCTCCACCGCCAGCACATAGGGCGCGACGCGGCGCACCTTGCCCTGCAGGGGTTGTTTGGGCAGCGCATCGAGCGTGACGCGCACCGGCAGGCCGGCCTTGATCTTGGGCGCATCGATTTCATCCATCGGCGCGTTGATGTAGAGGCAGCTGTCGTCGATCAGATCGATTGCCGGCGGCGTCGGCACCCCCGGCGGCGACGGCGTCGAATACTCGCCGAGCTCGCCGACGATCTTGGCCACGGTACCGTCGAAGGGCGCATAGAGCACCATGCGGCCCTGCTCGACTTTCGTCACGCCGACCCGCGCCGCAGCCTGGGCGACATCGGCGCGCGCCGTTTCGCAGGCCGCGCTGCGAGCATCGGCCTCGCTCTTGGCGGCATCCTCGCGCGCTTCGGAAACGAAGCCCTTGTTCTTCAACGAAGTCTGGCGCTCGGCTTCGCGACGCGAACTGGCCGCCGTGGTGCATGCCTCCTTGACCCGCTGCGCGGACACCGCGCGCTGGGCTTCAGCCAGCGTCTGCTGCGCCTTCTGGTCGTCGTTCCAGAGTTTCAGCAGCAGCTGGCCCTTCTTCACCTTGTCGCCTTCCTTGACGCCGAGGTATTCGATGCGGCCGCCCATGATGGTGGACAGCCGCGTGCGCTGGCAGGCTTCGACCGTGCCGGCACGGGTATTCACCACCGTGGACTCAACAGTGCCGCGATCGACGGTCTTCAACACCACGCTCACCGGCTTGGTGCGCGTGAACCAGAAAAAGGCGCCGGCGGCCAGGGCGACGACGACGAACGCCGGCAGGACGCGGCGCAGCAGATAGGATGTATTCATGGCGGTTGATTATGCCGTGTTTGCCACGGCCGCGCCCTTCCCCGAAAGGGTTAGTGCGGAACGGCAGGAAAACTCAGCGTGGCGCGTTGGCCTGCGTCGAGCCGCAGCACGCCCTCCTCTTCGAGGCGCGCCAGTTCCGTGCGGAAGATCGCGATCTCGTCGGCGCGCCGCTGCGCCTCACTGCGAACAGGGGTATTCATGGGCGGCGATTATGCCGCGTTTGTTAGAATTCGAATCACTTCCCCGCACACGGCATACCGGCAATGGTAAAGATCTACGGCATCAAGAATTGCGACACCATGAAGAAGGCCTTCGCCTGGTGCGAGGCCAACAACATCAGCTACGAATTCCACGACTACAAAAAGCAGGGTGTGCCGCGCGAACGGCTGGTGCAGTGGTGCCGCACACTGGGCTGGAAGACCCTGGTCAATGTCAAGGGCCCGACCTGGAGGAAGCTCTCGCCCGAGCAGCAGGCCGTCACCACGCAAAGCCAGGCCGTGGCATTGATGATGGAACACTCCAGCCTGATCCGCCGCCCGGTGGTGGAGAACGAAGCCGGCCAGCTGCTGGTGGGCTTCGATCCGACCATGTTCGACAGTTTCGTGCGCTGATGGACGAGGTTCGCCGCTTCCTGCTGGAAGATCTCGACATCCGCGGCGCGCTGGTGCGGCTCGGCCCATCCTGGGCCGCGATGAACAGCCGGCGCAGCTACGCCGAGCCGGTGCGCAAACTGCTCGGCGAACTGGCCGCCGTCACCGCGATCATCGGCAGCAACCTCAAGGCCCCCAGCCGCCTGAGTTTCCAGCTGCAGGGCCACGGCCCGGTATCGATGCTGGTGATGGACTGCAACGAACAACTGCAGCTGCGCGGCATGGCCAAGAGCGCGCTCAGCGCGGATGCCGACGCCCATGTCGATGGCATCGACGAGCTGCTCGGCGACGGCCAACTGGTGCTGACGCTGCAGCCGAATACGGCGGAAACGTCTTACCAGAGCGTGGTGCCGCTGACCGGCAGCACCGTCGCTGCGGTCTTCGAACACTTCCTCGAACAGTCGGAACAGCAGCCGGCGCGCCTCTGGCTGGCGGCCACCGCCGACACCGCCTGCGGCCTGTTCCTGCAGAAACTGCCCAACGCCGACGTGCTCGATCCCGACGGCTGGGACCGCATCGAGGCGCTGGCCGCCACGGTGCGCCCCGAGGAACTGCTGCTGCCGCCGGAAACCCTGCTCACCCGGCTGTTCCACGAGGAAAGCGTGCGTCTGTACGCCCCGCGCCAGGCCGTCTGGCACTGCCCGCGCGACGAGGAGAAGGTGCGCAACATGCTGCTTTCACTGGGCCGCGAGGAAGTCGAAGCCATGCTCGCCGATGCCGAGATCATCGCCGTCGAGGACGAAATCTGCGGCCACGAATACCGTTTCGGCGCCGAAATCGTCGACGAGCTGTTCCCGCCCGGCCGTATCCTGCATTGAACATCGACATCAGCGAGGAAGCGGGCGTCCGCTACCTGCATTTCGGTTCGAGCTGGATCCAGGGTGCGATGCGCATCGCGCGGCCCTTTGCGCTGGAACTCGACTACACGCGCGAGATGATGGTGCCGCTGCTGCTGCACGACGCGGACTGGCCGCGCCGCGTGCTGCAGATCGGGCTCGGCGCCGCCTCGGTAACCAAGTTTCTCTACCGCTACCGGCCGCAGGCGAAACTCACCGTGGTCGAGATCGAACCGCGCGTAGCCGCTGCCGCGCGGCAGTTCTTCAAGCTGCCCGAAGATGAACAGCGCATCGACATCCGTTACGGCGACGGTGCGGATTTCGTGATCAAGACCAGGCAGCGCTATGACCTGATCCTGGTCGACGGCTTCGATGCCGATGCGCGCACCGGCCGGCTGGACACCCTGCCCTTCTACCTCGACTGCCGCGCGCGACTGGCCGCCGACGGCCTTCTCTGCGTCAACCTGCTGTCGCGGCGCAAGGATTTCCGCGGCAGCGTCAAGCGCCTCGAAACGGCCTTCGACGGCCACGCCATCGCTTTTCCCTCCTGCGACAGCGGCAATGCCATCGCGCTGGCGAGAATCGGCGCAGCGCCAGCGCCGACTCCTCTTGCGGACCTCAAGGCCGCCGCGCAGCAGCTGAGGCTGGAAACCGGCCTCAACCTGCTGCCCACGCTTGCGCGGCTGGCCCAGTCCCGGCATCTGGCCGGCGGCGTGCTGCAGCTATGACACCGACACACAAGGACCACCGCCGCGGCACGCTCCACATGCTGCTGGTGATCGCCATCTGGGGCGGTTTCCTGCCGGTCGGTAAATCGGCGCTGCAGGCAGTCGATCCCTACTGGCTGACGGCAATGCGCTACGGCACCGCGGCCCTCATTTTCATCGGCCTGCTCTGGGTACGCGAAGGTCGCGCCGCGCTGCGCAGCGAAGGGCATTTGTGGAAAATCGCCCTGTTCGGCTGCCTCGGCTTTGCCGGCTTCGGCGTCTGCCTGTTCGAAGGCCTCAAGCTGACCCGCCCCGAAATCAGCGGCATGATCCTCGCGCTGGGGCCGATCCAGGTCGCGCTGTTCCAGTGGTGGCGCAGCCATCGCCGGCCCGACAACTTCACGCTCACGGTGATTGCGCTGGCACTGGTCGGCGAGCTGTTCGTCATTACCGCCGGCGACGTGACGCGACTGGTCGGCGGCGACGCGCTGGGCAACGGCCTGGTGTTCCTCGCCTCGCTGTTCTGGACCGCCTACACCCTGGGCGGACAGCAATTTCCCGGCTGGTCGCCGGTGCGCTACAGCGCGCTGTCCTGCGCGTTCGGCTGCATCGGCATCGCGCTCGCACTGCTGATCGCCACGCTGGCCGGCCACAGCCAGCCGCCGCGCACAGATCAGTTGCTCGCCGTCTGGCCGCAACTGGCCTTCATCGTGTTCTGCGTCTCGGTGTTCGGCATCCTATTCTGGAACATGGGCGTGGCCAAGCTCGGCCCCCTCAACGCGGGTCTGTTCGCCAACTTCACCCCGGTCATCACCTACCTGATCGCCATCGGCCAGGGCCGGATTCCGGCTGCCCTCGAACTCATGGGCGCCGCCATCGTGCTGCTCGCCCTGATCGCCAACAACCGTCACCAGCGCAGCAAGGTCGGCCGCCTCGAAGTCTGACGCAACGGACCTTTGCAACAGGCGAACCGCGCCCGCGGCGCAAACGTCGGCGCTGGCGGGACGAAGATTCCGGGCAGAGATCAGCGGCGATGCGGAAATCGCCCGCAACCGGCTGAATCGCATGAGGTCTACGAAATAGTGCCGGTTGCGGGCACAATGTCGCGCCGGCCCCGGGACAAGCCAGGGGCCGGATCAAGATTGAGGAAGGCCGCATGCAACCGGAAAGCAACGCCCGCATGATGACGATCCTGAAGGAATTCCCGCTGTTCGCACAGCTCGCCGAGGAAAGCCTCGCCGAGCTGGCACGGACGGCGCGAACCAGCACGTTTCACCGCGATCAGGCCATCTACCGGGTCGGCAATGCGGTCAGCGAAATGCACATCCTGGTGGCGGGCCAGGTCAAGCTGGCGCTATCGTGCAACCGCGGTACCGAACTGATCATCGATCTGGTGGAGGCCGGGCGCTCCTTCGGCGAGGCCGAACTGTTCGGCAGCGATCCTTACCAGGCGAATGCGATCGCGACCCAACCCTCGCAGGTGCTGAGCATTGCCCGGGAAACGCTCTACCAGGTAATGGCCCTGAATCCGCGCGTTGCGCTGGGCGTCATGAAGCTGCTGGCGCAGCGGCAGATCGAACTGGAGACCGAACTCGCGGCACGGCACTCGTTTTCCAGCAGCCACCGCCTGCTGGATTATTTCCTCCGACTGGCGGGACCCTACCGCGATCCGCAGGGAGAAACCCTGGTCACGCTCGGCATCAGCAAGCAGCTGCTGGCGGCGCGCTGCAGCATGCAACCGGAATCGCTGTCGCGGACCCTGCGGGCGCTGATCGAGGCCGACCTGATCGCTGTCGATGGACGCCGGATCCGGCTGAAGAACATCGCGATCGATCGCTATCTCGCCGACAACGCCACGGCCCAGGCATTCGCGCCCCCCGGCTACGCCATGGCGGCAGCGACACGCAGCGGCCTCGCCAGCGGCGAATCCCGCTCGCTGTGCGAACTGATCAACCAGGCCGGACGGCAACGCATGTTGTCGCAGCGCATGGCCAAGTCCTGGTTGATGCTGCAACGCGGCGTCCTGCCGCGACGCTCACGCTCGATCCTGCGCCAGTCGGTGGCGCTGTTCGACAGCAACCTGAAGGAACTGGACGGACTGGCGCGCAATGCCGGGATTGGTGCGGTGCAGGCCGAACTGGCCGAGGTATGGCGCCCCTACCAGCGCCTGCTGGATGCCGAGCCCACTCGCAGGACGGCCCGCGAGCTGTTCGGCGTCAGCGAAGACGTGCTCGCGGCGGCGGACAAGCTGACCCTGACCTTCGAAAGGATCGATGGTACGCACCAGGGAAAACTGGTCAATCTGGCCGGGCGCGAGCGCATGCTTTCGCAGCGCATGGCCAAGCTCTACATGTTCCGGCAAATGGGCATGCAGCTGTCGAAATGCCGGGTGGAAATGGACAAGGGAAACCGCGATTTCTCGAAGAACCTCAGCCAACTGACCGCGGTAACCGGGGACGAGCCGGCGATCGCGGCCGAACTGGAGCGGGTGGCGAAGTACTGGGATGCATTGCGCTCGATGCTGGCCATCGATGATGAGGCGAACTTTGCCGCTGCCGCCGCCCAGGTGTTCACCGCCAGCGAAGACCTGCTGCGGCACACGGACAACGCCGTCGCCTTGTACGCGATGCGGCCGCTTGCCGGCAGCCAGGATCCGCGCCAGCAGGGGTTCGGGCCGCCGTAAACGCCATAACCGAGAGTCGGCGCCGACGCCACGGCGCTGCGTATAATTCGCGGCCTTTCCGCAAACTGCGGCAACGTGCATTCCATGAAGTCCCTGCTGTCACTCCCCGCACTGCCGAAACCCGGCCAACGCCTCGATTTGCCGCCACTCGCGCCTTCCGCCGACGCCCTGGCGCTGGCCCAGCTCGCCCAACACGGACGCACGCTGGCCGTGATTACCGCGAGCCCGCTCGAAGCCCAACGCCTGGCCGAAGAAATCGCCTGGTTCCAGCCCGATCTGCGCGTGCATCTGCTGCCGGACTGGGAAACCCTGCCCTACGACAGCTTCTCGCCGCACCAGGACCTGATCTCGGAGCGGCTGGCGACGCTTTACGCCGTGTCGCGCAATGAGTGCGAAGTACTGATCGCGGCCGCCTCGACTGCCATCACGCGCCTGGCGCCGCCGGCCTTCCTCGCCGGCCACACTTTTTTCATGAAGAAGGGCGAGCGGCTGGAACTGGACAAGCTGCGCACGCAATTGACCCTGGCCGGCTACCAGCACGTGACCCAGGTGGTCGCCGCCGGCGAATACAGCGTGCGCGGCGGGCTGGTGGACCTGTTCCCGATGGGCACACAACTGCCCTATCGCATCGAACTGTTCGACGATGAAGTGGAAACCATCCGCAGCTTCGACGTCGATTCCCAGCGCACGCTCTACCCGGTGCCGGAGATCCGCCTCTTGCCGGCGCGCGAATTTCCCGCCGGCGAGGCCGGCCGCACCACCTTCCGCCAGCGCTTCCGCGACGCCTTCGAAGGCGATGCCTCGCGCATCGGCCTCTACAAGGATGTCTCGAACGGCATCCTGCCCGCCGGCATCGAGTACTACCTGCCGCTGTTCTTCGAGACCACCGCGACGCTGTTCGACTACCTGCCCGAACACGCCACGCTGCTGCTGCACGGCGACGTGCCCGCCGCGATTGCCGAGTTCTGGACCGACCTGCAGGGCCGCTACAAGATGCTCGGCGGCGACCGCTCGCGACCGGTGCTGCCGCCGGCCGAGCTGTTCCTGCGCGACGAGGAGTTCTTCGTCGCCGCCAAGGCGCTGCCGCAATTGATTGAAAAAATCGGCGCTGGTGCTACGGCGACCTTGCCCGCGTTAGCGGTCAACCGCAAGGCCGATGACCCGCTGGCGGCGCTGCGCGGTTTCCTCGCTTTGCATGGCGGCCGCGTACTGCTGCTCGCCGAATCGCCGGGACGGCGCCAGACGCTGGCCGACTACCTCGCCGAATACGGCCTGCTGCCCGCGCCCTGCGCCGACTTCGCCGGCTTTCTCGCCGACGCATCGCGCTTCATGCTCGGCGTCGGCCCGCTCTCGGGAGGATTTCTGCTCGACGGCATGGCGGTCGTCACGGAAAACGAGCTGTATGCGGCCACGGCTCGACCGCGCGGACGGCGCACCGACGCCCGCCGCGCCAACCTCGAAGGCTGGCTGCGCGACCTGTCCGAACTCAAGGTGGGCGATCCGGTGGTGCATGAGAACCATGGCATCGGCCGCTACCTCGGCCTCGTGCACATGGATTTCGGCGAAGGTGACACCGAGTTCCTCCATCTCGAATATGCCAATGGCGCCAAGCTCTACGTGCCCGTGGCGCAATTGCAGGTCATCTCGCGCTACAGCGGCGCCGATCCCGAAGCCATCCAGCTGCACACACTGGGCTCGGGCCAGTGGGAAAAAGCCCGCAAGAAGGCCGCGGAACAGGTGCATGACACGGCCGCCGAGCTGCTGCACCTTTACGCCCAGCGTGCCGCGCGCGAGGGCCACCGGTTCAATTTCAAGCAGCACGATCTGGAAGCCTTCGCCGACGGCTTCGGCTTCGAGGAGACTCCCGACCAGCAGGCGGCGATCAATGCCGTGATCGAGGACATGAAATCCGGCAAGCCGATGGACCGCCTGGTCTGCGGCGACGTCGGCTTCGGCAAGACCGAGGTCGCGATGCGCGCCGCCTTCGTCGCCGTGGCCGATGGCAAGCAGGTCGCGATCCTGTGTCCCACCACGCTGCTGGCCGAACAGCACTACCAGAACTTCAGCGACCGCTTCGCCAACTGGCCGGTCAAGATCGCCGAAATTTCGCGCTTCAAGTCGGCGAAAGAGCAGGACGAGGCCGTCGCGCTGCTGGGCCAGGGCAAGATCGACGTGCTGATCGGCACCCATCGCCTGCTGCAGAAGGACGTACGCTTCGAACGCCTCGGTCTCATCATCATCGACGAGGAACACCGCTTCGGCGTGCGTCAGAAGGAGGCATTGAAGGCGCTGCGCGCCTCGGTGGACGTGCTGACCCTGACTGCGACGCCGATCCCGCGCACGCTGGGCCTGTCGCTCGAAGGCCTGCGCGATTTTTCGGTGATCGCCACGCCGCCGCAAAAACGCCTGGCGATCAAGACCTTCGTCGCCAAGTGGTCCAACGGCCAGGTGCGCGAAGCCTGCTTGCGCGAGTTCAAGCGCGGCGGCCAGGTCTACTTCCTGCACAACGAGGTCGATACCATCGAAAACATGAAGGAGCGCCTGCAGACCCTGCTGCCCGAGGCGCGCATCGTGGTCGGCCACGGCCAGTTGCCGGAACGCGAGCTGGAGCGCGTGATGCGCGAATTCACCCAGCAGAAGCACAACCTGCTGCTCTGTTCGACCATCATCGAGACCGGCATCGACAACCCGCACGCCAACACCATTGTCATCAACCGCGCCGACAAGTTCGGCCTCGCGCAACTGCACCAGTTGCGTGGCCGCGTCGGCCGCTCGCATCACCAGGCCTACGCCTACCTGCTGACCCACGAGGACGCCAAGCCGACGGCGCAGGCCAAGCGCCGCCTCGAAGCGATCCAGGCCATGGAAGAGCTCGGCTCCGGCTTCTTCCTCGCCATGCACGATCTGGAAATCCGCGGCGCCGGCGAGGTGCTGGGCGAATCGCAAAGCGGCGAGATCCATGAAATCGGATTTGCCATGTACACCAACATGCTCAATGCCGCGGTGCGCGCGCTCAAAGCCGGCGAGAAGGTGCCCGACCTGGCTCAAGCTTTGTCGATCACTTCCGAAATCAACCTGCGGGTGCCGGCGCTCCTGACCAACGACTACTGTCCCGACGTGCATGAACGCCTGACGCTCTACAAGCGCCTGGCCAACTGCGACAGCGAGGACGAGCTGCGCGCAATGCAGGAGGAACTGATCGACCGCTACGGCGAAATGCCGGCGCAGACCCTGGCCCTGATGGAAACCCACCGCCTGCGCCTGGCCGGCCGCGCGCTGGGCCTGGCCAAGCTGGATGCGGGCCCGGCCGCGATACAACTGCAATTCATACCCAACCCGCCGATCGACCCCGCGAAAATCATCCGCCTGCTGCAAAGCGACCGCAGCTTCAAGCTGGCGGGACAGGACAAGCTGCTCTGGCAAAGGTCAACAGCGAACCTGGCCGAGCGCACCCTCGCGGTGCGCGAGCTGTTTCGCAAACTCACGACTTGACCCGGCGCTGTTGGTCATCTAAAATGACCAACAAAGGAGCACGTCATGCAGCAGTACAACATCGCCGAAGCCAAAGCCCATCTCTCCGAGCTGGTGCAGAAAGCCATGCTCGGCGAGGAGATCGTGATTGCCCGCGACAACAAGCCGCTGGCGATGCTGGTGCCGATCAAGCGCGCCCAGCAGAAACGCAAACCCGGTTCGGGCAAGGGGCAGATCCTGTTCATCGCCGACAACTTCGATGCGATCCCGGAAGGATTCGAGGACTACACGAAGTGATTGCGCTGCTCGACACCAACGCCTTCCTGCGCTGGGTGGAGGGCGACGACAAGTTGTCGGTCAAGGCGAAATCCTGCATCGCCAACCCGGACAACGAAATCCTGGTCAGCGTCGTCGTTGCCTGGGAACTGGCGATCAAGTCCGGCCAGGGCGGCATCAAACTGGCACAACCTGTCGGGCGCTATGTGGCGAGCCACATCGAGGCCAACGGCTTCCGGTTGCTGGGTATCGAACTGGATGACGTCGCTGCGATCGAAACCCTGCCCCTGCATCACCGCGACCCCTTCGACCGCCTGCTGGTCGCGCAGGCGAAGAACCGCAAGTTGCCCGTGGTCAGTTCCGACCGGGCATTTTCCGATTACGGAATCAAACGCATCTGGTAACCGCCATGCAACAGACTGAAAACCTCAATATCGAAGCCTTCGAACCGATGCCGACGCCGGAGGAGATCCATGCCCGTGTGCCGCTGTCGGATGCCGCCGCAGAGTCGGTGCTGACGGGACGGCGCACGCTGGAACGCATCCTCGACGGCAAGGACCCGCGCGTCTTCGTCGTGGTCGGCCCCTGCTCGATCCACGATCCGGTCGCCGGCCTCGACTACGCGCGGCGCCTGAAGAAGCTGGCCGATGAGGTCGCCGGCACCATGCTGCTGGTGATGCGCGTGTATTTCGAAAAGCCGCGCACCGCGACCGGCTGGAAGGGCTACATCAACGATCCGCGCATGGACGATTCTTTTCACATCGAGGAAGGCATGCAGAAGGCGCGCGAATTCCTGCTCGCCGTGAATGAAATCGGCCTGCCGGCCGGTACCGAGGCGCTCGACCCGATCGCCCCGCAATACCTCGGCGACCTGATCGGCTGGGCCGCGATCGGCGCGCGCACCTCGGAATCGCAGACCCATCGCGAGATGTCGTCGGGCCTCTCGGCCCCGGTCGGCTTCAAGAACGGCACCGACGGCTCGCTCGATGCGGCGATCAACGCCATCATTTCCGCCTCCAGCCCGCACAGCTTTCTCGGCATCAACATGCAGGGCCGCTCCAGCGTGGTGCGCACCGCCGGCAACCGCTACGGCCACCTGGTGCTGCGCGGCGGCGGCGGGCGACCCAACTACGACACGGTCAGCGTCGCGCTGGCCGAGGCGGCACTGGCCAAGGCGCAGCTGCCGCACAACATCGTGGTCGATTGCTCGCACGCCAACAGCTACAAGAAGCCCGAGCTGCAGCCGCTGGTGATGCAGGACTGCATCAACCAGATCTGCGCCCAGCGCAAGGCCGGACACCGTTCCATCGTCGGCCTGATGATCGAAAGCTTCATCGAGGCCGGCAACCAGACTATCCCCGCCGACCCCGCCTTGCATGGGCAGTTGAAGTACGGCTGCTCGGTCACCGACGCCTGCGTCGATTGGCCGACCACCGAAAAAATGATCCGCGACGCCGATGCCGCGCTGCGCGGCCTGCCCGCCTTACCCGCCTGAGAGTGCATATGAGTCTGATTCGAGCCTTCCGCGGCCTGCGCCCTGCCCCCGGCCAGGCCGGCGCCATCGCCGCGCCGCCCTACGATGTCCTGTCCAGCGACGAAGCACGCCAGCGCGCCGCCGGCAAGCTCTGGTCCTTCCTGCACATCTCCAAGCCGGAAATCGACCTGCCGGCGGACATGGATCCGTATGCCCCCGAGGTGTATGCCAAGGCCGCCGAAAACCTGCAGAAGATGCTCGCCGCCAGTGTGCTGCTGCGCGACGATGCGCCCTGCTACTACGCCTATCGCCTGACCATGCCCGGCATGGGCGGCAATGGCGGCGACCACGTGCAGACCGGCCTGGTGGCCGCGGCCAGCGTCGCCGACTACGACAGCAACCGCATCCGCAAGCACGAGTTCACGCGGCCCGACAAGGAAGACGACCGCGTGCGCCAGATCGAAGCGCTCAACGCGCAGACCGGCCCGGTGCTGCTCGCCTATCCTTCATCCGCCACCGCCGATGCGCAGATCGCCGCCATCGCGCAAGGTACGCCGGCGGCCGACGTCACCGCCGACGACGGCATCCGCCACCAGATATGGGTGCTGACCGATGCCGCGCAGATCGAGGCGATCACCAGGACCTTCGACGCCATGAAGGCGCTCTACATCGCCGACGGCCATCACCGTTCGGCGGCCGCCTCGCGCGTCGCCGCGGCCCGCCACCAGCAGGGCCGCGAAACCTCGGCCGACTCCTTCCTCGCGGTGATCTTCCCCCACCACCAGATGAAGATCCTCGACTACAACCGCGTCATCAAGGATCTGCACGGCCTCGACGAGTCGGCGCTGGTGACACGCCTCGCCACCGCCTTCACGGTCGAGGACAGCGCCGGGCGCGTGCATCCGGCGCGCCCCGGCGAGTTCGGCATGTATCTCGCCGGACGCTGGCGCCGACTGCGCATCAAGCCGGAAATGATTCCCGACGATCCGGTGGAAAGCCTCGACGTATCGCTGCTTTCGAATCACGTGCTGGGTCCGCTGCTGGGCATCGCCGACCTGCGCCGCGACAAGCGCATCGATTTCGTCGGCGGCATCCGCGGCTTGGCCGAACTGGAGAAGCGCGTCGACTCGGGCGAGATGGCGATCGCCTTCGCCCTGCATCCGACCAGCATGGAGCAACTGATGGCGGTGGCCGACAGCAACGAAGTGATGCCGCCGAAGTCGACCTGGTTCGAACCGAAGCTGGCCGACGGACTGGTGTCGCACGTCCTCGACTGAATGAACCCGTCCCGCCATGCCGCGAGGACGCAGCGGAAATAAAAAAGGGCAGCCCGCGGGTTGCCCTTTTTGCTGAAGCGCGCCGGCTTATTTCTTCTTGGCGGCGGGCTTCTTCGCGGCTGCCGGCTTCTTGGCGGCAGCGGGCTTCTTGGCAGCGGCAGGCTTCTTCGCTGCGGGCTTCTTGCCGGCAACGGCGGCCTTCAGGCCAGCACCGGCGGAGAACTTCGGTACGGCCTTGGCGGCGATCTTCAGCGGTGCGCCCGTCTTCGGGTTCTTGCCGGTGCGTGCCGAACGCATGACCGACTTGAAGGTGCCGAAACCAATCAGGGCAACCGGATTGCCCTTGGCAATTACGGAAGTGATGACTTCGGTCATCGCGTCGATGGCCTTGTTGACAGCTGCCTTGGAAAGCTCGGCGCGCTCGGCCACTGCTTCGATCAGTTCGCTCTTGTTCATCGATTACCCCTTTGGTTTGGAAAGCCGCATTGTTCCACTAATTTCGCGCCGCTTGCAAGCCCTGCAAGCGACTTCGACGAAATATCTGTCGCGAAAATCCATCGGCCGCCGCCGCTGCCGATCAGGCATCGCGGCCCAAACCGTATTTACAAATCCTTGACCGCGTAGACCGCAGGCAGGTTGCGCCAGGCACCTTTGACGTCCATGCCATAACCAAAGACATAGCGGTTCGGCAGATGCACGCCGACGAAGTCGGCCGCCACCGGCTTGGCGCGGCCGAGGTTCTTGTCGGCAAACACAGCGCTCAACACCTCGCGGGCGCCCTGCTGGCGCAGGCGGCGGATCACCTCGGCCATGGTCACGCCTTCGTCGAGAATGTCGTCCACCACCAGCACCACGCGTCCCGCGACGGAAGACCGCGGCTTGACGATCCACTCCAGCTGGCCGCCGGTAGTGACGTCGCCATAGCGCGTGACATGCAGGTAATCGAAATCCAGCGGGAAGGCGAGTTGCGGCAGCAGCTGGCCGGTGAATACCACGGCACCGCCCATCACCGCCAGCACCAGCGGATTGGCCTCGGCCAGGCGCGCCGTGATCTCGCCGGCAACGCGCCGTACCGCCAGCGCCGACTCTTCGGCCGAACACAGCAGATCGGCCTCCTCGAAAATCTTCCTGGCTTCCTGCGGACTCATTGGACTACCCTCCCCCCTGCCCCCTGCCCAAGGCAGGGGGTGACGATGGTTCGCCGCTCCGCGGCTCCGAAGCTTGGCTGCGCCTCCCTTGGGACGGCCCGGTGGGTGGCGCTCATGTCATGCGCTTCAGACTGGCGGCAAAGTCCTGGCCGACTTCGGGATGGCGCAGGCCGAAAGCCACGGTCGCTTCGAGGTAGCCCAGCTTGGAACCGCAATCGTAGCGGGTGCCTTTATAGCGATAGGCCAGCACCTGTTCCTCTGCCAGCAGCGCGGCAATGCCGTCGGTGAGCTGGATCTCGCCGCCGGAACCCTTGCCGATGTTGGCCAGGTGATGAAAGATGCGCGGCGTCAGCACATAGCGGCCGACCACCGCCAGCGTCGACGGCGCCTCCTCGGGCCTGGGCTTTTCGACGATGCGCAGGATCTGCTCCAGCGATTCGTTCATCGGCTTGCTGTCCACGATGCCGTAGCTGCGGGTGTCTTCGCGCGGCACCTGCTGCACGCCGATCACCGAGGTGCGATAGTAATCATAGACGTCCACCATCTGCTTCATCACCGGCGGCTCGCCATCGAGCAGGTCGTCGGCCAGCAGCACCGCGAAGGGCTCGTCGCCCACCGCCGGATAAGCGCAGAGCACCGCGTGGCCGAGGCCCAGCGCCTCCGGCTGGCGGATATAGATGCAGTTGATGTTCTTCGGAATCATGTTGCGCACGAAGTCCAGCAACTCGGTCTTGCCGCGCTGTTCGAGTTCGCTTTCGAGTTCGTAGGCCTTGTCGAAATGATCCTCGATGGCGCGCTTGGAACGGCCGGTGACGAAGATCATGTCGGTGATGCCGGCGGCCACTGCCTCCTCCACCGCATACTGGATCAGCGGCTTGTCCACGATCGGCATCATTTCCTTGGGGCTGGCCTTGGTCGCCGGCAGGAAGCGCGTGCCGAGGCCAGCGACGGGAAACACGGCTTTGGTGACTTTCTTCATGCTTTTATCAACTCCCTGAATTGTGCCTCGTCCAGAATGCTAACGCCCAAGGCCTGCGCCTTGTCGAGCTTGGAACCGGCTTCGGCGCCGGCCACCACGTAATCGGTCTTCTTCGACACCGAGCCGGCCACCTTGCCACCCAGCGCTTCGATCATGTCTTTCGCCTCGTCGCGCGTCAGCGTCGGCAGCGCGCCGGTCAGCACGAAGGTCTTGCCGGCGATCGGCGAATTCACCACCGCCGCCGACTCGCCCTCGGTCCAGCTGACCCCGGCCGCGCGCAGTTGCTCGATCACCTCGCGGTTATGCGGCTCGGCGAAGAAGCGGACCACGGATGCCGCCACCACCGGGCCGACGTCGGGTACCTGCTGCAGGCTGTCGACGTCGGCGGTGAGCAGCGCATCGAGCTTGCCGAAGTGGCGCGCCAGATCCTTCGCGGTCGCCTCGCCGACATTGCGAATGCCGAGCGCGAAGATGAAGCGCGCCAGCGTGGTGCGTTTGCTTTTCTCGACCGCCGCGAGGAGGTTCAGCGCGGATTTCTCCGCCATGCGTTCGAGATTGATCATCTTCACCAGGCCGAGCTTGTAGAGGTCGGCCGGGGTCCTGACGAGGGCGTGGTCCACCAGTTGTTCGACCAGCTTGTCGCCGAGGCCCTCGATGTCCATCGCACGCCGCCCGGCGAAATGCAGCAAAGCCTGCTTGCGCTGCGCCGGGCAGAACAGGCCGCCGCTGCAGCGGGCGATCGCCTCGTCCTCCGGCTTCTCCACCGCCGAACCGCACACCGGGCAGGTCTTCGGCAGTTCGAAGGGTGGGTGCAGCGGCTCGCCGCTGAACAAGTCCTTCATGGGCCGCCGCTCCATGACCGCCGACACCACCTCGGGAATCACGTCGCCGGCGCGCCGCACGATCACCGTATCGCCGATGCGCACGTCCTTGCGCCGCGCCTCGCCCTCGTTGTGCAGCGTGGCATTGGTCACCGTCACGCCGCCGACGAACACCGGCGCCAGGCGCGCCACCGGGGTGATGGCGCCGGTGCGGCCGACCTGCAGTTCGATCGCCTCGACCGTGGTCAGCGCCTCCTCGGCCGGATACTTGTGCGCCACGGCCCAGCGCGGTTCGCGCGTGACGAAGCCGAGGCGCTGCTGCAGTTGCAGCGAATTGACCTTGTACACCACGCCGTCGATGTCGAAGGGCAAGCTGTCGCGCGCCTCGCGCATGCGCGCATGGAAGGCGATCAGGCCTTCGGCGCCCTGCACCACGGCGCGGTGTTCGCACACCGGCAGGCCGCAGGCGGCCAGCGCGTCGAGCACGCCGCCATGGGTTTGCGGCAAATCCCAGCCGCGCGTCTCGCCCAGGCCGTAGGCATAGAAGGACAGCGGCCGTTCGGCGGCCATCGCCGGGTCGAGCTGGCGGATGCTGCCCGCGGCGCCATTGCGCGGATTGACCAGGGTCGGCCGGTCGAGCGCGCGCTGCTTCGCGTTATAGCGTTCGAAATCGGGACGGCTGATGAACACTTCGCCGCGCACTTCCAGCACCAGCGACACCACACCCTTCAGGCGCAGCGGAATGCGCCGCACGGTGCGGATGTTCTGCGTCACGTCCTCGCCGGTTTCGCCGTCGCCGCGCGTCGCCGCCTGCACCAGCACGCCATCTTCATAGCGCAGGTTGATGGCGAGGCCGTCGAATTTCAGTTCCGCGGCATACTCGACGGCGGCATCGGCTTCCGCCAGGCCCAGCTCGCGGCGCACCCGGGCGTCGAAGGCGCGCGCGCCGGTCGGTTCGGTATCGGTCTCGGTGCGGATCGACAGCATCGGCACCACGTGGCGCACCGGGGCGAATTGCGGCAAGGGTTTGCCGCCGACGCGCCGCGTCGGCGAATCGGCAGTGCGCAGTTGCGGGTGTTCCGCCTCCAGCATCTGCAGCTCGCCGAACAGTTTGTCATACTCGGCATCGGGAACGGTCGGCGCGTCGAGCACGTAATACGCATGGTTGTGCCCTTCGATCTCGCGGCGCAGGGCCTCGGCCCGCGCCGCTGCCTGCTGCAGGTCCATCAGGAAAACAGCCGCAGCGCCCGTGTGCTTCCCGGCACGATGCCGGCATCGTGCATGCGCTGCTGCAGTTCGGCCGTCTTGGCGCGAATCGCCGCGATCATGGCGTCGGCCAGCGGCGCACGCTGGGCATCGACCAGCACGCCGCCGAGCGCCCCGGCCAGCTGGCGCGCGGTGGCCAGCATGCGGTCGAAAGCCTGCACGCCATCGCTGACGCGCGGCACATCGAGGCTCAGGGTCAGGCCATGGGTGGCCAGCGACTTGATGGTTTCCGCATCGAGCCTTTCGTTGCCGAGATTGGCCACCGAGAACAGCTCGCCGCCGACCGCATCGCGGGCGCGGAGCACGCCGTCGGCTTCCAGCGCCAGGCCCGCCGCTTCGGCCACACCGCGCAGCTTGGTGCCGGCGAACACGCCGCCCGTGGCCTCGACCACGTGCAGCACGAACTGAATGTCCACCGCCGCACAGAATTCATCGAGCGCTCCGGCGCGCATCAGAGTATCGCCGCGCGTCGGCATTTCCAGCGTCGCCCCGGTCTGCAGCGCGATCTGCTGCACGCCGTCGTAGAAGCGTCCCAGTTCGCCATCGGACACCGGTCCGCGGCGATCGACCAGTTGCAGTGCCGCCACCCATTCCCGGTAACGCCCGCTGTCGTTGGCGTCGCTGCGGCGCCAGCTGCCATCGACCTCGTTGCGGATCAGCCAGTGCAGAGCCTTTTCCAGGTCGCCGGACCAGACGTTCTGCATGACCCACAGCGCGGATGCCGGGATCGGCTCCGCCGCCGTCAGGTAGATCACGCAATCCGCCACATCGTCGGCGCACTCGGCCGGCAAGGCCGCCACGGGCACGACATCCGGCGTCGGTACGGCCGCATCGGCAACCGGTATCGCAGAGATCGCCTCATCCACAGCAGCCGCTGACGGATCGGCAGCGTCCGCGAAACGCGGTTCGCGCCGTTCGCTGTCTTCCTCCGGCACCGCCGCCACGTCGGCCTCGGGCCCCAGCAGCGCATCGTCCTGTTCGCCGTTGAAAATCCGGTCGGCGGTCTTGCGGTGCTGGCGGTCCTGCCAGACGTTGTAGCCCCAGACGATGGCCACACCTATCGCACCCGCGCCGATCAAGGCGATTTGCAGTTCGCTGATTGCCATGTTCAAGCCACCTTTTGGTTATGGCTGCCGCACCTGCCGTCGCTGCCACCGGCGCCGGCCGCCACTGAAACTTCGCTACGCTGCGTTCTGCTCGACGGCAAGGCGCAGCGCCTCTTCGATATCGACTTCCACCACGCGCGACACGCCCTGCTCCTGCATGGTCACGCCGATCAGCTGCTGCGCCATTTCCATGGCGATCTTGTTGTGCGAGATGAAGACGAACTGGGTATGCGTCGACATGCGCTTGACCATGTCACAGAAGCGCACGGTGTTCGAATCGTCGAGCGGCGCATCGACCTCGTCGAGCATGCAGAACGGTGCCGGGTTCAGGTTGAAAATGGCGAACACCAGCGCGATCGCCGTCAACGCCTTCTCGCCGCCCGACAGCAGGTGGATCGTGGTGTTCTTCTTGCCCGGAGGCTGCGCCATGATCTGGATGCCGGCATCGAGGATCTCGTCGCCGGTGAGGATCAGCCGCGCTTCGCCGCCGCCGAACAGCTGCGGAAACAGGGTGCCGAAATGCCGATTGACGGTGTCGTAGGTTTCCTGCAGCTGCTCGCGCGTCTCGCGGTCGATGCGGCGGATGGCGTCTTCCAGCGTGCCGATGGCTTCGTTGAGGTCGATCGATTGCGCATCGAGGAAGCCCTTGCGCTCGGATGCCGTGGCGAGCTCTTCCAGCGCCGCGAGGTTCACCGGGCCCAGCGCTTCGACTTCGGCCGTCAGGCTGGCGATCTCGGCCTGCAGCACGTTGTCCCTGAGCTTGCCGGCGGCGAGTTCGGCGGCGAAGGGCGCTTCGTCTTCCTCGCTCAGCACATGCACCTCGGCCAGGCGTTCGCGGAACTGCTCCTCGTTGAGCTGGGCGGCCTGCGCCTTGAGCCGCAGATCGTTGATGCGGTCGCGCAGCGGGACCAGGCCCTGCTCCAGCTTCAGGCGCTGTTCGTCGAGGCTGCGCAGCTCGCCGGCGGCGGTTTCCAGCACGTTGCGCCGTTCCGCCAGCGCCGACTCCTTGCCCTGTTTCGCATCCAGCGCCGCATGCAGCTGTTCCAGCAGCACCGCATCGTTGATGCCGGCGATTTCGGTACCCGCCGCCGCGGTTTCGGCCTCGATGCGCTGCAGCTGGCTGCTCGCGGTCGCAGCGGCGCGCGCATTGTCTTCCAGCTTCGACAGGCATTCGCGTTCGGAGAAGCCGGCTTCCTGCGCCTCGCGCCCGAGCTGGATTTCCAGTGCTCGCGCTTCGCGCAGCGCCGCATCCTTCTGTCGGTGGATTTCCAGTGCCTGTTCGAGACGCTGGCGCACTTCACCGAGACGCTCGCGCTGCAGTTCGCCTTCGCTCTCGGCACGCTCGCGCCGCGCCTGTTCCATTTCTTCCTGACGCTGGAGTTCGGCCAGGTCGCGGTCGATCTGCGCCGAGCGCTCCTCGAAGCGGGTCTGCGCCTGCGACAGCTTGAGCGCCTCAACCTGGGCCGCGTGGAAAGCCTGCTGCGCCTCCTGCATGGCGCGACGGCCGGCGCCGAGCTGGGCCTGGCAATCCGCCAACTGCTGCTCGGCGCTGCGCTGGACTTCTCGTGCCGCCTCTTCGACCGCAGCACGGGTCGTCAGCAGGGCGGACAGATCATCGATCTCGCGCTGGCGTTCGATGACGCCGTGGGTCTTCGCATCCGGCACGTACAGCGTCAGGCCGGCCGGCGTCAGCAGATGGCCGGCGCGCGACACGCGCTGGCCGGCATTCAGCGGCAATTGCGCGGCGAGATCGTCGGCGACGGCAACGCCGGCCAGCCATTCGTCGAGCACGCCGGACCAGCGTGCATCGTCGCAGCGCACCTTGCTGTGCAGGCTGTCGGCGACCACCGGCTTGACGGCGGCTTCCCGCGCCAGCGCCAGAGTCAGAATCGCCGGAGGCGGCGATGCCAGCGCGGCACGCACCGCGTCGGCATCGACGGCCAGCGCCGAGAAGCGCTCGCGCAACACGGCTTCGACCGCGGTTTCCCAGCCGGCCTCGACCTGGATCGCCTGCCACAGCGGTTTGGCCTCGGCCAGACCGCGCGCCTTGAGCCAGTCGCCGATCTCGCCGCTCTGCGCGACCTTGGCCTGCAGATGCGCCAGCGCATCGTGGCGGGCGCGGGTCTCGGTCAGGCTGCGATGGGCGGACTGCAGCGCTTCGCGCGCGCTGCGCAATTGCGCTTCGGCAGCGGGTACGGCGGCTTGCAGCGTCGCCAGTCGTTCCTGCGCCACGGCCAGCGCCGCTTCGGCGCGCTGCTCAGCTTCCGCCGATGCCGCCAGCAGCGCCGGATCGGGCGCACCCAGGGCCTGGCGGTCCTGTTCCAGGCGGCTGCGGCGCTGCGCGAGATTTTCCAGCGCGCGCTGAGCATGGCCGCGGTCGGCCTCGGCCAGACGCAAGGCCTGCTCGGCCTCGCTCAGGCTGCGGCGCGCATCTGTAACGCTACCGCCGGCGGACTGCACCGCATCTTCGGCATCGGGCAGACGCGCGGCCGCTTCCTCGTGGCGCGCGGCCGCGGTCGCGGCGCGAGTGCGCGAGTTCTCCAGCAGCACGTTCCAGCGCGCGGCGTCCTCCGCCAGTTGGCCCTGCTGTCCGCGCCAATGGCTGTCCTCGGCGCCAAGCTGGGCGATGCGCGCTTCGAGCCGCGAGCGCGCATCGCGCATATGGCCGATTTCGGATTCGAGGCGATTGACTTCGGTGGTGGCCGCATACATCTCGGCCTGCGTCGCATGCAGCGCATCCGACGCGGAAAAATGGCTCTCGCGCGCATGCTCGACGCGCGCCTCGATTTCGCGCAGTTGCGCGGTTTCGCCTTCGACCCGGTTGATGGCCTCGTCCACCTGGCGCGTCAGGCGCTGGGCGTCGTGGCGGGCATCGTTGCGCTTCTTCAGCCAGAGCAGGGTCTGCTTGCGCGACACCTGCTCGTGCAGGCCGCGATACTGCTGAGCCACGGTAGCCTGCGCCTGCAGGTGCGCGACCTGGGTTTCCAGCTCGTTGCGGATGTCATCGACGCGGGCGATGTTCTCGCGCGCATCCTCCAGGCGGTGCTCGGTTTCCTTGCGCCGCTCCTTGTACTTGGTGACGCCGGCCGCTTCTTCCAGGTAGAAGCGCAGCTCCTCCGGCTTGGCCTCGACGATGCGCGAGATCATGCCCTGGCCGATGATGGCGTAGGCGCGCGGACCGAGGCCGGTACCGAGGAACAGGTCGATCACGTCGCGCCGGCGCACGTGCAGGTTGTTGATGTAGTAGCTGGAATTGCCCTCGCGGTCGAGCAGGCGCTTGACCGTGATTTCGGCGAACTGGCTCCACTGCCCGGCGGCGCGACCCTGGGCGTTGTCGAAAAACAGCTCGACGCTGGCGCGGCTGACTTCCTTGCGGTTGCCGGAGCCCTTGAAGATCACGTCCTGGATCGATTCGCCGCGCAGTTCCGAGGCTTTCGACTCGCCGAGCACCCAGCGCACCGCGTCGATGATGTTCGACTTGCCGCAACCGTTGGGGCCGACCACGCCCGCCAGCTGGCCGGGAAAAAGCACGGTGGTGGGCTCGACAAAGGACTTGAAGCCCGAAAGTTTCAGCTTGTTTAAACGCACGTGGGATTAAACCGGAAAAATGATCGCAAAAATGCCACTTGGCAGGCGCGCCATTATAATCTGTCCCGCCCCTCTTACCTGCGACCCCACAGCATGCCGAAACCCGCCATCCGGACCTCGTCCAAGTCGCTGGAAACCTTCGCCAACCCAGCGCCGCACCGGGATTACCAGATCCACATGGAAATCCCCGAATTCACCTGTCTCTGCCCCAAAACCGGGCAGCCGGACTTCGCGGTGCTGACGCTGGATTACATTCCCGACCGGGTCTGCGTCGAGCTCAAGAGCCTGAAGCTCTACATCTGGAGCTTCCGCGACGAGGGGCATTTCCACGAGGACGTCACCAATCGCATCCTCGACGATCTGGTCAAGGCCACCAAGCCACGCTTCATGCGCCTCACGGCGCGCTTTTACGTGCGCGGCGGCGTGTTCACCAATGTCGTCGCCGAACACCGCAAGAAGGGCTGGAAGCCCGTCGCCAGGATAGAACTGACCGAGTTTCCGGCGCAGTCGAACACGCGCGGCTGAAGCCGGCGCGGCGCCAGCCCGGTCGGGAGGAGCAAGCAATGCGGATCGGCTTTTTCGGTGCAGCGGGAGAGGTGACCGGCTCATGCACTTTGATCGAAACCGGAGCGCACCGTTTTCTGGTCGACTGCGGCATGTTCCAGGGTGGGCGCGAGGCGCGTGCGAAGAACCTGAATGCCCTGAAGTTCGGCTGCGACGTCCGCTCCATCGATTTCGTTTTGCTGACCCACGCGCACATCGACCATTCCGGTCTGCTGCCGCTGCTGTCGGTGCTCGGCTATCGCGGCCCGGTGTATGCCACGCCAGCGACGATCGATCTGCTCCAGGTGCTGTTGCGCGACAGTGCGCACATCCAGGAGAAGGAATCGGAGTGGCAACTGCGCCATCAGCGGCGCCGCGGCCAGGGCAGCAGCATCCAGCCGCCGCTGTATACGGTGGCGCAGGCCGAGGCCGCGCTCAAGCTGCTGCGTCCGGCCCCGTATCGAACGCCGATCCACCCGGCCGAAGCCATCGCGGTGTCTTTCCATGACGCCGGCCACATTCTCGGTTCCTCGTGGCTGGACGTGACCGTCACCGACGAGGGACGGCCGCGCCGGCTGGTGTTTTCCGGCGATCTCGGCATGTGCGACCGGCCGGTGCTGCATGACCCCGAACAGCCGGTTGCCAACGCCGATGTATTGCTTGTCGAATCGACCTATGGCGACCGCCTGCACCGTCCCCTTGCGGAAACCGAGGACGAACTGGTCGCCGCCATCGAACGGACGCTGCATACCGGAGGCAATCTGATCATCCCCGCCTTCGCCGTCGGCCGCACCCAGGAGGTCATCTATATGCTGGCCGATCTGGTGCGCCGCGAACGGCTTGCGCCGCTCAAGATCTACGTGGATTCGCCGATGGCCACGGCCGCCACGCACATCACGCTGAAACATCCAGACCTGGTCGACAGCCACACCCGCGACTTGATCGACTGGATGCGGCAGCATCCGCGAAAATTCAAGCTCGAGTTCGTCGCGGATGCCGAGCGCTCACGCGCGCTGAATGCAGTTCGCAGCGGCGCCATCATCATCTCGGCCAGCGGCATGTGCGAAGCCGGCCGCATCAAGTACCACCTGCGCGAGAACCTGCCGCGCAGCGCATGCGGCATCCTGATCACCGGCTTCCAGGCCGCGGGAACGCTGGGTCGCCGGCTGGTCGACGGCGCGCGCCTGGTCCACATCTTCGGCAAGCCCGTTGCAGTCAGGGCCAGAATCCACACCGTGGGCGGCCTGTCGGCACATGCCGATCAAACCGGCTTGCTCGACTGGCTGCGCGGTTTCCGCACGCCGCCGAAACATGCATTCATCGTGCACGGCGAAGCCGGTGCTTCGGCAGTATTCGCCCAGGCGATCCAGGACACGCTGGGCTGGCCCAAGCCGCATCTGCCCCAACGGGGCGAGCGCATCGTCCTCTAGCAACCGCCTGCCCGTAGCGCTTCAGGCGCTCGTGCCGAGCATTCTGACTTCGCATTGCGGCAAGGGTATGACGATGTTCCGCGCGCGGAAAGTCTCCAGTATCGTCTGGTTGACCGCGTTCACCGCCGTGTTGTAGTCGGGCACATTGACCCAGGGCGCCACTTTGATCGTGACCCCGGATTCGGCGAGCCGTGCAACCCCGATGACCGGCGCCGGATCCTGCAGCACGAGAGGGCTGGCACGCAGGATTTCGCCTATCAGGCCCAGGGCGACACCGACGTCGGTCTCGTAGGAAACATCCACCGCGATGCCGAGCTGCCGGATCCGGCCAAAATTGTGAAGAATCTCGCCGACGATTTTGCGGTTCGGGATCACGACCTTCGACTGGTCCGGATGGCCCAGGATCGTGCTGAACAAACTGATGTCGAGGACTTCGCCTTCTTCCTTGGCGATGGAAATGTATTCGCCGACATGAAAGGGCCGCGTGAAGATGATGGTCAGGCCGGCGACGACATTGCCCAGGATGCCCTGCATCGCCAGCGCAACGCCCGCGCCGGCCACGCCGAGGCCGGCGATCAGCGGCAGCAGTTCGATGCCGAGGTTCTGCAGTGCCATGATGACAAAGATCGCCAGCACCAGGATCTGGACCATGCGCACCATCAACGAGCGTATGGGTGCTTCCAGCCCCATTCGAACCAGCAGGTTCTCCAGGAGACGGCCTACCCAGCGGCCGATCATGTAGCCGACGACGATAATGACTGCGGCGACGACCAGCTTCGGACCGAACCTGACGGCCATGTCGATGACGGAAGCCTTGACTTGATCGAGGGACTGAATCGAATTATCCATGGAACATCCTTTCCTTCGGCTTTGCGAATATGTCTTTAGCAGGAATCATAGCGGATTCCATTCCGATGCCATGCTTGGCAATCCCGCAAAGCAGGCGCATCCCAAGGCGCCCCGCATCGTTGCCGAATGCAATGGCACCCTGGCGACGATCGACCTGCCAGCAAGCCGTGCTATCCGGCGCGGAGTGCAACCGGGAAAGCCACACCGCTGCCTCCCTGAAGCCGTTCACGCTGGCATCCTTGCGGCGCCAGCGCACGGCCCCTCGCTGTTTGCGGCTGCCGGAACCTCAGGCGGTGCCGAGCGTGATGACGCCGCTATCGACCTCGTCGGCATACAGATGCACCACCAGGTCGGCGCGGCGCGTCAGCACGGCGCGCTGGTTGATGTAGCCCTTGTCGGTGATCTCTCCGGTTTCCGTCGATGGTGGTTCCGCCATCAGCAGGAGCCGCGAGGGATAGGTGCTCGATCCGCCGCCCTCGCGCTTCATGCGCACCAGGCCTTCGCGCACCCGCTCCTTGACCATCGGATGGCCCAGCACCTGGTCGGCTGGCGCGTCGGCGGGCAGGCCCGCCAGCCGACGGCATTCGGACATGTTGGGAAAGACCAGGAAGCCGATCTCGTCGCGGTCATGGCCTGTCACCACGATGTCCTGCGCCACCGGCGACAGCGCATCGATGCCGGCCACGCGCAGGCTGCCGACATGCACCCAGGTGCCGGTCAGCAGCTTGAAGTCCTCGGCAACGCGACCATCGAACAGCAGACCCTGCTCGGGCCGCGCCGGATCGACGAACTCGACGGCATCGCCGATCATGTAATAGCCTTCCTCGTCGAAGGCGGCCTGGGTCAGCACCGGCTGCTTCCAGTAGCCGGGAAAGACGTTCGGCCCCTTGACGCGGACTTCGAGCTTGTCGGCCACCGGCACCAGCTTGAGCTCGGTGCCGGGAATTGGCACGCCGATCACGCCGGAGCGCACTGCCTGGAAGTGACAATCGGTGGCCGCCGGCGCGGTCTCGGTCGAGCCCCAGGACGACAGCATGGTGACGGGTTCGCCCAGTTCCATGCGCGCCAGGCGGTCGAGTTCCTCCCACAGGTGCTGTGGCAGCGCGGCGCCGGCGTAGAAGATGATCTGCAGGCGGGAAAAGAAATTCTTGCGCAGGGCGGCGTTGTCGCGCAGCAGCGGCACCAGCATGTCGTAGGCGCGCGGCACGCTGAAATACTGGGTCGGCGCGATTTCGGTGAGGTTGCGCACGGTCTTGTCGAGCAGGCCCGGCGCCGGCTTGCCGCCGTCGATGTAGAAGCTGCCGCCCCAACACAGCACCTTGTTGAAGCAGTAGTTGCCGCCGAAGACGTGGCTCCAGGGCAGCCAGTCGACGATCACCGGCTTCTGCTTGGCCATGAAGGGCCAGATCAGGGCATTGGCTTCCTGGTTCGAGCACATCATGCGCTGGGTGGTGATCACGGCTTTCGGCGCGCCGATCGAACCCGAGGTGAACAGGAATTTGGCGATGGTGTCCGGCGTCACTGCGGCAAAGGCACGCTGCACTGCGGCGTATTTGCCGGTCGGGTCGATGCCGGCCTGCTCCATCGCGGCAAAGGCATAGGTTCCCGCTTGCGGCTGGCTGTTGCCGCCGGCGATCACGACCCCGTCGTGCAACGCCTTCACCGCCTCGATGGCCGGCATGAAGCGCTCGAGCGGATCGGCGAAGATGACGCCTGGCCGCAGCAGCTCGACATTGGCCTTGAGCTTGGCAAAATCCTTCGACATCAACGAATTGCCCGGCGACACGGCGCAATGCGGCACGCCGATGTGCAGGCAGGCCAGCATCAGCAGCGCATGTTCGATGCCGTTGTCGGACAGTACCATGAGCGGTCGCTCGGCCGACAGTTCGAGGCCGAGCAGCGCGTTGGCGATGGCCTTGACGCGGGACAGGGCGGCAGCGTAACCAACGCGGATCCACTCGCCATCGGCACCGCGCTCGGCGAGGAACACCGCGTCCGGCGTCTCGCGCGCCCAACGCTCCAGCCACTCGCCGCTGCAGCGCAGCGAACTGGACGGCAGGACGATTGCGGAACGCAGACAGCGGCTGCCGTCGGCACGGTTTTCGACAATGACGGACGGTTCGGCGAACAGGTCCGCAGGTTTGCGTGCGATGTGACTCATGGGCGAGATCCCCCAAGCATCGTTTGAAAAAACTTCAGGTGCTGCACAAACCGTTCGACCCCGCCGCATGACGCGACGGGGTCGAAGGTGGGTGAAAGCGGAAGTTATCCGCCGCGCTTCAGCCCGGCTTTACTTGAGAATTTTCCAGTCGCCGTTTTCGACCGTGGCCATGATCGCGGCACGTCCGTCGAAGCCGTTGTGGTCCTTGGCCGACATGTTGAACACGCCATGCACGCCTGGCAGTTCCTTGATGCCTTCCAGTGCATCGCGCAGGGCGGCGCGGAATTCGGCGGTGCCAGGCTTGGCCTTCTTCAGCGCCTCGGGCACGGCGCGGTTCAGCAGCAGGTAGGCATCCCAGCCGTGGCCGCCGAAAGTGGAACGACTATTGACGCCGTGTGCGCCCTCATACACCTTGATGTATTCGAGGGCCGGCTTCTTCGATGGATGGCTGTCGGGCAGTTGCTCGGCCAGCAGCATCGGGCCGACCGGGAAGATGGTACCTTCCACGTTCTTGCCACCGACGCGGAGGAAATCGCGGTTGGCGATGCCATGCGTCTGGTAGAACTTGCCCTTGTAGCCGCGCTCGATCAGGGTCGCCTGCGGCAGCACCGCCGGCGTGCCGGATCCGGCAATCAGGATTGCGTCCGGGTTGGTCGCGATCAACTTGAGCACTTGGCCGGTAACGCTGGTGTCATTGCGCTGATAGCTCTCGGCCAGCACCAGTTTGATGCCCTTGGCCTCGGCGGCACCCTGCATCGCCTTCAGCCAGAGCTGGCCATAGGGATCGGCGTAACCGATGAAGCCGATGGTCTTAACCTTGTTAGCGACCATGTGCTCGGCGATCGCGATCGCCATCTGGGTGAAGTTCTGCGGCGTGGTGAACACCCAGGGCGCCTTGTCGCCGGCCGGCGGCAGCGGCGCCATGGCGATCTGTGGCGTCTTGGTTTCGAACGCGACTTCGAGGATGGCCATCGAGGCGGGGGTTACGGTGGAACCGATGATGGCATCGACCTTGTCTTCCCCGGTGAACTTGCGCGCATTCTTGACTGCGGTGCTGGGGTCGGTGGCGTCGTCGAGCACGATGTACTTGACCTTCTGGCCGCCGACTGTCTGCGGCAGCAGGGCAAAGGTGTTCTTTTCGGGAATCCCCAGCGAGGCCGCCGGACCAGTGGCCGAAACGCTGACGCCGATGGTAATGTCGGCCCAGGCCGAACCGGCTGCCAGAGCCAGCGTCAGCGTTGATGCCAATGCCAGTTTCTTCACGCTCATGTCTCCTCCTGTTATTCGATATGGTGTGCGCCCGCCTCCGGTTGCCCGAAGCGTCGAACGGATTGTAGGCGAGGTTTGTTCGATGTCAACCTGTTCGACTAACACCTACGTGACAAACTTGCCGCCGTCACCACTTTACCCGCAATCACCCCTGCCATCTCCCGAATCGCCGAAGCGTCCGGCCTCGGCCATCAAATGGGAATGAAGGGCAAGTTCTTCGACTGGCTTTCGCCTGCCGGCCGGGGGACCCGGGCATTGACCCAGGTCGTGCCGAAATTGCTCTCGGTGATCGGCTTGCCAAAACGGAAGCCCTGCAGGATGTCGCAATCCTGCTCCATCAAAAAGGACCACTGCTCGTCGGTCTCCACGCCCTCGGCGATGATCTGCAGTCCCAGGGCCTGGGCCATGCGCACCGCGGCGATCACCAGTGCGCGATCGCTGCGATCATCGGAAATATCATGAATGAAGCTGCGGTCGATTTTCACGGTATGGAAGGGATACTCGCGCAGGTAGCTCAGCGAGGAATAACCGGTGCCGAAGTCGTCCATCGAAAGCCTCACGCCGAGCGCGTGAAGTTCCTCGAGGATCGCTTTGACCTCGCCCTGGTTGCGCAGCAGCAGGCCCTCGGTAATCTCGATCTCAAGCTGCTCGGGCGGCACCTGGAACTCGATGAGGCATTGCCTGACCAGGGCGACGAAACCACTGGCCTTGAACTGCCGCGGCGATACATTCACCGCCATGACAAAGCCCGCTTGTCGCTCCCGCCAGCGCGCGAGCGTGGCGCAGGCTTCGCGCAGCACCCAGCGCCCGAGATCGACGATCAGCCCGTTCTGCTCGGCGACCGGAATGAAGGTGGCCGGCTGCACCTCGCCGAGTTCCGAGCTGTTCCAGCGCAACAGAGCTTCGGCGCCGATGATGCAGCCGTTGTCGGCACGCACCAGGGGATGATAGACCACATGCAATTCCTGGCGCTCCAGCGCGCCGCGCAGGCAGCGCCCGATCTCCAGCCGCTGCAGCGACAGGTCGTGGATCGAGCGGTTGTAGAAGCGGTACATGTTGCGGCCGGAATCCTTGGCTTCGTACATCGCCAGATCGGCATTGCGCAGCAGCACCATGGGTTCGGTGCCATCGTCCGGATAGACCGCGATGCCGATGCTGGGCGAGGTGGTAAGTTCGCGTTCATCCACGTTGAAGACTTCGGCGAACGCCGCGATGATTTTCTCCGCTATCGCGGCGGCTTCGTCGCCGTAATCGAGCCCGCCGGCGACAATCAGGAATTCATCGCCCCCCAGCCGCGCCACGACGTCATCGCCGCGCACCGTGCCGACCAGTCGCTGCGCCACCTGGCGCAGCAGGGTGTCGCCGACGGCATGGCCCAGCGTGTCATTGACTTCCTTGAAGTTGTCGAGATCGAGAAACATCGCACCGACCTTGCCCCCGTCGCGCCGAGCACGACTGACCGCCTGCACCAGGCGATCGTTGGCCAGCACCCGGTTGGGCAGGCCGGTCAGCAGGTCGTAATGCGCCTGATAGGTAATCTTTTCCATCTGTTGCCGCTGCTCGGTAATGTCCTCGCGCGACAGCAGCAGGTGGGTCGCCCGTCCGCTTTCGTCATGCACGGCGCCGAGCCGCAGGCGCTCCCAGTAGGCATAGCCGCCGCGCCGGCTGGACTGCTCGAGTTCCCAAATGGTGCCGCCGGTCGCCACGCGCAAGGCATTGTCGGCATCGAGCGGATCGGCCGTATGCATTACCTCGATCAGCGGCTGTTCGATGGTTTCTTCCGGCAACCGGCCAGTGATCCGGCAATAGGCCGGATTGACGAACTCGACCAGGCCGCCGATGCGCGCGATCAGAATGCCCACCGGATTCTGCTCGACCACCTGCGAGAAACGCACCAGATGACGATTGGCGCTCTTGAGATCGGCGGTACGCTCCTCGACCCGTCGTTCGAGCTCGAGCTGCGCAGCGCGCAGCGCCGCTTCCCGCGTCAGCACCTGCTGGCGCATGGTGCCGAAAGCCTCGGCCAGATCGCCGATCTCGTCGAATCTGGCGATCGCGATATGTCCGCTTTCCTCGCCTGCCGCCAGCTTCTGCGCATGATCATGCAGGATGCCGATGCGGCGCACCACCATGCGTCCGGAATAAGCCAGACCAGTGACGATCACCAGGCCGCCGAGAATCACCAGCAGGAGAAACTCCCGGCGCTGCAACTGTTGTTCATCCATGGCCTTCCGATAACCGGCTTCGGCCTCGGCTTCGGTTTGCTGCGCAACTTCGTTGAGCAGGGACAGGATCGAAAGAAAGGGCAGGTGCGAACTGCTCTTGGCAAGTTTGCGCACCCCGGCCAGATCCATAGCGGCCGCCAAACTGGCCTGTTCGTTCAATACCGAGCGATAGTCGCGCCAATGACGGGCCAGGCGATTGGCTTCCCGCGGCGCCTGCCGACCAAGCACTTCGACAAACTTGCTTATCTCCGCATCCATGGCGCCAATATCATCGCGCATCCGCGTGACACTGGCCTGCAACACGAACACATCGTCCAGGTGCGCCAATTCAAGTTCCTGATTGCGCAGGGCGCCAAACCGCGACTGCAGGGACTGCAGCCGCGCCAGCGGGCGTACATGGCGTTCCAGCGTGGTGATCAGCCGATCGGCGGAATTGTCCAGCATCCTGTTGCCGGCGAACAGCAGCAAGGTCACCAGCGCCACGCCGCCAGCGAAGCCGGTCAGCAGCTGCGGAAGAAGACCAAAGCGGGTGGGCAGTTTCATGAGCGATCTAGCGCGCGGGTGGCTTGCCCGGCTCACCGGCGGAAAATCCGGCATAAAAGCTCTTGAGCCATGGCAGTTGTCGGTCGCGGCCGCGTTGCTGGGTCAGCTTTTCCCATTCCTGCGCGGTACGCCGCATCGATTCCTCGGCGGTAATCTGGCCGCGCGCCGCCAGCCAGAGATTGCGGTCGAGCACATCGAGATACTCGCCGTCGCCAGGCAGGCCTGTTCCAGGCGGCAGGGCAACCAGCCATTCGGAACGGAACACCTCGAGCGCCTGCGGCGTGTAAAGGTCCTTGATGCGGGCATCGGTCAGGTGATGCCAGCGATAGGGATCGGTGAAGCCGCCGGGGACGCCGACCGTGCGCACCGAGTTGTCCGGATCGGTCAGCCACATGGTGAACAGGAAAGCCAGCTTGCGTTGCGGAGCGTGGCTGGAAATCACCAGGTTGTTGCCATAGATCGGCAGGCTGTGACGAACAAAGCCCTGGCCGCGGCGATGCCCGGGAATCGGAATCGCCATGAACTTGCCGCGCACCGCCGAGGCCCTGGAATTGAACAGCTTGGCGGCGGCAATGGTGCCGGCGATGGCGAACACCCTGCCCTGCATGAAGAGTGGGAAGGTGTAACTGTAATCCTTGCCGTCCGCCAGAATTTCCGGCGGGGAATAGGGCACGGTCCGCAGGTAGCTTCGGGTGGCTTCGACACCTGCGGGCGAATCGATCAGCGGCTTCAGGTTGTCGTCGAACAGTTTGCGATGCGGCACACCCTGCCCGAAATACCGCGGCAGCCAGAACATCCAGGCACCGGAAGGATCGCGTTCCTCGGCAGTGCCGTACAGGCCCTTTTCCGGCCGGTGAAAAAATCTCACCAACTGGTCGTATTCCTGCCAGGTTTTCGGCACGCCGAGCTCGCGACCGTAGGCCTTGCGGAACGAGGCCTTTTCCGCCGGATCCTCGAGCAGATCGCGTCGCAGATAAAAGATCAGGACATCGCCATCGGCGGGAATGGCCACCACCTTGCCACCGAAAAATCCCTGCAGGCGCGGCCGGACGAAACCCTGAGGCGGAGCGCCTTCGATCTGGAAATTGTATTCCTTGAGCAATGGAGTCAGGTCTGCAACCAATTCCTGCTCCAGCAGGTCGGGAAACTCATGGGTACGCGCCACGGTCAGATCGATGTCCGGCAGCGCCTTGAGATTGGCGACAGCCGCCTGCTGAGGAATGATGCGGGCGTTGATCACGATGCCGCTGCGCTGCTCCCATTCCTTTTGCAGTTCGAGATCGGGGCCCAGCAGAGCCGCGATGTTTCCTGCCTTGAAGGCAACCTTGATGGCCGCATCGCGATGCACCTCGCCGGAGGCGATCAACTGTTTGACCAATGCCAGCGCGCGTTCCGCCTGCTCTCCGGCATAGGCCGTGCCGGAACCGGCAAGCGCCGCAACAGAGCACAAGCCGAACATCGCCCGCCACCACCAAGACTTACACATCCTTTATTCTCCCTTTTCGCAGCTTCACGGGCTCAACTTATGAGTCTAATATCAAGGCTTACCCACCTCATATTTAAGCAAGAATCGCGCCGAATAGCGGCTAGCGCCCTGTGGTGGCAAGATGCACGGCAAGGCCGAAGAAGATCGCCGCGGCACAGCGATCGAGCCACACCGCAAGCCATGGCTGCTGCTGCAGGCGAGCACCGACGCTGCCGGCGAACCAGCCCAGGCTGCCGAAGATCAGCACCGTCTGCATCGCAAACAAGGCGCCCAGCAGCAACATCTGAACCCAGACGGCACCGCGCGCCGGATCGACGAACTGCGGCAGGAAGGCGATGAAAAACAGGGCCACCTTGGGATTGATCACGTTGGCGATGAAGCCGCGACGCACATGGACTCCGAGCGGCTCCGCGCTGCCGTCATCGAGTTTGATCATTGCCATCTTTCCCGCATAGCGCCAGGCCTGGATGCCGATATAGACCAGATAGGCGGCGCCCGCCATTTTCAATGTGGTGAAGGTAGCCTCCGAAGCCAGCACCACGGCACCGATGCCCAGCGTTGCCCATAGCGTATGCGTGAAGCAGCCCAGGGCACAGCCAAGGCCGAAGCCGATGCCTGCCGAACGACCGCGGCTGATGCCGACCGACAGCACCATTAGGTTGTCCGGTCCCGGTGCGATGGTGATCAGCGCCGAGGCGGCAAGGAATGCAAGCAGGATTTCGATGGAGGGCATTCAGGGAGTCCTTATGGATTGGCGCAGGCGTCCGGCGCGCAGCAGCAGCCAGGCAGCGGCGGCGACGAGTATCGCAGATTCGCCGAGCAGGGTGGCGGGCGCGCCGGCCAGCGCGGCGATGCTGCCGGCAATCAGGCCGCCGATGGCGTCGAGACCGAAACGGATGCTGGAAAAGAAGGAAACCACGCGGCCGCGCAGGCGATCGGGGGCTATGGTCTGCATCACCGTGTTGATGCCGACGTTGGCCCCGGAAATGCCGAAGCCCAGCGCCGCCAGTGCCGGCAGGGCGATCGCCAGGTCGGTGCCGAGCGGGAAGACCAGCAGGGCAAATGCCGCCAGAACCACGCAGAAGATCGCCAGATTCAGGCTGCCGCGCACCGACTGCCGCGTCGCCAGCGCCAGCGTCGCGGCGAAGGCGCCGCAGCCGGCGGCGCCCCACAGCAGGCCCAGGGTGCGCGCATCGCCGTGGAACACCTCCTTGGCGAATACCGGCAGCAGCACGGCATAGGCCGAGGCGGTCAGGTTGAGCAGGGCCAGCACGATCAGCAGCGTGCGGATCGGCCAGGCGTCCAAGGCATAGCGCACGCCCTCCTTGAACACATGGCCGACGCTGCCGGCGGCACGGGAGTTCGCCGCCAGGCGCATGGCGGCCACGCCCCACAGCAGGGCCAGATAGGAAAACGCATTGAGCAGAAAACAGGCCGCCTCCGACATGAAACCAAGCATCAGGCCGGCAATCGGCGGACCAATGAAGCGGCCGAGGTTGAACAGCATGGCATTCAGCGCCAGCGCGTTCGGCAGGTCGTCGCGGCCGCCGACCATGACCGGAATCAGCGATTGGCGCAGCGGCGTGTCGAAGGCATTGAGCACGCCGAGCGACAAGGACATCAGGATGATCAGGCCCGATCCGATCAGTTCGAACCAGGTCAGCACCGCCAGCGCGCCGGCCTGAATGAAAAGCAGAACCTGCACCTGCATCAGCAGGCGGCGCCGGTCGTGGCGATCGATCCAGGCGCCGGCCAGCGGCCCCACCACCAGGATCGGCGCCAGCGCGGCAAAGGCGGAAAGCCCCAACAGCGCCGCCGAGCCGGTCAGCCGATACACCAGCCAGGCCAGCGCCACCTGCTGGATCCAGGAACCAAGGATGGAAACCGCCTGACCGAAAAAGTAGAGCCGGAACGGGCGATGCGCCAGCGCCCGCATCGACGCCGGAAGGTTCAAGGCGCGGTCACAGGCCGGCCATGGCCAGATATTTGATCTCCAGGTATTCCTCGATGCCGTGGCGCGAACCTTCGCGGCCCAGTCCCGACTGCTTGACGCCGCCGAAAGGCGCCACCTCGTTGGAAATCACGCCGGCATTGATCCCGACCATGCCGTAATCCAGCGCCTCGCCGACGCGCCAGGCGCGCGCGATGTCGCGGCTGTAGAAGTAGGCGGCGAGGCCGAACTCGGTATCGTTGGCCAGGCGCACCGCCTCGGCTTCGTCCTTGAAACCGAAGATCGGCGCCACCGGGCCGAAGATCTCCTCGCGCGCGAGGCGCATCGCCGGCGTCGCCCCGGTCAGCACCGTCGGCTCGAAGAAGGTACCGCCGCGCGCGTGGCGCTTGCCGCCGCAAACCACCCTGGCGCCCTGCGCCACGGCATCGGCCAGCAGTTCTTCGACCTTGGCCAGCCCGGCACCGTCGATCAGCGGCCCTTGCGTGACGCCCTCCTCCAGCCCGCTGCCGACCTTGAGTCCGGCCACGGCGGCGGCGAGCTTCTGCGCAAACGCATCGCGCACGCCTTCCTGCACCAGGAAGCGGTTGGTGCACACGCAGGTCTGCCCCGTGTTGCGGTACTTCGAAGCCATCGCCCCGGCCACCGCGGCGTCGAGATCGGCGTCGTCGAAGACGATGAAGGGCGCATTGCCGCCGAGTTCCAAGGACATCTTCTTGATGGTCGGTGCGCACTGCGCCATCAGCAGCCGCCCAACCTCGGTCGAGCCGGTGAAGGACAGCTTCAGCACTTTCGGATTCGAGGTCAGTTCGCCGCCGATCGCCACCGGTTCGCCGGTCACGATGTTGAGCACGCCGGCCGGAATGCCGGCCTGCTGCCCGAGCCAGGCCAGGGCCAGCGCGGAAAGCGGCGTCTGCTCGGCCGGCTTGACCACCATGGTGCAGCCCGCCGCCAGGGCCGGGGCGACCTTGCGCGTGATCATCGCCGCCGGGAAATTCCACGGCGTGATCGCGGCGCAGACGCCGACCGGCTGCTTCAGCACGATCAGTCGGCGATCAGGCAGCGGCGAGGGAATCACTTCACCATAGACGCGCCGCGCCTCCTCGGCGAACCATTCGATGAAGGACGCCGCATAGGCGATCTCGCCGCGAGCCTCGGCCAGCGGCTTGCCCTGCTCCAGGGTCATCAGCCGCGCCAGGTCTTCCTGGTTCTCCATCATCAACTCGAACCAGCGCTTGAGAATCCTGGCCCGCTCGGCCGCCGTCTTCGCCCGCCAGGGATGGAAAGCGGCCTGCGCCGCATCGATCGCACGACGGGTTTCGACGGCGCCGAAGTTCGGCACCGAACCCAGCACTTCGCCCGTGGCCGGATTGCGGACTTCGAGGCTGGCGCCGGTGGCAGTCAGCCACTCGCCATTGATCAGGCAGGCATTGCGCAGGAGTTCAGGGTTTTTCATGGGGTACTTTCGGTATCAAAATTCAAAGTTTAGCCGCATTGCGCTGGAAGGCTGACAACTATCCTATGCCAGCCAGATGCCGTATCGCCAGCGCCGACTCTTGTCAGATCGCCGCGCCGGGTTCGGCCTTGCCGTCGCGGAAAGACTCGGCCAGCTTCACCGCGGCGCCGCGCAGCAGCGTGGTGTCGCCGCCGACGGCGATGAAGCTGGCGCCGCAGTCGCGGTAATGCCGGGCCAGCCCCGATTCGGTGACGAAGACGCCGGCCGCCTTGCCGCTTGCCGCGATGCGCACCAGGGCAGCCTCGATTGCCGCCCGCACCTCGGGATGCCCGGCATCGCCGAGATGCCCGAGCGAGGCGGCAAGGTCGGCCGGCCCGATGAACACCGCATCGACGCCGTCGACGGCGAGTATGGCGTCGAGATTTTCCAGCCCCTCCCGGGTTTCGACCTGAACCACCAGGCAGACCTCCGCGTTGGCATGCTTTACGTAGTCCTTGATGCCGGCCCAGTGCGCGGCGCGCGCCAGCGAAGCCGCGACGCCACGGATGCCCTCGGGCGGATAGCGCACCGCGCGCACCAGCTGCCGCGCCTGTGCGGCGTCGTCGACCAACGGCAGCAGCAGAGTCTGCGCGCCGGCATCGAGGTACTGCTTGATCAACGCCGGATCATGGCTCATCGGCCGCACCAACAGCTGCACCGGATAAGCCGCCGCGGCCTGCAGTTGCGCCAGCACGCTGGCGGGATTGTTGGGCGAATGCTCGGCGTCGATCACCAGCCAGTCGAAACCGGCGCCAGCGAGGATCTCCATGCTGCAGGAACTGGCCAGGCCGACGAAAAGACCAACCTGCCACTGCCCTTGCCGCAGTTTCTGCTTGAAGAGATTTTTCGGCATGTCCATGAGAGCCCTACTCCAGGCCGAGACCCCGATCCCAATAGGGCTCGGGGCCGAGCCGTGCGGCCAGAAAATCAACGAAGGCGCGTACCCGCTGCGGCACGAAACGGGTGCCGGGAAACACGGCGAACATGCCGAGCACCGGCGCCGGGAAGTTCTTGAGGATAGGCACCAGCTCGCCGCGGCGGATGGCATCGGCGGCAATGAAGGTCGGTTGATAGACGATGCCCATGCCCTGTATCGCGGCTTCCTGCAAGGCATTGCCGTTGTTGGCGGTGATCGGCCCACCGATCTCGACCGCATGCGGCACGCCGTCGATGATGAAGGTCCAGCTGCTGCGCGACGTCAGCGAATAGGCGAGACAGGCGCGCTGCGCCAGCTCGTCGGGATGTTTCGGCTCGCCGTGCAGCTTCAGATAGGCCGGCGACGCCAGGACCACCGAACGGCAGGTGGTCAAACGCCGCGCCACCGTGGTTTCCGGCAGGCGGTCGGTGATGCGCAAGGCGAGGTCCATGGCTTCCTCGATCAGATTCACCCGGCGATCGTTGAAATCAAGGTCGATGTGAATATCGGGATGCGCCTTGGAAAACTCCAGGATCAGCGGCGTCAGATGCAGCAGGCCAAAGGTCAGGGGCACGGTGGTGCGGATCGCGCCGCGCAGGGTCTGCCGCTCGCCGGCGAGATCGCCCTCGGCCTCGTCGATGCGATCGAGAATGTCGCGGCATTGCTCGAGGTAGGTCGCACCGGCCGAGGTCAGCGACAGCCGGCGCGTGCTGCGCGCCATCAGCTTGACCCCGAGATGCGCTTCCAGCGCGGCAATCTGGCGCGTCACCGCCGAGCGGGCGACGTTCAACTGGTCCGCCACCGCGGTGAAACTGCCCGCCTCGGCCACCCGCACGAAGGTTTGCATCGCCGCCAATCGATCCATGAGTACCCTCCGCGTCAAAAATATCGCTCTTCGATCATTGTATGGGGAACGCTGTCTTACAATTCCACTCCAATCGCCTTTCCACGGAGATTTTCATGAAGCGAGTATTTTCCCTGCTGTTTGCCACCCTCCTGGCCTCGTTCGCCATGTCCAGCCCGATTCTTGCCGCCGAACCCCAGGTCGGCCGTGAATTCAAGGTCATCAGCCCCCCGCTGGCAGGCCCGAAGGACAAGATCGAAGTCATCGAGTTCTTTTCCTATGGCTGCCCGCATTGCAGCGATTTCCATCCGATTATCAGCAAGTGGGCCGCCAGCCTGCCCAAGGACGTGAGCTTTCGCCGCGTTCCGGTAAGTTTCAGCCGCCCCGAGTGGGCCCGCCTGTCGCGCCTGTACTACGCGCTGGAAGCCACCGGCGACCTGGCCAAGCTGGATACCGCCGTGTTCCTCGCCCTGCATGAGCAGCGCGTCTCGTTCAAAACCGACGAAGCGGTGGTTGCCTGGGCAGCAAACAAGGGCGTCGACGCCAAGAAATTCGGCGATGCGCTGGGTGCCTTCTCGATGCAGAGCAAGGTGCAGCGCGCCGACGCGGACGCCACCGCCGCCCGCATCGGCGGCGTACCTGCGCTGGCCGTCGACGGCAAGTTCCTGATCAACAACGAGGCCGCCGACAACTACGAGCACCTGCTGCAGATCACCGACAGCGTCATCGTCAAGGCCCGCAAGGATCGCAAGGGAAAGTAAGCCATGTCGCTGTTGCGCCCGCTCCCGTCAGCGCGCGGGCTGATCGCCGCCACCGGCCTGGCCGCTGCCGGCCTGGTCGGGGGCGGCCTGATCCTGGCGCATACCCTGAATCTCGCCGCCTGCCCGCTGTGCATTCTGCAGCGCATGCTCTACCTGCTGCTGACGCTCGAAGCCGCGGCGATCCTGAGCCTGGCCGGATCGCCTTTGGCGCGCCGCCTCGGCGCCGTGGCGATGGTGGCCACGACGTTGACCGGTGCCGGCATCGCGGCCTATCAGACCTGGTTGCAACGCTTCGCCAAGGGCGTCAGCTGTACCGCGGATCAACCGTGGTGGGAGCACTTCGTGAATTGGGCCGGCAGCGTCTGGCCGCTGATGTTCGAGGCCTCCGGCCTGTGCTCAGAGGCCGGCTGGAAATTTCTCGGCCTGTCGATCGCTGAATGGTCGCTGGTCGCCTTCAGCTCGATGAGCATCGCGATGCTGTCGGTGATCCTGCGCCCTGCCGAGCGCAGCGCACCGTAGTCGCAGGCGCACTGCGCCGGGACTGCCTAGCGCTGTTTGCGGTCGCGGGTCAGGGCTGCGGCTTCCGTCGCCGTCAGAAATTTCCAGGGCAGCGGAACCAGCCCGGGCACCTTCGCCATGTAGCTGCGATAGGTTTCGCCATAGCTGGCAATGAGCTTGTCCTCTTCCAGCTTCGAGCCGACCACCAGGTAAGCGGTAATCATCAGCGCCGAAACCAGCAGCGGCCCGTTCATGTCGCGGCTCCAGAGCAGCACCAGGCCGATGCAGTACCAGGGATGGCGGACAAAGCGATGGATGAATGACACCCGGAAGCTCTCCGGATCGGCCTTGCCTTGCGTCCGCAACTGGCGCAAACCGATGAACTCACCCATGTCATAGCTGCGACCCGTGGCGAGAAAACCCGCAACGGCCGCCAGCGCAAAGCCGTTCGCCAGCCAGCCCCAGGCACCGCGCCACTGCCAGAGCCAGTCGCTTGGGGTGGCATATACCAGCCAGAGCACCGGCAACAGCGTCACCGTCGCCAGCACATTGAAAGCCAGTCGATAGCCCGGCATGGCTTGCGGCCAGCGATCGCCGATCCAGGCCTTGAAGCCGGACGCCGCCAGCATCGAATGCAACGCGAAATATGCGAGCCAGGCCAGGGCAATGCCGGCCAGTTTCATGGCGGCGGCCAATCGATCATGATTTCCACCCCTGTTCCGACGCAGACATTGCGCCACCTGCCAGCACAGCAGCGGGACGCTAAGGTTTCTGCCCGATCATCCGCTGGTAGAGCGCCAGCGATTCGCCGACGATGCCGCGGCGGAAGGCCAGCACGCAGATCACGAAAATCGCGCCCATGATCACGGTCACCAGCGAACCTACCTTGTCGGCCAGTTCGTTCTGCAGGGTGACGATCACCGTCGCGCCGACCACCGGGCCGAACACCGTGCCCATCCCGCCCAGCAGCGTCATCAGCACCACCTCGCCCGAGGTGTGCCAGTGGGCATCGGTCAGCGTCGCGAACTTGAACACCAGGGTCTTGGTCGCACCGGCCAGCCCGGCCAGCCCGGCCGAGAGCACGAAGGCCAGCAGCTTGTATTTGGCGACGTCGTAACCCAGCGAAATCGCGCGCGACTCATTTTCGCGGATGGCCTTGAGGATCTGGCCGAAGGGCGAGTGAATGGTGCGCTGGATCAGCCAGAAGGAGCCGGCGAAGATCGCCACCACGACATAGTAGAGGTTGATGTCGTTGGCCAGGTCGAGACCGAACAGGGTGCCGCGCGGTACGCCCTGCAGGCCGTCTTCGCCACCAGTGAAAGGCGCCTGGAGGAAGAAGAAGAACACCATCTGCGCCAATGCCAATGTCACCATGGCGAAATAGATGCCCTGGCGGCGGATGGCGAGACTGCCGATCACCCAGCCGAGCACGGCGGCGGCGCCAGTGCCGGCCAGCAGGCCGAGCAGGGTCGGCAGTTCCCAGACCTTGAGGGCATGCCCGGTGACATAGCCTGCGGTGCCGAGAAACACCGCATGGCCGAAGGACAGCAGGCCGGTATAGCCCAGCAGCAGGTTGAAGGCGCAGGCGAACAGCGCGAAACACAGCACTTTCATCACCAGGATCGGGTAGATGAACGCCGGCGCCAGCAGCAGCAGGCCGAGGCCGACCAGATAGGCGATGGTGACGCGCCGGCTCATTTCTCTCTTCCGAACAGGCCGGCCGGACGGATCATCAGCACCACCGCCATGATCATGAACACCACCGTGGCACTGGCCTCGGGCCAGAATACCTTGGTCATGCCCTCGATGATGCCGAGCCCGAGGCCGGTCACCACCGAACCGAGGATGGAACCCATGCCGCCGATCACGACCACGGCGAACACGATGATGATCAGGTTGGAACCCATCAGCGGGCCGATCTGCGTGGCCGGCGCGGCGAGCACGCCGGCGAATCCGGCCAGACCGACGCCGAAGCCGTAGGTCAGCATCACCATCAGCGGCACGTTGATGCCGAAGGCCTGAGTCAGCTTCGGGTTCTCGGTGGCCGCGCGCAGGTAGGCCCCCAGCCGCGTCTTCTCGATCACGTACCAGGTGGCGAGGCACACCGACAGCGAGGCGACGATGACCCAGGCCCGGTACTTGGGCAGGAACATGAAGCCGAGGTTGAAGGCACCCGCAAGCTCCTCCGGAATCGAATAGGGTTGGCCCGCCACGCCGTACAGGTCGCGGAACAGGCCCTCGATCATCAGCGCCAGGCCGAAGGTCAGCAGCAGGCCGTAGAGATGGTCGAGCTTGTACAGCCATTGCAGCATCAGGCGTTCGATGGCGATGCCGATGATGCCGACGCAGAGCGGCGCCAGCAGCAGCATCCACCAGTAGCCGATGCCGAGGTACTCGAGGCCGATCCAGGTCAGCATGGCGCCGGCCATGTAGAGCGCGCCATGGGCGAAGTTGATGATGTTCAGCATGCCGAAGATCACGGCAAGCCCCAGGCTCAGAACGGCATAGAAGGACCCATTGACCAGCCCCAGCATGAGCTGGCCGAACAAGGCCTGGATCGGTACGCCGAAAATCTCCGTCATGCGAACATCCCCTGCATCGTCGTCCGGATTACTTCTTGACGGCGGCGCAGCGCGAAGCCGACATCGGCTGGAAAGCCTGGTCGCCCGGGATCACCTGCTTCACATGGTAGTAGTCCCACGGCTCCTTCGATTCGGCCGGCTTCTTGACCTCGACCAGGTACATGTCGTGGACCATGCGGCCGTCCTCGCGAATCTTGCCGCCCTTGGCGAAGGGGTCGTTGATCGGCATGGCCTTCATCTGCTTCATCACCGTTGCCGTGTCGTCGGTACCCGTGGTCTGCACCGCCTTCAGGTAATGCATGACGGCCGAATAGGTTCCGGCCGGCAGCATGTTCGGCATCTTCTTGTGCTTGCTGAAGAAGCGGCGGCTGAACTCGCGTGTCTCGTTGTTGAGGTTCCAGTAGAAACCCTCGGTGAACATCATGCCTTGCGTGGTCTGCAAGCCCAGGGCGTGAATGTCGACCACCGTGGTGAGCAGCCCGACCAGGGTCTGGCCCTTGGTGATGCCGAACTCGTTGGCGGCCTTGATCGAGTTGATGGTGTCGCCGCCGGCGTTGGCCAGGCCGATGACCTTGGCCTTGGAGGCCTGTGCCTGGAGCAGGAAGGATGAGAAGTCCGAGGCGTTCAGCGGATGGCGCACGGCGCCGAGCACCTTTCCGCCGTTGGCCTTCACGGCTTCCATGGTGTCCTTTTCCAGGGAATGGCCGAAGGCGTAGTCAGCGGTCAGGAAGAACCAGGTGTCCTTGCCCTGCTTGGTCACCGCCTTGCCGGGGCCGTTGGCCAGCGCGTAGGTGTCATAGACGTAATGCACGACGTTGTTCGGCGCACAATCCTCGTTGGTCAGGCGGGTCGATGCCGCGCCGGTGTTGAGCATGATCTTGTTCTTTTCCGTGGTGACCTTGGCCACCGCCAGCGCCACGCCGGAGTTCAGCACGTCGGTGACCATGTCCACGCCTTGCGTGTCGTACCATTCGCGCACCTTGTTGGAACCCACGTCGGCCTTGTTCTGGTGATCGGCGGAGACCAGTTCGATCTTGAACTTCGGCTTGAACTGCGCCTTGAAGTCCTCGATCGCCATTTCGGCTGCCACTACCGAACCCTTGCCGCCGAGGTCGGAATACACGCCGGACATGTCGGTCAGCACGGCAACCTTGACCACGTCGCCGGAAATCTTGCCTTTGGCCTGCGCCATGGCGGATCCTGCCGCCGGCAAGAGCAGTGCGGAAATGGCCAGGGCCAGCAGTTTGCGTTTCATCATGGTGTCTCCTCCTTGGTAAAAATTGACGGGATCGAAAAGCTCAGACCCCGAGGTACTCCTGCAGCAGGTGCTGCTTTTCGCTGATTTCGTGCTGCGCGATTTCCTCCATCACCTGGCCGTGCTCGACAATGAACATGCGGTCGGCCAATGGTGCGGCAAAACGGAAATTCTGCTCGACCAGGATGATGGTGTAATCGCGCTGCTTGAGCATCCTGATCACCTCGCCCAGCTTCTGCACGATGACCGGGGCCAGGCCTTCGGACACTTCGTCGAGCAGCAGCAGCTTGGCGCCGGTACGCAGGATACGCGCCATGGCCAGCATCTGCTGTTCGCCGCCCGAGAGCCGCGTGCCCTGGCTGTTGCGGCGTTCCTTGAGGTTCGGGAAGATTTCATACAACTCGTCCAGACTCATGCCGCCGCTGCCCACCTGCGGCGGCAACAGCAGGTTTTCCTCGCAGCTGAGGCTGGCGTAGATGCCGCGCTCTTCCGGGCAGTAACCGACGCCCAACTGGGCGATGCGGTGCGAAGGCATGTCGATGACTTCGCGCCCGTTGAGCATGATCGATCCGGTGCGGCGTCCGGTCAGGCCGAGGATCGCGCGCAAGGTCGTGGTGCGCCCCGCGCCGTTGCGCCCCAGCAGGGAAATGCATTCGCCGCGCCGCACCGTGAAATCCATGCCGTGCAGCACATGCGACTCGCCGTAGAAGGCGTGCAGGTCGGAAACGCGAAGAAACTCGGTGGTGCTCATCTCAGTGTCCCGCCGGCGCAGCCAGCTCGGTGACTTCGGTACCCATGTAGGCCTCGATCACCAGCGGGTTGGCCGCTACCTCGGCATACGGCCCTTCGGCCAGTACCGCGCCGCGGGCCAGCACCGTCAGCGTGTCGGAAATGCCAGCCACCACTTTCATGTTGTGCTCAACCATGAGGATGGTGCGGTTGGCCGACACTTTCTTGATCAGTTGCATGACCCGGTCGACGTCTTCATGGCCCATGCCCTGGGTTGGCTCGTCGAGCAGCATCAACTCCGGATCGAGCGCCAGGGTGGTGGCGATTTCCAGTGCGCGCTTGCGGCCGTAGGGCATTTCCACGGTCACCATGTCGACATAGGTTTCGAGACCGACCGAAGTCAGCAGTTCCATGGCACGCTCGTTGAGCAGATTGAGGCTGCGGTCCGACTTCCAGAAATGGAAGCTGGTGCCCAGCTTGCGCTGCAAGGCAATGCGCACGTTTTCCAGCACGGTCAGATGGGGAAATACCGCCGAGATCTGGAAGGAGCGCACGATCCCGCGCCGGGCGATCCGCTCGGGTGCTTCACGGGTAATGTCCACACCGTTGAAACGGATTTCGCCGCGCGTCGGCTCGAGAAACTTGGTCAGCAGGTTGAAGCAGGTGGTCTTGCCCGCCCCGTTGGGGCCGATCAGCGCGTGGATATGGCCGCGCCTGACTTTCAGGTCGACGCCATTGACCGCGACGAAGCCACGGAATTCCTTGACGAGACCACTGGTCTCGAGAATGCAATCTTCGGCCATCAAGCTCTTTTCATTGTCGGACGGGCATCGGCGACTCGAGCCGATGTCTCTGTTGTGCCCGATTATGCTGTGGGCCTTGGGTTTGCGCAAGCGATTGAGGCGACAAATGTCGAGAGTGGAAATCTTCGCCAGCAGGAGCTTCATGCTGCCTTGAATTACATCTGCTGCGTTACACTGAAACCGGAACGCCCACACACGGAGAGCAGCCATGATCCGCCCTGCCGCCATAGCCCTGTTCGGCGCTGCCGCAATCGCCATGGTCGGTGCGGGCACGGGCCATGCCCAGCCCGTGATACCCGGTTCCACCGCCTTCTGCCTGTACGAAGTGCCGCTGGACGAAACCGGCAAGCGGCGCTGGATCAACCTCGGCATCGTGCAGTACATCGATGCGACGCGCAGCGAAGTGAGAATCTCCTACGGCGGCGGCGCCTTCGGCGCCGGCCATGACGCGAAGATTCCGGTCAATAGCATGGAAGAAGCGCTCGGCATTCTCGAAAAGCTGCGCCGCGTGGCGACCGCCTGCCGCTGAGACTATAAGGCGCTCAGCCGCGTCTTGCCGCTTCGCGCCCGCGCCGTGCGTCGATGCCGATCAGCAATACCAGTCCGGCGACGAACCAGAGGCCGGTGACCCCCAGCGCCAGGCGATGGTTGCCGCCCGAAAGCCAGGTGGTCAGGCCGTAGGTCATCGGCCCGGCAATCGCCGCCAGTTTCATCGCCAGCCCCCAGAGGCCGAAGAATTCCGCGCGCCGCGCCGCCGGTGCGAACAGGCCGACCAGCGCGCGCGATGCCGACTGGCTGGAGCCCAGGCACAGCCCGGCGATGTTGGCTGCCACCCAGAACTGCGCGCGCCCCTCGGAGCCCAGCGCGATCGCGGTCATCAGCAGCCAGCCGACCAGGGTCAGCGCGATGGTACGCACATGCCCGAGGCGGTCCTGCAGGTAACCGAAGGCGAAGGCGCCGATCGCCGCCGTGCCATTCACCACGAAGAACAGCTTGATATTGTCTTCGGCCGTAAAGCCGATCGCCTCCTGGGCATAGATCGCGGCCAGCGCGATCGCGGCGAACACGCCGGACTGGTAGCACAGCAGGCAGACCATGAAGCGCGCCATGTCCGGAAAGCGGCTCGCCTCGTGCAGCGTGGTCCGCAGCCGCTGTGCCAGCGCGGACAACTCGGTGGCGGCCCTCGCCGCCGGACTGGCCTGCACGCGCTCGCGCAGCAGCATGAAAGTCGGCGCTGACGCCACGGCGAAGAAGGCGGCGGTGATCAGCATGGCCGCCGGAACGAAGCTCTCGGCCCCCTCGCCGCGGCCCTTGGCGGCAACGATCCAGGCCAGGCAGAGACCGAGGCAGGCCATGCCGCCCAGATAACCCCAGCTCCAGCCCCAGCCGGACACCTTGCCCAGATCATCATCGCCGGCGAGTTCCGGCAGAAACGCGGCGATGATGTTTTCGCCGCTGCCGAAGAAGAAGCTGGCAATCGCCACCAGGCCCATGGCCAGCAGCACGTCGCCGGGTCCGACCCAGAACAACGCGGCGGTGGCTGCCACGCAGCCAACGGTGGTCAACGCCAGCAGCTTCTTCTTTGCCCCGTGGCGGTCGGCATAGGCGCCGACGCTGGCCGCCGTGAGCATGATGGCGATGCTGGCGATGGCCTGCGTCGTGGTCCACGCCAGCGTCGCCCAGGTCGCGCCGCCCGCCACCACGGCAACGAAGTAGGCATTGAAGATCGCCGTCACCACCGTCGTGGTGTAGGCCGAGTTGGCGAAGTCGTACATGGCCCAGGCCCAGACCTCGCGCGGCTTGACGCCGTCGGCCAAGGCACTTCGACTCACGGTGCGCTCCTGTCCAGGTCGGCTTCGCCGCATTCGGCGAGTATCGCCGCCCGCGCCGCGTCGCGCAACTGCAGCGCCGCCTGCCAACCCTCCCCGCTCGGCGCGAGCGGCACGCCGATGCTGACGCGAAGCTCAGCGCGCCGCGGCAGCCAGGATCCGTCGGGCAACAACTCGCGGGTACCGGCCAGCGCCAGCGGCGTCACGGCCAGCCGCTTCTGCACGGCGATCTGGAAAGCGCCGAGACGGAAGGCGCGCAAGCCCCGATGCCGGGTAAACGTGCCTTCGGCAAAGAACAACAGCGGCCGGGCGGCATCGACGGCGCCCAGCCGGCGCACGTCATCCACGCCCTGGCGAGCATCGAAACGTTCGACGAACACGGCACCCAGGCGCCGCAGCAGCGGCCCGGCCAGCGCATGGCCGGCCAGCTCCTGCTTGGCGACAAAAGTTACCGGCAGCGGCAGCGCCGCCGCCAGCGCGATGCCGTCGACATAACTGGCATGGTTGGCGACCAGCACCGTCGGCTGCCGCCCGAGGTGCACGATGTGCTCCAGCCCGCCCACGCGCAACCGGATGCCGCACAGCCGCACGCAGCTCCGCGCGATCGCGCCCACCAGACGCCAGCGCAAGCCGATGCCCGGCAGCAGCAGGATGCCGGCCACGGCGGGAATCAGCAGCAGGCCGAAGATGCACCAGGCGTAGGCGCCGTACAGCAGCTCTGCGCCGCGCCGCAGCGCGCCGCGCAAGCCCTGCCCGGCTCCGGCGAGGCCGAGGCGCACCAGCTGGCGCCACAGGGCCTTTCCGCTCGCGCCGAAACCTGCGCCGCAATACAGTTCGCGCGTCGCCGCGCGGCGGATCTTGCCGCTGGAAGTCTTCAGCACCGCATGCGGCGGCGCCAGCACCACATCGTCGGGCGGCGCGCCGAGCAGTTCCACGCCCAGCGCGTTGATGCGCTGGACCAACTGCTGGCGGGCCGCCTCGTCCGTCTCGCGGCTTTCGGCCACCACCACCAGCTTTTCGGTGCCCTGCCCGGCCACCGCCACCCCGAACACCGCGACACAGCCGCGACGCACGCCGGGAATCGCGCCGACCGCTTCCTCCAGTTCGTAGGGATAGAGATTGCGCCCGCCGCGGATGATGGTGTCCTTGAGGCGGCCGGTGATGAATACGTCGCCCTCGGCCAGATAGGCCAGGTCGCCGGAATCGAGCCAGCCGTCGTGCATCAGCCGCGCGCTGGCCTCGGGATTGCGGTAGTAGCCGCGCGTCGCCGACGGTCCGCGAAATTCGAGGCGGCCGACATGGCGCGGCGGCAGTACGGCGCCGGCCTCATCGACGATGCGGATTTCATGGGCCGGCAGCGGCACGCCGCAGGCGACCATGCTCAGTGCGTGCTCATCGCCGCCCGCCGCCGGCACGGCCTCGCCTGCCGCCAGCGCGTCGCGCTGCACGCGGTCGATCAACGGCCCGCGCCCCGGCGGCGATACGGCGAGGCCGACGGTGCATTCGGCCAGGCCATATACCGGCGCCAGCGTCGCAGCGTTCAGGCCGAACGGCGCCAGCGCGGCGGCAAAGCGCGCCAGGGTTTCGGCCGCCACGGGCTCGGCGCCGTTCGCGGCATAGCGCCAGGAACTCAGGTCGAGGCCTTGCAACCGCGCCGCATCGAAATGCCGGAGGCACAGCTCGAAGGCGAAGTTGGGCGCCGCGGTGACCGTGCCGCGATGCTCATGGATGGCCCACAGCCAGCGTTCCGGGCGCGCCAGAAAATCCAGCGGCGACATCAGCACCAGCGGACAGGCGTGGTAGAGGCTGCCCAGCCAGGCGCCGATCAGGCCCATGTCGTGATACAGCGGCAGCCAGCTAACGGTCACGTCGGCCGGCGTCAGCGCCACCGCCTGGCCCCAGGCGCGGATGTTGGCCAGCAGGTTGCCGTGATCGAGCGTCACGCCCTTGGGATTGCCGGTCGAGCCCGAGGTGTATTGCAGCAGCGCGATGTCGCCGGCAGCACCGCGATGATCCGCCGCCGCTACGGCGGTGGCACCGGCCTCGCGCAGCTCGCCGGGCGTCGTCACCGCGTGCAGGCTCGGCACCAAACCCGAAAGTATCCGCGCCACCAGCCGCGCCGCATCGAAGCTGATCAGCGCCACGGCTTCGCAGTTCTGCAGAATGCCGGCCTGGCGCCGCAGGTGATCCTCGACCTGTCCGGGCCGCGTCGGCGGATAGATCGGCACCGGCACCGCGCCGGCGAGCAGGATGCCGTAGAAGCTGTGGAAGAACTCCAGCCCGGTCGGCAGCATCAGCGCGACGCACTGGCCGGGAAGCACGCCCATGCCGTGCAGGCCGGCGGCGACTTCCCGCGCCGTCGCCAGCAATTGACCGTAGCTCAGCGTCTCGGTTTCCGTCGTGCTGCGCTGGAACAGCGCATGCGGCCGCTCCGGGTGTCGTCGCGCATGCCATTGCAACACCTCGACCAACGTCGCGGCACTGTTCGGCTGGCCCTCCTCCGCCGCTGCCGGCGCCGTCCAGCGGCCGCGCGCCGCGTCGCCCGTCGCGCCGGGAGATCCAGCCGCCACGGCGCTCAGCAGGTCGCGCACGGTTTCCGCGGACCCCAGCAAATCGTCCGCCAAGCGCACGGCAAAGTCCTGCTCGATGCGCGCCAGCAGTTCCACCCGCGCCAGACTGTCCAGCCCGAGGTCCTTGTCGAGCCTGCTGTCCAGCGTTGCCGCCGCGCGCCCGCCGGAGCGCACTTCGGCTACCAGCCGATCGACGATGGCGAGCAGTTGCTGCGATTGATCAAGCGCTGGACTCGGCTCCATGGCCTCAATTCCCAAGCGTCGGTATGTCGCGATGAATATGCCAACAAGCTGATGTAGAACGAAAACAAGTGCAAGGCATCAGAGGCATCGCTGAGAAGTGATGATCGGCTGCCTTGTACCCGGTGCGGACCTGGTAAATCCAGGCTATCGGACGCTCAGGAGCGTTTGACATGAGCAACGCGATCCAGTCTGCCGAGGTTCACCCACTCGATGGAAGGAATCTAGCATCATTTTTTGCAGAGCCCGTTCATGTTGCCAGTGGCCGTTTCGCAAGAGCCTCTGCCAGAAAACCCGTGAGTCGGGCGTCATTGAGAGTGTTTGTGAGAACGCTAATCTTCTGTCCAAGGGTCTTAAGTTCTTCGACCGTTGGGAGCGGTTGCCAACTATGGTCAACCCCTCGCCGGAATGGCTCTCCGTCAAGTTCTTTGCCCCAAACACTATGGATGTGATCGTTTCTTCTCTCGGTGGCGCGCTTGCATTGTTCGAGGATAGCTTGCAGCTTAAGTAGTGCCGGGCCTTCCCCGAGACGTTGTCGAGCTAGCACCTTGATGCGTTCCCGAAGCCGTGCAGCTCCGTCATATACCGTTGCATCCAGCGCCTCGGAAACATCAAGCCCTGCCAACGTCTTTATGGTCATTCGCAAGATGTGGGTCAGGTGTTCATGGCGCAAGCTCAATTCTCCGTAGGCTGCAAGAAGTTCCTTATCCTCGGGTACGTGAAACATCATCATTTTTGTCACGATGGCTCCGTTTGTCTGGCTCGCGCAAACAGTTCGATCTCAATCACGAAACTCGGCTTTGTTATAGGGTCGCAGTTTCGCACCCTAATTCCGGCGCATACCGCAAATACGGCTCAGCCTGACAGCGCAGGCGGCTAGACCTCTCGGAGTGTTCGCCGCCTCCCCAAGCCTGGGTGAACAATTCCCTCCGATGCGTCACCCCACCGCCGTCCCGCCAGCGCCGACTCTTCAGCGATCCTTCCATTCCGGCTTGCGCTTCTGCATGAAGGCATCGATGCCTTCCGCGGCGTCCTCGGCCATCATGTTGCAGGCCATGGTTTCCGAGGCCAGCTGGTAGGCGCCGTCGAGGCCCATTTCGAGCTGCTTGTAGAACATCTGCTTGCCCATGCCGATGGCCACCGCCGACTTGGCGCAGATCGTATCGGTCAGCTTCTTCACTTCGGCATCGAGCTGTTCGGGCGGCACCACGCGGTTGATCAGGCCGCGCCGCTGGGCTTCGGCGGCGTCGATGAAGTCCCCGGTCAGCAGCATTTCCATGGCCTGCTTGCGGCCCATGGCGCGCCCCAGCGCGACCGAGGGCGTGGCGCAGAACAGGCCGACGTTGATGCCGGACACGGCGAACCTGGCGCCCTCGACGGCGACCGCCAGGTCGCACATGGCGACCAGCTGGCAGCCGGCTGCGGTGGCGATGCCGTGGATGCGCGCGATCACCGGCTGCGGCATTTCGACGATGTTCGTCATCACCTTGCCGCATTGCCGGAACAGCTTCTGCATGTAGGCCTTGCTGTGGTTGGCGCGCATCTGCTTGAGATCGTGGCCGGAGCAGAAGGCCTTGCCGGCGCCGGCAATCACCACGACGCGCACCGACTTGTCCGCGGCGATGGCGTTGAGTGCGGCCTGCAGTTCGGCCAGCAGTTCCTCGGACAGCGAGTTGAACTGTGCCGGCCGGTTCAGCGTCAGGGTGGCGACGCCTGCGTCGTCGCTGCGCAGCAGAATGGGCAAGGTGGTTTCCGACGGGATGCTTCCGGGTGCATTCATGGTGCGGCCTCCTGGGTGTTCTTCTGTAAAGGAATCATTTTGCCGCAGAGCGGCCCTGCAGCACCAGCTTGCGTTCGCCGCCGGCCCACAGCGGCAGGTCGCGCACCACCTGCCAGGGTTCGACGAAGCGGCGGAAGTCGGGCGACAGCACCAGGCCGGACTGGCCGCTCGAATGCATGATGCCGGAGTTGGCCGGATTGCCGAGGTCGTAGATGGCGCGCAGGCTCGCGGCGTGTTCGTTGAGATAGGGCTCGTCGCCCTTCAGATGGTAGCGGCCGACATTTATCGTGTAGTTGTCGCCGCCGGTCGCCACGCGCAGCTCGAACCAGGGCGCGAGCTGCGGAACTTTCGAAAACGGCCGGTGTTCGGCGCGCGCCAGATGTACCGCGCCCCAGTGCCAGCGCGCCATGTCCGGACCAAGGCGCTGCTGCAGTTCGTCGAGGGCGCGGTCGAGCGATCGATTGACCAGCGCGGCACAGGTCTCCGCGACCGGCGTCGCCTTGTCGTCGCACCACCAGGCATCGTCGCGCTGCAGCACGCCTTCGAGTCCGGCGCGGAAATCGCTGCGCCCGACCTGGCGCAGATATATTTCGTCGCCGCCCGTTTCGTCGGCGAACACGGCGCGCGTCAGCTCGCGCGCCCAGGCCGCGAAAATCGTCGGTGCGACGTCGATGGCGCGCATTTCGCCGCCGAAGCTTGCCAGGCGCTGCATGGCGGCCGCTCCCAGCGCATGCGTCGGCTGCGCCTTTTTCAGCCAGGGCAGCAGGCGCTGCGCCGCCGACGAGAAAACATCGGCCTGAATGCGGCGCAGGCTGTCCTTGTCGTGCTTCGGCTGCGCGCCGAGCAAGGTCTCGATGCGCTGCTGGCGGTAGGGCAAGGCCCATTCGCTGGTGATGTAGTGCGGATAGTCGGTGCTGGTGATACGGTGATTGGCGGTGGCGATCCAGCCGCGCGGCGGGTCGATCTCGCGCGGCGTGCGGCCCGGATCGAGGAAGCCACTCCAGTCGTAGCGCGCTTCCCAGCCCGGGGCCGGCGCCAGGCCGTGCAGATCGTTGGCGGCGTGGCGCACGGGCACCCGCCCGGCGGCGATGAAGCCGATGCTGCCGGCGGTATCCGCCACCACCATGTTCTGCATCGGCGCGACGTACTTTTCCGCCGCCTTGATGAACTCGGCCACCGAGCCGACAGCGCTGATCGCCAGCCCCGCGTCGATGCTGGCGGCATCGGCATCGAGCGCCGTCCAGCGCAGCGCCAGGGCGTAGGCCGGGCCGTCGGATGTTCTGCTCAGGCCGGCGACCACGGCGGTGCCGGCATCCGAAATTACCGGACCGTGCCGCGTCGCGCGCACTTGCAGGCTCACGTCGGCCTGACCCTTGACGCGGATGGTCTCGCTGAAACTCTCGAACGCGGCCCAGCCGGTCGGCGTACGGTAGCGCGCGGGATCGTCGCCCTTGAACTGTTCCAGGTACACGTCCTGCACGTCCGGATTGGTGTTGGTCAGGCCCCAGGCGATGCGTTCGTTCTGGCCCATCACCAAGAACGGCAGGCCCGGCATCGAGGCGCCGGCCGCCTTGAGCCCGGGATACTCGAGGCGCGCGAAATACCACAGCGCCGGCGCCGTCAGCTTCAGGTGCGGATCGTTGGCCAGCAGCGGCTTGCCCGATGCGGTGCGCGACCCGGCCAGCACCCAGTTGTTCGAACCGACGCCTTCGACGCCGGATTCCGGCGCGTCGAGCAGCGCGCGTTGGCCGAGCTCGCCACTGATTTTCAGCGCGCGATACAGCGCCGCGTAATCGCGCGCCGGCAAGGGCTTTTCGCCGGGATACGGCGGCAGCAGCTGGTCGATGCGCGCCACCGGCAGGCTCAGCGCCAGGCGCATGCGCAGCAGCTCGTTGCTCCAGTTGCCGCCCAGATCCCAGGCCATCATGATGCTCCAGGCCAGGGTATCTTCCGGCGTCCACGGTTCCGGCTGCAGGCCGAGAATCAGAAACTCGGGCGGCCGCGCCCGCAGGTGGCCGGCAAGGAAGGCGTTGATGCCGGCGGTATAGGCCAGCACCGCGCCGCGCGCGTCGGCGCCCAGTGCGGCCCACTGCGCCGCGGCCGCACGGCGCACGCCGAGTGCTCGGAGGAACTTGTCGTTGTCCAGCGCGCCCGGGCCGAAGGCTTCCGCCAATCGACCGGACCCGATGCGTTTATGGGTTTCCAGTTGCCACAGGCGATCCTGCGCATGGACGAAGCCGAGCCCGAACAGCACGGCGTCGCGGCTGGCGCCGCGCAGCGTCGGAATGCCGTTGGCGTCGCGCTCGATGCTGACTTCACCGGTCAGCCCGGCGACCTCCAGCCGCCCCTCGCTGACCGGAGCCACGCGCTGCCACCAGATCACGGCGACCGCCACAGCCACGACGAACAACGCCAGCAGCAAGGCGCCGAAGCGCGGCAGCCAGATCATCGGCGGCCTGCCGTCATTCGATGGCGGACGCGGACTTGGCCTTCTCGCGCAGCACGTACTTCTGGATCTTGCCGGTCGAGGTTTTCGGCAGCGCCTCGAAGATGAACTTCTTCGGCACCTTGAAACGCGCCATGCGTTCGCGGCAGAACTCGGTCAGTTCCTCCGCGGTGACGCTCGCGCCTTCGCGCAGTTCGATGAAGGCGCAGGGCACCTCGCCCCACTTTTCGTCGGGAGTGGCGACCACCGCGGCGCCCATCACCGCCGGGTGGCGATACAGCGTGTCCTCGACCTCGATCGAGGAAATGTTCTCGCCGCCGGAGATGATGACGTCCTTGCTGCGGTCCTTGATCTTGACGTAGCCGTCGGGCTGCATCACGGCGAGGTCGCCGGTGTGGTACCAGCCGCCGCGGAAAGCCTCCCCGGTGGCTTTCGGATTCTTCAGGTAGCCCTTCATCACGATGTTGCCGCGGAACATGATCTCGCCCATGGTCTGGTCGTCCCAGGGCACCGGCTGCATGGTCTCCGGGTCCATCACCGTGATGCCTTCCTGGCAGTGGTAGCGCACGCCCTGGCGGCCGTTGAGGCGCACCTGTTCGTCCAGCGGCAGACCCAGCCATTCGTCGTGCTTGGCGCAGACCGCCGCGGGACCGTAGGTTTCGGTCAGGCCATAGACGTGGGTGATGTTGAAGCCGATCTTGTTCATGCCCTCGATCACCGCGGCGGGCGGCGGCGCGGCGGCGACCAGCGCCGAGACCTTGTGGTTGATGCCCTCGCGCCACGCGGCCGGGGCGCTGACCAGCATCGAATGCACGATGGGCGCGCCGCAGTAGTGGCTGACCTTGTGCTCGCGGATCGCGTCGAGGATCAGCTTGGGGTCGACCCGGCGCAGGCAGACGTTGGTGCCGGAATTGGCGGCCACGGTCCACGGGAAGCACCAGCCGTTGCAGTGGAACATCGGCAGGGTCCACAAATAGATCGACTGCGGCGGCATGCCCCAGGAGACGATGTTGGACAGCGCGTTGAGGTAGGCGCCGCGATGGTGATAGACCACGCCCTTGGGATTGCCCGTGGTGCCCGAGGTGTAGTTGAGCGAGATCGCCTCCCACTCGTCGGCCGGGGTCTTCCAGGCGTAGTCGGGATTGCCGCCGGCGATGAAGCTTTCGTAGTCGATGGTGCCGAGGCGTTCGCCGGGACCGCTGTACTCGGGGTCGTCGACATCGACGACCAGTATCGTGCGGCCCAGTTCGGCCAGCGCCTTCTTCACCATGGCCGAATACTCGCGGTCGGTGATCAGCACCCTGGCTTCGCCGTGGTTGAGCATGAAGGCGATCGTCTCGGCATCGAGGCGCGTGTTCAGGGTATTCAGCACCGCACCGCACATCGGCACGCCGAAGTGGCACTCGAACATCTCGGGCGTGTTGTTGAGCATCGCCGCCACCGTGTCGCCAGCGCCGACTCCTTGCGCCGCCAGCGCCGAAGCCAGGCGTCGGCTGCGCTGATAGGCCTGCAGCCAGGTGTAGCGGCGCGCGCCGTGGATCGTCGCCACGCGCTCGGGATAGATGTAGGCCGAGCGCTCGATGAAGGAGAGCGGCGTCAGCGGTACGTAGTTGGCCGGATTCTTGTCCAGCCCGGTGGCGTAGGGATTACTCATCGGCATTACCTTTCTGGGTTTTACAGCGTTCAACGATAGCAGGCTTTTCGCGCGCGACGTCGGCCAGCCAGGCGGCCAGCTCGGCGGCCAGGGCCTGCGCCACGTCGCGTGTGGCGGCGGCACCGCCGCGCGCATCCGGCGTCGGCGCCGGCTTCTGGATATGGAAGGTACGGCGCGCAAGTATTTCGGCACCGCGCCGCGGCATCAATTGTGCGCGCACGTCGAGCACGGCGAAGCTCTGCTGCGGATCGTCGAAGCGCTGCTCCAGCTCGTCTACCACCAGTTGCAAACGGCAGCCGCCAGCAGCGGGTTCCGCTGGGGCAAACATCAGGCGGCGCTTGAGCAGGGCCGCCAGCAGTTCGGCCGGCGGCGCGGCCCAGCGGCTCTCGCCATAGCTGCGCCGCTGCAGGGGCTCGGCATAGGCGAGGCGGAAATGCATGGCCGGGCCGGCCAGCCACGATGCGGCCTGGATATTCACCGCGGCCAGCGGCAGGCGCGCAACCGCGGCACTGCCGTCGAGGCCGCCAAAGTCATAGCGCACCGGATCGGCCGTCCGCACATTGCCGCCGCATGCCGCCAGCAGCAGCACCGCGATCGTCGCCAGCAGCCTTCTCATCATTGCCCTCCTCCGGTTTTCGTCGGTACCGCAAAGCCGGCCTCGCCGGGGCCGGGCCTGGCCCCGCCGCGGCCGAACAGCAGCATTTGCGGATCGCTTTCCAGGCTATCCAGCACCCGCGACAGCTGGCGCGAATTGGTCGCCAGCTCCTGCATCAGCTGGTTGGCGCGCGGCAGGGTGCTGCCGCTCAGTTCCTCGCCGGCGCTGCCGGCGATCTGCTCGAAACGGCGCGACAGAATGCCCATGGTCTTGACCAGTTCGCGCATCTCGGCGGCGAGCGGAGCGCTCTCGCCCGCGGTCTTTTCGACATGGGCGAGGATCTGCCGCAAGCTGCGCAGGTTTTGCTCCGACAGCGCCTCGCGCGCCGCGGCCAGGATCACCGGCATTTCGCGCAAGCCGTCCGACGCGGTGGCCAGATTGTCCAGCGTGCGCGAGAGGTTCTGCACATTCTTCTCGTCCAGCAGCTTGCCCAGGCGGATCGAGACCGCACTGATCTGGCCGACGATGTCGTTGGCCCGTTCGCCCAGCGTGTCGAACAGGGTCGGCCGCAAGGGAATCCGCGGCGGATCGCCCGCCTTCATGGGCAACGGTTCCGGCGACGATCCGTCATCCTCGATCTGCACATAGGCCAGCCCGGTCACCCCCTGGTATCCCAGTTGGGCGATCGTGCCGCGGGTCAGCCTGAAGCGGCTGTCGAGCGTGATCCGCACCAGGAGCAGGCGCGGATCGGATTGATCCTGGTCGATGGCGGCCACCTTGCCGGCGCGAATGCCGCGATAGCGTACCTGTGCCTCCAGGTTGAGCCCAGTCACGTTGCGCCGTGTTTCGAGAATGTAGGTCGCCGTCGATTCGTCGCTCTGCCCCAGCCACCAGATGGCAATCGCCGCGGCAATCCCGAGCAGGAGCGTGAATATGCCGGCGGCCAGTGCGTGGGATCGGTTTTCCATGGTCGAGGGCCTTTACTGTCGGGTCTGCAGGGGATCATGCCCTGAATTCTGCAGGGCACGCACGCTGCGCTCGGAAAGGAAAAAGTTGCGGATGAAGGGATGGTCGATGTGCATGATTTCGTCGGCCGTGCCATAGGCCAGGATGCGATGCTCGGCGAGCACGGCGACCCGCGTGGACAAGGCAGCCAGGGTATCGAGGTCGTGCGTCACCAGCAGCACGGTGAGGCCGAGCTCGTCGCCGAGCATGCGGATCAGGCGCACGAAGCTGTCCGAACGGTCGGGGTCGAGCCCGGCGGTCGGCTCGTCGAGCAGCAGCAATTCCGGTTCCAGCGCTAGGGCCCGCGCCAGGGCCACGCGCTTGATCATGCCGCCGGAAAGCTCCGCCGGCATCAGCTTGCCGTGGCGCGGCAGCAGTTCCACCATCGACAGCTTGAGCATCACCAGATCGTGGATCGCACCCTCGTCGTAGCGCTTCAGTTCGCGCAAAGGAAAGGCGATGTTGTCGAACACGTTGAAGGCCGAAAACAGCGCCCCGTGCTGGAACAGCACGCCGAAGCGCTGCCGCAGTGCGCGCTCGCGCGCGATGCCGCCGCCGAACAGCGGTTCACCGAAGATCTCGATCGTGCCGCTGGTGGGCGCCAGCAAGCCGACCACCATGCGCAGCAGCGTGGTCTTGCCGCTGCCGGAGCCACCCACCAGCGACACCAGTTCGCCGCGCTCGATGTCGAGGTTCAGGCCCTGGTGGACCCAGACCTCGCCGAAGCGGATCGACAGATCGCGGATGCGGATCACCGGCGGCGTCATGGCTTCAGATTCCGCCCGGCAGACCGATGCCGCGCGTGGCGACGGCAAAAATCGCGTCGATGATGATGACCAGGGTAATCGCCGTCACCACCGCGGCCGTGGTGTTGGCGGACAGGCTTTCGGTATTGGGCCGCACGCGCAGGCCGAAGTGACAGGCCACGAGGGCAATGAACATGCCGAATACCGCGCCCTTGCTCAGGCCGATCCAAAGGTTGGCCTCCGGCACCACGCGCGGCAGGGTCTGGAAGAAAAAGCCGTAGGAAATGTCGAGCTGCACCTGGGCCGACACCATGCCGCCGACCAGCGCGATCGCCGTGCTCCACAACACCAGCAGCGGCATGACGATGGTCAGCGCCACCACTTTGGGAAATATCAGGCGCAATCCGCGTTGCACGCCCATGGTCGACAAGGCGTCGATTTCCTCGGTGACGCGCATCACGCCGAGTTGCGCCGTCATCGCCGAGCCCGAGCGACCCGCGACCAGCACCGCGACCAGCACCGGCCCCAGTTCGCGCACCAAACCGAGGCCGATGATATTGATGATGAAAATGTCGGCGCCGAACTGCTGGAGCTGCAGCGCCGACAGGTAGGACAGCACCACCCCGATGAGGAAGCCGACCAGGGCGGTGACCGGCATCGCGCGCACCCCGCTTTTGTATAGGTTGGCCGAAATCTCGCGCCGCGGCAGATCGGCCGGGAAGCGCGCGACATGCACCAGATTCAGACCGAACTGGCCGATCAAGGCGACGAAATCGACGACGTGGCGGCCAATGCCGATCACCGCGCTGCCGACCACCATCGCGCCCTGCAGGGGTGAAACGGGAGCGACCACGGCGCGCGGCACATGGTCGGCGATGTCGATCCGCTCGAAGATGCGCCGGTGTTCCGGACGGATCAGCAACAATTCCGGCAGCGCCCGGCCCCAGGCATGCCACAGCAGGATCGCGCCGGCGCTGTCGAGCGCCTCGACCTCCAGGCAGTCCCAGCTGCCGGCCGGTTCGGCGGCGCGCTTCAGTTCAGCCGTCAGGCGCGCCACTTCCTCGGAAGTGGTTGCCAGCGTCCAGCGTCCGGCAAGTCTGACCACGCGTTCGCCGTCGCGTACGATCGATTCAATATGCGCTGCGGACATCGGACGGACAGGGATGTTCAAAACCGGGACGAAATTCGAATTTAGCCATGCGTCATCGGCCTGAATCCCGGACGTTGCGCAAGATGCGCAGCTCGCCGCCGATCCCGGCCCACTGCTGCGCCTCGTCGTCCAGTGCCGCGGCGGTGAGCGGCAGCAGGTTCAGATCCTCGGCGCCGAGACTGAGCTCGAAGCCGTTGCGCGTGAAGCCGGCGACACGTTGCGGTAGCGGCTGGTCATCGCGCGAACGGTGCAACATGACGGCGATGCGCAGGCAGAAGATCAGCGTCCATTCCGGAGCCTCGCCGCGCAGCGGCTGGGCGCGCTCCAGCTTGCCGCGATGGGACAGCACCAGTCTCGACAGCCGGGCCTGGTCGCGCCGCGAGAAACCGGGCATGTCGGCATTGCCGAGGATGTAGGCGCTGTGCTTGTGATAGCTCGAATGCGCCACGGAAATTCCGACCTCGTGCAGGCGCGCGGCCCAGATCAGGAACTGCGCATCCGGGTGGCCCGCCTCGCGGCTCGCCGGAACCAGCTGGTTGAGCAGGCCCAGCGCGGTATGCCCGACCCGCGCCGCCTGCCGGCGATCGACGTCATAGCGCTGCATGAAGCGATTGACCGTGGCTTCGCGCAGATCGTCATGATGGTAGCGGCCCAGCTGGTCATAAAGCACGCCGAGGCGCAACGCGCCTTCGGAGAAGGCCATGCGCTCCAGCCCAAACTCCTTGAAGATGGCCGACATGATCGCCAGTCCGCCGGGCAGCACCGGAATCCGGTCGGCACGCAGGCCTTCCAGCTTCAGGCGCGAGACATTGCCGGCACGGATCAGCTCGTTGCGCAGCTTTTCCAGTCCGTCGCGGGTCAGCCCGTGGTCCGACCAGCCGTTCATTTCCAGCAGGTCCACGATCGCCTTCGCCGTGCCCGAAGAGCCGATCGCCTCGTCCCAGCCCGCTTCGCGGTAGGCATGGACGATGGTCTGCAGTTCGCGCCGCGCTGCCAGCTCGGCTTCCTTGAACGAGCGCTTGTCGACCTGCCCGTCGGGGAAAAAGCGCAGGCTGAAGCTGACGCAGCCCATGTAGAGGGATTCGAGCCGGATCGGATCGATGTTCTGGCCGATGATGAATTCGGTCGAGCCGCCGCCGATGTCCACCACGAACTGGCGCGTTTGCGGCTTGGCCAGCGTATGCGCCACGCCGAGGTAGATCAGGCGGGCCTCTTCGCGCCCGGCGATCACCTCGATCGGGAAGCCCAGTGCGGCCTCGGCCTTTTCCAGAAACTGTTCGGCGTTTTTCGCCACGCGCAGGGTATTGGTCGCCACCGCGCGCACCGCGCCCGGATCAAAGCCGCGCAGGCGTTCGGCAAAACGCGACAACGCCTCGATCCCGCGTTGTTGCGCGGCGGCATCGAGACGCTTGTCCGCGGTCAGGCCGGCCGCCAGCCGAACCGACTCCTTGAGCCCGTCGAGCGGATAGATCTGGCTGGCCACGATCCGCCCCACTTGCAGACGAAAGCTGTTGGAGCCGAGATCAACCGCGGCGATCAGTTCATAGGCCATGGTCCGATTCTACCGCGTGGCCCGATATTGCCCAGTGTCACACGGCAGTAGCAAAAATGACACATAATCATGCCCTTCGAATGATCCGAAAGCCCTCATGTCGCCGCTTCGCCGATTTCCAAACGAACATTTCCTCAACCGCGAACTGTCCCTGCTGGCCTTCAACCGCCGGGTTCTCGCCCAGGCTGCCGACAGCCGCGTCCCCCTGCTGGAACGCCTGCGCTTCCTGTGCATCGTTTCATCGAATCTCGACGAGTTCTTCGAAATCCGCGTCGCCGGCCTCAAGGAACAGATCAAGCTGGGCAGCCATGCCACCGGCGCCGACGGCATGCTGCCGCAGGACATGTTTCGCCGCGTCACGGACCAGGCCCACGAGCTGATCGCCGAACAGTACGCCTTGCTCAACGACGAGATACTCCCGGCGCTGGAAAAGCAAGGCATCGCCTTCTTCCGCCGCAGCCTGTGGAGTGCCGAGCAGCGCGCCTGGATCCTCGACTTCTTCCGCAGGGAAGTCATGCCGGTACTGACCCCGATCGGACTCGACCCGTCCCACCCCTTTCCGCGCGTGCTGAACAAGAGTCTCAATTTCGCCATCGAACTGGAAGGCACGGATGCCTTCGGCCGCAGTTCCGGGACCGCCATCGTCCAGGCGCCGCGCGCCCTGCCGCGCGTGATCCAGCTGCCGAAGGAACTCTGCGGCGTCGACTACGGCTTCGTCTTTCTCTCGTCGATTCTTCACGAATATGTCAGCGAACTGTTTGCCGGCATGAACGTGCTCGGCTGCTACCAGTTCCGCGTCACGCGCAACTCGGATCTGTTCGTCGACGACGAGGAAGTCAAGAACCTGCGCATCGCGCTGCAGGGCGAACTCCCGCAGCGCCACTTTGGCGACGCGGTGCGCCTCGAAGTCGCCGACAGCTGCTCGGCGGCCATGACCGACTTCCTGCTGCAGCAGTTCGGCCTCGACCGCGGCGACCTGTATCGCGTGCCGGGCATCGTCAACCTGGTGCGCCTGATGTCGGTGCCCGACCAGGTGGACCGTCCCGACCTCATGTACGCACCTTTCCAGCCCGGCCTGCCCAAGGTGCTGACCAGGCGCTACGACATCTTCGCCAGCATCCGCAAGCACGACATCCTGATGCACCATCCGTTCCAGGCCTTCAATCCGGTGATTCAGCTGCTGCAGCAGGCGGCCGACGATCCGCAGGTGGTGGCGATCAAGATGACCGTGTATCGCACCGGCACCGACTCGGTGCTGATGGAGCATCTGCTGCGCGCCGCCGAGAAAGGCAAGGAAGTCACCGTCGTCGTCGAACTGATGGCACGCTTCGACGAAGAAGCCAATCTGTCGATCGCCGCGCGCCTGGAAGAAGTCGGCGCCCATGTGGTCTATGGCGTGGTCGGCTACAAGACCCACGCCAAGATGCTGATGGTCCTGCGCCGCGAGGATCAGGGCTACCGCCGCTACATCCACCTCGGCACCGGCAACTACCACCCGCGCACCACGCGCTTCTACACCGACTTCGGCCTGCTGACCGCGAACCCGGAAATCGGCGACGACGTCAACGAAGTCTTCAAGCAGCTGACCGGGCTGGGCAAGGCCAGCGCGCTGAAACACCTGTGGCAGGCGCCCTTCTTCCTGCACTCGAAGATGCTCGCGGCGATCCGCGGCGAAACCGAGGCGGCGCTGGCCGGCAAGCCGGCGCGCATCATCGCCAAGATGAACTCCCTGCTGGAACCGGAAATCATTTCCGCGCTGTATGAAGCCAGTGCCGCCGGCGTCACCGTCGACCTGATCGTGCGCGGCGTCTGCTCATTGCGCCCCGGCGTCAAGGACCTGTCCGAGAACATCCGGGTGCGCTCGGTGATCGGCCGCTTCCTCGAGCATCACCGGATTTTCTATTTCCACGCCAACGGCAGGCAGAACATCTATCTGTCGAGCGCCGACTGGATGGAGCGAAATTTCTTCCGCCGCATCGAGGTCTGCTTCCCGGTGCTGGAACCCAAGCTCAAGCAGCGGGTGCTCAAGGAAGGACTCAAACCCTATCTGGCCGACAACTGCCAGGCCTGGGAGATGAACGGCAACGGCGAGTACCGCATCAAGTCCACGCGGCGCTCTCGCATCAGCGCCCAGGAACTGCTGCTGGCCGACCTCGGCGTCAGTATCGTCAGCGCAACGTAACGCGGGTCAGCACATTCGTCATGCCTTCGGCCATGTCGGCGCCGAATTGCTTCGCGAATTTCTCGGCGAAGTTCTGCTTGACGCTGAAGTCGCGTACGTCGGCGGCCTTGATCACGTCGCGGGCGACGCTTTCGACCGTGCCGTAGCCGTCGGCCAGGCCCAGTTCGATGCTCTTGGCACCGCTCCACATCAGACCGGAGAACATCTCGGGCGATTCCTTCAGCCGCTTGCCGCGGCCCTTTCTGACCACGTTGATGAACTGCTCGTGGATCTCGCCCAGCATCTGCTTGGCATGGTCCTTGTGGTGTTCGTTCTGCGGCGAAAAGGGATCAAGAAAACCCTTGCTCTCGCCGGCCGTCAGCAACCGTCGCTCGACGCCCAGCTTGTCCATGGTGCCGGTAAAGCCGAAGCCGTCCATCAGCACCCCGATCGAACCGACGATGCTGGCCTTGTCCACGAAAATCTTGTCCGCCGCCGCCGCGACGTAGTAGCCGCCCGAGGCACAGACGTCCTCCACCACGACATGCAGCGGAATCGCCGGGTACTTGGCGCGCAGGCGCCGCATTTCGTCGTTGATGATCCCGGACTGGACCGGGCTGCCGCCGGGGCTGTTGATGCGCAGGATCACCCCCGCCGTGTGCTTGTCCTCGAAGGCCGCCTGCAGGCCGGTGATGACGTTTTCGGCGTTGGCATCGCCCTTGGCCTTGATCACGCCGTTCAGATCCACCAGCGCGGTGAACTTGGCGTCGTCGGCGACATGATCGCCCTGGCCCAAGCCCAGCGCCAGAATCAGTACCACGACCAGGTAGCCGAAACCCAGCAGTTTGAAAAAGATACCCCAGCGCCGACCGCGCCGCTGCTCGGCCAGCGCTTCGAGCGCGAGCTTTTCCAGAACCTTGCGTTCCCAGTTCACTTCATTGCTGTCCGGCACCTTGCTCACCTTCCTCAGTCATTACAATCCAACCATCATTTTCGGCCACCGCTACCGCCACCAGGCCTTTGCCGTTGCAGCGGCCGCCCAGGCAGCGCCCGGATTCCGGGGCATAGAGGGCGCCGTGCGTTGCGCAGATCAAGTATAAGCCTGAATGATCGAAGAACTCCCCTTGCTGCCAGTCCAGTTCGACCGGGACATGGCCGCAGCGGTTCAGATAGGCATGGACCTGTCCGCGGTAGCGCACGACGAAGGCCGGTTCGCTGACGCCGCCCCGATCCAGGGTAAAGCGAACGCCCGGCCCGCCCTCGACCAGTTCGGCACTGGCGCATATCTGGCGCTGCTTCAAGCCTGCTGCCGCAACCATGCCGCGAGTTCAGCGACATTGGCCGCACAGTAGAGCGGGGCTTCGGCCTCCAGCGCCTCGCGCGGATGGGCGCCATAGGCCACGCCCAGCGCCGCGACGCCGGCATTCCTGGCCATCAGCAGGTCGTGAGTAGTATCGCCGATCATCAGCGTCACTTCCGGCTCGACCCCGAATTCGTCCATCAGCTCCTCTAGCATCTGCGGATGCGGCTTGGAGTGGCATTCGTCGGCGCAGCGCGAAGCGTGGAAGCGCGGGCCCAGGCCGCTGACCTCGAAGGCCCGGTCCAGACCCTTGCGCGTTTTGCCGGTGGCAACGGCAAGCATGTGGCCGGCCGTGGCGAGTTCGTCGATCAGGGCTTCCGCCCCATCGAACAGCAGCAGGCCCTGGTCGCGCGCCATGTAGTGCTGGCGATAGCGCAGCGCGACGTCCTGATAGCGCTCGCTAGGCAGGTCAGGCAGGGCATGGCGCAGGGCATCGATCAGGCCAAGGCCGATGATGTGGCTGGCCCGCTCGTCGGTCGGCGGTTCGATGCCGAGGTCCGTCGCCGCGGCCTTGATGCTGGCAACGATGGCGCCGGTCGAATCCATCAGGGTGCCGTCCCAGTCGAAGACGATCAGTTCAAAGCGTTTGGCCATAGCTACGCGTTTCGTTCCTGTCCAGTTGTTCGATGAAGCCACGCAATTCCACCGGCAGCGGGGATTCGAGTTCGATCGGCGCGCCGGAAAGCGGATGCGGCAATGCCAGCTTTGCCGCATGCAGGAACATGCGGCCGAATCCGGTCTTCTGCAGGGTCTTGTTCAGGGGAAAATCACCGTATTTGTCGTCGCCGGCAATCGGAAATCCCAGGTGCGCGAGGTGCACCCGGATCTGGTGAGTGCGCCCGGTCTTGAGTTCCACTTCGACCAGGCTGAAGTTCTCCCAGCGCGCTACCAGGCGCACGATCGAGTGCGAAACCTTGCCTTCGGGCTGAACGCTGACCCGCCGCTCGCCCTCCGCCGTCAGGTATTTGTGCAGCGGCAGGCGCACGTGCTGCAATTCGTTGCGCCAGCGGCCCTTGACCAGTGCCAGATAGCGTTTTGCTATCGCGCCGTCGCGAAACATGTCGTGCAGCCTGGTCAGCGCAACGCGTTTTTTGGCCACCACCAGCAGGCCTGAGGTGTCGCGATCCAGCCGGTGGGCCAGCTCAAGTAACTTCGCCTGCGGCCGCGCCCGGCGCAACTGCTCGATGACGCCGAAGGACACCCCGCTACCGCCATGCACCGCGACACCGGCCGGCTTGTCGATCACGATGAGCGCCTCATCCTCGTAGGCGATTTCAAAATCACGTGCCGGAACAGCAGCTTGCGACGGCCGTTCGGCGGTACGCATGGGCGGTACGCGCAAGGTGTCGCCAAGCTGGAGCCGATACTCGGCCGGAACCCGTCCCTTGTTCACCCGCACCTCGCCGCTGCGCACGATGCGATAGATGTGGCTTTTCGGCACGCCTTTGGCAATGCGCAGCAGGAAGTTGTCGAGGCGCTGCCCCTCGGCCTCCTCGCCGACCTCAAGCCACGTAACCGAATCTTTGCTTAAGTCCTTCATCTGCAATATACTGTCTGCTTGGTTAGCCGTTCCGAGACGGTGTGCCCGGCGGCCCGAAGTGGCGTCGGTGGCACGGTTCCCGGGGTGTTGTCACCACCAAACCTGTTGCTTTGCAGCGAACAGGTGCACGGAGGCGACAAGGGCGCGAGAGCAACAGAAAACAGCCGGTGGAATCACAAACCGACCGGCAGCGCGACCAGCCGACCACAGGGTGTTTCGCTCGCCCGAAAGAGCGATACTACTTGATTGCGCGCAACACACGCACAGATTTGGGCACAGATTGCCGGGCGCTGACCATCAGTCAGCGACCGCCTTACCGAAGACAAGTCATCAACCCCGTTTGCCACGTTAAATCACAGGCACCATGAATACGCCGACTCAACCGCAAACCCGAGGCACACCGCCCGCGTCCTGACGCCCGCAGTGTGCGACTTGTCGTGCCCGCCTGGCTTGAATGCGCGCGGGAGCACACATGAAACGCATGCTTTTCAATGCGACGCAGGCTGAGGAACTCCGCGTCGCGATCGTCGATGGTCAGAAACTGATTGACCTCGACATCGAATCAGCCAACAAGGAACAGCGCAAGAGCAACATCTACAAGGCCGTCATCACGCGCATCGAGCCCAGCCTCGAAGCCGCCTTCGTGGACTATGGTGCCGAGCGCCACGGCTTTCTGCCGTTCAAGGAAATTTCCCGCACCTATTTCAAGCCCGGTGTCGATGCCGGCAAGGCGCGCATCCAGGACGTGCTCAGCAACGGTCAGGAACTCATCGTCCAGGTCGAGAAGGACGAACGCGGCAACAAGGGCGCGGCGCTGACCACCTACGTCTCGCTGGCCGGCCGCTACCTGGTGCTGATGCCCAACAATCCGCGTGGCGGCGGCGTATCGCGCCGCGTCGAGGGCGATGACCGCCAGGAACTGCGCGAAATCATGGACCAGCTGGTCGTCCCGGCCGGCACCAGCCTGATCGCCCGCACCGCCGGCATCGGCCGCAGCCTCGAAGAACTGCAGTGGGACCTCAACTACCTGCTGCAACTGTGGACCGCCATCGACGGCGCCGCCAAGGCCCAGAGCGGCGCCTTCCTGATCTATCAGGAATCCAGCCTCGTCATCCGCGCCATCCGCGACTACTTCCATGCCGAAATCGGCGAAATCCTGATCGACACCGACGACATCTTCGAACAGGCGCAGCAGTTCATGGCGCACGTGATGCCGGGCACGGTCAATCGCGTCAAGCGCTACCGCGACGACGTGCCGCTGTTCTCGCGCTTCCAGATCGAACACCAGATCGAATCGGCCTACTCGCGCCAGGTCACCCTGCCCTCGGGCGGCGCCATCGTCATCGACCACACCGAGGCCCTGGTCTCGGTCGACGTCAACTCGGGGCGCGCCACCAAGGGCAGCGACATCGAGGAAACCGCGCTGCGCACCAACTGCGAAGCCGCCGACGAAATCGCGCGCCAGCTGCGCCTGCGCGACCTCGGCGGGCTGATCGTGATCGACTTCATCGACATGGAGTCGACCAAGAACCAGCGCGAAGTCGAGAACCGCCTGCGCGATGCGCTGCACTTCGACCGCGCCCGCGTCCAGACCGGCAAGATCAGCCGCTTCGGCCTGCTCGAACTGTCGCGCCAGCGCCTGCGTCCGGCGCTTGCCGAAACCAGCTACATCACCTGCCCGCGCTGCACCGGCACCGGCCACATCCGCAGCACCGAATCCGCCGCGCTGCACATCCTGCGCATCCTCGAAGAGGAATCGATGAAGGAAAACACCGGCGCCCTGCACTGCCAGGTCCCGGTCGATGTCGGCACCTTCCTGCTCAACGAGAAGCGCGTCGACATCTCGCGCATCGAGATGCGCCACCGCGTCAATCTGGTGATCGTGCCCAATCGCCACCTGGAAACGCCGGCCCACGAAATCGTCCGTCTGCGCCATGACCAACTCAATGCCGAAGGCATTGCGCTGGCCAGCTACCAGATGGCCGAAAAACCCGTGGAAGAAACCTACCAACCGCCCTCGGCCCAAGCTGGCGATGCCAAGCCCGTCAAGATCGAAGCCGCGGTCAAGGGCATCACGCCCGATCAGCCGGCCCCGATCGTCGAGCACAGAGCCGCTGCGCCTGTTGCCCAGCCCGTGGCGCCGAGCGAACCCGGCTTCTTCAGCAAGCTGGTGTCCTTCTTCACCGGCAGCCCCAAAGCCGAAGCCCCGGCCACCGCCGAGACCAAGTCCGAACGCCCGCCGCGCCGCGAAGGCTCGCGCGACCGCAACCGCGATGGCAATCGCGAGGGTGGCCGTGGCGGCCGCGATCGCAATGGCCGTCGCGACGGTCGCGACAACCGCGAAGGCGGCGAGCGCAGGGAGCGCAGCGAGCAGGCACCGCGCCTGCAAGCCAAGCGCGACGAGGCACAAGGCGAAGGCGGCAACCGCAAGCCGCGCGAGAATCGCAACGAGCCCCGCGAACCCAAGGAACCGCGCGAAGCCCGCGAACCGAGGGAGCCCAAGGAAGCCCGCGAACCGCGTGCGCCGCGCGAACCGAGGGAACCCAGGGAGCCGCGTCCGCCGCGTGCCGAAGCCAATGCCGCGCAAAACGGCGTGTCGCCAGCGCCGACTGTTGGCAACGAGGGTGCCGCCCAGGATGGTGAAGCCCGCAGCGGACGCCGCAGTCGCGGCCGCGGTCGCGGTCGTGGTCGCAGCGAGGAAGGCAGCACGACGGAAGCCGCAGCAGCCAGATTCGTCGCCGTTCAGGCCACCGACACCGTGTCTGTCGCCAACGAAGCAGACATTGCAGCCGCGCCCGTGCCCGTCGTCGAACCGGTAACGAGTTCAGTCGAGGTCGCCGCACCGGCACCAAGCGTGGCACAGGAAGTTGTGGCAAGCCCGGCCCCAGTCGCGGTCGAAGCTGCGGTGCCTGTGGTCGCAGCGCCCGCCCCGGCGGCCTTCGTCGCCGAGCCTGTTGCCGAAGTCGCCGCCCCGGCACCCGCGCCGCAGCCCGTCGCCGAACCCGCGCCGCAAGCCGTGGCCGCGCCTCAGCCGGTAGCGGCTCCCGTCGCCGATCCGATCATCGTGCCGCCGGCACCGCAGCCCGCCCCGGTCGATGTCAAGGAAAGCCTGCAGCAGGTTGGTCTGGTCATGATCGAAACCAGTCGCACCGCGCCCGTCGCGGACAGCTTCGCGCCAGCGCAGCCGCTTGGCCGCAAGCCGAAACCGGCGCCGGTGATCGTCAACGAGCCGCTGCAAATGGTCGAAACCAAGCACGACTGACGCAAGTCGCGAGCGGCAAGACAGCGGGCGCCTTACGAAAGTACGGCGCCCGTTTTCATTACGCCTTCGGCGAATCCTCGGCAACGATATCTTGGTGGGCGGCGGCCAACTGGAGGATCAATTGGGTCGCCGCATCCTCCACCAGGTCAAGCACCTGTTCGAAGCCATCCAGGCCGCCATAGTAGGGATCGGGCACCTCGTCTTCATCGAAGCGCTGGCTGAATTCCAGCAGCAGCGCGAGCTTGTCGCGGTACAGCGGCGGACAGTCGCGCTGCAGCCATTCCAGGTGGTCGCGGTCCATGGCGATCACGTGATCGAAGCGGATGAAATCGAACTCCGTCACGCGCCGCGCGCGCAAGTGTGTCAGGTCGTAGCCGCGTCGCCGCGCCGCCGCGATGGTGCGCGGATCGGGCGGATCGCCGACGTGGTAGCCGTAAGTGCCGGCCGAATCGAACTCGAAGGACTCGGCCAGCCCCAGCTTCTGCGCCACCTCGCGTGCCACGCCTTCGGCGGTCGGCGAACGGCAGATGTTGCCGGTACAAACGAAAAGTATCCGGCGCGGCATCAGGCGGCATCCCCGGGGGCGTCGTGCGCCTCGCCGCCGAAGGCCAGGCGCTGGATGCGGAACAATTCGTCGCGCGCCGCCGCGGCTTCCTCGAACTCCAGGTTTTTTGCGTGTTCCTGCATCGCCTTCTCCAGTCTGCGGATCTCGCGCGCCAGATCCTTCTCGCTCATTACCTCGTAGCGCGCCGCCTCCTGCGCCACCTTGAGCTCGCGCACTGCCGTATCGGCATCATAAACCCCGTCGATCATGTCCTTGATGCGCTTCCTGACGCCGATCGGCGTGATGCCCTCGGCCTCGTTGTGCGCCAGTTGCTTGGCCCGGCGGCGTGCGGTTTCGTCCATCGCGCGCTGCATCGAATCGGTGATCCGGTCGGCATAGAGGATGGCCGTGCCGTTGAGGTGACGCGCGGCACGGCCCATGGTCTGGATCAGCGACCGCGTCGAACGCAGGAAACCTTCCTTGTCGGCATCGAGGATCGCCACCAGCGACACCTCGGGAATGTCCAGTCCCTCGCGCAGCAGGTTGATGCCGACCAGCACGTCGAACTCGCCGAGGCGCAGGTCGCGGATGATCTCGACGCGCTCCACGGTGTCGATGTCCGAGTGCAGGTAGCGCACCTTGATGCCGTTGTCGCCCATGTACTCGGTGAGCTGTTCCGCCAGACGCTTGGTCAGCGTCGTCACCAGCACCCGTTCGCCGGCGGCGATACGCTTCTTGCATTCCGTGAGCAGATCGTCGACCTGGGTGCTGGCCGGCCGCACCTCGACCACCGGATCGACCAGGCCGGTCGGCCGCACCAGTTGTTCGACCACCTGGCCCTGATGCTTCTCCTCGTAGTCGGCCGGCGTCGCCGAGACGAACACGGTCTGCGGCATCAGCTTTTCGAATTCCTCGAACTTCAGCGGCCGATTGTCCAGCGCCGAGGGCAGGCGGAAGCCGTAATCGACCAGGTTTTCCTTGCGCGAGCGGTCACCCTTGTACATGCCGCCGACCTGCGGGATCGTCACATGAGATTCGTCGACGAACATGATCGCGTCGGGCGGCAGGTAGTCATAAAGCGTCGGCGGCGGCTCGCCGGCCTGGCGCCCCGAGAGATGGCGCGAGTAGTTCTCGATGCCCTTGCAGAAGCCCAATTGATCCAGCATTTCGAGGTCGAAGCGAGTGCGCTGCTCGATGCGCTGGCACTCGACCAGCTTCTGTTCGCGCTGGAAGAACTCGATGCGCTGGCGCAGTTCCTCCTTGATCGCTTCGACGGCCTTGAGCACCGTCGCGCGCGGCGTCACGTAGTGGCTCGACGGAAACACCGTGAAGCGGCCCAGCTTCTGCCGCGTGTGCCCGGTCAGCGGATCGAAAATCGTCAGGGTTTCCACCTCGTCGTCGAACAGCGTGATGCGCACCGCGCTCTCCGCGTTCTCCGCCGGAAACACGTCGATGACGTCGCCGCGCACGCGATAGACGCCGCGCCGAAAATCCATCTCATTGCGCTCGTACTGCATCTCGGTGAGCCGCCGGATGATCTCGCGCTGGCCGATCTTCTCGCCGGTGCGCAGGTGCAGGATCATGCTGTGGTAATCGACCGGATCGCCGATGCCGTAGATCGCCGAGACGGTGCACACGATGACCACGTCGCGCCGTTCGAGCAGGCTCTTGGTCGCCGACAGGCGCATCTGCTCGATGTGCTCGTTGATCGAGGAATCCTTTTCGATGAACAGGTCGCGCGAAGGCACATAGGCCTCGGGCTGGTAGTAATCGTAGTAGGAAACGAAATACTCGACCGCATTCTCGGGAAAGAACTCGCGGAATTCCGAGTACAACTGCGCCGCCAGGGTCTTGTTCGGCGCCAGCACCAGCGCCGGCCGCCCCAGGCGGGCAATGACGTTGGCCATGGTGTAGGTCTTGCCCGAACCCGTCACGCCAAGCAGGGTCTGAAAGGAAAGGCCGTCCGCAATGCCCTCGGTCAGCAGCCGGATCGCCTCGGGCTGGTCGCCGGCGGGCGGAAACGGCTGGTGCAGACGCCACGGGCTGCCCTGAAACTCGACCACCCTGCCCTTCAGTTCGTGAATCGCGGCCACTGGCTAACCCATTTATTTGCTTATGGAAAGCCGACAAATTCCTGATCGAATCGGGTCGGCCGATACGGTATTATTGCGCGCTTCGCACTGCAGCAGAAAATCGCCGTGGTGCCAGCGCCGACTCTCAACCCTTACCGCACCCGGAGCATTCATGTCCTCTCTCTTCGCCGCCGTCGAAATGGCGCCCCGCGACCCCATCCTGGGCCTCAACGAAGCCTTCAATGCCGACACCAACCCGAACAAGGTCAACCTCGGCGTCGGCGTGTATTTCGGCGACGACGGCAAGATCCCGCTGCTGGCCGCCGTCAAGACCGCCGAGAAAGCCCGCCTGGAAACCCAGCCGGCACGCGGCTACCAGCCCATCGAGGGCATTCCCGCCTACAACAACGCGGTGCAGGGCCTGCTGTTCGGCAAGGATTCCGCACTGCTCGCCGCCGGCCGCGCCATCACCTGCGAATGCCTGGGCGGCACCGGCGCGCTCAAGGTCGGCGCCGATTACCTGAAGCGCCTGCTGCCCGACGCCAAGGTCTACATCAGCGACCCTAGCTGGGAGAACCACCGCGCCCTGTTCGAATCCGCCGGCTTCACGGTCGAAAACTATGCCTACTACGACCCGGCCACGCGCGGCGTCGATTTCGCCGGAATGAAGGCCGCGCTGGCGGCGATGCCGACCAAGTCCATCGTCGTGCTGCATGCCTGCTGCCACAACCCCACCGGCGCCGACCTCAGCGCCGCGCAATGGGCGGAAGTGGTCGCCACGGTCAAGCAGCGCGATCTGGTCGCCTTCATCGACATGGCCTACCAGGGCTTCGCCGACGGCATCAAGCCCGACGCCCTCGCGCTCGACCTGTTCGCCGCCTCCGGCCTGCAATTCGTGGTGTCGAGCAGCTTCAGCAAGTCCTTCTCGCTCTACGGCGAACGCGTCGGCGCGCTGACCATCGTCACCGACAATAAAGACGAATCGGCGCGCGTGCTGTCGCAGGTCAAGCGCGTGATCCGCACCAATTATTCGAATCCGCCCACCCACGGCGGCGCCGTGGTAGCCGCCGTGCTGTCCAGCCCCGAACTGCGCCAGCAGTGGGAAGACGAGCTGGCCAGCATGCGCGACCGCATTCGCGCCATGCGCAACAGCCTGGTGGACAAGCTCACCGCCGCCGGCGCCACGGGCTTCGACTTCATCAAGGTCCAGCGCGGCATGTTCAGCTACACCGGCCTCAGCGCCGAGCAGGTGGAAAGGCTGCGCGCCGAATTCGGCATCTACGCTGTCAGCACCGGCCGTATCTGCGTGGCCGCGCTCAATACGCGCAACATCGACTACGTGGCCAAGGCCATCGCCTCGGTGCTGAAGAAATAGCAAAACTGTTGCGAGAGAAAGCAGGCGCGGCTATAATCCGCGCCTCTTGAATGTTCCTCGATAGCTCAGTCGGTAGAGCGCCGGACTGTTAATCCGTAGGTCCCTGGTTCGAGCCCAGGTCGAGGAGCCAAAAATTTCTGTTGTGCTTCCTGCACTTAGCCCAACCGCTTCGGTTGGGCTTTTTGCATTCCAGGCCTCTCGCTGCGCCAGGTCCGGGCGCAGCGAAGGAAAAACGCGATGTGGCAATCCACGAAGACCATGTTTCCGATCCTGGCCATCGCCCTGGGGCTGGTCTGCGGCATGAATCCGGCCGGCGCCACCGATGCCGCGGCAAAGCCGGCGCGGCTGGTTGCCACCGGAAGCGACGGACGACCCATATCCCTCGCGGACGGGCGGGGACGGACGGCGCTAGTCATCTACTGGTCGCCCGAATCGCTGGCCTCGCGCAAGAGCCTGCATGAGTTGCAGCGCTTTGTCGCCGCTACGGAGAACAAGGAGATTTTTCTGCTGACGGTCAGCACCTCGTCCGACCGGGACAAGCTTCAGGCATTCATGGCAGAGCGCAAACTGAGCTTCCCCTACGCCTTTCGCGGCGAGGACGATTTCGGCGCCATCGACGAGCAGCGCCTGCCTCTGGTCCTGGTGTTCGACGGCGAAGGCAGGCTGCTGCGTCAGCACGCGGGCATGTTCCACCAGAAAATGCTGCGCCGGCTGATCGATTCAGGAGTCAAGCCATGAGCAGCCTGCCCACTTGCCCGCAGTGCAGTTCCGAATTCACCTACGAAGACGGCGAGATGTACGTCTGCCCGGAATGCGCCCACGAATGGTCGAAGGCGGCCGCGGCCAGCACCGACGAACAGCGCGTGGTCAAGGACTCCAACGGCAACGTGCTGCGGGACGGCGATACCGTGACCGTGATCAAGGATTTGAAGATCAAGGGCTCGTCATCGGTGGTCAAGGTCGGCACCAAGGTGAAGAATATCCGTCTGGTCGAAGGCGATCACGATATCGACTGCAGGATCGACGGCATCGGCGCGATGCAGCTGAAATCGGAGTTTGTGAAGAAAGTATAGGCGCCCGGAGCTTGCGCCTGGCCGGACCGCCGTTCCGCCAGCGCCGACATTCCAGTCCTTCCCGACTTTTCAGGACACGGTGAACCATGAAGATTTCCGATCCCGCCAATGACATGCTTTGCGACGAGTACGAGCTAATCGCCGCCGAACTGCCGCTGGAGAACGCGCAGGTGCTTGAACTCGGCTGCGGCAAAGCAGAGAAAACCCGCGCCATCGCGCGAGCGGGCAAAGTCGCGGCGATCGTCGCGCTCGAAGTCGATGCCATCCAGCACGCGCAGAACCTGCAGATCGCCGACCTGCCGAATGTCAGTTTCCGCCATGGCGCCGCGGAGGCGATCCCGGCGGCGGACGCCTCGTTCGACATCGTCATGATGTTCAAGTCGCTGCACCACGTGCCGACCGACAGGATGGACCTGGCGCTGAGCGAGATTCGGCGCGTGCTCAAGCCGGGCGGCCATGCGTGGATTTCCGAGCCGGTCTATGCCGGAGAATTCAACGACATCCTGCGCCTGTTCCACGACGAAAAAGAAATGCGCGAAGCCGCCTTCGCCGCGGTGCGCCGCGCCGTCGACGACGGCCGCTTCCTGCTGGTCGGCCAGCGTTTTTTCTCCAGCCCCGGCCACTTCGACAGGTTCGCGCAGTTCGAGGAACGCGTCATTCGCGTCACCCATACCGAGCACCGGCTCGCGCCGGAACTGCTCGCTGCGGTCCGCAGGAAATTCGAGTCGCATCTGGGTGCCACGGGTGCAAATTTTCGCAATCCCCTGCGCGTCGATATCCTGCGCAAGACAACGAGCTAGGCACCATGCGCCGGCAAGCCGATACGGACTTTGCCGTTTTTCAAACCTTCCTATAAAAAGCCTCCGCCATGTCCTCCACCGAAACCATTTACTGCTATCACTGCACCCGCCATCACCCCCGCAATGAAATGCGCCAGATCGAAACCAAGGGCGGCAAGCGCTGGCGCTGCATCAAGTCCATCGAAGCCACCAAGAAGAGCAGCAGCCAGCGCGACGCCTTCGGCAAAACCGTCACCACCATCAACCGCTCGGAGCATCAGGCGCGCGTCAAGGCCAGGCTCAACGCCGAACGACTGCTGACCACGGGATAGGGCCGGCAAGCCATCCAGCCATGCCGACTTTCGAGATCATCAGCCTGGCCCTGCTCTGCGCGCTGGCGTGGCTCTGGTACGACAGCATCCACGTGCGCGACATCTGCATCCGCGCGGCGAAGGCGGCATGCGCCGCTGACGGCCTGCAGTTGCTCGACGATACCGTGGCGATCGCCAGCCTCAAGCTGGCCCGCGACGACGACGGCCGCCTGCTGCTGCGGCGCGCCTACCACTTCGATTACAGCGAGACGGGCGACAACCGCCGCCGCGGCAGCGTCGTCATGCTCGGGGCGAAGGTGCTCGTGGTCAATGTCGGCCTGCGTCTGGCGGCGTCGAATCCGACGCTGCACTGATTCGTGCCCGGCGGGTGTGGCGGAAACCCCGGATCAGAAGTGCGAAAACATGTTGTGCGGCGCCTGGCTTCCCATCCGGGTGTGGATTTCCAGCGCCATGCTCTGGTCGGTGTGGAGTATGTGATGCCGAAGCCAGTTGGTGAGAAATTCCAGCAACTGGTCGGCGGCGGCTTCGCTGCCGTCGCTGTAGTTCTGCCAGAGCTGGTTCAGCCGGGCGACGAAGCCGGCGTGGGCGGCCCGGTGCTGGACGTAATGCGCGGCGTCGACGTTGGCCTCGGCCATCAGCCGTTCTTCCAGCGCAAAATGATCGCGCACGTAGTCACGCAGTTCGCCGAAGATCTCTTCGAGCATCTCGGGATTGCGCAGCTTCGCATCGTTCAGGCGATTGATCAGGGCGAACAGCTGCTGATGCTGCCGATCCACCTCCGGCAAGCCGGTGTAGCAGTCAAGTCCCCACTGGATTTTCGTCATGCGCCGGGTCTCCTCTCGCGCTGATTCGACCGCTTTGACCTGCCACGGCCGGAATTGCAGCGACTTGTTGCAGTATCCCGCAGCATCGCTGCCGCCGTCAATCCAGGCCGGACTCCTGCGCCGGTTTGTTGCACAATGCCTGCCTGGCGCCGACCGACGGCCAACATCATGCATTCCCAGATGACATTCCGCCCATGACGATCAACCGCACCGCCCGTTTGCGGGCCACCATCGACACGCTGGAACGGGGCCTGGTCGAACGCCGCCAGTGTGTGCGCCTGTGCCTGCTTGCCGCGCTGGCCGGCGAACACACGCTGCTGATCGGCCCGCCGGGCACCGCCAAGAGCGAACTGGCGCGCCGCCTGCACACGATATTCCGCGATGCGCGCTACTTCGAGCGTCTGCTGACGCGCTTCTCGGTGCCCGAGGAACTGTTCGGCCCGCTGTCGATCAAGGCGCTCGAAGAGGACCGCTACGAACGACACACGGCCGGCTTTCTGCCGGATGCCTCGATCGCCTTCATCGACGAGGTGTTCAAGGCCAACAGCGCGATCCTCAACGCCCTGCTGACGCTGCTCAACGAACGCGAATTCGACAACGGCGCCGGCCGCCAGGCCTGTCCCCTGATCAGCGCCGTCGGCGCCACCAACGAGGTGCCGGAGGATGAAGTCGGCGAGGCCTTCTTCGACCGCTTTCTGGTGCGCCTGCCGGTGTTGTCGGTCAGCGCCGGCGGCTTCGGCGCCCTGCTCGATGCCGGCCGCGTGCGCGAGTGGACGCCGCCCGCACCGCAGCTGGCGCTGGACACGGACGACCTCGCGCAACTGGCCGGCGCGGCGGCGGCGGTCGCCCTGCCGACCGAACTGGTCGCCGTGCTGGGCGAGTTGCGCCGGCATTTCGCTGCGCAAGCCATCCATGTCTCGGACCGACGCTGGGTCAAGATCGTCTGGCTGCTGCGCGTCACCGCGGCCAGCGAAGGCCGCGCCGCCGTGACGCTGTGGGATCTGCTGCTGCTGCCCTGGCTGACCGCGCCCGATGCGCTGCGCCAGGCCGCGGTGGCCGACTGGCTGGCGGCCCGCCTCGGCGTGCGCGAGGCCTTCTCGCCGGCGCATCTGACGCGGGTGGTGGCGGCCTTCGAAGGCCAGCTCGATGCCGAGCTCAAGGCAAACGACCTCGACTACGACGAGGCCGGCCGCCTCAAATTCTCCGCCACCGAACTCGCCGACCAGATCGGCGATGCCAAGGGCGGCGCCGCCGCGCCGCGCATGAGCTACAGTCGGCGCCGGTGCTACGGCGAGTTGCACATCGGCGCCCGCGTGCGCCAGGTGGATGCGCTGCTCGAACGCATCGCCGGCTATGCGGCGGAAATTGCCGCGCGGCGCGCGGAGCTCGCCGACTTTGCGACGCACAGCCTGTGGCTCGACGAAGCACTGACTGCGCGCGCCGGCATCAACCTGGCCGCCACCGCGGCGGCGATCGAAGAACTCGCCGAGCGCACGCGGACCGCACGCCGCGGCTTCCTCGACCTGCCGCGACTGGAGCGGGACAACGGCGCGGTGCCGGAGCCGGTGGCGCACGAATCGCTCGACGCGGCATGAACCCGTCCCCGCCCTTGCCGGCATCGCTGCTGTTCGAAAGCGGCGAGCGGCGCCTGGCGGCGCTCGACGCCCTGGCGCGTTCGCACTGGCTGGGCGGCATGACCAATTCGCAGGGCAGCCTCGAACCGCGGCTGGCGGCGCTGGCCGGCCTGCGCCGGGATCTCCTGGCCGGCATCGTCGCCGCACCGGAGACCTGGTCCTGGCCTGCGCCGGCTGTCGCGCAGGCCCTGAGCGAGGCCTTCGCCCGCCTCGACCTGGCGCGCTACTGCACGGGCCGGCAGGAACTGAGCGACACGGTGCTGATGAGCATCCTGTTCCACCTCGATTTCATTGTCGATTACCGCGATCGCGGCGCCGGCGAGGACGAAGCCCTGCGCATGGCGATCGGGGCTTTCGAGCAGGACTGGCAGCAGCATTGCGGCGAGATCGACGAGCTGATCGAAGTCTTCGGCATGGTGCCGGACGACTGCAGGCACGAACGCTGGGACCAGATGCGCGGCCTGCTGCAATCCGCCGGCTGGCAGGAAGTGCTCCGCATTCGTCGCCTGCTGGAGCGCCTGCCGGAACTGGCGAAGATCATTCGCGGCCTTGGCCGGGCGCGGCAATCCGAGGCCGACGACGCGAGCACACAGGCCCCCGTCGAGGTCATGGAGCAGGCCGTCGCCCTGCGCGCGGAGGCGCGCACCGTGCGCGTGCCCGACATGCCGGGCGAGACGCGCGGCATCCACCGCTCGGACCGCATCGCGCGCATGCTGCCGGCCGAGGCCATGCTACTCGGCCATCCGCGCCTGCGCCTGGTGTGGCATGCGCGGCGCGCCGAACGCACGCTGCTGAGCTACGAGGACGACGACCGCATGACCGAGATCCGCCTGCACCAGGCGCCGGTACTGCAACCGCGTCCCGGCCTGCTGCCGGCCAAGCGGCCCGAACTGGGGCCGATCCTGGTCTGCGTCGACACCTCAGGCTCGATGCAGGGCGGCGCCGAGGCCGTGGCCAAGGCCGTGGTGCTGGAGGCCATGCGCAGCGCCCACGCCCAGCAGCGCGCCTGCCATGTCTTCGCCTTCGGCGGCCCGGAGGAACTGGTCGAAATGGAACTGGGTGTGGACCATGCCGGGGTAAAGCGCGTCGCGGAATTCCTCGGCCAGGGCTTTCGCGGCGGCACCGATATCTGCGGCCCGCTGGAACGCGTGATCGCCAAGCTGGAAGAACAGCGCTGGCAGCTGGCCGACCTGCTGCTCGCCACCGACGGCGAATTCGGTGCGACGCCGGCCATGGCCGCGCGCCTCGCCGCGGTCAAGCGCGACCTGGGCCTGCGCGTGCAGGGCGTGCTGATCGCCGACCGCGAAACCGTAGGCCTGCTGGAAGTGGCCGACGCCATCTACCCGGTGCGCAACTGGCGCCGCTATGGCGGTGCGAACGTCGATTCGCCGATCCATTCGCATCGCCTGACCGCGCTGTATTTTCCGGGCGCCTTGCGCAATGCGGCGACTCAGGCCGCCACGGTTTCCGGCGCAGCCGCTTCGGCCGCCTTGCGCGAAGGACGACATCCCGACCAGGAAAAGCCATGAGCTTCGCCCGCGACTACCTGACGCGGCTCGAAGCCTTCGCCGCCCGCAGCCCGCTGCCGCGCGTGCGTGCGCTGCACCTGCCGCCGCCGCAATCCGGCGACCCCGACGCCAACCAGGGCGAGTTCTGTGCGCTGGAACTCGACGACGGCTCGCTCGGTCTTTCCTACGTGCGGCTCGACGACACGCTGGCACGCCTGCGCGATGGCGCCGACGGCCTCGGCCTCGCCGGCGTCGATGCGCTGGCCGTGGCGCGCCGTTACGCTAGCGCCGACTCTTGCAGCAAGACCCTCGGCTTCGCCGCGGCCAATGCGCTGACCCGCTGCCTGTTCGACCGCGCCGGCTTCCGACCCGACGACAGTACCGATTCGATCGGCCAGATGCAGCCGCAGGCGGATGAGCAGATCGGCATGATCGGACTGTTCCGGCCGCTGCTGGGCCGCATCCTGCAAAGCGGCGCGCAACTCACGGTGGTCGAGTTGAAGCCCGAACTGGCCGGCGAGACCGCAGGCTACCGGGTCACGCTCGACGCCGCGGAACTCGCCGCCTGCAGCAAGGTGGTGTCGACCAGCACCCTGCTGCTCAACGATACGCTGGACCGCATGCTTGGCCACTGCCGCCATGCGCGCTGGTTCGCCATGGTCGGTCCCAGTGCCGGCTGCCTGCCCGATGCGCTGTTCGCGCGCGGCGTAACGCTGCTCGGCGGCAGTTGGGTGCTCGACCGCGCCGGTTTCGTCGACGCCCTCAGACGCGGCGAGAAGCACAGCGCCTGCGCCGCCAAGTTCGCGCTGACGGCGGACAACTATCCGGGCTTCGCGGCACTGCTGGCGCGTACCTGAAGCGTCCCGCCGCGGCGCGTGCGCCGTCCGTATCGATGCGCCGCGAATGGAACCGTTTAGGCCTAAACTGGTCTCCCCTTCCTTTGTCCGGCCCTCATGAACGATATTCCGCGCCATACGCTGGCCCCGCCGCTCCATCTCGATCTCTGCGACCCGCTGCTGGCGAGCCGCTTCGACAACAGCTTCGTCCGCGAACTGCCGGCCGATCCGCTGCAGCACGACTTCCCGCGCCCGGTGCGCCATGCCTGCTACAGCCGGGTCAAGCCGACGCCGGTCGCCGCACCGGAGCTGCTGGCCTGGGCCGACGCGGTCGCCGCCGAACTGGGCATTGCGCGGCCCGCTTCACCGACCGGCGCGACGGTCGAAGTGCTGGCCGGCAACCGCGTATTGCCGGGCATGCAGCCCTATGCCGCGCGCTACGGCGGCCACCAGTTCGGCAACTGGGCCGGCCAGCTCGGCGACGGCCGCGCACTGACGCTGGTCGAGGTGATCGGGGCCGACGGCCGGCGCCGCGAGCTGCAACTCAAGGGTGCCGGCCGCACCCCATATTCGCGCCACGCCGACGGCCGCGCCGTGCTGCGCTCCTCGCTGCGCGAATTCCTCTGCAGCGAAGCCATGCACTACCTCGGCGTGCCGACCACGCGCGCGCTCTCGCTGGTCGCCAGCGGAGAGCCGGTGGAACGCGACATGTTCTACGACGGCAACGCGCAGGACGAACCCGGCGCCATCGTCTGTCGCGTCGCGCCCTCCTTCGTGCGTTTCGGCAATTTCGAGATCCTTGCCGCGCACGAGGAACTCGACGAGCTCAGGCGCCTCGCCGACTACGTGATCCGCCATCACCATCCCGAACTCGGCGCACCGTCGCCGGAAGTCTATGCGCGCTGGTTCGAGGAAATCTGCCGCCGCACCGCGGTGATGGTCGCCGACTGGATGCGCGTCGGCTTCGTGCATGGCGTGATGAACACCGACAACATGTCCATCCTCGGCCTGACCATCGACTACGGCCCCTACGGCTGGCTCGAAGGCTACGATCTGGGCTGGACGCCGAACACCACCGACGCCCAGGGCCGCCGCTACTGCTATGGCCGCCAGCCCGAGATCGCGCAGTGGAACCTGATTCGCCTGGCCGCCGCACTGTCGCCGCTGATCCCAACGCGCGCCGACCTCGAGGCCGGCATCGACACCTATGTCCGCGTCTATGGTGAATGCGCGCAACGCAACATGGGCGACAAGCTCGGCCTGCACGAATTCGCGGCCGGCAACGATGCGCTGGTGGAAGACCTGGTCGAGGCCCTGCATGGCGCCGAAACTGACATGACATTGTTTTTCCGCCGGCTCGCCGACCTGCCGCTCGACGCCACCGACGATGCCGCGCTGATCGCCCCGCTGCGCCCCGCCTTCTACGACGACGGCGCCGGCGATCATCTGCTGCCCTGGCTGCGCCGCTACGCCGAGCGCCTGCGCCACGATCCGCAGGACATTGCGGCGCGTCGCACCCGGATGAACCGGACCAATCCGAAATACGTGCCGCGCAACTACCTCGCCCAGCTGGCCATCGATGCGCTGGCGGCCGGCGATGCCTCGGTGCTGGAACGCCTGCTCAAGGTGCTCCAGCGGCCCTACGACGAGCAGCCGGAGCACGCAGACCTGGCCGCGCGCCGTCCCGAATGGGCGCGCCACAAGGCTGGCTGCTCGGCGCTGTCCTGCAGCTCCTGACCAAGGGATTTCAAGATCGCAGAATGGCAAAAAGCCCGTTTCGGTATGCGCCGGAACGGGCTTCTTGCTGCCGCTTTAGCTGAATTTGTCGCGCCCGCAAGCTGAAACTCAAATCGGCGCTGCCCCTTGGGGCTGGAGCCTGGAAGACTCCTGGGTTTTGGTCAAACGTGACTTCGTGGACGTTTTTTCAGCGCTAGGTTCCTCCTGAGTTTGCCCTCAAGTCGAACGCAATTTCACTGTATGCCTGGTCACCGCCAAAGTCAAATTTCTATCACCGACTGGCACAGGTCATGGATCGCGCGGGCCGTGACGAAGTGCTCGTCGCGATAGGGGTTGTATTCGACGATCTCCAGCGCCCGCAGGCGTTCGTCGCCCTGTGCCAGCGCCAGGGCATCGGTCAGGTCGGCGCGCGACAGGCCTCCGGCCACCGGCGTGCCGACCCCCGGCCCCTCGGCCGGATCGAGCGCATCGAGGTCGATGCTGATGCCATAAGCCGCGGTATGCCGCGTCACCCGGCGCAGGGCATCGGCGAACACCGCGGGCAAACCGCGCTGCCGCACCTCGTCCATGAAGAAAATGCTCACGCCGAGCTGGTCCAGCAGCGCGGCCTCCGCCGATTCGAAACTGCGCACGCCGATCAGGCAGACATCCTCCGCCAGCAGCTTCGGCGCAGCGCCGGCGATCCCGGTCAGGCGCGGATCGCCGTGGCCGAGCAGGCAGGCCAGCGGCATGCCATGGACATTGCGGCTGGGGCTGCTGGCCGGCGTGTGGCTGTCCATGTGGGCATCGATCCAGATCAGCCCCAGGCGCCGATCATGATCGAGCGCCGCCTTCAGCCCCGACCAGGTGCCGATCGCGCAGGAATGGTCGCCGCCGATCACCAGCGGAAAATCGCCTTGCACCAGATGCCCGGCGACGCGCTGCGCCAGCTGGCTGGCGATGCCCTGCACGGCATCGACCGGATCGGCCGGCCAGGGCGGCGCGAGACGTACCGGCTGGTCCCAGCTCAGGCCGTCGTCGACGCTTTCGAGGTCGTCGAGGAAGCGCAGCGTGCGCAGCACCTCGGCGCCGTCCTGACAGGCCGGATCGCCGGCCCCGTAGCCTGCGGCGACACCGACGACGCGAATTCTGCGAGCGACCAATTGTTTCTCCTGAGCCTGACCCGGCGACGCGCATCTGTTGCCGCGACCGATCTGTAGTCTAATGTGGCGCCGTTTTCCCCGCACACCATGGCCCTCAAGTCGACCATTTTCAAGCTGGAACTCCAGATCGCCGATCTGGACCGCAACTATTTCCAGAACCATGCGCTGACCGTGGCCCGCCACCCGTCGGAAACCGACGAACGCATGATGGCCCGTGTGCTGGCCTTCGCGCTCTATGCCGACGAAGCGCTGAGCTTCGGCAAGGGCCTGTCGTCCGAAGACGAACCCGATCTTTGGCGAAAAGACCTGACCGGGGCCATCGAGCTCTGGATCGAGGTCGGCCTGCCCGACGAAAAGCGCGTCCGCCGCGCCTGCGGTCGCGCCAATCAGGTCGTGGTGCTGGCCTATGGCGGCCGCGTCGCCGACATGTGGTGGCAGCAGAACCAGGCCGCGCTGCAGCGGCAGGAAAAGCTGACCGTGCTCAACATCGCGGCCGAGGATTCGAAGGCGCTGGGTGCGCTGGCGGAACGCGGACTGCAACTGCAATGCACGCTGCAGGAGGGCGAATTCTGGCTGATCGCCGACGGCCAGAGCCTGCACATCGTGCCCGAAACCCGGATGGCACCGCGCGCCGACTAGACCGGCCGCGATCTTTCCGCGCCCACTGCGCGCAGCGCCGCGGCGATCCCGCCCTGCACCAGCGGCAACGGCACGGCCAGCATCAGGTTGAATGGCAAGCCGAAATCCTCGACCACATGGCCAGCGGCATCGCGCCAGCGTCCGTCGGCACCGGGACCGCTGGCGCGCAGGCGCTCGCGCAAGGGCCGCAGGTCGTCGGCATAGCCGATCACCGGCTTGCCCAGCGCCAGCGCATAACCGATTTCGACGCAGGTTCCGGAATCCGGCTCGGCGCCGCGAAACGGGTTGAGGTTGGCCAGCATCGCATCCGCCGCGGCGATCTGCCGCAGATTGCTGCGGTAGATCGCTGCGGCCGTCGCCGGTCCGTCGCCCTCGAGCGGAATCAGCGCCTGGTGCCCGGCGGCAAGGCACAGTTCGCGCACCTGTCCGGCCCAGGCCGCCGCATCGGGACGGAACACGTCCGGCCCGGCAAGATAGAGCTTCATGTGGTTTGCAGTGCGCAGAAAAAGGCAGCCTGTGCTTCAGGCCTCCTCCTGGCCGAGCATGATCAGTTCGTAGATGACCTTGGGCGTGCCCGGCAGCTGCGCGAGATGAATCGCAGTGAGGCCATCGAGCCGGGCGATCTCGATGTCGGCGCCGACCGCCAGCAGCAGCTCGACCGGTGCCGCATGGCCGCTCAGTACCGCCGTGATCAGCGGTGTATTGCCGTCCTCGTCCTGCGCGTCGACATCGCAGCCGGCGCTGACCAGCGTCGCCGCGATGCTCTCGTGACCGCCGGCCGCCGCCGCATGCAGCGGGCGCTCCTGCTTCGGACCGAGCACTTCGACATTGGTGCCGGCTTCGCACATCACCTTTACCGCGGCGAGGCAGCCGAGCTTGGCGGCGACGTAGAGCGGCGGGCCGTCGCGTGCCAGCAAAGCCTCAGTGAGGCTGATGTTCACCCAGTCGGCGGGTGTCAGTTCAGGTGTCGGCATGGATCAGGCCAGGGCTCCGGCGAGAAAGGCCAGCGTGCGGGTCCAGGCCTGGTTGGCGCAGGCCGCGTCGTAGACCTCGCCGCGGCGCTCGTTGAAGAAGGCATGGTCGGCTTGGTAGCGATACAGATCCGGCATCGCGCCCCTGGCACGCATGGCCGCCTCCAGCGCATCGACGGCGGCCGGGGTGCACCAGTCGTCCCTGCTGGCGAAATGCCCCTGGAACGGAATGCGGATATCGGCGGGATCGGCGAATTCCTTGGGCGGAATTCCATAGAAGCATACGGCGGCGGAAACATTCGGCACATGCACGGCAGCAGCGATGGTCAGCGCACCGCCCATGCAAAAGCCCATCACGGCGACTTTGCCGCCGAGGCCACGCAGATGATCGACCGCGCCGCGGATATCCTGGTGCGTGGCCCCGGGGAAATCCAGGCCATTCATCAGGTGGCTGGCTTCATCGGGCTGCTGCGTCACGCGGCCCTGGAACAGGTCGGGCGCCAGGGCGTTGTAGCCGGCGCGGGCGAAGCGGTCGGCGACGCCGCAGATCTGGTCGTTGAGTCCCCACCATTCCTGGATCACCACCACCCCGGGGCGGCCCTGGCCGGCGCCGGCCAGATAGCCCTTGCAGCTACTGCCGTCCGGTCGCTTGAAATCGATCATTGTTCCCATGCAGGTCTCCTCGCGCAAAGCGTAGACGCGAATGTACCGGAAAACCGCGCGCGCCGAATCATGCCGAACAGCTTGCCGCCAACCGCCTCTCGTATAATGTGCATCTTTAGCGCCCGCCCCTTGCCCCGCCGTGAATCCCGATCTCGCCCGCCTGCAGCCCTATCCCTTCGAAAAGCTGCGCCACCTGTTTGCCGGCGTGCCGCCGGCGCCGACTCTTGGCGAGATCAAGCTGTCGATCGGCGAGCCGCAACATCCGACGCCGCCGTTCATCCAGCGCGCGCTGGCGGACAACCTCGCCGGACTGGCCAACTATCCGACCACCCAGGGTTCCGACGCGCTGCGCCAATCCATCGCAGCGTGGATCGCGCGCCGCTATGGCGTGCCGACCCCGGATTTCATGACCCAGGTGGTGCCGGTCAACGGGTCGCGCGAGGCGCTGTTCGCCTTCGCCCAGACCGTCATCGACCGCAAGGACGGTACGGCCAAGGTGGTCTGTCCCAACCCCTTCTACCAGATCTACGAAGGTGCCGCGCTGCTCGCCGGGGCGACGCCGGTCTATCTCAACACCCTGCCGCACAACGACTTTGCCATGGACTGGGACGCCCTGCCGGAAACCGTCTGGCGCGACGTGCAGCTGGTGTATGTCTGTTCGCCGGCCAATCCGACCGGCAAGGTGATGGATCTTGCCGCCTGGAAAACCCTGTTCGAACTGTCCGACCGTTACCGCTTCGTCATCGCCTCCGACGAATGCTATTCGGAAATCTATTTCGACGAAGCCGCGCCGCCGCTGGGCGGCCTCACTGCCGCCGCGCAACTGGGGCGCTACGATTACCGCAACCTGGTGGCCTTCTCCAGCCTGTCGAAGCGCTCCAACGTGCCGGGCTTGCGCTCCGGTTTCGTCGCCGGCGACGCCACGATCCTCAAACAATTCCTGCTCTACCGCACCTACCACGGCGGCGCCATGAATCCGGCGGTGCAGGCCGCCAGCATCGCGGCCTGGAACGACGAAGCCCACGTGCGCGACAATCGCCGTATGTATGCCGATAAATTCCACGAGGTCACGCCGCTGATCGCCCACCACCTCGATTGCCGCATCCCCGATGCCGGCTTCTACCTCTGGGCCTCGGTTGCCAAATTCGCGCCGATCACCGACACCGAGTTCGCCCGCGAACTGCTGCGCCGGAAAAACGTCGTGGTGCTGCCGGGCAGCTACCTGGCACGCGAAGCCGACGGCCTCAATCCGGGCGCCAACTTCATCCGCATCGCGCTGGTCGCCAGCCACGAGCAATGCCTCGAAGCCGCACAGCGCATCGACGAATTTTGTCTATCTCTCTGAAAGAAACCGCCATGAACGAACTCCAGCAAATCATCGAGCAAGCCTGGGACGACCGCGCCAGCCTGAGTCCGGGCCAGGCTCCGGCGCGCATCGGCGACGCCGTCGACCACGTCCTCAACGAACTCGATGCCGGCAAGCTGCGCGTCGCCGAAAAGATCGATGGCGACTGGGTCACCCACCAGTGGATCAAAAAGGCCGTGCTGCTCTCCTTCCGCCTCGAAGACAATGCCGTGACCGAGGCCGGCCCGATGCGCTATTACGACAAGGTGCCGACCAAGTTCGCCAACTACGCGGCCCACGATTTCGCCAACGGCGGCTTTCGCGTCGTGCCCGGCGCCGTCGCCCGGCGCGGCAGTTTCATCGCAAAAAACGTGGTATTGATGCCGAGCTTCGTGAACATCGGTGCCTACGTCGACGAAGGTACCATGGTCGACGCCTGGGCCACCGTCGGTTCCTGCGCGCAGATCGGCAAGAACGTACACCTCTCGGGCGGCGTCGGCATCGGCGGCGTGCTGGAGCCGCTGCAGGCCAACCCGACCATCATCGGCGACAACTGCTTCGTCGGTGCCCGCTCGGAAGTGGTCGAGGGCGTCATCGTCGAAGACAACTGCGTGATCTCGATGGGCGTGTATATCGGCCAGAGCACCAAGATCTATGACCGCGCCAGCGGCGAAGTCATGTATGGTCGCATTCCGGCAGGCTCGGTGGTGGTCAGCGGCAACCTGCCCTCGGCCGACGGCAAGTACAGCCTGTATTGTGCCGTCATCGTCAAGCGCGTTGATGCCCAGACCCGGGCCAAGACCGGCATCAACGAATTGCTGCGCGACTGAGCCAACCAGGCAACGGGCAAAGGAGAAACTTCATGGGCACGATGCAGCGACTGTTCCAGTTGATGGCGGAGAAAAAGGCTTCGGACCTGTTTTTCTCCGTCGGTTCGCCGATCCACATCAAGATCAACGGCAATTCGGTGCCGATCAATCAGACGCTGATGGACTCGGCGACCATCATGAACCTGTTCGGCGAGATCCTCACCGAGAAGCAGATGAACGCGTTCCTCGAGGAGCTGGAGTTCAACGGTGCCTATACCATGCCCGGCACCGGCAACTTCCGCCTGTCCTGCTTCCGCCAGAAAGGCTCGCCGGCCCTCGTGGTGCGCTACATTCCCAGCGACATCCCGGACTTCGACACGCTGAGCCTGCCCGAGGTGCTGAAGGACGTGATCATGGAAAAGCGCGGCCTGATCCTGATGGTCGGCGCCACCGGCTCGGGCAAGTCGACCACCCTGACCTCGATGATCGACTACCGCAACGCGCGCAAGTCGGGCCACATCCTGACCCTGGAAGACCCGGTCGAGTTCATCTTTCAGAACAAGAAATCCATCGTCAATCAGCGCGAGGTCGGCTCCGACACCAAGGCCTTCCATATCGCGCTGAAGAACGCGCTGCGCCAGGCCCCCGACGTGATTTTCATCGGCGAGATCCGCGACAAGGACACCATGAGCCAGGCCATCGCCTACGCCCAGTCCGGCCACCTGTGCATGGCCACGCTGCACGCCAACAACAGCTACCACGCGATGAGCCGCATCATCAGCTTCTATCCGCTGGAGAATCGCCCGGCCCTGCTCGCCGACCTTGGCGTCACGCTGAAGTGCGTGATCTCGCAGCGTCTGGTCAAGAAGCCGGACGGCGGCCGCGCGCCGGCCGTGGAAGTGCTGCTCAACTCGCGCTACATCGCCGAACTGATCGAGAAGGGCGACCTCGGCGAAATCAAGGACGCCATGGAAAAGAGCATGGTGCCCGGCAGCCAGACCTTCGAGCAATGTCTCTACACGCTTTACGCCTCGGGTGTCATCACGCTGGAAGAAGCGCTGAACAACGCCGACTCGGCCAACAACCTGCAGCAGGTGATCAACAATGCCGCCGCTCCCGCGGCCGCGGGAACCGCCGCGGAAGGCAAGGCCGCCGACCCGGGCGCCGCGCCCGATTACACCAAGTCGGTGGCACCGGGTTCCTTCAGCGACTTCAAGCTGGACATGGACAGTTGATGCCGGTGCTGGAAAAAGTCAGCGCACTGATTGCGCGACCTTCGATCACGCCCGAGGATGCCGGCTGCCTCGACCTGATCGCTTCCTGGCTGGTACCGCTGGGCTTTGCCATCGAGCGCATCGATGTCGGCGGCGTCTCGAATCTCTGGGCGCGGCGCGACCCCGGTGGCAAACCCGCCGGCCGCCTGATCTGCTTCGCCGGCCACACCGACGTGGTGCCCACCGGCCCGCTGCAGCAATGGACTTCGCCGCCCTTCGCGCCGACGGTGCGCGACGGCCATCTCTACGGGCGCGGCGCGGCCGACATGAAGAGTTCGATCGCCGCCTGCATCGTCGCCATGGAGCGCCTGATCCAGCGCCGTGGCGCCAGCGCCGACTCCCTGGCCCTGCTGCTCACCTCCGACGAGGAAGGCGATGCCATCGACGGCACCGTGCGCGTGGTCGAAGCGCTCAAGGCGCGCGGTGAGGCCATCGACTTCTGCATCGTCGGCGAACCCACCTGCGTCGCGCGCCTTGGCGACACCATGAAGAACGGCCGTCGCGGTTCGCTCACGGCCAAACTCACGGTGCGCGGCGTGCAGGGCCATGTCGCCTATCCGCACCTGGTGAAGAATCCGGTGCATCTGGCGGCGCCGGCGCTGGCCGAACTGGCGGCGACCACCTGGGATGTCGGCAACGAATACTTCCCGCCGACCAGCTTCCAGATTTCGAATGCCCATGCCGGCACCGGCGCCGGCAACGTGGTGCCGGGCAGATTCGTCATCGATTTCAATTTCCGCTTTTCCACCGCCAGCACCGTAGACGGCCTGCAATCGCGCGTGCATCAACTGCTCGACCGCCACGGCCTCGACTACGAGATCGCCTGGACGCTGGGCGCCAGGCCCTTCCTGACGCCGCGCGGCGAACTCTGCGCGGCGCTCGGCGCGGCAGTTGCCGCCGAGACCGGCATCGTTACCGAGCTGTCGACCACCGGCGGCACCTCGGACGGCCGCTTCATTGCCGACATCTGCCCGCAACTGGTCGAGTTCGGTCCGCTCAATGCCAGCATCCACAAGGTCGACGAGTGCGTCGCGATCGCCGATCTCGAGCCGCTGGCGCGCATCTACGAACTTACTTTCGAGCGCCTGCTGTTCTCCCACGCTCCCCCCAATGACAAGAAAGCAATTTAATCGCCCCCACCCCCCAACCCCCGCCCGGGCGGGGGTGACGGTCAGCTCGCTGCGCTCGACGGCGACGGGTCGCTTCGTTCGCCGCGCTGGAGGCACTTCGCGTTCATGATCAACAGCGCTACCGACGAACTCGTCAGCATCCGCGACTGGCTGCGCTGGGCGGTCAGCCGTTTCAACGAGGCCGGCCTGTGCTACGGCCACGGCACGACCAACGCCTGGGACGAGGCAGTCTGGCTGGTACTGGCCACCCTGCACCTGCCGCACGACACGCTGGAACCCTGGCTCGATGCCCGCCTGACCCACAGCGAGCGCCTGGGCCTGCTCAACAACCTGCAGCAGCGCGTGGTGCACCGCCTGCCCACGGCCTACCTGGTGCAGGAAGCCTGGCTCGGATCTTTCCGTTTCTATGTCGATCAGCGCGTCATCGTGCCGCGTTCCTATTTCGCCGAACTGCTGGAGCATGGCTTCGCGCCCTGGATCGAGGATCCGGAAGCCGTCGGCAGCGCGCTCGACCTGTGTACCGGATCGGGTTGCCTCGCCATCCTGATGGCCCACGCCTTCCCCAACGCCAGCGTCGATGCGATCGACATTTCACCCGACGCGCTGGTGGTGACCTGCCGCAACATCGCCGACTACCGGCTCGACGACCGCGTCAAGGCCATCGAATCCGACCTGTTCGCGGCGGTGAAGGGTAAACGCTACGACCTGATCCTGAGCAACCCGCCCTACGTCACGGCCGAAGCCATGGCCGCGCTGCCGCCCGAGTATCGCCACGAGCCGGCGCTGGCGCTGGCCGCGGGGCCGGACGGACTCGACGTGGTGCGCCGCATCCTCGCCGAGGCGCGCGAGTACCTCAATCCCGGTGGTGTGCTGGCCATCGAGGTCGGCCACAACCAGGATCTGGTCACCGCGGCCTTTCCCGATCTGCCGGCAGTCTGGATCGATACCGAGCATGCCGAAGGCAAGCTCTTCCTGGTCATGCGCGACGACCTGCCCGCGGCGCGCAAGCGCGGCGCCTGAGACCGTGCCGCAAGCCAGTGAATCCGGTCTGCTGACCAAAGTCCTCGCCGCGCTCGCGGGTGGCGTCCTGCTTGTCCTCGGCTTCATGTTTTCCCTGGTGATCCTTGCCTTGGCCGTCGTTGCAGGGCTTGCGGCGTGGGGCTGGTTCTGGTGGAAATCCCGGGAACTGCGCAAGGCCATGCAGCAACGCCCCGCAGACGGGCATGTGATCGAGGGCGAAGCCATCGTGGTCGATGAATACTCGTCGACACGGGTCGTCGGCAGCGTCGAATCCCCCGACAAGCCCCACTGAACTTCACCCGACGGGCGATCCGCTAAACTTCCACCTATCGGCTTTGCCGGCGGACTTCGAGAATGACCCCTATTGCAGCCAAACCCCCAGCGCGCAATGCCCTGCTCGAAACCATCTGTAAAAATTTCGCAGTCTTTCGCGAGGCCCGGCCTCTGGCCCTGGGCATCCACAAGGCCATCTTGGAAAGAATGCCGGGTCTCGATACGGCCCAGCTCCGCCTGGCCATGCGTATCCACACCGCATCGACGCGTTACCTGAAAACCCTGCTGACGACTCGCGAGCGCTTCGATCTCGACGGCAATCCGGCGGGCGAAGTAACCGAGGAACAGCGCGCCGTCGCCAGCACCGCTTTGCGCGAGCGCTTCAAGAAGAGTGCCGACCGCCGCAAGGCCGAGGAGCAGGCGCTGAAGGAAGCAAAACGGGAACAGGAAGCGCAGCAGAAGCGGCAGGAAAAGCTCGCCCAGCTCGCCGCCCGATTCAACCTTCGCTGATTGCCGGGCAAGTCGCAGCGCCGCCGTAGCGCCAGCGCCGACTTCCGTAGCGCCGGTCTCACTCCGGCGTCAGTTCGATCGCGTCGCGGTGGCCGAAGCCCTGGCTGTTGTCGATGAAATGCAGGCGCACGGGCACCAGGCGATACCAGCGCACTCGCGCCAGCGCCTTGACGATGGCCGGCGGCACCCTCGCCAGCGGACCGACGACGGGAAACTTCTCGCCGTAGAGCTGCCGGGCGTGCTGCTCTTCCTCGCCCTGCAGTTCGATGACACGTCCTTCGAGCTGGATGCCCTTGATTTCCGGCCACTCGCGGTAGTCTTCCTGGATGGTCGCGGCGCAACGACTGTCCTGCGCCAGGTTTTGACAATGGCGCGTATTGGGCGAGGACAGGAAGATCAGCGACGCGCCGTCATTGGCGTAGAACACCGCTGCCGCCCAGGGGCCTTCGGCGCCGTAGGTGGCCAGGGTCATGACATGGTGGCCAGCGAGGTAGTCGGCTACCGGCGGCGGCAAAGCCCGCGGCATCAGGCCACACCTGCCTGTGTCGGGTCGCGAGCAGCTGCGGAGCCGAAATCGTCGGCGTCTTCCTTGCCATCGTGCAGGCGCTTGAGGCGATAGGCGATCTGCGGCCGGGTCAGCCCCAGCATGCGCGCGGCGGAAGACAGGTTGCCGCGCGCCTTGTCGACCGCGGTTTCGAGCAGCATGGCCTCGACCTGGTCGAGCGTCAGCGCCCCGTTGAACACCGCCTCGCGCAGATCCTTGCCGGTCTCCCAGCAATTGATGTCCAGCCCGCCGGTCCGGTCCAGCCCGAACTCCTGCGGCTGGTCGTCGGCGCATGACATGAACAGATGTCCGACCTCGATTCGGGTGCCACTCGGCGCCAGGATCACGCCGCGCTCGACGGCATTCTGCAGCTCGCGAATGTTTCCCGGCCAGGGGTAGCCGAGCAGGGCGCGCTTGGCCTTGTCGGTGAAGCCGCGCAGTTTCTTGCCATGGATCGCCGTATGCTTGGCCAGGAAGTGCTTGGCCAGCAGCGGTATGTCCTGCTTGCGTTCACGCAGCGGCGGAATCACGATCTGGTAAGCGTTGAGCCGGTAATAGAGGTCGGAACGAAAACGCCCTTCCTTGACCAGTTGCTGCAGGTTGGCGTTGGTGGCCGCCACCAGCCGCACATTGATCTTGCGTGTCTTCTGGTCGCCCAGGCGTTCGAGTTCGCCTTCCTGCAATACGCGCAACAGCTTGGCCTGGGCCGATGCGGGCAGATCGCCGATCTCGTCGAGGAACAGGGTGCCGCCGTCGGCGCGCTCGAAGCGACCCGGGCGCGACACCAGCGCGCCGGTGTAAGCTCCCTTCTCGACGCCGAATAGTTCCGATTCGACCAGTTCGTGGGGGATTGCGGCGCAATTCACGGCAACGAAGGACTTGCCGCTGCGCGAGCTCATTTCGTGCAGGCTGCGCGCGAAGACTTCCTTGCCGACGCCGGTTTCGCCGCGCAACAGGACGCAGATCTGGCTGCCGGCGGCCTGCTTGAGCAGCTCGTAGGCGGCGCGGAATCCCGGCGAGTTGCCGGTCACATCCTCCGGCAACTGGTCGCGGTCGCCGATCGAGGAGCGCAGCTGGACCACCTGGGTCTGCAGGTCGATCAACTGGTCGGCGATCGATTCGCTGTTGAAGAAGCGCATCTGTTCGGCCGCATCGTCCCATTCCTCGGCCGGCTTGCCGACGATGCGGCAGTTGTTGTGGCCCATGCCGGTGCATTCGACCTCCTTGTAGAGGATGGTGCGCCCCATGAAGGCCGAGGTATAGCCGCAGGCATAGCCGATCTGGGTCCAGCACACCGGCTCGCTGTGGATGCCATAATGGTGGCGGTGCCACTGGCCTTCCCAGGAATGCTCCCAGAGGAATTCGCCGTAGTAACGGCCGGCATGGCGGTCGAGCTCGATCCGGATCGGCGTGACGCGCACGATGCCTTCCAGAGTGTGCAGCTGCGGTCCGGTCATGAAGGCTTCGAGGTCACTCGAATCCTCGGCGCGGGTCCGCGCCAGTTCAGCGTCGCGTACACCCGAAGCGTAGCCCATGCGCGTCAGCAAGCCACGCGCGCGGTCCATGCCCAGGGTGTCGATCAGTTCCTTGCGCAGGCTGGCCTGTGCCTCGGCATGCACCAGCAGCATGCGGTGCTCATGCAACCAGATTTGCCCGGTCTCGGCACAAAAATGCACGCGGGCGCGCAAATCCTCGCTGGTGGTACGCCCGACACTGCGGAGTTTGGTCATGGCCTCACTCTCACTCTGTCTACTCCTCAATTTGCCCTTGTAACGCCTGATCCTGAACTCCGCATTGATCGAAGTCAAACAATCATTTCCTCGCCCGGCGCGGCGGCGATTTCGGCAATTGCTCGAAACATCAAAAACCCCTTATATCGGCGTGGAAATTTATCAAATGATCAACGGTCGATTTTCGCGCCGGATCCCGGAAACCGCCTTTCGCGCCAATACTTATGTCATTTTTGCTGCAGGCGCGAAAAACCCTGAAACGGCTTTTTGGCGTGTTTTCGATCGGATCGCAGCCCATCGACCGACTCGGCATATTGCACTGCGCCATCGCTGGTGGCCCGCGGCTTGCGATATGTCCCTTGCTCCGGGCATCCGACCGGGACCAAACAATCCGAAATTCAAAAAATTACAGAAGGAGACATTCAATGAAGTTTCCAGTGCCGCACGACGTAAAGGCCGCCACGATTCCGGGTACCGAAGGCTGGGAGAGGATGTACCCGTACCAGTATCAGTTCGTCACCGACGATGCCGAGCGCAACAAGTACGAGAAGGAGACCTTCTGGTTCTACGACGGTTTGCACTACCCGGAGCCGCTGTATCCCTTCGACACGATCTGGGACGAAGCCTGGTTCCTCGCCCTGTCGCAGTTCAACAACCGCATCTTCCAGGTGCCGCCGGTGCGCGGCGTGGACCACCGCATGATCAACGGCTATGTCTACATCTCGCCGGTACCAGTCAAGGACGGCGCCGAGATCGGCAGCCGCGTGCCCAATTTCATGGAGCGCGCCGGCCACTATTACAAGAACTGGGACGCGCTGGAGGCCAAATGGAAGGTCAAGATGGAGGCCACCATCAAGGAACTGGAAAACCTCCAGATCTCGCCGCTGCCCGAGCTGGAGGACATCTCGGTGGTCACCGACGCGATCGGCGAATCCAAGGGCTACCACCTGATCAAGAACTACGACGACCTGATCAATCTCGGCATCAAGTGCTGGCAGTACCACTTCGAGTTTCTCAACCTCGGCTACGCGGCCTATGTATTCTTCATGGACTTCACGCAGAAGCTGTTCCCCAGCATCCCGCTGCAGCGCATCACGCAGATGATCTCGGGTATCGACGTGATCATGTACAAGCCGGATGACGAGCTCAAGGAACTGGCGAAGAAGGCCGTGGCGCTGGGCGTCGACGCCGCCGTAACGGGCAACCGCGACTGGGTCGCCGTCAAGCTGGCGGTCGAGAAGCTGCCGAAAGGCGCCGAATGGCTGGCCGCCTTCGAGAAGGCGCGCTATCCGTGGTTCAACATCTCCACCGGCACCGGCTGGTTCCACACCGACCGCAGCTGGAACGACACGCTCGACATCCCGCTGGGCGGCATCCAGACCTACATCGGCAAGATCAAGGCCGGCGTCAGCATCGATCGTCCGGTCGAGGCCGTGCGCGCCGAACGCGACCGTATTACCGCCGAGTACCGTGCGTTGATCACCAATGAAGCCGACCTCAAGCAGTTCGACGAGCTGCTGGGCTGTGCCAAGACCGTGTTCCCCTATGTCGAGAACCACCTGTTCTACGTCGAGCACTGGTTCCACTCGGTGTTCTGGAACAAGATGCGCGAAGTCGCGGCGATCATGAAGGATCACGGCATGATCAAGGACATCGAGGACATCTGGTACCTGCGCCGCGACGAGATCAAGCAGGCGCTGTGGGACGTCGTCACCGCCTGGGCCACCGGCGTCAAGCCGCGCGGCAGCTTCACCTGGCCGCCGGAAATCGAGTGGCGCAAGGGCGTGATGGACAAGTTCCGCCAGTGGAGCGCGCCGCCTGCGATCGGCATCGCGCCCGAGGTGATCCAGGAACCTTTCACCATCGTGCTCTGGGGCGTCACCAACAAGTCGCTGGCCGACTGGGCATCGGTGCAGGAAGCCGGCGATCCCGACAGCATCACCGAACTGAAGGGCTTTGCCGGCAGCCCGGGCATCGTCGAGGGCCGGGCGCGCGTCTGCCGCAGCGCGCAGGACATCCGCGACCTCATGGAAGGCGAGATCCTCGTGGCGCCGACCACCTCGCCGTCCTGGGCACCGGCCTTCGCCAAGATCAAGGCCTGCGTCACCGACGTCGGCGGGGTCATGAGCCATGCCGCGATCGTCTGCCGCGAATACGGCATGCCGGCGGTGGTGGGTACCGGGCATTCGACCAAGGTAATCAAGACGGGAATGATGCTGCGGGTCGACGGTTCGTCGGGCGCAATCACCATCACCCGCTGATGGCTGACGACCATGGGTAGCGTCCTGGCAATCGAAAGGGTGGCAATGGAGGCTGGAATGAACGACACCAAGCCGATCGTGTGCTGGTTCGAGGAGGTCAACAAGGACTCCGTGGACCTGGTGGGGGGCAAGTGCTCCTCGCTCGGGGAACTCATCAATACGGGGGTGCGGGTGCCGCCGGGCTTTGCCCTGACGACGCACGGCTATGCGCAGTTCATGCGCGACGCCGGCATCCAGTCCGAGGTCAACGGCCTGCTCAAGGGCCTCGACCACCAGGACATGGACAAGCTGGAGGAAGCCTCCCGCATCATCCGCGAGATGATCGAATCGCGCCCGATCTCCATCGAGCTCGAAGACCTGATTGCCGAGTCCTACCGCAAGTTGTCGGTACGTTGTTGCATACCGGCGGTCCCGGTCGCGGTGCGTTCCAGCGCCACGGCCGAGGACCTGCCCGGCGCAAGCTTTGCCGGACAGCAGGATACCTATCTCTGGGTGCGCGGCGTCGATAGCGTGATGCATCACGTGCGGCGTTGCATTTCCAGCCTCTATACCGGGCGGGCCATCGCCTATCGCATGAAGATGGGCTTTCCCCACGAGCAGGTGGCGATCAGCGTGGGCATCCAGAAGATGGCCAATTCATTGACCGCCGGCGTGATGTTCACCATCCACCCGACCAACGGCGACCGCTCGGTGATCGTCATCGATTCGAACTTCGGCTTCGGCGAGTCGGTGGTATCGGGCGAGGTGACGCCCGACCACTTCGTGGTTAACAAGGTGGCGCTGGATATTCTGGAAAGGACGATTTCGACCAAGACGGTCTGCTACACGGTGGACTTCAAGGAGCAGAAATCGGTGGCGCTCGAGGTGCCCTTCGAACGGCAGAACATCCAGTCCATCGTCGACGACGAAATCACCCAGCTGGCCTGGATGGGCAAGCAGATCGAGAAGCACTACGGCCGCCCGATGGACATCGAGTGGGCCATCGACAAGGACCTGCCCGCCGGCGGCAACATTTTCATCCTGCAGGCGCGGCCGGAAACCATCTGGAGCGACAAGCCCAGGGCAGCTGCCTCAAGCGGTGCCGCCTCGGCCATGGACTACATCGTGTCGAGCCTGATCGCCGGCAAAAAACTGGGTTGAGCGGAGTACAACCATGATCGTCAGAAACTGGATGCGGGCCCATCCGATGGTGGTCGATAGCGACATCCTGCTGTCGGAAGCCAAGCGGATTCTCACCGAGAACAATTTGCACGGCTTGCCGGTGGTGGACAACGGCCGCCTGCGCGGGCTGATTACGCGTGCCAACTGCCTGCGCGCGGCTCACTTCGCCCTGCGCACGCAGAACACCGATGAACTGAATTTCTTTTCCAACTGCATCAAGGTCAAGGACATGATGGTGCGCAATCCGGCCACCGTCGATGCCGACGACACCATGGAGCATTGCCTCCAGCTCGGCCAGAAACTCGGCGTAGCCCAGTTCCCGGTCATGGATCAGGGCCAGGTGGTCGGCATCATCTCGGCCAACGAGATTTTTTCCCTCGCTGCCCACTTTCTCGGCGCCTGGGAGAAACGCAGCGGCGTGACCCTGGCGCCGCTCGAACTGCAACCCGGAATGATCGGCAGGATCACCGACGTCGTCGAAGCCGCCGGCGCCGAAGTGCAGGCCATCTATCCGATCGGCAAGCCCGAGGACATCAATCCGCAGGAACACCACCGCAAGCGGGTCATCGTGCGCTTTCACTGCGAAGACACGCGCAACGTGGTCAAGGCGCTCGAAGAGGCCGGCTTTCCGGTGATCGAGTCGGTACAGGCCAGGCATTGAACAGCACCGTCATCAACGCATTTCAAACGAAGGAGTCTCCCCGATGGACCTGAGGTATTTCATCAACCAGTGCGAAGCCGCCAACGAACTGAAGCGGGTGTCCGCCGAAGTGGATTGGAATCTGGAAATCTCCCATGTATCCAAACTGACCGAAGAGAAGAAGGGCCCGGCCCTGCTGTTCGAGAACATCAAGGGCTATTCCTCGCCCGTATTCACCGGCGCCTTCGCCACCACCAAGCGCCTGGCGATCATGCTCGGCCTGCCGCACCACCTGTCGATGTGCGAATCGGCACGGGCCTGGATGAAGAAGACCATCACCTCCGAGGGCCTGATCAAGGCCAGGGAAGTCAAGGACGGTCAGGTGCTGGAAAACATCATCTCGGGCGACAAGGTCGACCTCAACATGTTCCCGGTGCCCAAGTTCTTCCCGCTCGACGGCGGACGCTACATCGGCACCATGGTGTTCCTGGTGCTGCGCGACCCGGAGACCGGCGAAACCAACCTCGGCACCTACCGCATGCAGATGCTCGACGACAAGACCTGCGGCGTGCAGATCCTGCCCGGCAAACGCGGCGAGCGCATCATGAAAAAGTACGCCAAGCTGGGCAAGAAGATGCCGGCCGCCGCCGTGATCGGCTGCGATCCGCTGATCTTCATGGCCGGCACGCTGATGCACAAGGGCGCCAACGACTTCGACATCACCGGCACGGTGCGCGGCCAGCCCGCCGAATTCCTCATGGCGCCGCTGACCGGATTGCCGGTGCCGGCCGGCGCCGAGATCGTGCTGGAAGGCGAGATCGATCCCAACAACTTCCGTCCGGAAGGTCCGTTTGCCGAATACACCGGCTACTACACCGATGAACTGCACAAGGTCATCAACAAGCCGGCGCTGGAAGTGAAGCAGATCCTCCACCGCAACAACCCGGTGCTGTGGGCCACCGGCCAGGGCCGCCCGGTCACCGACGTGCATATGCTGCTGGCTTTCACGCGTACCGCCACGCTGTGGACCGAACTGGAGCAGATGAAGATTCCCGGCATCAGCTCGGTCTGCGTGCTGCCCGAGTCGGCCGGCCGCTTCTGGGCCGTGGTCTCGGTCAAGCAGATGTACCCGGGGCATTCCAACCAGGTGGCCAACGCCGTGATCGGCAGCAACACCGGTTCCTACGGCATCAAGGGCATCATCACGGTCGATGACGACATCATGGCCGACGACCTGCAACGGGTGTTCTGGGCGCTGTCCTGCCGCTACGACGCGGCACGCGGCACCGACATCCAGAAGCGCGGCCGCTCGACGCCGCTCGACCCGGCGCTCGATCCCGATCTCAGCAAGCTCACCACCTCGCGCATCATCATGGATGCCTGCATTCCCTACGAGTGGAAGCAGAAGCCGGTCGAAGCGCGCATGGACGAGGAAATGCTGGCCAAGATCAAGGGCCGCTGGGCCGAATACGGAATCGACTGAGGAGCACACATGGACAAGGCAAAAGACATCAAGCTGGTCATCCTCGACGTCGATGGCGTCATGACCGACGGTCGCATCGTGATCGACGACAACGGCGTCGAGTCGCGCAACTTCGACATCAAGGACGGCATGGGCGTCGTGGTACTGATGATGAGCGGCGTCGAAGTGGCGATCATCACCTCGAAGAAATCCGGCGCCGTGCGCCATCGCGCCGAGGAGCTGAAGATCAAGCGCTTCCACGAAGGCATCAAGAAGAAGACCGAGCCCTACGAGGAAATGCTCAAGGAGATGGGCATCACCGATGCCCAGGTGGCCTACGTCGGCGACGACCTGGTGGACCTGTCGATGATGAAGCGCGTCGGCCTGCCGATCGCGGTGGGCGATGCCGTCGAGGACGTCAAGAAACACGCGGCCTATGTCACCAAGGCGCGCGGCGGCTACGGCGCGGTACGCGAAGTGGCCGAGATGATTCTGAAGGCGCAGGACAAGTGGGAAAAGATTCTGTCGAAAATCAGTTGAAGCGAAGCCCCTAACCGAATCGGGAGTCAGACGTGTCAAAAATTTCAGCACCGAGAAGCAACCGCGAGTTCATCGAAGCCTGCGTCAAGGCCGGCGACGCCGTGCGCATCAAGCAGGAAGTCGATTGGGAGAACGAGGCCGGCGCCATCGTGCGCCGCGCCTGCGAACTGGGCGCCGCCGCGCCTTTCATGGAAAAGATCAAGGACTATCCGGGCTTTTCCTACTTCGGCGCGCCACTGTCTACCTACCGCCGCATGGCGATCTCGCTGGGCATGGACCCCGCATCGACCCTGCCGGAGATCGGCAAGGAGTACCTGAAGCGCACCAACAGCGAACCGATTGCGCCGGTGGTGATCGACCGCAAGGACGCGCCCTGCAAGGAGAACATCCTGATGGGCGCCGATGTCGATCTGTGCAAGCTGCCGGTGCCGCTGGTGCACGACGGCGACGGCGGCCGTTATGTCGGCACCTGGCACGCGGTAGTGACCAAGCACCCGGTGCGCGGCGACGTGAATTGGGGCATGTACCGGCAGATGATGTTCGACGGACGTACCATGTCGGGTGCCGTGTTTCCATTTTCCGACCTCGGCAAGCAACTCTCCGAGTACTACCTGCCGCGCGGGCTGTCCTGCCCCTTCGCCACCGCCATCGGCCTTTCGCCCTTGGCCGCCATGGCCGCCTGCGCGCCCTCGCCGATTCCTGAGCCGGAACTGGTCGGCATGCTCTCCGGCGAACCGGCACGGCTGGTGAAGTGCGAGACCAACGACCTCGAAGTGCCGGCCGATGCCGAAATCATCATCGAAGGCGAGATCTGTCCCGACTACAAGGTCGAGGAAGGCCCCTTCGGCGAATACACCGGCTACCGCACCAGCCCGCGCGACTTCCGCGTCACCTTCCGCGTCAATTGCATCACCTACCGCAACAACGCGACCATGACGATTTCCAACATGGGCGTGCCGCAGGACGAGGGCCAGTTGCTGCGGTCCTTCTCGCTCGGCCTGGAACTGGAAAAGCTGCTCAGGAGCCAGGGCATCCCGGTCACCGGCGTATACATGCATCCGCGCTCGACGCACCACATGATGATCGTCGGCGTCAAACCGACCTACTCCGGCATCGCCCAGCAGATCGCCCAGCTGGCGTTCGGCTCCAAGCTCGGCCCCTGGTTCCACATGGTCATGGTGGTCGACGACCAGACCGACATCTACAACTGGGACGAGGTCTACCACGCCTTCTGCACGCGCTGCCATCCCGAGAACGGCATCCACGTCTATCGCAACACCACCGGCACCCCGCTCTATCCCTTCGCCACGCCGCACGAGCGCAAGTATTCGATCGGTTCCAAGGTGCTGTTCGACTGCCTGTGGCCGGTGGACTGGGACAAGACCAACGACGTGCCGACCCTGGTCAGCTTCAAGAACGTGTACCCGAAGGACATCCAGGAACGGGTGCTGGCGAACTGGACGGCCTACGGCTATCCCGCCGCCAAATAAGGAGAGCATGCAATGAACCAATGGGAAGTTTTCGTGATGGACCTGAGCGAGCTGGCCGAGGGCAAGGATATCGACATCAGCATCCGCACCCTCAACCCCGGCGTACACAAATACACCTACAAGCATGTGCGGGCGCAGGTGTCGAGCAGCCTGGACAAGTTTCCGGACCAGCTTCAGGTACGCATGGGCCGCGGCCAGCTCAGCGCTGCGAAGTTCTCGATCAAGGTGATCGAGGAAATCCGCCGCCTGCCGCCGCAATACTCATAATCAGGGAGAAGCGAAAGCGGCGGTGGCACCGTAGCGCCACCGCCGACTTTGCCGAGTCATGACTTACCCCGATCTGCGTGCTTTTATCTCCGACCTCGGCAGCGACCTGCTGGCCGTCAAACAGCCCTTCGACCCGAAGCACGAAATGGCCGCGCTGCTGCGCGAAATGCCGGCCAACGGACCGGCCGTGCTGTTCGAAAACGTCACTGGGCATCCCGGCGCGCGCGTGGTCGGCAATCTGGTCGCCAGCCGCAAGCGCGTGGCGAAGGCGCTGGACACCAGCGAAGCGGAACTCAACGCGACCTACCTGCAACGCACGCGGCAGGGCATCGCCCCGCGCCGTACCGAGGACGCGCCGGTCAAGGAGATGTGCCACCTGGCGCCGTTCGACTTGGGCCGCCTGCTGCCGGTGCTGACCCACTACGCCGGCGACGGCGGGCCTTTCATCACTACCGGCGTCGTGCTGTGCACCGATCCGGCGACGGGCCGTCGCGGCATGGGCATCCACCGCATGATGGTCAAGGGCGGTACGCGCATGGGCATCCTGCTGGCCAATCCGCCCCTGTCCACCTTCCTCGCCAATGCCGAAGCCGCCGGCCAGCCACTCGACATCGCGGTTGCACTCGGCGTCGAACCGGCGCTGCTGATCGCCGCCGTGGTCAAGGCCGGTCCGCAGGGGCCGGACAAGATGGATATGGCCGGCGCCCTGCGCGGCGCGCCGGTGGATATGGTCCGTGCCGAGACGGTCGCCGTCGATGTTCCGGCGCGAGCCGAGATCATCATCGAAGGCCGCATACTGCCCGGAGTGCGCGAAGCCGAGGGGCCCTTCGGCGAGAACACCGGCTACTATTTCTCGAATGTCAGCCCGGTAGTGGAAATGACGGCCGTCACCCACCGCCGCGATTTCATCTACGGCGCCCTCTGCCCCTGGACCGCCGATGTCGACGCCCTGCTCTCACTGGCGGCCGGTACCGAACTGCTGGGCCAGTTGCGCACCCAGATGAGCGACATCGCCGATCTCGACCTGACTACCGGCACCTGCGGCTTCACCGCGGTCATTGCCTTGAGCAAGGCCAAACCCACCGACGTGCGGCGCCTGATCCATCTGGTGTTCGGCATGGACAAGCGCGTCAAACTGGTGACCGTGGTCGATGACGACGTCGATATCCGCAACCCGCGCGAAGTGTCCTGGGCGCTGGCGACGCGCTTCCAGCCCGACCGCGACACGGTGATACTGAGCGGCATGGAAGGCTACGTGATCGATCCATCCTGCGGCGGCGGCAACCTCGGCTCGCGCATGGGCATGGACGCCACTCGCGGCAGCGGCCCGGAGTTCGATAAGATCACGATTCCGGCCGCTGCTGCGGCCAAGGCCAGGAACGTCCTGGCCGAACTCGGGTTTGTTACGGCTTAGGCGATGCGTGCGCCTTCCCGCGACAGACCCTCAAGCGAGGAAAAGAACATGAAGCTGGTCGTTGGAATTTCCGGGGCAAGCGGCGCCATCTACGGCCTGCGCATTCTAGAAGTGCTGCAGCAGGCGGGCGTCGAAACCCATCTGATCATGTCGGATTCGGCCAAGCGCACCATCGTCTATGAAACCGATTACACGATCGACCGGGTCAAGGCCCTGGCCAGTTATGTGCACGACATCAACGACGTCGGCGCCTGCATTTCCTCGGGCTCGTTCAAGACGGCCGGCATGGTCATCGCGCCCTGCTCGATCAAGACGCTCTCGGCGCTGGCCAATTCCTTCAACACCAACCTGCTGATCCGCGCCGCCGACGTCTGCCTCAAGGAACGCCGCAAGACGGTGCTGATGCTGCGCGAGACGCCGCTGCACCTCGGCCACCTGCGCCTGATGAGCCAGGTCACCGAAGCCGGCGCAGTGCTGGTGCCGCCGCTGCCGGCCTTCTACCATCGGCCGAAGACACTGGAGGACATCATCGACCAGTCGGTGAACAAGGCGCTCGACCAGTTCGACCTCGGCGTCGAACTCAATCTGTTCAAGCGCTGGACCGGCAACGAGGAACGCGAGAAGGCCAAGTCCGGCCAATGACGCGATGCGCATGACGCTGGAGGGCACCCTGTGCAGCGGGCTCGGCGAAGGCGCCGGCTTCATCGCACTGGACTGGGTCGATCGCCAATTTCGCGACAAGCTGGGTTATCGGCCCTATCCCGGCACGCTGAACCTGAGCCTGGAAGGCGCCGACTGGATCGCCGCGCGCGAGGCGATGCAACTCGCGGCCGGCATCGCCATCGAGCCGCAGGCCGGCTTCTGCGCCGCCAAGTGCTTCGCCGTGCTGATCGACGGCTCGGTCGCCGGCGCGGCGGTGCTGCCTGAAGTCGGCGACTACCCCGCGCACAAGCTGGAAATCGTCGCGCCGGTGGCCGTGCGTGAGGAACTGCACCTGAACGACGGCGATCGCGTGACGCTGCAAATGCAAATCGAATGACCGCCGCCTTCTGCAGCCAGTGTGCGACGCCGATGGCTCCAGCCATGCTCGGCGGCAAAGAGCGCCCGCAGTGCCCCGCCTGCGGCTTCGTCGCCTGGCGCAACCCGGCGCCGGTCGGCATGGCGCTGATCGAACACGAGGACCGCCTGGTGCTGATCCGCCGCAGCGCGGCGCCGCTGGCGGATTACTGGGCACCTCCCGCCGGCTACGTCGAGTGCGGCGAATCGGTGCCCGCGGCGGTCTGCCGCGAAGCGCACGAGGAGTGCGGGCTGTTGATCGAACTCGACGACCTGATCGGCGTCTATTCGCAGGTGGACGTCGATGTGCTGATCGTCGCCTACCGCGCCCATTCCTGCGGCGGCAGCCTGCGTGCCGGCGACGATGCCAGCGACGCACGCCTGTTTGCCGCGAATGAATTGCCGCTGCAGCCGCCGCCGAAAGACGGCAGCGCCACCGACCTCTGGCTTTATCAGGTCGTCGGCGACACGATTGCGCACTGGCGCGGGGCACGCCGCACCGACCAGAACATCAGGAGATCCACACCATGATCGGCAACATCACCCCTGCCCTGCCGGAGAAACTCGTCGGCTACCTGCGCCCCGGCGCCCCGGCGCTGCTGCTCACCAGCGGTGCCGATGGCTATTCCACGTCTGCCTACACTTGGGCGCTGAGCCTCGATGACAAACGCCTGCGCTTCGCGGTCGATGTCGGCGGCTCGTCCATGACCAACCTGCAGCGCAGCGGCCAGGCCTCGATCCAGATTATCGGTCCCGGCGACATCAGCTTTCTGGTCAAAGGCAGATCGCGCATGATCAAGGAACGGATCGATGCCGCAGCGCCCTATTCGATCCAGCTCTTCGAAATGGATGTGATGGGCGCCAAGGACCAGTCCTGGACCGGCGTCAGCACCACGGCCCTGATGTACGAATGGCCGGCCGCACAGCGCGAAGCCATGCTGAAGATGGAACAGGCGGTATATGCCGAAATGCGCGACTTCGCCGCCTGAACCCGGTCGGGCGATGCGAGCCGAATGAAAAGCCGGACTCCTGACGCAACGCTGATCTATGCCATCGGCGACCTGCACGGCCGGCTCGACCTGCTCGACGACATGCAGCGCCGCATCGAGGCCGATGCGCGCCTGCGCCCGGCGGCGCGCAAGCGGGTGGTCTATCTCGGCGACTATGTCAGCCGCGGCGCGGATTCGCCCCGCGTGGTGGAGCGGGTCATCGAATGGCTGCCAGACGGCTTCGAGCGCGTGACGCTCAAGGGCAACCACGAGGACCTGCTGCTGCGCTTCATCGATGGCGACATCGCCGCCGGCGCCCACTGGTTCGACTACGGCGGCCTCGACACCCTGGCTGCCTACGGCGTTGCGATCGGGGATCATCTGGCGCGCGACGCTGCCAGCGTCGCGCAACTGCGCGCGAGCCTGGCCGCCGCACTGCCGCCATCACACCTCGCCTTCTTCCGCGCGCTGGGAGTGCGCCACCGCGCCGGCGACTACTGCTTCGTGCATGGCGGGATACGCCCGGGCATAGCGCTCGACGAGCAGAACGACCACGACTGCATGTGGATCCGCCGCAGCTTTCTCGATTCCGAGGCGGATCACGGCGCCATCATCGTGCATGGCCACAGCATCAGCCCGCAACCGGACGTCCGCCGCAACCGCATCGGCATCGATACCGGCGCCTACCGCAGCGGCGTTCTGACCTGCCTGGTACTCGACGGCGAGAGCCGCAGTTTTCTGCAAACCGCCAGTCCCGTCTGACCAATAAATGAAAGTCGGCGATGGCGCGACGGCGACCTGTATCAGGGTTTTATGATGGACTACAAATGATTTGACTTCCATCATTCTCGCATATATCCTACGTCATTGGTATGGTTATTTAGGTTTGATTTAATCAGGATTCAACAAAGCGCCCGCGTAGCGAAAACGCGGCGTTGCAAACGGAGGAGGAAGCTCGTGACAATCAACAGTGTTTCGCTGGTCATCGCCGGCAGCGGCGGCGCCGGCGTGGTCACCGCCGGATCGCTGCTGCTCGATGCCGCCGCCAAGGCCGGCTGGTACGCCCTGATGAGCCGTTCCTCGGGGCCGCAGATCCGCGGTGGCGAAGCCGCCGCCATGCTGCGCTTCGCCACCGAGCCGATCATGTCGCACGACGACAGCTTCCATTTGCTGATGGCCATCGACTGGGACAACATCGGCCGCTTCTCGGCCGAGATTCCGCTGGTCGCCGAGAGCCTGATCGTCGGCGATCCGGCCCACGGCGATGCCCCCGCCGCCCTGCTGGCTGGCCGCCCGCGGCAGGCCGCGCTGCCGATGACGGCGATTGCCGAAAAGATCGAAAACGGCCGCCCCAACATGGTCGCCCTGGGCGCCATCGCCGCGATGATCGGCCTGCCGCCCGAGGCGATGCAGGCGGTGGTCGAAGACAACCTGAAGCGCAAGGGCCAGGCCGCGATCGACGCCAGCATGGCCGCCTTCCATGCCGGCTTCGCCGCGGCGGCCGAGCTACCGGCGATCCCGAAACTACCGGCGGTGTCCGGAACCAGCGGACCGCGCTGGAGCATCACCGGCAACGAAGCCACCGGCCTCGGCGTGATTCGCGGCGGCGTGCGCTTCGTCGCCGCCTACCCGATCACGCCCGCCACCGAAGTGCTGGAATGGCTGGCGCCCTCGCTGGCCAAGGTCGGCGGCATGCTGGTGCAGGCCGAAGACGAACTGGCCTCGATCAATCAGATCATCGGCGCCTCCTACGGCGGCGTGCCGGCGATGACCGCCACCTCCGGCCCCGGCCTGTCGCTGATGATCGAATCGCTGGGCCTCGCGGTCGCCGCCGAGGTGCCGCTGGTGGTGGTCGACGTGATGCGCGTCGGCCCCTCGACCGGCATCGCCACCAAATCGGAACAGAGCGACCTCAACATCGCCGTGTACGGCCTGCACGGCGACGCGCCGCACATCGTGGTCGCCGCCAACTCGGTGTCCGATTGCCTGTTCACCACGCAGTGGGCCGTGCATCTGGCCGAAGCCATGCAGGCGCCGGCCATGGTCCTCACCGACCAGGCCATGGGCCAGGCCCGCGCCATCCTGCCCAGGCCGGCGGAACTGGCCTTCATCGGCCAGCGCGAAACGGCGAAGGCCGCCGTCGAAGGCGAACGCTACAAGCGTTATGCCGTCACCGGTTCCGGCGTCTCGCCGATGGCGATTCCCGGCACGCCGGGACTGACCCACACCGCCGACGGGCTGGAACACAACGAATTCGGCACGCCCTCCTCGCAGGCTTCGGACCACCTGGCGCAGATGGACAAGCGGAGCCGCAAGATCAGCCAGTTCAACTACGGCGATCACTGGGCCGACATCGAGGATGCAGAAGTCGGCGCTGGCGACACGGCGATCATCACCTGGGGTTCCGCCACCGGCCCGGCGCGCGAAGCCCTGCAGCGTTACTCGGACGCCGGCGGCAAGGCGCGCCTGATCTCGCTGCGCCTGATCGCGCCGGTGCAGCCGGAAAAAATGGCCGCAGCGCTCAAGGGATTTAAGCGCGCGGTGGTCGTCGAGCAGTCGCACAGCGGCCAGTTCTACCGCATGCTGCGCGCCTTCTACGAGCTGCCGGCCAAGACGATTTCGCTGCACCACGGCGGTCCGCTGGCCTTCGGCCCGAACCAGATCCTGGAACAACTGAATCAACTCGCTGCAGGGAGCGCGTAATGGAAAGCTGTGCGCAGAAGAAGAAGTACGCCGCCAAGGACTACAAGTCCGAGCTCAAACCGATCTGGTGTCCGGGCTGCGGCGACTACACCGTGCTCAACGCGATCACCCGGGCGCTGGCCGAGCTCGCGTTGCCGCCCGAGGAAGTCGCCGTCGTATCCGGCATCGGCTGTTCCTCGCGGATTCCGGCCTACACCAGCGTCTACGGCTTCCACGGCGTGCATGGCCGCGCCCTGCCCGTCGCAACCGGCCTCAAGCTGGCGCGCCCCGACCTGACAGTGCTGGTCACCGGCGGCGACGGCGATGGCTTCTCGATCGGCGGCAACCATTTCCTGCACGCCTGCCGGCGCAACGTCGACATCACCTACATCGTGATGGATAACCAGGTCTATGGCATGACCAAGGGCCAGGCCTCGCCAACCACCGCGCCCGACTGGGAAGGCAGCAAGCTGACCCCGGAAGGCACCGGCATCAATCCCTTCCAGCCGCTGGTGGTGGGGCTCGCTTCGGGCGCCAACTTCATCGCCCGGGTTTCATCGAGCGACCCCATCAACATGGCCAGGATCATGGTCGAAGCCATCCAGCATCCGGGTTTCTCGCTGGTACAGGTGCTCAGTCCCTGCGTCACCTTCCGCCCCGAACAGCAGGAGTGGCGCGACACCGTGCGCACCGCCGTGGTGGACTACACCGACGACGCCGCGCGCGCCGCGCGCCGCTTGATGACCGACGACGGCTTCAACGTCGGCAAGGTGTTGTTCAAGGGCAGCCGGCCGCCCTTCCGCCCGGAATTCGAGAGTTCCAACGGAACGATCGCGGAACTCGAAGCGAGGTTCGCGTTATGAGTGCGGTCGCACCCGACCAGACCGGCATCAACACCCTGCCCGAACTCCTGGCCCATGCCCTGGCCATGGAGACCGAGGCTGCCGAGCGCTACGGCGAACTGGCCGACCAGATGGATACCCACCGCAAGCCGGCGGTCGCGGCGATCTTCCGCCGCCTGGAACAGGCAGAGAAGGAACACCTCGGCGACCTGACCGAGATGTGCAGCAAGTTCGAACTGCCACATATCGCACCGTGGGACTTCAAGTGGCGCAACAACGAAAGCCCGGAAGCCATCGACTTCACCAAGGTGCACTATCAACTGTCGGTGCGGGAAGCCATCCTGCTCGCCTTCGAGCATGAGCGCCGCGCGGCGGAATTCTATGCCGGCATTGCGCTGACCGCGACCAACAGCGCGGTGCAAACCCTGGCCCGCCAGTTCGCCGAGGAAGAACAGGAGCATATCGGCTGGCTGGAAGCCTGGCTGGCCGAATGCGGCCCCGGCGACGCGCAGGCAATCGAGGATCCCGATCCGCCGCTGTGCCAGGAATAAAGACCAACCCTTCGATCGAAAGGAAGCTACATGGCCCTCATCATCAACGAACTCTGCATCGCCTGCGACGTCTGCAAGGCGCCCTGCCCGAACAAGGCGATCTCGGTGGACGACGATGACGTCTACACAATCGATCCCGACAAGTGCACCGAATGCGTCGGGCATTTCGCCGTCAGCCAGTGCGTCAAGGTCTGCCCGGTGCGCGCCATCGTGCCCGATCCGGCGCACAAGGAAAGCAAGGACGAGCTGCAGGCCAAGTACGAACGCCTGAAGGCGCTGAAGGCGGCCTGAGCCGCCATCCCTGCCGCACGGCAGGCACAAGCACACCAAGAGGAGGAAGCATGAAGCGAATATTGGGTCTCTGGATCAACGGGCGCTGGCGCGAGGAAGCCGTCGCCGAGAACGCGCTGCTGCTCGATTACCTGCGCGACGGCCTAGGCCTCACCGGCACCAAGCAGGGCTGCGACGGCGGCGAATGCGGCGCCTGCACCGTGCTTGTCGACGACCAGCCGCGGCTGGCCTGCAGCACGCTGGCGCACAGCGTCGCCGGGCGCCGCGTCGAGACGGTCGAAGGCCTCGCCACCGAGGGCAACATCTCGCGCCTGCAGCGCGCCTTCCACGAAAAGCTCGGCACCCAGTGCGGCTTCTGCACGCCGGGCATGCTGATGGCGGCCGAAGGCCTGCTGCGCAAGAACCCGCATCCCGAACGCGAGGAGATCCAGGCGGCGCTGGCCGGCAACCTGTGCCGCTGCACCGGCTATGTCAAAATTTTGGATTCGGTCGAGGCGGCCTGCGGCAAGGAGCGCGCGCTATGAACGCTCCCGATCGCAAAGTCAAGCCGATCCCGGCGAACCGGCTGGGAAATAGGTCGGACCGCGGCGTCGGCGCCCGCATGCCGCTGGTCGATGGCATCGAGAAGGTCACCGGCACGGCGCGCTACACGGCCGACCTGCCGGCCAATGGCGCGCTGGTCGGCAAGATACTGCGCAGCCCCTATGCCCATGCCGAGCTGCTGGAAGTCGATATCAGCGAGGCACTGAAACTTCCCGGCGTCCGCGCCATCGTGACGGGTGCCGATTGCGACGTCCCCTATGGCGTGATCCCGATCGCGCAGAACGAGTTTCCTCTGGCGCGGGAGCGCATCCGCTACATCGGCGAACCGGTCGCGGCAGTGGCCGCGGTCGACGAAGCCACGGCGGATCTGGCGCTGTCCCGCATCCGCCTGCGCGTGCGCGAACTGCCGGCCTACTTCAAGGCTGCCGCGGCGCGCGAACCCGACGCCATGCTCCTACACGACAACAAGCAGGGAAACATCGAACGCGCTGTGCATAACGAATTCGGCGACACCGCGGCGGGATTCGCCGCCGCCGACTTGGTGCGCGAGGAAAACTATGAATGCGCCGAGGTCCATCACGCGATGATGGAACCGAACGCGGCGATGGCCACCTATGAGCCCGAGCGCGGCCACCTGACCCTGTGGTCGGTGACGCAGGTGCCCTATTACGTGCATCTGACGCTGGCGCAATGCCTCAAGATGGAAGCGGCCCACATCCGCGTCATCAAGCCCTTTGTCGGTGGCGGTTTCGGCCACCGCGTGGAGCCGCTCAATTTCGAAGTCATCGTCTCGCTTCTGGCGCGGGCAGCGCGCGGCGCCGTCCGCCTGCTGATGGCGCGCGAAGAGGCTTTCCTGACCCACCGCGGCCGGCCCGAGACGCAAATCCGCATCAAGCTCGGCCTGAAACGCGACGGCAGCATGACCGCCTGCGAGGCGGAAGTGGTCCAGCGCGGCGGCGCCTACGGCGGCTACGGCCTGGTCACGATCCTGTATTCCGGCGCGCTGCTCAATGGTCTCTACAACCTGCCGGCGGTGAAGTACGACGGCTACCGCGTGTATTCGAACACGCCGCCCTGCGGCGCGATGCGCGGCCACGGCACGGTGAACATCCGCTTCGCCTTCGAGTCGCTGCTCGACACGATGGCGGCCGAGCTGGGCATCGACCCGATCGCGATTCGCCGCCGCAACCTGCTGCGGGCGCCGACCGACACGATCAATGGCCTCAAGGTGATGTCCTACGGCCTCGGCGACTGCCTCGACTGGGTCGAGCGCGCCAGCGGCTGGAAGGAACGCAAGGGCAAGCTGAACCGGCAAGGCAACATGGGCAAGGGACTGGGCATGGCCTGCTCGCATTTCGTCAGCGGTTCGGCCAAGCCCGTGCATTTCACCGGCCAGCCGCACGCGACCATTGTCCTCCGCCTCGATTTCGATGGCGGCATCACTATTCTTACCGGCGCCGCCGATATCGGCCAAGGCTCGTCAACGATCATCACGCAAATCGTCACCGAAATACTGGGTGTGAATCACCGCCGTCTGCGTCTCATCGCCAACGATTCGGCAATCACGCCGAAGGACAACGGCTCGTATTCGTCGCGGGTGACCTTCATGGTTGGCAACGCCGCGGCCGACGCCGCCCAGAAGCTGAAGAAGCTGCTGGTGGCAGCCGCCGCGCACCGCCTAAAAGTAAATGCAGCCGAAGTCGATTGGTATGGCGAAGGCGCGGCTATCGCCGCCGATCCCGATCAGCACGTTTCTTTCGATGACATCGCCGAGGAAGCGCTGGTCGGCGTCGGCATGCTGACCGTGAATGGTACCTTCACCTGCCCCATCGAGTTTCAGGGCGGCAAGCAGCGCGGTGGCGCCGTGGGCTCGACGATGGGCTTTTCCTATGTCGCGCAGGCGGCCGAAGTCAGCGTCGACATGGACCTCGGCATCGTCACCGTGGACAAGATCTGGGCGGCGATCGACTGCGGCCGCGCGATCAATCCGATGGCGGTCGAGGGCCAGGTGCAGGGCGCCGTCTGGATGGGCCTGGGGCAGACCCTGTGCGAGGAAACGATCTACGAGAACGGACGCCACATGGTGCCCAACATGCTCGATTACCGCGTGCCGACCATTGTCGAATCGCCCGACATCGAGGTGCATATCGTCGAAAGCATGGACCCCAACGGCCCCTTCGGCGCCAAGGAGGCCAGCGAAGGCCCGCTGTCCGGAATCATGTCGGCGGTCGCCGCCGCGGTCGAGGATGCCACCGGCCTGCGCGTGAAGGCGCTGCCGCTGTCGCCGCCGCGCGTGTTCGCCGCCATGCAGGAGGCGCGTAACGCCGCCACCAACGAGGAGCAAGCCTGATGAGTGCCCTGCCCGATTTCCAGTTGCTGCGGCCGACCACCGCCGCCGATGCCGTTGCCATGCGCGCGGCCAACGCCGCCAGCCGCTACATCGCCGGCGGCACCGACCTGCTGCCCAACATCCGCCGCGGTCTGGCGGAACCCGGCGTGGTCATCGACCTCGGCGGCATCGCCGAGCTGAGCCATATCGATTTCAGCGGCGATGCCCTGCGCATCGGCGCCGGCACCACGCTGGCGGCGATTGCCGGCGATGCGGCGATCCGCCAGCGCTTCACGGCACTGGCCGAAGCCGCCGCCGCGGTGGCCGGCCCGACGCACCGCGCGGCGGCGACGCTGGGCGGCAACCTCTGCCTCGACACGCGCTGCGTCTATTACAACCAGAGCGAATACTGGCGCAAGAGCAACGACTACTGCATGAAGCTCAAGGGCGACGGCTGCCGTGTCGCCAAGAAGTCCAAGCGCTGCTACGCGGCCTTCAGCGGCGACGTCGCGCCGGCCCTGATCGCGCTCGACGCCGAGCTTGAAATCCTCGGGCCGAAGGGCAGCCGCCGTGTCGCCAGCGCCGACTTTTATCGCGACGACGGCATGGCCTGGCTGACGCTGGCGCCCGACGAACTGCTGATCGCGGTGCATGTTCCGCCACGTGCGGGCTGGACCAGCGCCTACGAAAAAGTCCGCGTGCGCGGCGCCATCGATTTCCCGCTGGCCGGCGTCGCCGTGGCCCTGAAACGCACGGACGGCGCGCTGGAAGACCTGCGCATCGCCTGCACCGGCGTCGCCTCGCGGCCGCTGGCGGTCGAAGGTCTGGCCGAACTCCGCGGCAAGCCGCTCGATGCCTCGGCACTCGCCCTGATCACGGCCCAAACCGAAATCGCCGCCGGTGCCATGCGTACCACGGTGGTGGACATGCTCTACCGCCGCGGCGTGGCACCCGTGCTGGCCCGACGCATCGCCGAGAAACTCTGGAACGCCGTCTGAGCAACACTTGCTCCCGTATGCCTTACCCGATCGAGGTGAATAGCAGATGAGCTACTTTGACGAAGCAACCGAAACCCTGCCGCGCGAGCAACTCGCGGCGCTGCAATACGGCAAGCTGCAGGCCATGATGAAGGAGCTGTGGGGTCGCAACGGTTTCTACACCGCGAAGTGGCAGGCCGCCGGCGTATCGCCCGGCGACATCCGCAGCCTCGATGACCTGCACAAGCTGCCCTTCACCAAAAAGGGCGAGCTGATGGACGACCAGGCCGCCCACGGCCCCTTCGGCAGCAACCTGACCTATCCGGTCGAGGCCTACGTGCGCATGCACCAGACCTCGGGCACCACCGGCGTGCCGCTCAAGGTGATGGACACCCACGAATCCTGGGACTGGTGGGGCCGCTGCTGGGGCCATGTGCTGGCCGGCGCCGGCGTCACTGCGTCCGACCGGCTATTCATGGCCTTCGCCTTCGGCCCCTTCATCGGCTTCTGGGCGGCGGTCGAGGGCGCGCGCAAGATCGGCGCAACCATGATTCCGGGCGGCGGACGCGATTCCCAGCAACGTCTGGAGCTGATGCGCGAAACCGGCGCCACGGTGCTCTGCTGCACGCCAACCTACGCCCTGCGCCTGGCCGAGGTGGCCCATGAAATCGGCTTCGACATCGACTCGATTCCGATGAAGGCCACGGTACATGCCGGCGAGCCGGGCGCCAACATCCCGGCCACCAAGTCCCGCATCCAGGATGCATGGACCGCCAAGTGCTTCGACCATGCCGGCGCCTCGGAAGTCGGCGCCCATTCCTTCGAATGCCATGTGCAGCCCGGCGGCACGCACCTGATCGAAAGCGAATACATCGCCGAAGTCATCAATCCGCAGACCGGCGTGGCCGTGGCCCCGGGGGAACGCGGCGAACTGGTGATCACCAATCTCGGGCGCTGGGGCTTCCCGGTGATCCGCTACCGTACCGGCGACCTGGTGCGCGTCAACCTCGACCGCTGCGAATGCGGCCGCACCTCGCTGCGCTTCGAGGGCGGCATCCTCGGCCGCGCCGACGACATGGTCACGGTGCGCGGCGTCAATGTCTTCCCCGCCGGCGTGGAGAACATCATTCGCAAGTTTGCCGAGGTGGACGAGTTCCGCATCACGGTGAACAAGGTCAAGCAGATGGACGAGATGGACATCGAGGTCGAACTCTGCGAAGGAGCCGATCCCGAGGTGGTGCACGAAATCGCGATCAAGCTCGATTCGATGCTGGCCTTCCGTCCGCGCGTGCATCATGTCGCACGCAACATGCTGCCGCGCTTCGAAATGAAGGCCAAGCGCTTTCATGTGAAGCTCTGCGAATAGGACACTGGCTTAAGAAGTCGGCGTCGACGACACGGCGCCGGCGCACCCTGCATTTGACTCACGGCATTTTCAGCGGTCATAATCGGGCTGCGAATCCAGCAAATTCGCATACCTCTTCGAATCGACCAGAACCCGCCATGCCCGCCACCTCCGCTGCCAAAAAGAAATCCGCTCTCGATTATGGGCTGCTGCCCGACCTGGTCGGCTACCATCTGCGCATGGCCCAGATCGCCCTGTTCCGGGACTTTTCCGAGGGCCCCGGCAAGGAGGATGTGACGCCCGGCCTGTTCGGCGTACTGGTCATCATCGAAGCCAATCCCGATCTCAAGCAGAGCGAACTGGCCCGCGCCACCCATCTCGATCGCTCGACCGTGGTTACCGTGATCGACAATCTGGTGCGGCGCGGCCTGGTCGAACGCCGGGTCGCCTTGCACGACCGCCGCTCCAACGCGATCCGCCTGACAGATGCCGGCGCTGCCCTGCTGCGCAAGCTCAAGCGCCAGGTCAGCCAGCACGAAAAGCGCCTGCTGCAGAATTTCAGCACGGCGGAGCGCGACACCTTCATCGCCCTGCTGCAGAAGGTCTTCCCCCAGCATCGCTGAGTCGCGGCTGTAGCACCCCGGTCGCCCCCATTGCGCCCGATAATGATGGACATCCAATCATTTATGTCGTATACTATTTTCCATCGCCGGACCACGGCCATGGAGCGTCGACAATGAGCGTCAGAAGCAAAATCGATCAGTTGTGCGCGCGCATGCACGATGCGCCGCAGTACCCGACCCAGGGCGCGGTGCTGTTCGTCGACCTGGAGCGCCGCGAGACCCGCAGCAAGTACCTGCCCGCCGACATCATGCGCAGCTTCCTCGGCGGCCGCGGCGCCAACATGGTGCTGCTCTACAACCTGCTGGACGAGAACAAGGACGCGCTCGATCCCGAAGTGCCGCTGATCTTCGGCGCCGGGACGCTGACCGGCAGCATGCCTTCGGCCACGCGCGGCAACTTCACCAGCCGTTCGCCCGACAGCAATGCCTTCCTCGATGCCAGCGCGGGGGACTATTTCCCCGCCTTCACCAAGCGCCTCGGCTACGACCATATCGTGCTGTATGGCCTGGCGCCGCAATGGACGCTGCTGAAAATCTCGCACGACGCGATCGAATTCCTCGACGCGACGCCTTACGTCGGCCTCGACAACCTTGATACCGCGGCCGCCATCGAGCGCGACTTCCACTGCACCGAACGCAAGGACATGGCGCTGGCGCGCATCACCACGGCCGGCGAAAACCTGGTGCTGTGCAGCGGCATCATGGGCGGCATCAAGTCAATCTGGGCGCGCGGCGGCGGCGGCGCCAAAATGGGCGCGCTGCGCCTCAAGGCCATCATGATCCACGGCAAGCCCGCCGAGGCGCCACTGGTGAAGGAACTCAAGGCCCACAACAAGATCATCGGCAGGAAGATCACCTCGACCTCGGTGATCAAGAACGCGCTGAAACAGGTGGGCACGCCCTTCCTCTACAAGCCTTCGCGCGTGCTCGGCGCCTTGGGCACCATGAACAACCAGACCACCGCCTGGCACGACTCGCTCGATGCCGACAATTTCGATCCCTACCGTCCGGCCATGGACGGTTGCTTCAAGTGCCCGGTGCAATGCCGCAACCAGAACGACATGACGCCGGAAGGCAAGGGCGGCTGGGGTTCGGCCGCGCTGCTGGGGCTCAAGGGCAATGCCAGCTACGACAAGGCCCAGGCCGACGTGGACCACCACAAGCGGCGCACCTATAACGGCATCAAGGGCGACGGGCATTTCGACAAATATGACAAAGGCGATGGCCCCGAGTATGTGACGGTAGGAAAGTTCGGCCCGATGATCGGCCTGCGCGAACCCGAACACGTCCTGCGCCTGAACAACATCCTAAACGACCTCGGTCTCGACTCGGCCTCCACCGGCAGCGCGATTTCCTGGGCCATGGAACTCTGGCAGCGCGGCATCATCGACGCCAGCCATACCGGCGGCCTCGATCTTTCGTGGGGCAACTACGAGACCATCGAAAAGCTGCTGTTCATGACCGCCAGGCGCGAAGGCTTCGGCGACACCATCGCCGACTCGGCACGCGCCGTGGAGCGCGGCAAGTATCCAAAAGAGGCGCTCGACTACCGCATGGCGGTCAAGGGCCTGTTCCAGTCCGATCCGCACGATGCGCGCATCCTCAAGGCTTTCGCCCTCGGCCTCTCGGTCGCCACGCGTGGCATGGATCATTTGCGCAACCGCGTCACGCTGGAAATCAACGCCCGCGTCAACGACGACGCCCCGTTCAAGACCCAGCTCTACGGCGGCACCGTGGCGCCGCAGCCGAACAGCTATGAAGGCAAGGAAATCGCCGTACGCCGCTGCGAAAACACCTTCGCCGTCGGCGACTCGGTCGGCATGTGTCGCTTCAACACCAAGCTGTTCAACTCGCCCACCCTGCCCGACTGCGGCGACTTCGCCACCCAGCTCGGCACCATGACCGGCGAGGCGGTGACGGCCGAACAGCTCGACGAGGTCGGGCGCAATATCACCGGCCTCGAACACCTGCTGAATTTCCGCCTCGGCCTGCGTGCGAAAGACGACACCCTGCCCAAACGCTGGTTCGAGGAAAGCATCGACACCGGCCCGTTCAAGGGTGAAAAGATCGACCGCAAGGAATTCGACGCCATGAAGGCGCGCTTCTACGAACTGACCGGACTCAATGCCGAAGGCGTGCCGCATGCCGACTGGCACGAGCGGCTGGCACTGGCCGCCACCGGCTTCGCGCTGCGTGTCGAATTGCCGAAACCGCTGCCCGGCGCACCGGAAAAGTCCATCGTCATCGACCAGCCGGTGGCCAACGTCAGCGAATTGCGCAGCGCCTTGCGCCGCCACCTGCCCGAGGCGCGCTCGTCACTCGACGATCCGACCTGGAACGTCACGGTCAACGGCGAAATGCTGCTGTTCGGCGAATCCGGCAAGGCCCTGCACAGCGGCGACCGCGTAAGCCTGGTACCGATCATCGCCGGCGGCTAGGCGTCACAAGAGTCGGCGCTGGCGGTACGGCGAAAAGCGACGAAATCGCGCTCGATCAGCGGTCGGCGGAGCTGCGCGACTGTTTGAGCACTTCGCCAAGCATATGCGCCTGCGGCGCATTGCGCTTTCCAGCCAGTGCCGCGCCTGCAGCCCGCGCATGCGCCGGTACAGGCTGGCCGCCAGCGCCGACTCCCGCCATTGATCCGGCATGATTCGACCGATTGGACTATGATGGATTCGCTGATGCAGAGCTCAGCGCAACCCATAAGTTCATCGGAGGCGACCATGGCAAAGAAATCGAAGAGCGCAAATCCCGTCTACAAGATCGTTGAAGTTGTCGGTTCCAGTCCGACATCCTGGGAAGATGCCGCGCGCGCGGCGGTGGAAGCAGCGGCCAAGACCCTGCGCGACCTGCGCGTGGCGGAGGTTACCAAGCTCGACATGAAGATCGAGAATGGCAAGGTGGCGGCCTATCGGGCGCGCGTTTCAATGTCCTTCAAGTACGAAGACTGACGCAAGGCAGACTCGAACCGAATCGTGCCAACGGGGACTGCGGTCCCCGTTGCTTCGCCTGTGCCGGCAGTGGCTGGCGAATCCCGGGAGCTTGCCCCCTGTTGCGGGCAGCCTCGCAGCGCGCAGATCAGTTGAGCCCGTCGGCGCCGGACGAGAAGTAGCGGGGATCGTCCGGAACGGTTTCGGTCCCGCTCACGACGCCCTGTCGATTGAAATGCACGCTGAAGGCGTAGTCGTACCGGCTGGGCTCGTGGAAGTAGCGATAGTCCCAGACCTCCTCGTCCTTCAGCACGAAGTAGAGTTCGCGCGCCGGCGCACCCAGCATGCGGCGCACCTCGTCGCGCGTGGTCGTTCCGGGACGAATGCGGGCAAAGTTTTCGGTGTTCAGCACCTGGCGAATTTCAAGCAGGCGGTCATCGCTGCCCATGCGTGCCATGTAAGTCTGCAGGCCTTGCGGTCCGCGCCGATATTCTCAGGTGGCGCCGCCGTCGGCCTCGCGCCAGATCGTGCCGGGTTCGCCCATGAGTGCGCGAACTTCGTCGGCACCGGCGCCCGGACGCAATCCGGCGCCGTCATAGCTGGCGCAGCCGGCGAGAGACAGGCAAAGGCCAAGCGCAATCCAGTGTTGTTTCATGATCGTATCGCTACTGATCGATACCTACCACATCATCTGCTTCAAATTCATCGGGTATCGTGCCATCGCCGATACCCGTGACCATGGCGGCCAGGCTGGCGCTCTGTTTCACGAAATATTCCGCGCTGATCGGGTCGAAGAAACGCTGACCGATGGCAACCTCGCTGAAGTTGATCCATTGTTGTTTGGGTTTGGAATTCATACCAAGTCAATCGGGAAATATCTGTTGGGCTAGAATTTTACATCAGCGGTTCATTCACTCCGGGTCCAAGCCAAGTAAGATGGCGGCCTTTCTGCAATCGGCGCCTTGGGGCCCTTGCAAAGCCCTTGCCGAGAAGCCGCCATGTCCGATGCCCTGTTCCCCCTGCTTGCCGCCGCGCTCGATGCGCGCGCTGAGTTGCTGCCGCGGCTGCATGCCGAGCAGACCGACGCCTACCGCTTGTTTCATGGCAGCGTCGAGGGCCATCCCGGCCTGACCATCGACCGTTATGGCGAGTTGCTGCTGGTGCAGTGCTTCCACAGCCCGCTGACGCCGGAGGCGCTGGTAGCGGTGGAAGCCTTCTACACTCCCCTCCTGCCGGGCCTGACGGTGGTCTACAACGATCGCAGCCAGGCCAATTCGCGCATCGGCAATCCGCTGCCGGCAGACCGGCTCGAAGCAGCGATGCTGCCGCGCGAGATCCACGAGATGGGCGTCATCTACCGCATCGCCGGACGCCATGCCGGTCAGGACCCGTGGCTGTTCCTCGACCTGCGTGCGGCAAGGCGGCGAGTAATGCAGGAGGCGGCGGGCAAGTCGCTGCTGAACCTGTTCGCCTATACCTGCGGCGTCGGCATCGCGGCGGCCAAGGCCGGTGCGCGCTTCGTGGTCAATGTCGATTTCGCCGAATCCAGCATTTCCGTCGGCAAGGAAAATGCGCGCCTCAATGAGTTGGCGGTGCGACCGCGCTTCGTCATCAGCGACGCCTTCGCCGCCATGCGCCAATATGCGGGCATCGGCCAGCCCGAGCGGGTGCGCGGCAAGCGCATGCCGCCTTTCCCCAAGCTGGAAGCGCAGCGCTTCGACCTGGTGTTTCTCGATCCGCCGCGCTATGCCAAGAGCCCTTTCGGCGTGGTGGACCTGGTCAATGACTACGCCGCGGTGTTCAAGCCGGCCCTGCTGTGCACCGCCAACGGCGGCACCCTGATCTGCACCAACAACGTCGCCGACGTGCAGCGCGACGCCTGGCTCGACCAGTTGCAGCGCAGCGCGGCCAAGGCCGGCCGGCCGATCCGCGAGATGGAATGGATCATGCCGGAGGCCGATTTTCCCAGTTCCGACGGCCAGCCGCCGCTCAAAATCGCCCTGCTGCGGGTCTGACTCAGGAATAGTTTCCGATGCACTTGCTACAACATGCCGCAGCAACGGTGTTCGATGTCACAGAGGAGGACTTCGACGCGGCGGTGGTGGCCCGTTCGCAGCAAACTCCGGTGCTGGTCGATATCGGCGCCGACTGGTGCGCGCCCTGCCGCATCCTGGGACCGCTGCTGGACCGCCTGGCGCAAAGCTACGGCGGCGCCTTTCTGCTGGCCAATGTAGACGCCGACGAAAACATGCGCATCGCCGGAAGGCACAAGGTGCGCGGCTTTCCGACCGTGATCGCTTACAGCCGCGGCGTCGAAATCGACCGCTTTCACAGCGCGCAGACTGAAGGCTTCCTACGCAAATTCATCGACGGCGTGATCGAACGCCACGCAGTCGGAGAATAAAGCGGGCTTTTTGGCTCCGACTCTGGGATAATGCGCGGTTCTGCGGCCGATTCAGCTTTCCGGCCCGCTGCCTTTTCCTCGAATTCCCTCGAAAATCCCTGCTCCGCGCGGGTACGCCATGACCACCTCCCCAGACATTATTGCCGCCGGGTTCGACGCCCTCGGGCTTGCCCAACCATTGCTCAAGGCACTCGCTGACGTCGGCTACGAGACACCCTCGCCGATCCAGGCCGCCTGCATCCCGCCGCTGCTGGCCGGTCACGACCTGCTCGGCGAAGCGCAGACCGGCACCGGCAAGACCGCCGCCTTCGCCCTGCCATTGCTGCAGAAGATCGACCTCAAGCGTGCTGTGCCGCAGGCACTGATCCTGACGCCGACGCGCGAACTGGCGATCCAGGTCGCCGAGGCGCTGCAAAAGTACGCCCACCACATGCCCGGCTTCCATGTCCTGCCTATCTACGGCGGACAGAGCATGGTGGTGCAGCTGCGCGCACTCTCGCGCGGCACCCATGTCATCGTCGGCACCCCGGGGCGCGTCATGGACCACCTGGAGCGCAAGAGCCTGGTGCTCGACAAGCTGCAGATGCTGGTACTCGACGAAGCCGACGAGATGCTGCGCATGGGCTTCATCGACGACGTCAAGTGGATCCTCGAACACACGCCGGCCGAGCGCCAGACCGCGCTGTTCTCGGCCACCATGCCGGACGTGATCCGCCGCGTGGCGCACGAGCACCTGCGCCAGCCGAAGGAAATCAAGATCCGCTCGGCCACCTCGACCGTAGTCACCACCAGCCAGTCCTACTGCCAGACCCATACCGGGCAAAAGCTCGAAGCGCTGACGCGCATTCTCGAAGTGGAAGACGACTTCGATGCCGCCATCATTTTCGTACGGACCAAGACCGCCACCGTCGAGCTTGCCGACAAGCTGGAAGCGCGCGGCTATTCGGTCGCGGCCTTGAACGGCGACCTGACCCAGGGCCTGCGCGAGCAGGTGATCGAGCGGCTCAAGGCCGGCACCATCGACATCGTGGTCGCCACCGACGTCGCCGCACGCGGCCTCGACGTGGCGCGCATCAGCCACGTCATCAACTACGACGTGCCCTACGATACCGAAGCCTACGTACATCGCATCGGCCGCACCGGCCGCGCCGGCCGCACCGGGCGCGCCATCCTGTTCCTGGCGCCGCGCGAGATGTACATGCTGAAGCTGATCGAGCGCGCCACCAAGCAGAAGATCACCGCGCTGACCATGCCGACCCCGGGCGAGGTGGCGAATCGCCGCGTCGCCCAGTTCACGCAGCAGGTGGTGGACATCATCAAGGGCGAGAAGCTCGACTTTTTCTTCGACGTGGTGCGCCGCATGGAAGGCGAGCAGGACATCGCCGCCCGCGAAATCGCCGCCGCGCTGGCCTGGCTGGCGACGCGCGAGCGTCCGCTGCAAATGCCGGGCGCCAACGACCACGCGCCGCGCGACGCCGCTCCGGTCGCCGTATCGCCAGCGCCGACTTTCGAGCGCAAGCCGGACTTCAAGGCGCGCAACCAGACCGACGCAGGCAATGCCGCCGCCGAACCGCGCCGCGAGCGCCCCGCCGGCCGCAGCGACACCCCGGTCAAGCAGCGCGCGTTTGCGCCGGGTAACCTGGCGCGCTACCGCATCGAGATCGGCCGCAACCAGGGCGTGCTGCCCAAGGAAATCGTCGGCGCCATCGCCAATGAAGCCGGCATCGCCGGCAAGGACATCGGCCAGATCAACCTGTTCGACGACTACAGTTCGGTGGAATTGCCGGCCGGGCTGCCGGCGGACCTGATGGACATCCTGCGCCGCATCCGCGTCCGCCAGTTCGCGCTCAAGACCCGCGTCATGGAGCCCGGAGAGTTCGTCGATACCCGTCCGCCGCGCCGCGCCCCGCCTGCCGGCAAGAAGCCGGCAGGCGCCAAGCCGGAGTGGAAGAAGCGCGAGCGCTAGAAACAGGGGAGCGGACTCATGACCATCTACACACTCGGTGAGCGCCAGCCCAGCCTCGGACGCGATACCTGGGTTGCCCCCAATGCCACCGTGATCGGCGACGTGCGCCTTGGCGACAACGCCAGCATCTGGTGGAACGCAGTGCTGCGCGCCGACAACGACACGATCACCATCGGCGCCGAAAGCAACATCCAGGACGGCTCGGTGCTGCATGCCGACGAAGGCGTGCCACTGACCCTCGGCGCCCGCGTCACGGTCGGCCACATGGTGATGCTGCATGGCTGCAGCATCGGCGACGAAACCCTGATCGGCATCAAGTCGGTAATTCTCAACAAGGCGGTGATCGGCCGCCATTGCATCATCGGGGCGAACTCCCTGATTCCCGAAGGCAAGGTGATCCCGGAACGCTCGCTGGTGATGGGTTCGCCGGGCAAGGTGGTGCGCCAGCTGACCGACGACGAAGTAGCACGGCTGAGACTGGCCGCACAGGGCTATGTGCACAATGCACGGCGCTACCGTGCGCTGCTGCAGCAGACGGACTGAGCTATTTCGCCGCGGCTGGCTTTACCGCCGCCGGCACGGCTGAAGGTGCAGGCGCCGTCTGCGGCACCTGGACGAAGACCTCGCCCTCCCGGATCATGCCAAGTTCATAGCGGGCGCGCTCCTCGATGGCCTCGGTGCCCGACTTCAGATCGCGCACCTCGGCATCCAGCGCGGCATTGCGCTGTTCGAGCTTCTGCGTGGCGGTGCGCTGCGCCTGCAACTGGCGCTCATGGTCCCAGACGCGAATCCAGCCGCCCTTGCCCAACCACAACGGATATTGCAGCAGGGCGATGAGGGCGACCAGCACCAGCGTCGGCCAGTTCATCGGGAAAGCCGCGCGGCCTACTTCCTCAGGTTGTAGAAGGCGTCGAGTCCCGGGTAGGACACGGTATCGCCGAGGTCCTCCTCGATGCGCAGCAGCTGGTTGTACTTGGCGATGCGGTCCGAACGCGACAGCGAGCCGGTCTTGATCTGCATCGCATTCAAGCCGACAGCAATGTCGGCAATCGTCGAATCCTCGGTTTCACCCGAGCGATGCGAGATCACGGCGGTGTAGCCGGCGCGCTTGGCCATTTCCACCGCGGCGAAGGTTTCGGTCAGGGTGCCGATCTGGTTGATCTTGACCAGGATGGAATTGGCGATGCCCTGGGCGATGCCCTCCTTGAGGATCTTCGGGTTGGTGACGAAGACGTCGTCGCCGACGATCTGCACGCGCTTGCCGAGGCGGTCGGTGAGCAGTTTCCAGCCCGGCCAGTCGCCCTCGGCCATGCCATCCTCGATGCTGATGATCGGGTAGCGGTCGGCCAGCGTCGCCAGGTAGTCGGCGAAGGCTTCCGAGCTCAGTTCGAGTTTTTCCGAGCCGAGCACGTAGCGGCCGTCGCGATAGAACTCGGAGGCCGCGCAATCGAGGCCCAGCACCACGTCCTGGCCCGGCGTGTAGCCGGCCGACTCGATCGCGCGCAGGATCAGTTCGATGGCCTCGTCGTTGCCCGAGACGTTGGGCGCGAAGCCGCCTTCGTCGCCGACCGTGGTCGGGTAGCCCTTCTTGTCCACCAGCTTCTTGAGGTTGTGGAACACCTCGGCGCCGCAGCGCAGCGCCTCGCGGAAGCTGCCCGCGCCGACCGGCAGGATCATGAATTCCTGGATGTCGAGGTTGTTGTTGGCATGCGCGCCGCCGTTGATGACGTTCATCATCGGCACCGGCATCTGCATCGCACCGGACCCGCCGAAGTAGCGATACAGCGGCAGGCCGGCTTCCTCGGCGGCCGCCTTGGCCACCGCCATCGACACCGCGAGGATCGCATTGGCGCCCAGGCGCGACTTGTTCTCGGTGCCGTCGAGCTCGATCAGGGCCATGTCGATGAAGGCCTGCTCCTCGGCATCGAGGCCGATGATGGCTTCGGAAATCTCGGTATTGACGTTCTCCACCGCACGCACCACGCCCTTGCCCAGATAGCGGTCCTTGTCGCCGTCGCGCAGCTCGATGGCTTCGCGCGAGCCGGTACTGGCGCCGGAGGGCACCGCGGCACGGCCCATGACGCCGGATTCGAGCAGGACGTCGGCTTCGACGGTGGGATTGCCGCGTGAATCCAGGATTTCGCGGGCGACGACATCAACGATTGCACTCATGATGATTTCCTCAAGTTTGATTCAATAGCCTTCAACCAGGAGCATGTCGAAATCCGACACGCCCGCCCGCGCGCCGCGCGCTGCAACATATTCGGGAGAATCGTAGAACTTGCGGGCGGCGTCCATGCTCGGAAACTCGACGACGACCACGCGCTGCGGCTGCCAGCTGCCTTCCAGGGTTTCGTAGGGCGCGCCGCGCACCAGAAAGCGACCGCCGAATGCAGCGACAGCGATCTGCGACAGACGGCGGTACTCCGCCATGCGCTCCGGATCGCTGGAGCGCGCATCCACCATGAGGTAAGCCGGCTTGCTCATGCTGTCATTCCTTTCTGCTTGACCAATGCATCGAGCTCGATCAACTGTTCGAGCAGCGTAGCCATCTGTCCCAGCGGCCAGGCGTTGGGGCCGTCGGACAGTGCCTGAGCGGGGTCGGGATGGGTTTCCATGAACAGGCCGGCGACGCCGACCGCGACCGCCGCCCGCGCCAGCACCGGCACGAACTCGCGCTGGCCGCCGCTGCGATCGCCCTGCCCGCCCGGCAGTTGCACCGAATGCGTGGCATCGAACACCACCGGGCAAGCGGTCTCGCGCATGATCGCCAGGCTGCGCATGTCGGACACCAGGTTGTTGTAGCCGAAGGACGCGCCGCGCTCGCAGACCATGATGCTGTCGGCGCCGCCATTGGCTTCCTTGGCCTTCAGCACCACCTGCTTCATGTCGCCCGGCGCGAGGAACTGGCCCTTCTTGATATTCACCGGCTTGCCCGAAGCGGCGCAGGCCTGGATGAAGTCGGTCTGGCGGCACAGGAAGGCGGGCGTCTGCAGCACGTCAACCACCGCGGCAACGGCCGCGATTTCATGTTCCGCATGCACGTCGGTCAGCACCGGCACGCCGAGGCGCTTCTTCACATCGGCCAGGATGTCGAGCCCCTGGTCCATGCCGAGGCCGCGATACGACTTGCCGGAACTGCGGTTGGCCTTGTCGTAGGAGGACTTGTAGATGAAGTTGATGCCGAGCTTGCGGCAGATCTGCTGCAGCTGCCCCGCCGTATCGAAGGCCATCTCGCGCGATTCGATGACGCAGGGGCCCGCGATCAGGAACAGCGGCCGGTCGAGCCCGACATCGAAGCCGCAGAGCTTCACTTGACGCCCTTGCGCGCCAGCGCCGCCTTGACATAGGCGATGAACAAGGGATGGCCCGTGCGCGGGTTGGAGGTGAATTCGGGGTGGAACTGCACGCCGACGAACCACGGATGCGTTTCCGGCGGCAGCTCCATCATCTCGGGCAGATCCTCGGTCGGCGTCCGCGCCGAAATCACCATGCCCGCCGCTTCGAGCTTGGGCACGTAAGTGTTGTTGACCTCGTAGCGATGACGATGTCTTTCGTTCACCTCGGTGCCATAGATCGTCGACGCCAGCGTGCCGGGCTTGATCGGGCAGCGCTGGGCGCCGAGGCGCATGGTGCCGCCGAGATCGGAGTTGGTGTCGCGCTTTTCGACGCGACCCTCGCGATCTTGCCACTCGGTAATCAGTGCGACTACCGGATGCGGCGTATCAGCATCGAACTCGGTGCTGTTGGCCTTTTCCAGACCGGCGGCATGACGCGCGAACTCGATGGTGGCGAGCTGCATGCCGAGGCAGATGCCCAGATACGGCACCTTGTGCTCGCGCGCGTAGCGAATCGCGGCAATCTTGCCCTCGGTGCCGCGCCGGCCGAAGCCGCCCGGCACCAGAACCGCGTCCATCGCAGTCAGTGCGCCGGGGCCATTTTTCTCGACGTCTTCGGAATCGATGTAGTGAATGTTCACCTTGCTGCGGCAGTGGATGCCGGCATGCACCAGCGATTCGGTAAGCGACTTGTAGGATTCGGTCAGATCGACGTACTTGCCGACGAAAGCGATATTGACCTCGTGCTGCGGATGTTCCAGAGCGTCCACCAGCTTCTTCCACACCGACAGGTCGGCGGCGCGAGCAAGGATGCCCAGCTTGTGGCAGACGATCTCGTCGATCATCTGGTCGTGCAGCATGCCCGGGATCTTGTAGATGCTGTCGGCATCAAGGGCGGAAATCACCGCCTCCGGCTGGACGTTGGTGAACAGGGCGATCTTGCGCTTTTCTTCGGCCGGAATCTCGCGATCGGCGCGGCACAGCAGAATGTCGGGCTGGATGCCGATCTCGCGCAGTTCCTTGACCGAATGCTGGGTCGGCTTGGTCTTGAGTTCGCCGGCGGTGGGAATCCACGGCACCAGCGTCAGGTGGATGTAACAGGCATTGTTGCGGCCTTCCTGGATGCCCATCTGGCGGATGGCTTCGAGGAAGGGCAGCGATTCGATGTCGCCGACCGTACCGCCGACTTCGACGATCGCCACGTCGGCCCCTTCGGCGCCGCGCTTGATGTAGATCTTGATCTCGTCGGTGATGTGTGGGATGACCTGGACGGTCTTGCCGAGGTACTCGCCGCGCCTTTCCTTCTTGATCACCGACTCGTAGATCTGCCCGGTGGTGAAGTTGTTGCGCTTGCCCATCTTGGCGCTGGTGAAGCGCTCGTAATGGCCGAGATCGAGGTCGGTCTCGGCGCCGTCCTCGGTGACGAATACCTCGCCATGCTGGAACGGCGACATGGTGCCGGGATCGACGTTGATGTAGGGATCGAGCTTGAGGTGGGTAACCTTGATGCCGCGCGATTCGAGGATCGCCCCGAGGCTGGCGGCGGCGATGCCCTTGCCCAGACTGGACACGACACCACCCGTAACGAAAACGTATTTGGCCATGAAGTACGCAGCCACTGCGGCTGCTGCGGGAAATTCCAATGATAGCGGAAAATTTCCATCCGGTTGGAACCCCGCACCGGATGGGCGATCCGGTGCGGCCGCGACGCCTCAGCCGGGTCCGCTGCCCTTGCCGCCAGTGTCGCGACGACTCAGCCGATCGACCAGCACCGCCAGATTTCCCAGCGACATCAGGTGCGCATAGATCACGGCCAGACTGCCGTTGGCGAACAGTTGCTGCACCGTTTCACGATCCAGCGCGCGCAGTTTGGTCTCGTCCACCACGTTGAGTCCGTTGAGGCGGAACTGGCTGCCGTCATTGAGTTGCGCCACCGAATCGGCCTGGCGCAACAGACCCAGCTCGTCCAGCCGGCGGCCCAGCGCTTCCGTCGCCGCGGCCGCCTGATGGAATTCGGTAAGAAACTTGATCGCATGCTCCAGCTGGGCGGTCGGCTTGCCCTCGGCAAACAGGGCTTCGCCCTCGCGGCTGTTGAAGCAGGGCGAGGCCTCGTCGATGCAGACCAGCAATTCGCCCTGCGGACCCTTGCCGGGCACGAAGGGATAGCGCCGCACAAAGGCCGGCACATAGCGCGCATCCCATTTCCCCGCCGCGTCGACGTAGAGGTTTTCGTTGTCACGCAGGCCCAGCAGCGCCGCCGGCAAGGGACCCGCATCGCCACGGACGAAGACGATCGGGTATTCCCGCGCGCACTCGAAGAACTCTCCGGCCAGCAAGGGCACGGAGTTGGTCCTGGCGGCATAGGCAAAACTGCTTGCCGGGCGCACCTTGAGCGCCGCATGCGCCTGGTCGTTGAGCGCCACGACGCGCTCGTAGAAGATCATTTCGGACATCGCAATAGCATCACGGTTGAAAGCGGTCAGGCTATCACATTGCGTTGCGGATGCTGTTTCGACCACGGATAAGCCCCAAAGTCCGGGTGCGCAACGCGTATAATTTGTGACTTTCGCCCCCCGCGCAGGAACAGTCATGGAAGCCGAACGCATCAACGCCGTCGCCAACCGTATCGCCGACCTTTCCGGTCGTGGCGAGCAACTGCGGAGGTATCTTTGACTACGATGGAAAAGCGGAAAAACTCACGGAACTGAATCAGGTCCTGGAAGACCCGAAACTCTGGGACGATGCCGAGCGCGCCCAGACCCTGGGCCGCGAAAAGAAGTCCCTCGAAGCCGTAGTCGGCACGCTGTCCGGCGTCAGCACCGGTCTTGCCGAAGCCCGGGAACTGTTCGAACTGGCCCGGGACGAAGACGACGAAGCGACGATGGCGGCCGTGGAAACCGACCTCGATGCGGCGGAAAAGCTGGTGGCGGATCTCGAATTCCGCCGCATGTTCAACAATCCGGCCGACCCCAACAACTGCTTCATCGACATCCAGGCCGGCGCCGGCGGCACGGAAGCCTGCGACTGGGCCTCGATGCTGCTGCGCCAGTACCTGAAATACTGCGAACGCAAGGGCTGGAAAACCGAACTGCTGGAACAGACCGACGGCGACGTGGCCGGCATCCGCAGCGCCTCGATCAAGGTCGAAGGCGACTACGCCTACGGCTTCCTGCGCACCGAGACCGGCGTGCATCGGCTGGTGCGCAAGTCGCCCTTCGACTCCTCAGGCGGACGCCACACCAGCTTCGCCAGCCTCTACGTGTATCCCGAAATCGACGATTCGATCGAGGTCGAGATCAATCCCGCCGACCTGCGCACCGACACCTTCCGCGCCTCGGGCGCCGGCGGCCAGCACATCAACAAGACCGACTCGGCGATCCGCATCACCCACGTCCCGACCGGCATCGTCGTGCAGTGCCAGAACGACCGCTCGCAGCACCGCAACCGCGCCGAAGCGATGGCCATGCTCAAGTCGCGCCTCTACGAACTCGAACTGCGCAAGCGCCAGGCCGAGGCCGACAAGCTCGAAGCCGGCAAGACCGACGTCGGCTGGGGCCATCAGATCCGCAGCTACGTGCTGGACAATTCCCGCATCAAGGACCTGCGCACCAATGTCGAAATCTCCGCGACGCAGAAGGTGCTCGACGGCGATCTCGACCAGTTCATCGAAGCCAGCCTGAAGCAGGGCGTCTAATTCATCCTCCGCCATCGGACCATCATCATGAGCGACCAGCCACAACAACCCGTCGACGAAAACCGCCTGATCGCCGAGCGCCGCGAAAAGCTCGCGCAATGGCGTGCCACCGGCAAGGCTTTCCCCAACGACTTCTCGCGCGAAAACCTCGCCGGCAAGCTCGACGAACTCTACAGTGCGAAAACCCGCGAAGAGTTGGAGGCCACGCCGATCGAGGTCAAGGTCGCCGGCCGCATTATGTTGAAGCGCGTCATGGGCAAGGCCAGCTTCGCCAGCATCCAGGACGTTTCGGGCCGCATCCAGATTTTCGTCAGCAACGACGGCACCGGCGAAGAGGTGCACAAGGAATTCAAGGGCTGGGACCTGGGCGACATCGTCGGTTGCGCAGGCACGCTGTTCAAGACCAAGACCGGCGAACTCACTGTGCAATGCAGCAGCATCCGCCTGCTGACCAAGTCGCTGCGGCCGCTGCCCGAAAAATTCCATGGTCTGACCGATGTCGAGCAGAAGTATCGCAGCCGCGAGCTGGACCTGATCACCAACGAGCAGACGCGCTTCACTTTCGTCGCCCGCAGCCGGATGATCCAGTCGATCCGCAATTACATGATGCACCACGGCTTCCTCGAAGTCGAAACGCCGATGATGCATCCCATCCCCGGCGGCGCGGCGGCGAAGCCCTTCACCACCCACCACAACGCGCTGGACATGGAACTGTTCCTGCGCATCGCGCCGGAGCTGTACCTGAAGCGCCTGGTGGTCGGCGGCTTCGAAAAAGTGTTCGAGGTCAACCGCAATTTCCGCAACGAAGGCCTCAGCCCGCGCCACAACCCCGAATTCACCATGATGGAGTTCTACGAGGCCTACACCGACTATCGGCGGCTGATGGACTTCACCGAAGGCCTGCTGCGCCACTCGGCGCGCGAGGCGCTGGGCACCGAGGTGTTCGACTACCAGGGACGCACGCTGGATCTGTCCAAGCCCTTCGCCCGGCTGACCATCGTCGGCGCAATTCACCAGTATCACCCCGGCTACAGCTTCGAGCAGTTGAACGACATCGACTGGCTGCGGCAGAAGCTCGCCGACCTCCGGGTCGACATGAAATCGCCGCACATGGCGCGCGCCGGCCTCGGCACCCTGCAACTGGCGCTGTTCGAGGAGACCACCGAAGCCGAGTTGTGGGACCCGACCTACATCATCGACTACCCGGCCGAAGTCTCGCCGCTGGCGCGCAGCAACGACGACAATCCGGATATCACCGAACGCTTCGAGCTGTTCATCGTCGGTCGCGAAATCGCCAACGGCTTCTCCGAGCTCAACGACCCCGAGGACCAGGCCGCGCGCTTCATGCAGCAGGCCAAGGCCAAGGAAGCCGGCGACGAGGAAGCCATGTACTACGACGCCGACTACATCCGCGCCCTCGAATACGGCCTGCCGCCGACCGGCGGCTGCGGCATCGGCATCGACCGCCTGGTCATGCTGCTGACCAACTCGGCCTCGATCCGCGACGTCATACTCTTCCCGCAGATGCGACCCGAATGACCCACCCGCCGCTGGTTCCCGCCGAACCGGCGGCAGCCGGCGACGGCACGCCGTATTCGGCGCTCTACGACGACGTCTATCACACCACGCACGGCGCGCTGGCCCAGGCCCGCCATGTCTTCCTCGCCGGCAACGAGCTGCCGGCGCGCTGGATCGGCGTCAAGCACTTTGTCATACTGGAAACCGGCTTCGGCCTCGGCCTGAATTTTCTCGCCACCTGGCAGGCCTGGCGCGAGTCGGGCGCCAGGGGCCGGCTGCATTTCGTCTCGGTCGAGAAGCATCCCTTCCGCCGCGACGATTTTGCCTGCCTGCTCGCCGCCTATCCCGAACTGAAATTCCTGGCCGACCAACTGCTGCGGCAGTGGCCACCGCTGACGCCGGGTTTCCATCGCCTGCACTTCGACGCTGGACGAGTCACGCTGACCCTGTTGCTGGGCGACGCGCAAGTCTTGCTGCCGCAACTCGTGGCCGGCGTCGATGCAGTATTTCTCGACGGCTTTGCGCCGGTCAAAAATCCTGATCTGTGGTCGCCCGCGCTGCTCGCGGCCGTAACCCGCCTTTGCCGCGATCGGGCGACGCTGGCCACCTGGAGCGTTGCCGGGGAGCTGCGCCACGCGCTGGAAAGCCTCGGCTGGCGCCTGGAACGCCGCCCCGGTTTCGCCACCAAGCGCGAAATGCTGACGGGCATGCGCATCGGCGCCGTGTCACCAGCGCCGACTGTTGACCCGAACCCCAACGCCGGTGAACGCCGCGCCATCGTGATCGGCGCGGGCCTGGCCGGTACCGCGATCAGCGAGCGCCTGGCGGTGCGAGACTGGCAGGTCGAACTTTTCGAGCGCCATGCGCAGCCCGCGCAGGAAGCCTCGGGCAACCCTTCCGGCATACTGCTGCCGCAGCTGGCGAAGGACGATGCGCTGGCGGCGCGTCTGTCGCGCGCCTGCTACCTGTATGCGCTGCGCCGCCTGCATGAACTTGCCTCAGTACGCTGGTCGCCTTGCGGAGTGTTGCAAGTGGCCCGCGACGGCGCCCATGAGGACTTGCAGCGCCGCACGGTGGATGAACTCAAGCTGCCTGCGGAATTCGCGGATTTTCTCGACCGCAGTGCCGCCAAGAATCTTGTCGGCCGCGAGGTGGTTCATGGCGGCTGGTGGTTTCCCGGCGGGGGCTGGGTCAGCCCGGCCAGCGTTTGCCGCGCCTGGCTGGCGGCCGGTAACGCATCCATCCACGCGCATTTCGCGACGGAGGTCGCCGCGCTGCGGCAGACCGCGGACGGCTGGCTGGCATTGGCTGCCGACGGCAGCCTGCTCGCCGCGGCGCCGCACCTCGTTCTTGCCAACGCCCAGGCCGCCAACCGACTGCTGGCCCAGCCCCTGCCGCTGACGCCGATCCGCGGCCAGATCAGCTATCTGCCGCAAGGCCTGGCGGAAACCATGGAGCCGCCCCTGCGTCACGTGGTTTGCCGCGCCGGCTATGTGACTCCTCCATCGGCCGGAACAGTCTGCTTCGGCGCCAGCTTCGACAGCGGTGACAACGATTTGAGAATTCGCGCCGCGGACCATGCCGGCAACCTGCAACGCCTGGAAGAGCTGCTGCCGGGCGCCACGCAGAGCATTGATCCGGCCCAACTCGATGGCCGCGTCGGCCTGCGCAGTGCGGCGCCCGACCGCCTGCCGCTGATCGGCACGCTGCCGGACAAGAACGCCATTGCCGGCAGCACGCTGACGCTGGAAACGCTGCCGCGTCTGAAGGGCTTGCACGCCCTGCTCGGACTCTCGGCGCGCGGCATGGTCTGGGCGCCGCTGGCCGCCGAACTGCTCGCGAGCCAAATCGACGGCGAACCCCTGCCGGTCGAACGCGATCTGGTCGGCGCGGTCGATCCCGGCCGCTTCCATCTGCGCGCCCTGCGCCGCGGCAAGACAAGTTTGTAACAGATGTAACAGTTGATTGCTCCCGTCCCTGCCCTGCCCGGCGGGACGTTAATGTGCTGACACGCAACGCACACAAGGAGTACATCATGGAAGCAACACAAGCCGATCCGTCGCAGTCTGCAATTTCACGCACCCACCCGCTACTGCTGGTAGCCGCCGCCTCGGTAAGCCTGTTCAGCCTGACTGGCATCGGCGTGCTTGCCGGCTGGTTGCCCGGCCCCGGCGCGAAGAATGTCGCGCCCGCTCAACAGCTGGCGGCGGCGCCTGTCGCAGCGCCGATCTCGGTCCAGCAGCACGTCAGCACTCCGCAGGAAAAGGCCAAATCGGCTGCGCAAGCGAGCGAGCGGGCATCTGCCCGCGTTCGGCGCGCCGCGCCGCCACCGGCGAGTGCGAGTCCGGCGGTCGCCGTGCCGTCGGCGCCGACTTATGCCCTTGCGACCCACGAACCGGCCTATCGGGTCGCGACTCCGGCACCTGCGCCATGCAGCGAATGCGGCGTGGTCGAGTCAGTGCGCGAAGTCGCGGTCGAGCCCAAGGGCAGCGGCGGCGGCGCGATTGCCGGTGGCCTGCTCGGCGGCATCATCGCCAACCAGATCGGCAAGGGCACCACGCGCGACATCGCCACGGTGCTCGGCGCCGTGGGCGGCGCCTATGCCGGCAACCATATCGAGAAATCGGTCAAGGAAAGCAAGCGCTACGATGTCCTGGTGCGCTTCGAAGACGGCCGCACGCGAACCTTCAGCAGCGAAACAGTGCCAGCCTGGCAAAGCGGCGACCGCGTCAGGCTTCAGAACGGCTTGCTGACCATGGGTGGCGGCAGGCCGAACGGCAATTCGGGAACGATCTGATCTCGGATGCCATTAGCATCGATGAGCATGGGGCCTTGCATCAGGTTGGCGATGTGCCGCGCCGATTCGCGCAGCTCTGCGGTCCAGGCCGGCTCATCAGGCAACGCGGGACGCAAGGCCTCCAGCTGATCGCTGACCTCGCGGCCATCCCAGCCGGCCGCCGCCAGCAATTTCATGGCGATCGCTTCGGCCTCGCGTACCTGCTGCGGGCGATCGCTGGCACGCAATGCGCGCGAACCGGCAAAGGATGCAGCCGAAGCGACTGCCGTGGTTGCCACCGCAGAGCTGGCGGCAGTCGTTGCCGCGGCAGTGGTCGCGGCACTGCCGGTAAACAGCGCCCCGATGTTCAGCACCGGAAACAATATCTGCGCCGCCACCGCCACCAGAATGCTGGTGGTCACGTTCTCGTCGTGATGCCCGCCAATGACATGACTCATTTCCCGTGCCAGAACGAATGCCAGTGCGGCATCGTCGAGTTCCAGGCGCCGCACGCCGCGATAGATCACCACCGTCCCCGCGGCACTGGATGCCGCGCCGGGATCCGCCTTGTCGGCGACGACGAACTCGAAGCGCGGAAAGCGCAAATTCAGATCGGCATGCTGACGGAATGCGGTGTCGGCGAGACGTCGCCCCAGAGCAAGAATCCGCTGGTCGAACGCCCGGTCCGCAATGCACTCCGCTTCATGGCATGAGGGTGCATCCGCGGCCGTGACCAGTTGCAAATGCATGTCGAACTCGGAATATACCGCGCTGAATCCCTGTAGCGGAGCAGGTGCCACCAGCTGCGTGCGCCCCTCCAGCGAGGTGGCGCAGGCAGCAAGAAAAAACACCGAAAGCAGGCAGCAAAGAAGGCGCGCCATCGAATCTGACCCGCTTTCGTTCAGGATCGGAAATCCCCGATGTGCTTCAGGCCGGCAGTACCGCATCCAAACGCGCCAGCACGCGCTCGCGCCCCAGCACCTCCAGCACCGCGTCGATCGAAGGTGATTGCGGCAGCCCCAGCAGCGCCACGCGCAAGGGAATCGCCAATTGCGGCATCTTCAGACCCGACTCGGCAGCGGTCTCCTTGACGGCCTTGCCCAGGTCGGCCGCGATCCATGCGCAGGCGGAAAGTCTCTGGCGCAAGGCGTCGAGACCGCCGAGTGCGGCCTCGGTGAAATGCTGCGCGCGCATCGCGGGCGTCGGATTCGGGGGCACGAAAAAGGAATGCATGGCATCGGCCAGTTCGTTCAGGTTGCCGGCGCGATCACGATAAAGCATGGCGACGGCGGCGACGTCCGGACCACCGGCAACCGCCACGCCCTGCCAGGCCAGGCGGCGTGTCGCCTCGCCGGCCAGCCGCTGCGGATCTGCCAGTTTGAGGTAATGCGCGTTGAGCCAGTTCAGCTTCTCGGTATTGAACTGGGCAGCGGACGCCGTGATGTGATCGAGATCGAACCACTGTACGAACTGCTCCATGGTGAACACCTCTTCATCGCCATGCGACCAGCCGAGGCGCGCCAGGTAGTTCAATACCGCTTCCGGCAGGTAGCCCTCGTCGTCATACTGCATCACCGATACCGCGCCGTGGCGCTTGGACAGTTTCTGCCCGTCGTCGCCGAGGATCATCGACAGGTGGGCATATAGCGGCACCGGGGCGCCCAGCGCCTGCAGCAGGTTGATCTGGCGCGGCGTGTTGTTCACATGGTCGTCGCCGCGGATCACGTGCGTGATGTTCATGTCGCGATCGTCGACCACGACGCAAAAGTTGTAGGTCGGCGTGCCATCGGCCCGGGCAATGATGAAGTCATCAAGCTCGCTGTTTGAAAATTCGATGCGTCCCTTGACCTGATCCTGCCACGCGACCACACCATCCTTGGGATTGCGGAAGCGCACTACCGGCGACACGCCGACAGGCAGCAGCGGCAGCACCTTGCCCGCTTCGGGTCGCCAGCGCCCGTCATAGCGGGGCTTTTCCTTGCGGGCCTCCTGCTCGGCACGCAAGACATCCAGCTCCTCCTTCGACGTATAGCAGTGGTAGGCAGTGCCAGCCGCCAGCATCTCGCCTATCACCTGGCGATAGCGATCCATGCGCTGCATTTGATAGAACGGGCCTTCGTCGTGCGCCAGTCCCAGCCACTGCATGCCGTCGATGATGGCCTGCACCGCCTCCGGCGTGGAGCGCGCCACATCGGTATCCTCGATGCGGAGAATGAATTTTCCACCGTGGCGACGGGCATAGGCCCACGAAAACAGCGCCGTGCGGGCGCCGCCGATATGCAGGAAACCGGTGGGACTGGGGGCAAAGCGGGTGCGAACCGTCATCGGATTTCAACGCTCGGATAAAGGTCTGAATTCTACGCCACGCAGCCAAGCCGATTGACCGTGCCCCTGGCTTTGTGGTTAAATTCGGCCCTCTTTCGCGGGCGGTTAACTCAGCGGTAGAGTGCCACCTTCACACGGTGGAAGCCACTGGTTCGATCCCAGTACCGCCCACCATCTAACTTGCATAATGAATCAACTAGTTATGCATCGCGAAATGTCTAATTGAGTTATCAGTTTCGGCAAGATAACCCCTTGTTTCGACTGGATGCGACCCAGTTCAATTAGACAGTTTTTTGCCTCTTTCCGAGTAACGTTGCCGGCCATTTCCGCATTCACTGATTGCGGTCAAGACTCGGTATTTTCATTGCGTCACAAAGCGCGATCCCACACTACCGACGATCCTTACGCTTACAGAAATCCCATCCGATTTCTTGACTTTGGCGGCTTCGGAAAGTCTTCTGCCTTTAGATAAGTTCGCCTGCTAAGCGCAGCCTGTCCAAACGCGACCGCGAGCTGCCTCGACATCTCTCGCGGCGTACCGTTGGCGAGCGATAGCGCCAGCCCGCGATCGATTTCTTTCGGGAACTTCTTTCCCCACGGCGCCGCAGTGCATAGCGATCTATAGATACTACCGGCCACGCGAACAGCGGCCTCCCCTTCTGGTCTCTCGATCCGAACTTCATTGAACCTCGACCGTAACGGACCCGACAGCAGGTGACTATCGTTTCCGGACGCGCACCAGATCACCTGGCTGGCATCCAATGCGACCGGTATTGCTTCATCACGAAATGTCCGACTGGTTTCAGGTTCCAACAGCGCCAGTAATGAAGGTATCACCGGTGCATTGCCATTTCCAGCCGCCTTATCGATCTCATCCAGCATGACCACGGGATTCATGACATGGCTGTCCGACAGCAGGCCATACAGAGCCCCTGCTCGGCCCGTGCTCCAGCTCAATGAGAGACCGAAAAGCTCCGACCCCATACTTAACGTTGCGATATCAAAACGTCGAAACGGAACGTGGAGGGATTTCGCCAGAGTCTGGAGGAAGGCCGTCTTTCCCACTCCAGGCGGACCCCACACTAATAGGGGACTCATTCGGAACCATCCGTCAGGCGTCATCCACGCTAACGCAGCAGCGCGCTCGACTTCGTCAATAGCCTCCTCCGCATTCGGGAAATCACGTCGTAGACACTCAATTTCTTCTTTGGATGGTGCCTTTGCAAGTCCGCGCCGATTTCCTAGCTTTAACAGTTCGCGGATGAACGACAGCAACAACGCGTATTGCTGCCGTTCATCAATTCACCGCCAAAGAGATTCTGGGTGACAAATCCTAGCGGCAGCTTCTCGGAAATCGCTACTCACCCAATGTGCCCTTTGCAGAATTTTCTGGAGACAGAAAGCGGACATTCACCTCTGTAGCTCACCCGTACACATCAGAACAGAGGTGCAGCATGAGCCACCGCTCTCTCAATTCTTCAGCTTCGTTGGGCCAGGGCCAAGTACGGCCTCGATTCTGGATGACAACCTGATTGCCAAATCTGTTGGTGAGTCCCAATCAATACAGTTGAACTGCCTGATGTCGAAGTGCAGGTCGCCCATATCGGATTTTCGGCAAGTCCAAAATACCGGGATACTTCTTCCTAGCGCGTACCCAGCCTCGAAATAAACGCCGCCTCTATGTCCAGAGAAATCCGCGACAATGAATCTTGACGCATTGATCTGGCGAACAATTTCATCATCGATTCGATTTACGTGCTCATGCCTGTCAATACGCAGGGGGTTATAGCCAGCACTGAATACACCGGCCTGAAGTCCATGCTCATAGGCATCCACTAAGCTGTCATCAAACCACATTGCAATGAACCCTTGGTCTGAAACATTTTGATGACTCCGTAGCTCATCAAGCTTCATGTAACCCATAGGCAAAATCTCACAAACGCCACCCATAGCTACGAAATCCATGAAGCCGTGTTCTTTCAAGATTTTGACCAGAAAGGCAACGTCGTTCGGGTTTGACGAATAAGTTGCAGATAGAAATCTAGGCTCGTTAATGTTGAAATTTGCACCAAGCCCACCAAGGCCGCGTTCTGCCTCCTGTAGCAGTGCAAAGGCGCGCTCAGCTACCGGGGGTGCCGCCCGTTGAAGCACGTTTTCCAATACGGTGGTTGTGATCATTGGCACAGAGCCAGAATTGTTTTGATCACGCACCCAACCCGAAAGAATTGCCCGCTTAGATTCGCCTATACCTCTTCTTAGAACGCTACCGGCAGTGCCGGAAAGCTTGAACTCACCACACCTAGGGCAATTCTGGTGAATGCCATCAAAACTAACCGGAAAGCTCTTTGCTTGCTCCTTGGTGCAGACCTCGCAAGCATCCGTGTCTGAGGGATTCATGATTAATCTCCTGACTTGAAGAACAACATCGAAAGGGTCGCGTTTTCTTTATATCAGCACACATCTGTCCGGTAGTTTTGTGAGTCATCTGATGGAAACCTAGTAATGGCGCGAGTTTTGACGTGATCCGAGATTCCGACGATTTGAAATCGCGAGCTGTATTTTCGCCCTATCTTTGCCAGCTTTCCTGGCAAATGAGGCAGCGTCATGAATCGTGGCCGCTCGGTGTTCGCGCAATTGCTGGACTTCATCCCCTTCAGTCATTTCGAGCATCTCGTCGATCGATATGCCGCCAATCATGGCATTCAGCACTTTACGGCCTGGACTCACTTTCTCTGCATCGCGTATTCCCAACTGACCCGTCGGGAGGGTTTGCGCGATCTGGTGGCCTGTCTCAATTCTCAACGCGCCAAGCTCTACCACATTGGGATTCGCGGCAAGATATCCCGCTCCACTTTGGCCGACGCCAACGAGCGACGCGATTGGCGATTGTTCGAAGCACTCGGTCATCGACTGATTTCGACTGCGGTCGAAATCCATCAGGGCGACGACATTGGATTGGGAATCAAGGAGCCCCTCTATGCCATGGACTCCACCACCATCGACCTGTGTCTGAGTTTGTTTCCCTGGGCAGACTTCCGCTCCACCAAAGCGGCCGTCAAGGCCCACACGATTGTCGATCTGCGTGGCTCCATTCCTGTTTTCGTCTATATCACCACCGGCAAGGTGCACGACGTAAAGATCCTCGACATGATTCAGTGGCCTGCGGGAGCCATCGTGGTCGTCGACCGCGGTTATCTCGATTTCACCAGGCTGCAGGCACTGCATCAACGACATGTCTCCTTCGTTATCCGGGCCAAGGACAATATGCGTTACACCCGGGTCGCCTGGCGCGAGGTCGACAAATCGACTGGCTTGCGCAGCGACCAGAGCGTCCTGCTGGCCACGCCCAAGTCAAAGCTTGCCTATCCCGATCGCCTGCGTCGCGTCTCCTACCGAGACCCAGAAACCAACAAGTTCCTTGTGTTCCTGACCAACCGCTTCGATCTGCCGGCGCTGACCATTGCCGAGATTTACCGCAACCGGTGGGCGGTCGAGACCTTTTTCAAATGGATCAAGCAAAACCTGTCGATCAAACATTTTTTCGGCAACTCCATCAATGCCGTCAAGTCGCAGATTTGGATCGCCGTCTGCACCTATCTCATTGTCATCATCGCACGCAAGCGCCTGAATCTGCCGGCATCTCCACAACTCCTGCTCAACATTTTCGAGGTCAATATGTTTGAAAAAATACAACTGGATAAGCTGGTTTTCGATGCTGTATCACACTTTTCAGACAACCCCGCCGATAACCAAATGATTTTGCTGTGAAATCGCCCGGACAGATGTGCCGAAACATATGAATTTCCCACGGCGCACTTGAACGCGTCTAACGCCGGATGCGGCAACCGGAGTTGCGACTGCACACTCATGTAACTGTACAAACGGAGCGGCAGCAATACGCATTGTTGCTGCCGTTCAAGCAGCAGGCATCCAATGACCGCAAAGGCCGAACAACCGCCGTATCACCAGCGCTGACTTTCAGTAAAAACAACGGCTCAACCCACAAATCAGCGGCAAGGCTTCAAGCATCGTCCTCCGCACCAACGCGCGGCCATCACCCGATCGCTACGCTGCAAGCGGCGTCCTGGCTTCCTTCCTGTCGAACGCCGCCATGAGCTCGTCGCGCTTTGCCATGGCCGCCACCACCGAGCGTTCCTTCACCGGCCCGTAGCCGCGTATCGATTCCGGCACGCGCGCCAGCGCCACCGCCGCGTCGTGGTTGGTGGCGTCGAGGTGGTCGAGGATGTGCTTGACGCTTGCTTCGTACTCGGCGACCAGTTCGCGCTCCTGTACCCGCTCGGCGCTGCGGCCGAAGGGGTTCAGGGCCGTGCCGCGCAGGAACTTGAATTTCGCCAGCAGCTTCATCGCCGTCAGCATCCAGGGCCCGAAGCGCTGCTTCTTCGGTTCCTCGCCCGGTGCGGCGCCGCGGCGCCAGGGCAGGGTGAGGTGGAATTCGAGGTGGTAGTCGCCCTCGAAGCTGGCGGCGAGTTCGGCGGCGAATTCCGGCGCGGTATAGAGGCGCGCCACTTCGTACTCGTCCTTGCAGGCCAGCAGCTTGAAGTAGCTGCGGGCCACGGCCTCGGTGAGCGCCGCATCGCCAGGAATGACTTTCGCTTCGGCGGCGCGCACGCGGTCGACGAGTTGCAGGTAGCGCTGCGCGTAGGCCTCGTCCTGGTAGTCCGCGAGGTAGCGGCGGCGGCGGGCGATGATTTCGTCCAGGCTGGTGGCGATCGCCTCCGGCTTGGGCGATCCGTCGTCGGCGAGCAGCGCCGCCACGCCGGCCGGGTCGTGGGCGGCGCGGCGGCCCCATTGGAAGGCGCGCCGGTTGTCCTCGACGGCGGCGCCGTTAAGCTCGATGGCGCGCAGGATGGCTTCCAGCGACAGGGGCACCCGGCCGCGCTGGAAGGCGTGGCCGAGCATGAAGATGTTGGTGGCGATGGAATGGCCCATCAGGCGCGTGGCCAGGCGCGTGGCGTCGATGAACTCCGCGGCGTCGCGGCCGACGGTGTCGACCACCACCTGCTCCATGGCGCCGGCCGGGAATTCGCGGTCCGGATTGCGCAGGAATTCGCCGGTGATGGTGTGGCCGGTATTGACGATGGCTCGCGTGGCGTTCGCCGCGGCCTTGGACAGGGCGTCCTCGGTGACGGTGACGACGATGTCGCAGCCGAGGATCAGCTTCGCTTCGCCGGTGGCGATGCGCGCCGAATGCAGTTGTTCCTGCCGCTCGGCGAGGCGCACGTGCGACATCACAGCGCCGCCCTTCTGCGCCAGGCCGGTCATGTCGAGCACGGTGACGCCCTTGCCTTCGAGGTGGGCGGCCATGCCGAGCAGGGCGCCGATGGTGACCACGCCGGTGCCGCCGACGCCGGCGATGAGGATGCCGTAGGGATGGTCCAGGCTCTGCGGCGGCGGATCGGGCAGGTCGGCGAAACCTTGCTCGCCGGTGGCCAGCGCCTTGCCGCGGCGCACGCTGCCGCCATGCACGGTGACCATGCTCGGGCAGAAGCCGTCGAGGCAGGAGAAGTCCTTGTTGCAGGCGAACTGGTCGGTGGCGCGCTTGCGGCCGAATTCGGTTTCCACCGGCACCACGGCGAGGCAGTTGGACTTCACGGCGCAGTCGCCGCAGCCTTCGCAGACGGCGGTGTTGATGAACACGCGCATCGCCGGGTCCTTGAAGGTGCCGCGCTTGCGACGGCGGCGCTTCTCGGCGGCGCAGGTCTGGTCGTAGACGAGGGCGCTGACGCCTTTGGTTTCGCGCAGTTCGCGCTGGGTGGCTTCGAGTGTGTCGCGATGGCGGATCTCGACGCCGGGGGCGAAGTCGCTGATGCTCTTGTACTTGTCCGGTTCGTCGCTCATGACGATGATGCGCGCCACATCCTCGGCGGCAAGCTGGCGCGTGAGCTGGGGCACGGTGAGGATGCCGTCGATGGCCTGCCCGCCGGTCATCGCCACGGCGTCATTGAACAGCAGCTTGTAGGTGATGTTGACCTTGGCGGCGACGGCGGCGCGGATCGCCAGCAGGCCGGAGTGGAAGTAAGTGCCGTCGCCCATGTTGGCGAACACGTGCTGCGTGCCGCTGTGGCCGGCAACGCCCAGCCAGGTGGCGCCTTCGCCGCCCATGTGGGAGATGGTCAGGGTGTTGCGCCCCATCGTCACCGCCATCAGGTGGCAGCCGACGCCGCCCAGCGCGCAACTGCCTGCGGGCACCTTGGTCGACTGGTTGTGTGGGCAGCCGGGACAGAACCAGGGTGTGCGCATCAGCGTCACCCGGGGCTTGGCCAGCGCCCGCGCCTTGCCGTCGAGGAAGGCGATGTAGTCGGTGATGCGCGGCGAGGTATGGAAGCGGCCGATGCGCGCGGCGATGGCGCGGGCGACGATGGCCGGCGTCAGCTCGGCGGTGGGCGGCAGCAGCCAGTGGTGTTCGGGCACCGGCCATTCGCCGGTTTCGTCGTACTTGCCGACGATGCGCGGGCGCACGTCTCTGCCGTTTTCGTCCGTCCAGTTGTAGAGCATTTCCTTGAGCTGGTACTCGATGATCTGGCGCTTTTCCTCGACCACCAGAATTTCTTCCAGGCCTTCGGCGAATTGGCGCACCGAGTCGGCCTCCAGCGGCCAGGGCATGCCGACCTTGAACAGGCGCAGGCCGATTTCGGCGGCGTAGTTCCCGTCGATGCCGAGGTCGTCGAGCGCCTGGCGCACGTCCATGTAGGCCTTGCCGCAGGCGATGATGCCCAGCCGCGGGCGCGGGCTGTCGTAGATCAGGCGGTTCAGCCGGTTGGCGCGCGCGTAGGCGATTGCGGCATAGACCTTGTACTGCTGCAGGCGCAGTTCCTGCGCCAGTTGCGGATCGGGCCAGCGCAGATGCACGCCGTCGGGCGGCAGCGGGAAATCCGCAGGGATGCGGAAGTCGTAGCCCTCGGGCTCGATATCCACCACGGCCGAGCTCTCCGCCGTGTCCGAGGTCAGCTTCATCGCCACCCAGCAGCCGGAATAGCGCGACATGGCCCAGCCGTGCAGGCCGTAGTCGAGGTATTCCTGCAGGTTGGAGGGCGCCAGCACCGGGATGCCGCAGGCCGAGAAGATGTGCTCGCTCTGGTGGGCGACGGCCGAGGAGCGCGCCGAGGGATCGTCGCCGGCGATCAGCAGCACGCCGCCGTGTTTCGAGGTGCCGGCGTGGTTGGCATGGCGGAAGACGTCGCCACTGCGGTCCACGCCCGGGCCCTTGCCGTACCACATGGCAAAGATGCCATCGAACTTCGGCTCGGGAAACAGGTGCAGTTGCTGCGTGCCCCAGATCGCTGTGGCGGCGATGTCCTCGTTGAGACCGGGCTGGAAGCGGATGTCGTGCTGCTTGAGGAAGGGCTCCGCGGCATGCAGCGCGGTGTCGAGGCCGCCCAGCGGCGAACCGCGATAGCCGGAGATGTAGCCGGCAGTGTGCAGGCCGGCCTTGCGGTCGAGGGCATGCTGCAGCATCGGCAGGCGCGCCAGCGCCTGCGTGCCGGTGACGAAGACGCGGCCGCGTTCCAGCCGGTACTTGTCTTCGAGTGAAACGTTTGCCAGGTCCATCCGCATTCCCTTTTGTGCTGACCGGCACGATGAACACATCGTGCCGTCCGTCACAGGTGCGATCCGTCAAGGATCGCAACGCTCATCATCCTGCGTTATGGCGGGATGGTCGGGAGTTGTGCGCAGTGATGCACCACCACATTCTGTAGCGGGTGGAGATGCGATGGGAGGGAGTCATGGCGTGACTGTGAGGGCGCTGGAGGCGCCGGCCGGATTCAGCACCGGCCGGCACGCGATCGCTGGGATCAGTCCTTGGCGCGGGTGAACTTGCCGTCCTTGACGGTGATCAGCACCTGGCCGCGCAGGTCGTAGCCGGAATGATCCTTGGCCGACATGTTGATGACGCCTTGCGAAGCCTTCATCTCCCTGGTGTCTTCCAGCGCATCGCGCAGCGCGTTGCGGAACTCCTGCGTGCCCGGCTTGCCTTTCTTGGCGGCGAGCGGAATGGCGCGAACCAGCAGCAGGCCGGCGTCATAGGTGCCGGCGGCGAAGATCGGCGGCTTGGAGTTGAACTGCTTCTCGTAGCCGTGGATCAGGTCCAGCGTTACGCTCTTCGAGGTGACGCCGTCGGGAATCTCGTCGGGTACGACCAGCAAGGGGCCCATGATCAGCGCGCCCTCGACCTTCTTGCCGCCGATCTGCAGGAAGGCACCCGAGGCGGCGCCGTGGGTCTGGAAAATCGGTCCCTTGAAGCCGGACTCGACGAGTTGCGAGTGCGGCATGGCGGCGTCGGCGCCGACCCCGGCCACCATCATGGCGTCGGGCTTGGCGGCGACCATCTTCAGGGCCTGGGCCAGCGCGGTGGTGTCCTTGGCGCCGTAGCGCTCGTTGGCGACGACCTTGATCCCGGCCTTCTCGGCCATCGGGGCGAAGGTCTTGTACCAGTTCTCGCCGTAGGGATCGGCGCGGCCGATGAAGCCGACGCTCTTGACGCCGCGCTTGGTCATCGCGGCGACCAGGCCTTCGCTGATCACGTCGTCGTTGGGGTGGGTCTTGAACACCCAGCGCTTCTTGTCGTCCATCGGCAGCACCACGGCCGAGGTGCCGACCGGCGCCAGCATCGGGGTTTGTCCCTCGGCCATGAAGGCCAGCACGCCCATCGCGTTGCCCGAGCCGGAGGGGCCGATCAGGGCGTCGATCTTGCTTTCGCCGAGCAGCTTCTTGGCCAGTTGCACGCTCTGCGTCGGATCGCTGGCGTCGTCGAACACCAGGTACTCGACGCTGAGCTCGCCGATCTTGTTCGGCAGCAGGGCAACCGCGTTCTTCTGCGGGATGCCGACGAAGGGAATCGCGCCGGTCGACGAGGCGATGACGCCGATCTTGACCTGGGCGTGCACCGACATGGATGCGGCCAGCGCCAGGCCAGAAAGCGCAAGTATGAATTTTCTGATTTGCATGGTGTCTCCTCCTTGATTGATGTTGTATGAGTCCGTCTGCCGCCTGCTTCAACCTGCGATGATGCCCTGATCTTTCATGCGTGTGCATTCCGCCGCCGAAAATCCGGCTTCCTGCAGTATCGCCATGGTGTCCTCGCCGTACTTGGCGGGGAAGCGCAATTCGGTCGCGACGCCGGGCACATCCACAGCCATCGGCTGCATGCGTATCGTCTTGCCGGCGGGCGCCACGGTTGTCGTCAGCCGGCTGCTGACCGCCGGCATTTCACGCACGGCCGGAATGTCGTGGATCGGCGCATGGGGAATCGTCGCCTGGCGGAAGTCGGCGGCGATCTCGGCGGTGCTGTGCCGGCAGGTGACGGCGGCCATGTCGCGGTGGATCGCTTCGCGCTCGCGCACGCGGCCTTCGTTGGTGGTGCGCACGGCGTTGGCCACCGGGACGAAGTAGGGAATTTCGGTCAGGCGCCGCCACTGCACGTCGCTGCCGATGGCCATGTAGATGAAGCCGTCGGCGGTGGGGTAGACATTGGTCGGAATGAACTTGCGGTGCTCGTTGCCGCAGCGGGTGATTTCCGACGGGTCGCAGTTGAAGTCGAGCAGCGGCAGGGTGGTGATCAGCCAGGATGCGGCGGCCTGCAGCATCGAGACGTCGATGCGGCTGCCCTTGCCGGTTTCGGCGCGTTCCAGCAGCGCCATCATGACGCCGGCGTAGACCTCGTCGCCGGCCTTGAGGTCGATCAGCGGCACGCCGGACAAGGTCGGCGGGCCGTCGGCGGGCCCGGTCAGCTCCATGTAGCCGGCCATGGCCTGGATCACCGGGTCGTAGCCGGGCGCATCCGGATAGTCCGGGCCCATCGCGGAAATGCCGGCCCAGATCAGGTCGGGCTTGACCGCGGCGAGGCTTTCGTAATCGATGCCGAGTTGCCGGTAGCGCTTGGGCACGGTGTTGCAGCAGAACACGTCGACGTCGAGGTTCACGATCAGCCGCCTGAGCAGCGCCTGGCCCTCGGGGCCCTTGAGGTTGATCGCGATGGCTTCCTTGCCGACGTTGGGCGCGATGAAGTAGCTGCGCCGGTCGTCATCGACCACCTTGCCGCCGATGTAGCGGTTCGGGTCGCCGGGCAGGCCTTCGCCGCTCGGCGTCGACTCGATGCGGATTACGCGCCAGCCGAGCTGGGCGAAGCGCAGCGTCGCGTAGGGCAGCGACAGCGCCTGCTCCATGGAAAGCACGGTACGGCGGCGCACGCTATTCAGCCCTCCATGGCTTCCAATACAGCTTCGGCGTCTGGCCATGCAGCGCGCGATACACCTTTTCCGGGGTGAAGGGCAGTTCGTACATGCGCACCCCGGTGGCGTTGGCGATGGCGTTGGCGGTGGCCGCGGCGATGCAGATCGACGGTGCTTCGCCGACACCCTTGGCGCCTTGCGGGCCTTCGCCGTCCATCGATTCGATGAAGGCGATGTCCATCTCGGGAATCTCGGGCGCGGTGACCAGCTTGTAGTCGCGGAAGTTCGGATTCTTCATGACACCATTCTGGATCAGCAGGTCTTCGGTCAGCGCATAGCCCTGGCCCATGACTACACCGCCCTCGATCTGGCCTTCAATGCCGAGCCGGTTCAGCACCCGGCCGACGTCGTGGGCACCGGTGACCTTGGTCATCTTGACGATGCCGGTATCGGTGTCGACCTCGACTTCCACCACCTGGCTGCCCCAGGCATAGGCTGCCGAGACGTCGCCCTTGAAGCCCTTGTCCTGGTGTACGCTGGGCGGCTCGTAGTAGAAGGTGGTCATCACCAGTTCGGCCTTGTCCTGGAAGTGCAGGTTGCGCAGCAGCTTGGAGAGTTCGACCACGACTTCGCCATTGGCGGCGTGGATCACGAAGCCGCCGCGCAGGTCGAGCTCGTCTTCGGCAATGTCGTACTTCTTCGCCGCCACGGCGAGGATCTTGGACTTGGCTTTTTTCGCCGCGCCGATCGCCGAGTTGCCGGCAATGAAGGTGGTGCGGCTGGCGTGCACGCCGACGTCCCAGGGGGTAATGGCGGTGTCGTTGTTGACCACGGTCACGGCCGAGATCGGCAGGCCGAGTTCCTCGCAGACCAGTTGCGAGAGCACGGTTTCCGAACCCTGGCCGATTTCCGAGGCGCCGGTGATCAGCGTGACGTTGGCGAAGTCGTCCATCTTGAGGATGGTGCCGCAGCCGTCCGACGGATAGATCTTGGCGCCGCCGCCGACGTGCAGCATCGAGGCCATGCCGATGCCGCGCTTGATGTTGCCGGGCTTGCTGCGATTGGCGGCGTTCTCCTTGAGCTTGCGGGCGTAGTCGCTGCGCTTTGCCGCGGTGGTGATGCAGTCCTTGAAGCCGCAGCTCTTGAAGCTCATGCCCTGGCCGGTAGTCTCGCCGGCCTCCTGGGCGTTCTTGAGGCGGAACTCCAGCGGGTCCATGCCGATCTTTTCGGCCAGCATGTCCATGTGCTGCTCGATGGCGAAGGTGGCCTGCAGGTTGCCGTAGCCACGGAACGATCCGGCGTAGGGGTTGTTGGTGTACACCGCGGCCGTGTGATAGTCGCAGTGCGGCACGCGGTAGAGCGAGGAGAAGGTCTGCATCATGACGAAGGGCGTGGTCGCACCCCAGGACGTGTAGGCGCCGTTGTCATGCAGCGTATGCACCTGGCGGAAGGTCAGCGTGCCGTCCTTCTTGCAGCCCGAACGCAGCGTCAGCAGCACCGGCTGGCGCGTCGGCGAGGCGAGGAATTCTTCTTCGCGGGTGAATACCATTTTCACCGGCCGCTTGGCGGCGCGCGCCAGATAGAGGCAGATCACCTCGAAGGGATAGATGTCGAGCTTGGAGCCGAAGCCGCCGCCGATCGGCGGCTGGATGATGCGGATGCGCGCCGGGTCGATGTTGAGGTATTCGGCGAACTCGCGCTTGTGCAGGAAAGGCACCTGGGTGTTGGAGTACATCAGCACGTTGCCCGAGGCGTCGAACTCCGCGATCATGCCCGAGACGCCCATGCAGCAGTGGGTGACGTAATGCAGCTTGAAAGTGTCCTCGATCACCACGTCGGATTCGGCTTCGCCCTTGACCACGTCGCCATGCACGTAGTCGAAGCGCATTGCGATGTTGTCCGGCTTGCCCTTGTGGGCGATCGACATGCCCTGCTTCAGGTGCAGGTGGGTGCCGTCGGCACCGTGCGGCTCCGGATGGATCAGCGCCGCGCCGGGCTTGATCGCGTCTTCCGGATTGGAAATCACCGGCAGGTCTTCGTACACCACCTTGATCAGCTTCAGCGCGGCTTCGGCAATCTCTTCCGATTCGGCCGCCACGGCCGCGATCTCGTCGCGCTGGCTGCGCACCCGGCCGACCTTGAGCGGAAAGTGATCCTTGGCGACGCCGATCGGGCGCTGGTCGGGGATGTCCGCGGCGGTGATCACCACGTGCACGCCGGGCAGCGCGCGCGCTGCCGAAACGTCGATCGACTTGATCAGGGCATGGATCCGGGAGGAGCGCAGGATCTTGCCGTGCAACTGGCCCGACATGTTGATGTCGTGGATGTAGCGCGTGCGGCCGCTGGCTTTTTCGGGCGCATCCATTTTCGGGATGCGTCTGCCGATCAGCGAGTCGGGCTCGATGATGCGGATCTTCTTTTCTGCGACGTTCATGGTGTGGCCTCCGCAGCGCCGCAGGCAACCACGGCGTCGACGATCTTCTTGTAGCCGGTGCAGCGGCACAGGTTGCCCTCGATGCCGCGCTTGACGCAGGCTTCGTCGGGATGCTCGTGCTTGTGCAGCAGGTGGTCGGCCTGCATGATCATGCCGGGAGTGCAGAAGCCGCATTGCACCGCGCCGTGCTCGACGAAAGATTCGCGCAGGGCGTCGGCCTTGCTGTCGTTGGCCAGGCCTTCGATGGTGGTGACGTTGCGGCCGTGGCAATCGACGGCGAACATCAGGCAGGAATTCAGCGAGACGCCGTCGACCTGGATGGTGCAGGCGCCGCACTCGCCTTCGCCGCAGCCGTACTTGGTGCCGGTGAGGCCGATCACGTCGCGCAGCATGGCGAGGACATTCATGGTGACGTCTACGCCGACCTGTCGCTTGACGCCGTTCAGGGTGAATTCGATGTCATGCTTGAGCGACATGGCTGAGTATCCTTTTGGTGATGTTGTGGATCATTTCCTTGCGGTACCAGGCCGTGGCGCGCACGTCGTCGATCGGCTTGACTTCATCGCGGGCGGTTGCCGCAACCTTTTCGATGGTGGCGGCATCCAGCCGCTGGCCTTCCAGCGCCTGTTCGGTTTGCGTGGCACGAGTCGGCGTTGGCGCCACGGCGCCGAAAGCCACTCTGGCATTGGACAGCACGCCGTCCTTGAGTGTTCCGGCGACGCCGATCGAAATCGTCGAGATGTCGAGCGCCGGACGCGTGCCGAGCTTGAAGAAGCGCGCGACATGGCTGGGTGTCGGCAGCGGGATGCGCACGCCGGTGACCAGCTCGCACAGCGATTTGCGTGTCTTGCCCGGGCCGACGAAGAAGGTCGATAGCGGCATGCTGTGGCGGTAGAGCTTGGCCTCCGGCATCGAGGCCAGCTCGACCGAGGCATCCAGCACCAGCAGCGGAATCAGCGTGTCGCCGGCCGGCGAGGCGTTGCAGATATTGCCGCCGATGGTGCCGGCGTTGCGGATCTGGTCGCTGGCGAAATGGTCGCAGGCCTCGACCAGTACCGGCAGGTGTTCCCTGACCAGCGGGTGCTCCATGATTTCGGTGATCGTGGCCAGCGCGCCGATGCGGATCTCCCGGCCTTCCAGCGTGATGCCGGTCAGTTGCGGAATGTGCCGGATGTTCATCAGCGTGTGCTTGATTTTGACCCGGCCGGCCTGGCTTTGCGGCGTCAGGTCGGTGCCGCCGGCGAGTATGGTCACGTCGCCGTCCTTGAGGCACTCCACTGCCTGATCGAGGCTGGTGGGTGCGAAGTAGTGTTTCAGTTCGGTCATATATTTACAGCCTTTCAGAAACGAATCGGTTCCTGGTAGCGGCCAAATACGCCGACCAGTTCTTTTGTCATTTCGCCGACGCTGGCGTAAGCCTTGACTGCCGCCATCAGGGCCGGCATCACGTTGCGGCCGGCGGCGGCATCGCTGCGCAGGCGGGCCAGCGCGGCGGTGACAGCGGCGTTGTCACGCTCGGCGCGGATCTTTTGCAGCCCCGCGATCTGGTGCTGTGCGTCCGCTTCGTTGTAGGGGTGGAATTCGACCGGGTGGTCTTCTTCCTTCTCATTGCGGTAGCAATTGACGCCGACCTTGCGGAAAACGCCGGAATCGATGTTGCGCTGCATCTGGTAGGCCTGGGCCGAGACCTTGGCCTGGATGGTGCCTTCGGCCACCATCTTGACGATGCCGCCCTGGGCATCGACCTCGGCCATGATCTCTTCCATCTTCTTGCGCATTTCGTTGGTCATGGTCTCGACGTAGAAGGAACCCGCCAGCGGATCGACGGTTTCGGTCAGGCCCATTTCCTCGATCAGCAGCTGCATGGTGCGCAGCGAGATGCGCGCCGAGTACTCGGTGGGAATCGTGTAAGCCTCGTCGTAGGAGCACAGGGCCATGGTCTGCGTGCCCGACAGCGCCGAGATCAGCGCGTAATAGGCGCCGCGCATGATGTTGACCTCGGGCTGCTCGAAGGTCAGGCCGCCGCCGCCGCCGGCGGCGATCATGCGCAGCCACATCGAGCCGGGCTTTTCCGCGCCGTACTGCTCCTTCATGATCTTGGCCCACAGCCCGCGGCCCGCGCGGAACTTGCAGACCTGCTCGAAGATGTTGCCGAAGATGTTGAAGTTGTAGGACAGGCGTCCGGCGAATTCGTCCACCGGCAGGCCGCGCCGGATCGCGTCGTCGGCATAGGCCTTGGCGATGCAGAAAGCATAGGCCATTTCCTGTGCCGGCGTCGCCCCGGATTCGCGGATGTGGTAGCCGCAGACCGAGACCGGGGTGTACTTCGGCGCCTCTTTCGCGCAGTACTCGATGGTGTCGCCGACCAGGCGGATCGAGGGTTCGACCGGGAAGATCCAGGTGCCGCGGCCGATGAATTCCTTGAGGATGTCGTTCTGCGCCGTGCCGCGCAGTTCCTTGATGTCGTAGCCGCGCTTCTCCGCCATCGCCAGGTACATCGCGATCAGGATCGCCGCGGCGCCGTTGATGGTCAGCGAGACCGTGATTTTCTTCAGGTCGATGCCGTCGAAGGCGATCTCGAAATCGCGCAGGGTGTCGATCGACATGCCGACGCGGCCGATCTCGCCCTCGGCCAGCGGATCGTCGGAGTCGAGGCCGATCTGCGTCGGCAGGTCGAAGGCGACGTTGAGCCCGGTCTGTCCGTTGGCGATCAGGTACTTGAAGCGCTGGTTGGTGTCGGCCGGATTGCCAAAGCCGGCATACTGACGCATGGTCCACGGCTGCTTGCGGTACATCTCGCGGTGGATGCCGCGGGTAAATGGGTAAGCCCCGGGTTCGCCGACCATTTCCATGCCACCGCTGGCCTCGACGTCCGCTGCGGTGTAGAGCGGCTTGACCTCGATGCCGGACTCGTTGATGACTTTCTTCATTGTCGGTTTCTGCGGTGCATTCATTTCACATTGCTCCGGATGTACTCGGTGATCGCATCGAGTTTCGAACCCGAAGGGAAGATGCCCTTGAAGCCGAGCTCGCGCAGCGCGTCATGGTCCTGCGCCGGCAGGTTGCCGCCGATCACCCACAGCTTGTCGGTGAGGCCGTTGGCTTCGAGCAGAGGCTTCAGCTTGCGGCAGAAGGGGATGTGCGAGCCGGCCATGGAAGACAGCGAAATCACGTCGACGTCTTCTTCGAGCGCGATGCGCGCGATCTGTTCCGGGGTCTGGCGCAGGCCGGTGTAGATCACTTCGAAGCCGGCGTCCATCATGGCGCGGGCGACGACCTTGGCACCCTGGTCGTGGCCGTCGAGCCCAGGTTTGCCGAGCAATACCTTGATCGGTCTCTTGGCGTCAGTCATGCGGAAACTTCCTTGGCAATGATGAGTTTGAGGATTTCGCTGGTACCGCCACCGATCAGGGTGAAGCGGACGTCGCGCAGGTAGCGTTGCACCGGGTATTCCATGGCATAGCCGTAGGAGGCGAAGACGCGGGCGGCCTTGTCGCAGACGGTGGCCGCGGTTTCGGTGGCAAACAGCTTGGCCATCGCCGCTTCCTTGTGATACGGCTTGCCGGAGTCGCGGCGCCAGGCGGCGTAATACACCAGGTGGTCGGCGGCTTCGAGTTCGGTGGCCATCTCGGCCAGCTTCATCTGGATCGCCTGGTAGCGGTTGATCGTCTTGCCGAACTGCTTGCGTTCGCCCGCATAGCGCACCGCCTCACTCAGCGCCGCGCGCGCCACACCGAGACCCATGGCCCCGGTGATGATGCGGATCTCGCCCAGCGTCTTGCCCAGGTGGCCTTCGCCGTCGCCTTCTTCCCTGGACAGGCGATGGTTGTCGGGCACGAAGCATTCGTCGAAAGCCACTTCCGAAGTCGGCAGGGCCCAGACGCCCATCTTGTGAATTTCGCGACCGACGGTAATGCCCTTGAAGTGTTTCTCGACGAGGAAGATGGTCAGCTTCCTTTCCTCGCCGGCCCTGGCGAAGACGGTGAAGAAATCCGCCACCGGCGCCGAGGTGATCCAGGTCTTCTGGCCGTTGAGGACGTAACCGCCGTCGACCTTCTTTGCCGTGGTGGCGATCGAATCGAGATCGGAACCGGCATTGGGCTCGGTCATGCAGATCGCGCCGATCTTCTCGCCGCGCAGTGCCGGTTTGAACAGGCGCTCGATGATGTCTTCATTGCCCAGCAGATGCAGGAACTTGGTGCCCATCAGCGACTGCATGGCCACGGCACCAGCCAGCGACATCGAGCCGCGCGCGATCTCCTGCAGGGCAAGGGCGAACTCGGTCAGCGCCGTACCACTGCCGCCGACTTCTTCGGGATAGCGCATGCCGAAGAAGCCGAGGTCGGCCAGTTCCTGGAACAGCGCGCGCGGATACTGCTTCGCTTCGTCCAGCGTGGCTGCCTGAGGTGCGATGCGCTCGTCGCAGAAGCGGGCGAAGGTGTCGCGGATCTGCTGCTGGTCTTCGGTGAGTTCGAAATTCATGGCTGGAAAACCTTCACCACCAAGACACCAAGGACACCAAGGGGCACCAAGATGAGGCCAGCAAGATCAGGGTTTTCTTGGTGCATCTTTGTGTCCTTGGTGCCTTGGTGGTAAAAGCCTTTCATCGCAATCAAACCTCGTAACCGTAGTCGTGCTGCGCCGCCTCTTTCGAGATCACGCCATTCCTGATCTCCTCTGCCAGCAGTTTGCGGTCGCGCTTCTTCGGGTCGCCGTAACCGCCGCCGCCGCTGGCGACCTGGTGGTAGGTGGTGCCCTTGGGCACGCCGGTGATCAGGTCCTTGTTCTTCGGCACCACGGTCTGGCCGTCGGGGTAGTGCAGGCGGATGAAGTTCAAGCCGCCGTCGCCGCCGCCGAAGAGGCCGAAGGCCGGCTCGAAGTCGCCGTCGCCGAAGGTCACCAGCTGCGTGTCGTCGGAGCCGATCCTGAATATGGTTTCGACCCCGAGCCCGCCGCGCCACTGGCCGGCGCCGGCCGAATCGGCCAGCAGTTCGTGCTTGATCAGCGTATGCGGTGTTTGCTGCTCGAACATTTCGTAGTCCTGGTCGAGTACGCCGCCCGAGGCGTCGATCATGCCGATGTGGTCGTAGCCGTCGGTTCCGAGCATGGCGCCGGAGCCGCCCTTGAGGCCCATGAAGCCGATGTCGACGTACTTCTCGTTGTTCTTGGGATCGAGGCCGGTGGTCAGCGAAGCCAGCAGATTGTTCCAGCCGGCGGTGACGCGGTCTGGCATCACCGGGGCCAGCGCGCGCTGGATGGCGTCGGCGTTGGGCGGGCAGAGGTGGTTGCCGAAGGTGGTGGCCTTCGGGTAGGCGGCATTCAGTATCGTGCCACTGGGGATCACGATCTCGATCGGCTGCACCATGCCCTCGTTGTGCGGGATGTCGGGATTCACCATCTGCAGCAGGGTCAGGATGGTGGCCGAGGCGCTGGAGGTGAAGGTGCCGTTCACGAAGCCATTGGTCTGTGGGTCGGTCTTCGAGTAGTCGAACTTGATGTGCTTGTCCTTGACCTCGATGTCCACGCGGATGGTGTATTTCGAGCCGACGTAGCGGCCGTCGAAATACACGTAGCCTTCGCCCGAGTAGTTGCCGTTGGGTATCTTGGCGATTTCGGCTTCCATCATCTTGCGCGTGGCCTCGAACAGCGCCTGCTTGTGCGCCTCGTAGCTCGGTACGCCGTATTTCTTCAGCAGTTCCAGCAGGCGGCGCTCGCCGACCGTGCAGGCGCCCATCTCGGCTTTCATGTCGTGCTGCACGATGTCGAGGCGCACGTTGGCGAAGATCAGGTTCCAGACGTCCTTGCGCAGCTTGCCGCGCTCGACCACCTTGACCGGCGGGATGCGCAGGGCTTCCTGCCAGACCTCGACCGCGTTCGGGTTGTAGCCGCCGGCGACGTTGCCGCCGATGTCGGCCTGGTGGCCCTTGACCGCCGTCCACGCCACCAGTTCGTCGCCGAAGAACACCGGCTTGAACACCGCGACGTCGTTGTTCTGGTTGCCCAGGCTGAACACGTCGTTGTGGAAAATCACGTCGCCGGGATAGATTTCGTCGCCGAAATATTGCTTGATGTACTTGCACACCGGCGCCAGCGAGAAGGCCAGGATGGGCAGGTTCTCGGTCTGCTCCAGCATGTTGCCGTCGGCATCATAGAGGCCGGTGACGTAGTCCTTGGCCTCGCACAGAATCGGCGAGCGCGTGGTCTGCTCCATCGAGATGCTCATCTCGTCGGTGATCGATTTGAAGGTCCGCGCATAGACCGACAGCAGGATCGGATCGATTTTTTGGGTGCTCATGCCAGTGCCTCCTGTTGTTGCTTGAAGCAGGCCGCGGCAAGATCCTCGCGGCCTTTCTGCCAGATGACGAAGGAGCCCAGGGCATCGACCGCGCAGTCGTAGGAATCGCTGACGAAAATCGCCGTGGTTTCCTGTTCGATCATGGCCGGGCCGGTGACGCGGTTGCCGAAGTGCATCTTGTGGCCGTCATAGACCGGCGTATCCTTGAACGTCTTGGTCTCCGGGATGTACATGCTGCGTTTGCCCTTGAGCGCACCGGACGCATCGGCGCCGGCCCAGGCTTCCTGACGGTAGGTCGGCTTGTCGGTGATGCCGATGGCCTGGACGCGGACATTGATGATTTCGATCGGCGTCTTCTCGGCCTCCAGCGAATAGCCGTAGAGCCGGTTGTGCTCGGCATTGAAGGCGGCGGCGATGGCAACCGTGTCGCGGCTGTCGATCAGTTCGCGCGGCACCGTGAAGGACACCTCGTGGTACTGCTTGATGTAGCGGCAGTCGAACTTGACGTCGTAACGCCGGCGCTCCTCGGCGATGCGCTCCTCGACCAGTTGCCGGGTGCCGTCGGCCGACATTTCGTCGATCATCGCCGTCAGCTTGGCCCAGTCGATGGCTTCGAGGCGGGCGACGAAGGTGCGCACGAAGTCGTGCTTGAGTTCGCTCATCAGCATGCCGAAGGCGCACAGCACCGAGGATTCGCGCGGCACGATCTGCAGCGGGATTTCGAGCTCGCTGCAGATCAGGCAGGAGTGGATCGGGCCGGCGCCGCCGGCGGGAATGAAGGGAAATTCGCGCGGATCGAAGCCGCGCTTGATGGTGACTTCGCGCACGCCCTGGGCCATGTTGTTGCAGGCGACGCGGTACATGCCGGCCGCGGCTTCCTCGACCGACAGCCCCATCGGTTTGGCGATGTGTTCCTCGATCGCGGCACGCGCCGCGGCGGCATCGAGCCTCATCCGGCCGCCGGCGAAGAAGCCGGGGTCGAGGTAGCCCAGCACCACGTTGGCGTCGGTCGTGGCCGGCAGCCGGCCGCCTTTGCTGTAGCAGGCCGGGCCGGGATCGGCGCCGGCGCTTTGCGGACCCATGCGCAGCATGCCGCCTTCGTCGAGCCAGCCGATCGAGCCGCCGCCGGCGCCGATGGTGTGGATGTCGAGCATGGGCAGGGCGATCTTGTGGCGGGCGATCTCGCCGTCGTTCTTGATCATCGGCGCATCGACGGCGACCGAGGCCTCGAAGCTGGTGCCGCCCATATCGGTGGTGATGCACTTGTTCTGGCCGTGCAGACGCACGTAGAACAGGCCGGCACCGGGGCCGCCGGCGGGACCCGAGAGCAGCGTCAGCGCGGCCTTTTCACGCGCCAGTTGCGGCGAGATGACGCCGCCGTTGGACTGCATGATCAGTAGCAGGTTCCTGAAGCCGATGCCCTTGAGGCGGCCGACGAGCTGGTCGAGGTAATGGTTGAGCTTGGGCCCGACATAAGAGTTGAGTGCCGTGGTGCTGACCCGTTCGTAGAAGCGGATCGAGGGCAGCAGGTCGGTCGACACCGAGAGATAGGCGCCGGGCATTTCCTTGCGCACCAGTTCCGCGGCCGCCTGTTCGTGGGCGGGATTGGCGAAGGAATTCATGAAGCAGATCGACACCGCTTGCACACCCTCCTGCTTGAACAGGACGATGGCATGTTTGATCTGCGCCAGATCGAGCGGCGTCGTTTCGGCGCCGTGGCGGTCGAGGCGGCCCTTGACGCCGGTGCGCAGGTAGCGCGGCACCAGCGGCTTGACGTTGGTATAGCGGTTGTTGTACTGCTCCTCGCGGATGCCGCGGCGCATTTCCAACGCATCGCGCACGCCCTCGGTGGTCAGCAGGCCGCACCTGGCGCCGGAGCCGGTCAGCGTCGCGTTGGTGGTTACCGTGGTGCCGTGCACGATGGTATCGATGGTCGGCGCGAAGGCTTCCAGCGACAGCGGCGGCTTCATGCTGGCGGCGATGTCGGTGAGGCCGTTCACCACCGCGATCGACGGGTCGGACGGGGTCGACAGGGTCTTGAAGATCGCCGGTTCGGCATCGTCGCGGGTGACCACGAAGTCGGTGAAGGTGCCGCCGACGTCGATTCCGATTTTTAGCGCCATAAGATGTGCTCCATCAGTGCTGGACTATGTTGATTGGGGACTGCTTGCGCGCGCGACCATCTGCCGCACGTCTTCCTTGCGTATCTTGCCCAGCGCGGTTTTCGGCAAGGCCTCGACCACGATGACTTCCTTGGGATGCTTGTAGCGGGCGATGCGGCCTTCGAGCAGGTTCAGTACCTGCTCGCCGGTGAAATGGCGGTCGGCCCTCGGCACCACCACGGCGACCACGATCTCGCCCCAGCGTTCGTCGGGACGGCCGATCACCGAGGCTTCGGCAATGTCGGGGCATTCGATGAGCAGGTTTTCGATCTCGGCCGGATAGATGTTCTCGCCGCCGGAGATGATCATTTCCTTGCTGCGGCCGTCGACGAAAAGATAGCCCTCGTCATCCTGATGGCCCATGTCGCCGGTGTGGAACCAGCCATCGACCAGAACGTTGGCGGTGATTTTCGGCGCTTTCCAGTAGCCGATCATGACGTTGTCGCCCTTGACCACGATTTCGCCGGTGGTGCCGGACTTCACGTCGGCGCCCTGGTTGTCGACGATGCGCAGCTGGCAGTGCGCGGCCGCCTTGCCGGTCGAGCCGACCTTGCGCCGCGCATCCGGCGCCTTGAGGTACACCGCGATCGGACAGGTTTCGGTCGAGCCATACACCTGCACCAGCGGCACGCCCTTGGCATGCACGGCGTGGATCACGCGGCGCGGCACGATGGTCGAGCCGGTGGTGATCATGCGCAGGCTTGAGAAGTCGGCGCCGGCCCAACGCCGATGCGCCATCATCATGTCCAGTTGGGCGGGCACCAGCACGGTCAGCGTGATGCCGTCCTGCTCGATGGCGTCGAAGGTGGCATCGGGGTCGAACTTCGGATGCAGCACCACCGTGCAGCCGGCCTGCAGGGCGGGCGTGGTCTGGTTGTTGAGGCCGCCGACATGGAACAGCGGCAGGGTAGTGAGGATCACGTCGTTCGCCGTCATTTCATGCATGTCGGCACTGTTGGCCGCGTTGCATTCCAGCGCGCGCTGGGTCAGCAGCACGCCTTTCGGCTTGCCGGTCGAACCCGAGGTATAGCAGATCAGTAGCGGGTCGTCCGCGCCGACCTCCGGATCGCGTGGCGCGGGGCCACCGGCGCGCGCGCAGAAGTTCGCCCACGAGATCCAGCCGGGGCCGGCCGTGCCGAAGCTGACCAGCGTCATGGCACCCAAAGCGTTACGGAAGGCGTCGGTCTGGGCCACATACTGCGGTTCGACGAAGAGCAGCGCCGGTGGGCAGTCTTCCAGCATCTGTCGATGCTCCGGCGCGGCCAGACGCCAGTTGAGCGGCATGAACATGGCGCCGAGGCGGGCGCTGGCGAACAGCAGGGCCAGCATTTCCGGGCTGTTGAAGCCGAGATAGGCCACGCAGTCGTGGCGCTTGACGCCTGATGCGGCCAGCGCCGCGGCGAGTCGCTCGACCAGGGCGGCGAGCGCCGCATAGGACAGGTCGCGCCCGGGAAAACGAATGGCGGCCTTGTCGGGCCTCAGCCCGGCGTTGTGGTCTATCCAGTCGGACACGTTCATATGCAAAGGTGGCTATGTTGAAAATGACGGCAAAAATCTCACCACCAAGACACCAAGACACCAAGATCACCAAGGACCACCAAGGAGTGCATTGGATTTTCTTTGTGCAACTTGGTGTCCTTGGTGCCTTGGTGGTGAAAGATTTTCATATTGAACGCCCACTACGCGTCGCAGACTTCGAGTACTACCGACATCGCCGTATCGCCCGCGGCGCAGCCGGTGAACAGGCCGAAGCCGCCGCCCTTGAGGGCCAGTTCCTCGATCAGCTCGATGATGGCGCGGGTGCCCATCGGCGCCTGCGGGTGGCCCCAGACCAGCGAGCAGCCGTAGTTGTTCATGGCCTTCAGGTCGCAGCCGGTCTGCCTGGCGAAGAACAGGTCATTCACCGCAAACGGGTTGTGGGTCTTGATCGCCTTCATCTCGGCAACCTTCCTGCCGGCTTGGTCCAGCGCGCGCTGCGCGGCGGGCAGCATGGCTTCGGGCATGTAGGCCAGCGGCACGCGGGCGAGGCCGAAACCGTGCAGGCGCACGGCGATTTTCTTGTCGGTGGACAGCTCGCGGGCCTTTTCACGCGTGGTGACGATGATCGCCGCATTGCCGTCGGCCGGATGCGTCTGACCGCCGAAAGTCACGGTGCCGCCTTCCATCACCGGCTTGAGTTTGGCCAGGCCTTCGACGGTCGATTGCGACACGCCTTCGTCGCCGGTCATGGTGCTGGCGGTCTTCTTGAAGTTGGGCGCCGGCACCTCGAAGGGCAGGGTCATGAAGCGGCGCAAAAAGGCCGAATCGCTCGCCAGCGACTGGCGGTATTGCTCTTCGCGGCGCAGCACCAGTTCGTGCTGTTCGGCGGTGCCGATGCCATGCTTCCTGGCGACGTTTTCCGCGGTCTGCAGCATCGCGTGCTTGCCCAGCGGGTCGCAGTTGAAGTTGTCCATGACCCAGTCTTCCGCCATGCCGGTGCCACCGGGACCCTTGGGGTTCGGGTAATACAGGTGTGGCCCGTTGGAGGTGCGGTCGCAATTGATCGCCAGTGCGGTGGTCGCCATGCCGGCCTCGATTTCCTGGGCCGCCGCGAGCAGGGTGCGCACGCCGGTGGCGCAGGCCTGCATCAGCGTCGGGCCGCCGGCCTGGTTGGCGCCGATCAGGCCGGTGAGCCAAGGCAGCCCATAGAAGGAATACTTTTGCGGCACGGAGAAGCCGAGCGCGCCATAGTCAAACGTCTTCGGGTCGATCCTGCGCTTGGCCAGTTCCAGCTTCGCCACGTGGGCGGCGAATTCGATGCTGTGCAGGTTGGAGAAGCTGCCCTGCCAGCGGGCGAAAGGAGTACTCCAGTAGGCGCCGTAGGGAATTTCTGCTTTGTAGGTCATTTCGAAAGTCCATTCGTGCTGATTCGGGGCCGCCGGGCGGGGTCCTGACGCCGCGCCGGCGATCGATGGGGAAGCGCGCTCTTAGCGCACCGAGGCGGTTTGTTCCGCCTCCTTCTCCTGGTCGATTTCTTCAATGGCGGTGATGAGAAAGTGCTTGGCCGCCTCGAGGTGCTTGTGCATCGCTTCGGCAGCGGCATCGGCATCGCGCTTCTTGAAGGCGGCATGGATGTTCTTCATCCCGGTCAGCGCGGTCTTTCTTGCGCTGGCATCGCCCAGTGTCAGCACGCGCAGAAAGCGCACATGGCCGACGTACTGGTCGAGCAGTTTGGACATGCGCCGGTTCGGAATCAGCGCGCGCCAGGCATTGTGGAAACGGCTGTTGGCTTCGAGGAAGGCACGGAAGTCGCCGTTCTTCTCGGCCGCCGTGGCATCGTCGATTGCCGCTGCCATGCTGGCGAGGTCCGCCGCTCCGGTCACTTCGGCGACGGCGATGCGCGCCGCGGCGGGCTCCAGCAGGAAACGCAGCTGGTAGATCTCCTCGATGTCGGCATCGGTCAGTTCGGGTACCACGAAGCCGCGGCCCTCGACGACGATCATGCCTTCGCTTTCAAGCCGCGCCAGGGCTTCGCGCACCGGCGTGCGCGAGACGCCGAGTTGCGCGGCGAGGCTGACTTCCTGCAGGCGTTCGCCGGGACGGATCTGGTGGCTGCCGATGTTGTCGCGCAACTGGTGATAGACACGATCGGCAAGGCCGGCCGGGCGTTCGAGGGGCTTGATCGAAGTGTTCATGGCAGAATCGATTGCGCTGTTGCGCTCGTGTCATGGAATACTGGATACTGTATACGCAGTACATCGAGAGTGTCAATAGCAACAAATGCAACAGGTGCAATCCATGAGTCATTCGCTTGATGATCTGGCGCAGCGGGTCGCGGCCGGGGAGCGGCCCGCTCTGGCGCGGGCGCTGTCGCTGGCCGAGCGCGATGCCGCGGCCGGCGCCGCGCTGGTCGTGCGCCTGGCGGACCGGATGGGGCGGGCGCACGTGGTCGGCATCACCGGCCCGCCGGGTGCCGGCAAGTCCACCCTGGTCGGCGTCATGGTGCGGCAGTTGCTGCAACTGGGACAACGCATCGCGGTGCTGGCCGTCGATCCATCGAGCCCGGTGACCGGCGGCGCGCTGCTGGGGGACCGCTTCCGCATCGGCGAATGCGCCGCCGACGACCGCTCCTTCATCCGCTCCACCGCGACGCGCGGCAGCCTGGGCGGCCTGACGGCCGCTGCGCGGCAGATGGTGCAACTGATGGATGCCGCCGGCTACGATCTGGTGCTGGTCGAGACCGTGGGCACCGGCCAGTCCGAGATTGACGTCGCGCGACTGGCCGATTCGCTGCTGGTGGTCTTTCCGCCCGGGCTGGGCGACGAATTGCAGGCGATCAAGGCCGGCATCCTGGAACTGGCGGACCTGCTGGTGGTGACCAAGAGCGACACCGCCGGCGCCGCCCAGGCCAGCCAGTCGTTGCGGATGGCCGCGCACATGTGGCGCAAGGCGCCGCCGATTCATCCGGTCAGCGCGGTGAGCGGCGAGGGCATCGCGGCGCTGGTCGAGGCGATTCTGGCGCGGATGCGGACCGCAGAGTCGTCTTTACGCGCCGGCCATGCGCTGGTGCCGGCAACACCCGGCGCGCTGGCGGAACGCTTCGACAAGTTTCGGCGCGAGCTGGAGCGCCGCCTGCCGCTGGCGGCGACAGATGCCTTGTCGGTGCAACTGCTGGCGGCCGAGGAGAATGCCGGCGGGCTGCAGCTGCGGGTCAGCGTGTGCAACGGCGGCAGTGCGTTTCAACTCGGCGCCGTGGCCGGTGCGCTGGTGTTTGCCGAGGGCAGCGGCCTCAACTGCCGAATTGAGGAATTGGACACGATTGGCGGTACCCTGATGCTTCGACTCGATCCATTCGCGTAAGGCTTGCAGGGTCGGAAGTCGGCGCCGGCGCCACGGCGGAAAAACCGGGAAAGCGGGAGCGACCTTGCCCGACCGTTCAACTGGAGTATTGGGCTTGAATTTTTCGATGCTTCACTGGAATTCGCTGAAGACCAGGGTGACGCTGTTCACCCTGGCGATTTTCCTGGCGAGCATCTGGTCGCTGGCGTTTTACTCCGGGCGGATGCTGCGCGACGGCCTGGAGCGCCAGCTGAGCGAACAGCAGTATGCGACGGTTTCCCTGATTGCCGCCGATATCGACCAGGAGCTGGCCTTGCGGCTGAACCTGCTGGCAAACGTTGCCGCCGCCATTACTCCGGCCATGATGGCAAATTCCGCCGCCTTGCAGGCACACCTGCAGCAGCAGCCGGTTTTTGAAATCCTGTTCAACGGCGGCGTGCTTGCCATCAGGGTCGACGGCACCGCGATTGCCGAAGTGCCGCGCGCGGCACGGCGCATCGGCAGCAATTACCGGGATCGCGACTACCTGGTCGAAGCGCTGGCTGCAGGAAAGCCCGTGATCGGTCAGCCGGTCCTGAGCAAGAAGCCGCAATTGCCGATCTTTGACATGGTGGTTCCCGTTCGCGACAGCGAGGGCAAGGTGATCGGGGCCTTGGCCGGAGAAATCAATCTGGGTGCGACCAATTTCCTGACCCATATTACCGATCGCCGGTATGGCAAGACCGGCGGGGCTTTCCTGATCACCCCGAAAACCCGGACGATCGTGGCCGCCTTCGACAAGTCCCGCATCATGGAAGTGCTTCCCGCGCATGGCGTTAACCCCTGGATCGACCGTTTCATGCAGGGCTACGAAGGCTCGGCGATAGCCGTCAATCCGCATGGGCTGGAAGTTCTGGTTTCGGTCAAGCAGGTGCCGGTCGCCGGCTGGTACGCATCGGTCATTCTGCCGACCAAGGAAGCTTTCGCCTCGATCAACGAACTGCAGCGGGGCATGCTGGTCGCCGCGCTGTTCCTGTCCGTGCTGGCGGGCGGCCTGACGTGGTGGATGCTGCGGCGCGAACTTTCGCCGCTGATCGATGCCGCGAAAGCGCTCAACGCGCAGTCCGGGACCGGACTGCCGCCGCAAGCCCTGCCGATTGCCCGTCGCGACGAAATCGGCGACCTGATCGGCGGTTTCAACCGCCTGCTGGACACCCTGGGGCAGCGCGAAGCGGCGCTCAGGGAGAGCGAACTGCGCCTGTGGGCGATCATCGAGAACGAGCCGGAATGCATCAAGATAGTCGATGCAGCAGGGCAGCTGCGACACATGAATCCCGCCGGACTGGCAATGATCGAGGCCGATACGCTGGATCAGGTGGTGGGGCGTTCGATGCTCTCGGTCATCAGCCCCGAATATCGCGCGGCGTTCGACGCCATGCACCAGCACGTGCTGGCCGGCGAAACGGTGCAGATGACCTTCGAAGTACGCGGCCTCAAGGGAGGGCGTCGCTGGCTGGAAACCCACGCCGTGCCCATGCTCGACAACGGCGAGGTGGTGCAGCTGGCCGTCACGCGCGACGTCACCGGCCGCAAGCGGGCCGAAGCCGATCTGCGCATCGCCGCGGCCGCCTTCGAGTCGCAGGAAGGCATGGTGATCACCGACGCCAATGCCGTGATCCTGAAGGTCAATCGGGCGTTCTCCGAGAGCACCGGCTACACGCAGGACGAACTCGTGGGCCAGACCCCGCGGCTGTTCAAGTCGGGCCGCCACAACCAGGAGTTCTATCGCGAGATGTGGGAGTCCATCCGGCTCACCGGCGGATGGCAGGGCGAGGTATGGGACCGGCGCAAGGATGGCGTGATCTACCCGAAATGGCTCACCATCACCGCGGTGCGGGGCGACGATGGGGCGGTGACCCATTACATCGGCTCCCATTTCGACATCACGGAACGCAAGCAGGCCGAAGACAGGATCAAGGATCTGGCTTTTTTCGACCAGTTGACGGGCCTCCCCAACCGCACGCTGCTGCTGGATCGCCTGAAGCAGGTCATGACCACCAGTTCCCGCAGCGACAGCCATGGCGCGCTGTTGTTCATTGATCTCGATCACTTCAAGACGCTCAACGACACGCACGGTCATGACATGGGCGACCTGCTGCTGAAGCAGGCAGCGCAGCGCCTGACTTCATGCGTACGCGAGGGCGACACCGTGGCCCGGCTGGGCGGCGATGAATTCGTGATGATGCTGGCGAACCTGAGCAGCAGCGAGCGGGAAGCCGCCACCGGTATCGAAACGGTGACCGAGAAGGTACTCGCAACGCTCAACCAGCCTTACCAGCTCGCCAATCTGACGTTTCACAGCACGGCGAGCATCGGTGTCACCCTGTTCAAGGGACAGCACGCCAGCATCGACGACTTGATGAAGCAGGCCGATCTGGCCATGTACCGGGCCAAGGAAACCGGGCGCAATGCATTCCGTTTCTTCGATCCGGCCATGGAATCCGTGGTCAAGCAACGTGCAGCGCTCGAGGCCGGCTTGCGCCGGGCCGTCGAGGGAAACCAGTTCGTGCTGCATTACCAGGCGCAGGTGGTCGGCACGGGGCGCATCACGGGTGCAGAGGCCCTGGTGCGCTGGCAGCATCCCGAGCGCGGGCTGGTTTCCTCCGCCGAGTTCATTCCCCTGGCCGAAGAAACCGGCCTGATCCTGCCGATCGGACGCTGGGTGCTGGAAATGGCTTGCAGCCAGTTGGCGGCATGGGCGCAGCAGCCGGCAATGGCGCATTTCACGGTCGCGGTCAATGTCAGTGCCCAGCAGATCAACCGGCCCGACTTCGTCAAGCAGGTGCTGGCGGTGCTCGCACAGACCGGTGCCGATCCGCGGCGGCTGAAGCTGGAGCTGACCGAGAGCCTGCTGGTGCATAACGTGGAGGAGATCATCGAAAAAATGGCGGCGCTGAAAGCGGAGGGCGTGGGCTTCGCGCTCGATGACTTCGGTATCGGCTATTCGTCGCTGTCCTACCTGAAGCGCTTGCCGCTGGATCAGTTGAAGATCGACCAGTCTTTCGTACGCGACGTGCTCACCGACACGAACGATGCCGCGATTGCGCGAACCATCGTCGCACTGGCGCAGAGTCTCGGGCTGGCCGTGATTGCGGAAGGGGTCGAGACGGCAGCGCAGCGTGACTTTCTTGCCGGTTCCGGCTGCCATGCCTGCCAGGGTTATTACTTCAGCCGGCCGCTGCCCATCGATGGCTTCGAGCACTATGCCCGGCTGTCCGTAACTGCATTGGAAAAATGACGCCGATTTTGGCGCATCGAATAATTTGATATGCAGGACGGGTTGGCGTCGTGCCGGCTGTGCAACATATTGATTGCTTGTCGGAATGCCACCGGTGCCGGTGATCCCGGGGATCCGCCGCGCTAGCACTTAGGCAATAAACCGGCGTTCCAATAGCTAGCCGGCAGGATTGACAATGCGCAAATCAGGGTCAAGAATCGGACCCGTGCATTCGAAATGAATACGCATTTCTCATTTCAAGTCCATTCCGTTGAGAAAGGGTTCCAGGCCAGATGAACTACTTCAACTCGATCAAGGCGCCCGATGACATTGCCAAGGTAGTCGCCGACAATGCCCGGCTCGATATGGTGAGCGTGAAATGCTTTTGCAGCGAGAAGTACGGGAAGTACATAAGCTACTTCATCGATGTCGGCAACCGGGCGGCGCCCTTCATAGCCCGGACCCTCAACGGCGATGTCGTCGGCGATTCGACGGTGTCGCTGGTGATTGCCATACCGCCGGATTTTTGCTGTACCAGGCGCGACGACGGCCAGCTGGCCAGGAGCGGCAAGTGCCTTTGCCGGCGGGGCTACAGCAAGGCCAATCCGAAACTGTCGCGATAGGACGGCGCCTGCTGCAGATTCAGGGTGCAGCGCACGATGCCGGCCTCTTCGCTGCGTCCGAAACTGAAGCCGAAGCGTTTCAGCAGATCCAGCATCGGCTGGTTGTCGTACATCACGTCGCCGCTGAACACCTGGATGCCGCGTTCGCGCGAATACCTGATGATTTTCCGCATCAGGCCGGAGCCCAGGCCCTGTCCCTTCATGTCGGAGCGGATGATGATGGCGAATTCGCCGGTATGGTTGTCCGGTGTGGCCACCACGCGCACCACGCCGAGAGTTTCCGGTGCGCCGTCCTCGCCCTGCGCGCTGGCGATGAAAGCCATTTCGCGGTCGTAGTCGATTTGTGTCAGGCGGGCCATGTCGCGGCGCGGAAGTACCTTGATGTAGTGGAAAAACCGGTAGATCAGGTCCTGCTCGCTCATCTGCGACAGGAATGCGTAATGCGCGGCTTCGTCTTCCGGGCGGATCGGGCGGAACAGCACCGGGCGTCCGTTGCGCAGCGCGGAGGGTTCTTCCAGCGCCTGCGGATAGGGCTGGATCGCCAGGCGATGCGGACTGACCGGCGCCGCGGACAGGCGAATGTGGGCATCGACCGCGGTCACCCCCTTGCTGTCGGCGAACAGCGGATTGATGTCGAGTTCGACGATTTCCGGCAGGTCGATCAGCAGCTGCGAGACCTTGGTCAGCACCAGTGCAATCGTCTCGCGGTCCGCCGCCGGATTGCCGTGGTGGGCCTCCAGCAGCGCCGCCGCGCGGCTGCGGCCGATCAGGTCTTGCGCCAGGGGCATGTTCAGCGGCGGCAATCCCACCGACATGTCGCGGTAGATCTCCACCGCGCGCCCGCCTTCGCCGAACACGATCAGCGGACCGAACAGCGGATCGCTGGCGACGCCGATCATCAGTTGCCGTGCCTGGCCGCGCGGCAGCATGGCCTGGACGTTGAAGCCGCTGATGGTCACGCCGGGGGTCATGACGCGCGCGCGCTCGATCATGCCGCGGGCGGCGGCTTCCACGGCCTCGGCGGTTTCCAGGTTGAGGGCGACACCGTCGATGTCCCACTTGCGACCCAGATCATGCGAAATCACGGTCACCGCGACCGGCAATCCGATGCGCTGCGCGACCTGTGCCGCCTGCTGCGGATCCGCCGCCAGGTGGGTCGGCACCACCGAAATTCCGTAGGCGCAGAGTATCGCCTTCGACTCCGCCTCGGTCAGTTGCGTTCTTCCCGTGACCAGTGCGTCGCGGACGACCGTGCGTGCGCCTTCGACATCCGGGATGAAACTGCTCGGAATCGACGGCGGAGCCTGCATCAGCAGCTCGCGGGCGCGACGATGATTGTCGATATGGATGAAAGCCCGCGCGCCGTGTCCCGGCGTCGAGAACGTCGGAATGCCGGCATCGACGAAGCGCATGCGTTCCGCGGCAACGCTTTCGTCGCCGATCCAGCAGGTCAGCAGGTTGCAGGAAATGCCTTGCGCCGCCTTGACCACCGTCTGCGCGATGTCGAGGCTGCTGGTCAGGGCGTTCGGCGTATGCATCACCAGTATCGCGTTCGCCGCGCTCTCCTCGCAGAGCACCTTGAGTACCGCCGCATAGCGTTCGGCGCTGGCGTCGACGCGAATATCGATCGGATTGCGGCCGTCCCAGCTCGGCGGCAGGATCTGTCGCAGCCGCGCCACGGTCTGCGCGCTGAGCTCGGGCATCGCGTAGCCGCCCAGATACAGGCTGTCCTCGGCCATGATGCCGCCGCCGCCGCCGTTGCTGATGGCCACCAGGCGGCTGCCGGTCATCGGCCGCGAGCGCACCACGGTCTCCACCGCACCGAACAGTTCGTCGAGGTGTTCGACGCGCAGGATGCCGGCGCGGCGCAACACGGCATCGAACACATCGTCGCTGCTGATCAGGTTCGGCCTGTCGAGGAACAGGGGATCGGGGACTCCCGGCAGGGCCTGGTGCGGCGCACGGCCTGCCTTGATCGCCACCACCGGTTTGTTGCGCGCCGCCGCACGTGCCGCCGCCATGAAGCTGCGCCGATCGCGGATCGACTCGATATAGAGCAGGATGGCCTGCGTATCCGGATCGCTGGCGAGGAAATCGAGGACTTCGCCGAAGCCGATGTCCAGCGCATCGCCCAGCGAAACGAAGCGGGAGAAGCCGACCTTCTTCGGCAGCGCCCAGTCCAGCACCATGGTACCGACGGCATCGGACTGCGAAACAAAACCGATCTTTCCGGCCTGCACCTTCATCTGGGAAAAGGTGGCGTTGATCCCCGGTTTCGGCACCACGATGCCGAGCGTGCTGCCGCCCAGCAGACGCACGCCATGGCGCCGCGCCGTTTCAAGAATCACCTCGGAGAGGGGCTGGCCGTCGGCGCCGAAGGTGGTCGCCAAATGCCCGGCCATGATCACGGCGGCGCGCGTGCCGCGCCGGCCGAGGTCCTCGATCAGGGCGGGAATCGTCGCCGCCGGGGTGCAGATGATCGCCAGGTCCGGCGTCTGCGGCAGGGCGGCGACGTTCGGGTAGGTGAGCACCCCGGCCACCGCGTCCCGCTTCGGATTCACCGGCATGATGATCCCGCCGAAGCCGCCGGCCAGCAGGTTGCGCATCACCACATTGCCGATCCGTTGCGGACGCGCACTGGCACCGATCACGGCGATGCTTTGCGGATCGAACAGGCTTTGCAGGAAGTGGAAGCTCATGGCGAAACCGTCATACTGGTGGAGAATGGATTACCTATGCCGAATCCTTAATGCTACGGCATTGTGGCAGCTTCTGTCGCGTCGGCAACGGCAGCCGGCACAGATCACTTCTTCTCGGCAGGCTGAATGAAGAAGACCATGCCGAATGCGCCGACCGAAACCACCCGGTCGTTGACCGTGGTGTAGGAGGCGACGCCCAGTGGATGGTAGGTGGAAACAAACGCGGTAATCGCGCCCAGGCCGAGCATGCCGGCGAGGGGGCTGCGCTCGCCGACGGCCTTCTGAATTTCCTCGCGGTGGCGTTCGGGCGACGGATTCAGCGCAAACGCCAGGGCGACGACGATGAGTGCGGCGATGGCGGATATCACAGGGGTCTTGGTCACGGCGGTTTCTCCGGAAGCATCAGACTGCTATCGACCGGGCCCCGCGGCCCGGACTGTCGATTCGCGGACCGGGGCGGCCGGTCCGCAGACGCGATGATAGTCCTTGTCGCCGCGCTAGCGCATCTCGAAAGCCTCCTGGTGGAAACGCGGCTGCCAGCCCATGGCGCGCAGCCCGCTGCGCAGGGTATCGGCCAAACCGCTGGGGCCGCAGAACCAGATTTCGGCATGCTTCGCTTCGCCCAGCGCTTCCACTTTCAGGCTGGCGCCCTGGCGTGCGCCATGGATGTGCAGGCGTATCCCGGGCAATGCCGCGCACAGGGTTTCCAGCCGGGGCGCGAAGGCGTCGCTGTTCCGGTCGCGGGCGCAGTAATGCAGATCGGCTGCCGGGGCCTGCTCCGGCCTCGCCTGCAACGACTCCAGCCAGGCCAGGAAGGGCGTGACGCCGATGCCGCCGGCAATCCATATCTGCCTGGCGCGGGGGTTGCACCGGGCGATGTCGAAGCGGCCGTAGGGGCCCTCGACGCGCACCACCTGTCCCGGCTGCAGGCGTGCCGCCAGACCGCTGGTGTAGTCGCCGAGCGCCTTGATCTGGAAGCTGATGGTGTTGTCGCCATGATCCGCGCTGGCAATCGTGAAGGGGTGTGCGCCCTCCTTGTCGTCGAAGCTCACGAAGGCAAACTGCCCGGGCCGGTGTCCATGCCAGCCGCGCACCAGGTGACAGCGCACCGTGGTGACGTCGGCCGCCGGATGCTCGATGGCGACGATGGTGCCCACCGCCGTGCGCGCGCGGCCGATGCCGCCCAGCAGCGAACGGAGCGCGCCATAGGTGCCGGCCGCCAGCAGCACCGCCAGCAATGCGCCGATCGGTTGCGCCCAGTAATCCTGCGGCGCCAGCAGCGCCGCGTGGAAAGCCAGCATCAGGTAGAGCACGGGCATGGCCCGGTGCAGGAAACGCCACGCCCGGTAGGGAAATTTTTTCCACAGGGTGATCGCCAGCATTGCCAGCACCGCGTAGATTGCCCATTCGCCCATGTCTTCCGCCAGGTCGCGCAGGATTTCGAGAAAGCCGGCAAACTTTTCCTTCGGCAGGCGACCTTCGCGGCCGATCGCGGATTTCAGGATGTCGTCCGACATTTCGATCAGCCAGTGCAGCGCGGCGAAACAAACCGCGAGGATTCCCGCCCACTTGTGCGTGCGATAAATGCGGTCCATGCCGCCCAATGGCGCCTCCAGCCACGCCGGGCGGGTGGCCAGATACGTGGCGACGGACATCATGGCGATCGACAGCACACCGCTCAGGTACATGGCTTCGTGACGGGCGATCCACAGCGGATGCGCCCCCGCGGGCGCGACCGCATTGATGACATCCCAGCCCCAGCCGAGGGCGACAAGGGCAATCAGGCTGCCGAGCAGGGTGTTCATGGCGACTCGCTCAGGAACTGAGAATGCATGGCGATCAGAGCGCATCACTTGGATGTGGGCGCAATGGGTGTGGCGGGTACGGACTTCTGCGGCAGATCGTCGCGACAGCGGCGCTCGTTGCAGTCGGCGGAATTGCGCCGATTGTCGCCACTGGCAGGCTGAGCACCCTTGGCCTGCTTGGCGTGCGCGCCGCGGTCGATGATCTCGCCGGTCTGCGGATTGATGTGGAGCTTGATCCGCTGGCCCTGGCGATCGGTGGCGCGTGCCTCGTAGCCGCCGTGTTCGCGCTCGATCTTCTCGATCTGCCGGTATCCCGCGGCTTCCAGTTTTTGATGGACCTGCGGAATCGACAGCCACTGGCGCTCGCCCGCCGGCGCCGTGCGGCTTTCGCCGGCAAAGGAGGGCGCCAGTACTGCGCCGCCGACCGCGAAGGCACCGGCAAGGGCGATGGACGAAAGCATTGTTGCGAGTTTCATGATGTAAACCTCCGTTGTATCAGTCGTCGTAGGAACCGCGCTCGGCGTCGGCGTGGCAGGCGGTGCAGTTGGCCCTGGTGCGGACGTCCTTGTGCTTCCACTCCCAGTCCGGCACTTTGCGGTGCTCTTTGACCCACTTCGGCAGTTCGGTGATGCGTTGCGGCGCACTCGCCAGCGATACGCCGCGCAGCAGCTTGTCGTTGTAGCGACGGCCGGCGGTGTCGGCGGCATTGGCGACCAGATAGTCGGTGATGCGTTTGGCGACGGCGGCATCGACGCTGGCGTCGTCGCCGAAGTGATTCTTGAGTTCGCCCATCATGCGTTGCCAGGAACTGGCCGGCAGCATCGCCGGGGCGAAGGCGAGGTGGCAGCTGCCGCATTCTTCCTTGACCACCGGATCGCTCACCGGCGGGTAGTAGTGGTTGCCGCCGGCCTGGGCGCGGCCGAGCACGATGGCCGAAAAGCCGAGTACGAGCAGGCCGAGGGTCAGGGGACGATAGGGGATGGTTCTGGTGATGTTCATGACGGCGTCCTTTGCTGTAGATTTTTTACTGGGCGAGCATGAAGCTCAGCCAGTCGCCTTTTTCCTGGACGCTGCATTCGCGCCCGAGCACTTCATTGCAGTTGCGCTTGAACCACTTTTCGACTTTTGCCGGATCGGTGTAGCGCGACGGCGCTGCGGATGCCGCCACCGGGTCTATCGCCTTGCCCGCCGGGGTGCGGCCCGCGGCCCGCGGATCCTTGCCGTGGCACGAGGTGCAGGACGGCGTATCGGGCTTGCCGCCGGTGAAGCTCTGGCTATGCAGGGTCTTGCCGCGTTCCGCGGAGAAGCCGGCGAAGGCTGGGTTGGCGGCCTTGGCGGCGCTGGCATACTTGGCCAGTTGGTCTTCGCGCGGACCAGCGCTGGCGGTGGCGGCAAGCGTCAATGCCAGAATGGCGGCAAGCAGGATGGAATTCAGGTTTCGATGCATGGCGTACTCCTCGTTGGGGTCGGTGTGGGGCGTACTATGCGCGGGGGCAACTGAACGGAAAGTGAATCCGCCGTTCATCCTGCATTCATCCTGGCGACGCTATAAAGTTGCCTACCGGACCGGGAATACACCATCATTTTTGTCATGCCGAATCGATTCGCAAACCACCTTTGGCGCAGACTGACTGTTGCGCTGCTCGCCGCGTTCCTTGCCGCCGGCAGCACCGCCGGCATAGCCGGCGACGATCACGATCGCGCCAGGCAGGCACTGGAGGCCGGGGAAGTGCTGCCGCTGCGCAGCATCCTGGAGCGGGTCGAACGCGACTATCCCGGGCAGGTCATCGACGTCGAACTTGAGCGTGAGCGCGAGAAGGGCGCCGAGCGCTGGATTTACGAAGTGAAGATATTGCGAAGCGGCGGCTCCTTGATCAAGCTCAAGGTCGATGCGCGCGATGGCAGCATCATCGGCGGCAAGACCCGGCACGGAGCAGCACGCTGATGCGCATCCTGATTGTCGAAGACGAGCCGACCCTGCGCCAGCAGCTGGCTGAAGGCATGGGCGCCGCGGGTTACGCGGTCGATGTCGCGGCCAATGGCGTCGATGGCCATTATCTGGGCGAGACCGAGCCCTATGACGCGGTGATTCTCGACCTGGGCTTGCCGCAGATGGACGGCATCACGGTATTGCGCAAGTGGCGCACGGCCGGCCGCGGTATGCCGGTGCTGATCCTCACCGCGCGCGACGGCTGGGCGGAAAAGGTGGCCGGCATCGACGCCGGCGCCGACGACTACCTGACCAAGCCCTTCCACATGGAAGAACTGCTGGCCCGGCTGCGTGCGCTGATTCGCCGTGCCGGCGGCCATGCCAGCGCGGAAATGGTATGCGGGCCGCTGACCCTGGATACCCGCAACAGCCGCGCCACCGTGGCCGGGCAGGCGCTGACCCTGACCAGCCACGAATACCGCGTGCTGGCCTACCTGATGCACCATCGCGGCGAAGTGGTGTCGCGCAGCGATCTGGTCGAGCATATCTATGCGCAGGACTTCGATCGTGATTCGAATACCGTCGAGGTCTTCATCGCCCGGCTGCGCAAGAAGCTGCCGGCAGGCATGATCGAGACGGTGCGCGGCCTCGGCTACCGTCTCGGCGCACCGCAATGAAGCTGGCGGACTTGCGCGGCTCGCTGCGCCTGCGCCTGCTGGCCGGCACGCTGTTCTGGATCGCGGCGTCGATCCTGGTGGCCGGCTGGGGTCTGGGCAGCCTGTTCCGCCAGCATGTCGCAAGCCAGTTTCACGCCGAGCTGACGACGCACCTCGACCAGCTGACCGCGCAACTGGCGCTCGATCCGCAGGGTCGCCTCGGCCTCGCGCTGCCGCTCAGCGATCCGCGCCTGAGCCGGCCTTACTCGGGCTATTACTGGCAGATCGATGTCCTCGGCGATAGCGGCGGCAAGCCGGCCGCCGCCGGCCAGCTGCGTTCGCGCTCGCTTTGGGATCATGTGCTGGCGGTGCCGCCCGATACGCTGGCCGATGGCGAGATTCACCAGCATCGCGTGCCGGGCCCGGAAGGCAGGATGCTCGGCATGGTCGAACGCAGCGTGCGCATCGATGACGCAGCCGACGGCAAGCCCCGACGCCTGCGCCTGATCGCGGCGGCTGACGAGCGCTTCATGGCGGAACCCGTGGCGCGTTTTGGCAACACCCTGTGGCTGGCGCTTGGCGCGCTCGGCAGCGGTCTGGTGATTGCCGCGCTGGTGCAGGTCTTCGTCGGTCTGGCGCCGCTGCGCAGCTTGCGCGCCGCACTCGGCAAGGTACGCAGCGGCGACACGCAAAGGCTCGAAGGCGCGTTCCCGCGCGAAATCGAGCCGCTGATCGAGGAGTTCAATACCGTGCTGGCGCAGAACGCCGCCGTGGTCGAACGCGCCCGCACCCACGCCGGCAACCTGGCTCATGCGCTGAAGACGCCGCTCAGCGTGCTGGCCAATGCCGCCAATGCTGGCGATGCCGCGCACCCGGAGCTGGCGCGCCTGGTGGCCGAGCAGGTCGCCATCGCGCAGCGGCAGGTCGACTACCACCTCGCCCGCGCCCAGGCGGCCGCCACCGGCCGCATGCCCGGCGCCAGAACCCCGCTGCAGCCTGTGGTCGAGGGATTGGCGCGTGCCATGCGGCGGATTCATGCGCAGCGGGAAATCCAGATCGTCATCCGGCCATTTCCCGAGTCGCTGTGTTTCCGCGGCGAAGCGCAGGACCTGCAGGAAATGCTCGGCAACCTGCTCGACAATGCCTGCAAGTGGGCCAGGCGCAAGGTCGAAGTCGACGCCCGCAGCGAGGGTACGCAGCTGGTCGTAACCATCGACGACGACGGCAGCGGGCTCGCCGCCGAGCGGCGCGATGCCGTGATGCAGCGGGGGGTTCGTGCCGACCAGCGGGTGCCGGGATCCGGGCTCGGCCTGGCCATCGTCGATGACCTGGCCCGGCTCTATGGCGGGCAGGTGCAACTGGGCGATTCGCCTGCCGGCGGCTTGCGCGCCGAGCTGACATTGCCTGGCAGCTGACAGGCAGTCCGCAGCGGACGCACAATTCGATTGGCCCGGCACAGTGGCCGCCGATATCGTATTCTCGGCACTGTCGAATGTTTGCGCCCTGGCGCACTGAACCGGAGCCGAATCGTGAATCGCCTTGTCGTCCTGATCCATCTGCTGGCCGTAATCGTCTGGGTGGGTGGCATGTTCTTCGCCCATGTCTGTCTGCGGCCGGTGGCCGCCGCCCAGTTGCCGCCGCCGCAACGCCTGCCGCTGCTGGCCGCCGTCCTCGGGCGTTTCTTCGTTGCGGTCGGCGTCGCGCTGCTGCTGTTGTGGGGCAGCGGCCTGGTCCGCTTCGCCCAGGCCGGCGCCGCGATTCCGGCGCACTGGCATGTCATGCTCGGCCTCGGCAGCGTGATGACGGTCATCTTTGCGGTGGTCGTGCTGCGCTTTTATCGTCGCCTGCGTGCGGCAGTGGCGGCACAGGACTGGCCGCAGGCCGGCAAGGCGATGAACTCGATACGCCTGCTGGTCCTGACCAACCTGATCCTCGGCTTCCTCACGGTCGCCGTCGCCATGCTCGGTTGACGCGGTGCTGCGGCCGCGGTCGCCGTGCCGCCAGCGCCGACTTTTGCCGGCGCTCAGGCCTTCCGGCCGGGATCGCTCCAGCCCAGCGCACGGATGACAGTTGAAAAATCCTCGCCCGGCGCCGCGGCAATCGACAGCGCGCGCCCGTCCTGCGGATGCCGCAAGCCCAGCGCGGTGCAGGCCAGCAACAGACGGCTGCAACCGAAGCGCTGCTGAAAGTAGCGGTTGTGCACGCCCTTGCCCCAGGTGGCATCGCCGATGATGGGGTGGCTGATGTGCTTGAGGTGGCGGCGCAACTGGTGCTGGCGGCCGGACTTCGGCGAGAGTTCGAGCAGCGCGTAACGCGACGTCGGATAGCGGTCGACGGCATCGGGCAATTCGACCGTTGCCAGCCGGCGGTATTCGGTGACCGCCGGCAACGCCTTGCCGGGGCTGTCGGCGCCCAGCTTGCGGCCGTAGTCGTCGAACTGGCGCGACAGCGGATGGTCGATCACTCCGGCTGCGGGCGGCCAGCCGCGCACGATGGCGAGATAGCGCTTGGCGACTTCGTCGCGCTGGAACTGCGCGCCGACAGCGCGCGCGCTGTCGGCATCGAGGGCGAACAGCAGCACGCCCGAGGTGCCCTTGTCGAGCCGGTGCAGCGGATGTACGCGTTGCCCGATCTGGTCGCGCAGCAATTGCACGGCGAAGCGCGTTTCGTGGCGGTCGATGTTGCTGCGATGGACCAGCAGGCCGGCAGGCTTGTCGATGGCGACCAGAAATTCGTCGCGGTAGAGGACGTGCAACATGCCGCGCGGCGGCTAGTACTGGACGCCCTGCGCCTCGCAGAGGAACTTCATCAGCGGCGCCGCGGCGGCGAAGCGCTCGCCGGCGAGCTTGACCAGGCCGGGGCCGGTGGCCTCGGCGAAGGACAGCGCGGCGAGGCCGATGAAGTCCTTGCGTTTCAAGTCTTCGATCGCCGGATGGTCGGCGGCATAGCCGCGCGGCGGCCGCGTCAGGCTGTCGCCGGCCAGCGTCCAGTGTGCGGTGAATTTCCTGTCGTCGCGCGCGGCGAGCCAGTGTTTCGGCTGCGCTGCGATCAGGTCGCGGATGTGCCCCAGCGCCTCGGCCTCGGGATGCCAGCAGCCGGCGCCGAAGAAGCATTCGTCGCTCGCGATGTGCAGGTAGAAGCCCGGCGCATGCACGTCCTTGCCCAGTTCGTGGCGCAACTGGATGCCGATGTTGGTCTTGTAGGGGCTCTTGTCGTGTGCGAAGCGCGTGTCGCGGAACACGCGCATCAGCGAGCCGCCCATCTTGCGCGGCTCGGCGCGAAAGTGCGGGGCGAACTTCGCCAGCGGTTCTGCCATCGCGGCGATGAATTCCAAAGCCGGCTCGCGCACCAGGGCTTCGTAGCGCGGCTTGTTCTCCTCGAACCAGGTGCGGTCGTTGTTGGCGGTGAGTTCGTTGAGGAAGCCGAGCGTGGCTTTGCTGAACATGGCTATGCTCCCCGGTACGGCGATCCGTTCAGGCCGCGGCGGTTTTCAGCTCGAGGCGACGGTCCAGCCAATTCTCGATTTTGGCTGCCGCGATGGGCCACTGCGGCTCCATCATGATCATGTGCCCGGCGCGCGGGATGACGCAGGTTTCCGCGTTCCAGCCCGAAGCCGTGAAATGCAGCAGGCTGGCGGGGAACACCTGGTCGAGCTCGCCGCCGATGACCAGCGCCGGAATTTTTGGCCGGCGTACCGGCGGACGCCAGGCCAGGGCCATCATTTCGGTAATCGCGGTGGTCGACTCGTCCTGCACCAGCGGCTTGAAGGCGGTGAATTGTTCAGGCGTCACATCGGGCGAAAAATACACTTCGCGCATGACCCGGATGGTGTTCGCGGTGTATTTGCCGCGCACCGCGTAGGCGGCTTCGCGCAGGAAGTCCGGATGCTTGCGGGTCAGCTGGATGCTGCAGGCCGACAGGCCGGTGGTCGGTACCGGCGCCATCATGATCACGGCCGCCGCCTTGCCCTTTTCCAGATAGCGCTGCACCACCGCGGCGCCCATCGAATGTCCGATCAGCACCGGCGGCGTGGGCATGGCTGCAACCACCTGGGCGACGTCGGCGGCATAGTGGTCGAGGTCATAGCTATGCAGATCCTCGCGGCCCTCGCTGGCGCCGTGGCCGGATAGATCGATGGCGTGGCAGTGGTAGCCCAGTTCATTGAAATGGCGCATGAAGTTCACGTCCCAGCAGCCGCCGTGGATATAGCCGCCATGCACGAAAACCAGCGGCGGGTGGCCGTTGTGCTGTTTGGCGGGGCGATGCAGGGTATGCAGTTTGCGATGTTTCAAGGGGGCTCTTTCGTGGTGAATGATTCAGGTCAGAACAGTATCACGCCTCTCGCGTTGCGTCCCTCGGCGAGGTCGGCAAAAGCCTGCGGAGCTTCGTCGATGCCGTAGGTGCGCGTGATGAGCTGGTCGAGCTTGAGCCGGCCGTTGCGGTAGAGGCCGATCAGGCGCGGGAAGTCCTGCTGCGGGCGGGCCGAGCCGAAGTAGCTGCCCTTCAGCGTCTTCTCTTCGAAGGTCAGGGTCGCGGTGCGGATCGTCGTCGTGTCCTTGGGGCCGGCGACGCCCACCACCACCGCGGTACCGCCCTTGCGCAGGCAGCCGTAGGCCTGTGCCGCGACCTCGCCGTAGCCGACGCATTCGAAGGCGTAGTCGGCGCCGCCCTCGGTCAGCTTCTTCAGCGCCTTGACCACGTTCTCTTCGTGCTTCGGATTCAGCGTGTGCGTGGCGCCGAAAGCCCTGGCCATGTCCAGCTTGGCATCCGAGGTGTCCACCGCGACGATGATGCGCGCGCCGGCGATGACGCAGCCCTGGATCGCATTGAGGCCGACGCCGCCGCAGCCGAATACCGCCGTCGCCGAGCCCGGTTCGACCTTGGCCGTGTTGACCGCCGCACCGACCCCGGTCATCACGCCGCAGCCGATCAGCGCGGCCTTGTCGAGCGGCATGGCGGCATCGATCTTTACCACATTGTCGACGTGCAGCGTGGCGTACTCGGCCATCACGCCGCAGCCGGAGAAGATATTGAGCGGCTGGCCGGCGGCATCCCTGAAGCGCGTCGTGCCGTCGGGCAGCGTGAAGCCGGCCTTGGCCGCCTGGTCGCAAAGCTGCGGGCGGCCGGTCTGGCAGTAGCGGCATTTGCCGCACATGCTGACGAAGGAGCTGACCACATGGTCGCCTATGGCAAACCCGGCGAAGCCGCCGACGCCTTCGCCGAGCGCGACGATGCTGCCGGCGCCTTCGTGGCCCAGCACCAGCGGCGGCGGCAGCGGCAGCGTGCCGTTGGTGGCGGACAGGTCGCTGTGGCAGACGCCGCAGGCGGCGAGCTTGATCATGACTTCGCCGCGCTGCGGCGCATCGACGCTAACGGTTTCGACGACGACGGGTTTGCCGACTTCGCGGCAAATGACGGCACGGGCTTGCTGGGTCATGATAGTTTCCTTGAGGACGGTGGAAAAGTGGAGGGAGTCATTCCTTGTACCAGACCAGTTGCTGCGTCGTGGCGAGCAAGGTGCCGTCCGTGCTCCAGACGTGGCCGTGGTGGTCGAAGTGGCCGTCGCTGAAGGCTTGGGCCTGGGCCGCGGCGAGCAGCGGTGCGGCGCCCTGGCGGGCCAGCGCTTCCTCGCCGGCATGGAAATAGATGTTGATCGAGACCGTGCCGATCGGCACGAAGTCCGGCCGGCGCAGGAAGATGCGCGGCAGGAAGCTGTCGCACAGCGCCGTCAGCGAGGCGAAGTCGAGCGGCCGCGACGGATTGTCGGCGACCCAGACCTGGGAGAGGCTGTCCTCGTTCGCGGCGAAGGGCTTGCCGCGCACGATGCGGAATTCATAGCGCTGCAGGAAACCGGTGGCCTTGCGCGGCGGCGCGATTTCGCACTGTTCGGCCGGCGGCACTTGCGGCGCTGTGGCTTCGACCAGGCTCCAGGTGTCGCGGCGCAGGGCGCAGATGGCGATGGCCTGGGCCAGCACGCGGCCGGCCTGCGACAGGCGGATCGCCCAGTGCTGGCTGTTGCGGTTGGCGCGCACCAGTTCGGTGTCGATGGCGAACTCGCCGGCGGCGATCGGCGCCAGAAAATTCAGCGTGAAGGCCAGCGGCGTGCCGCGCCGCTCGGGATGGTCGAGCATGGCCTGGATCATGGCGCCGGCGGTGACGCCGCCATAGGGGCTGACCATGTTCCAGTAGTCCTCGCTGGTGCGGCCCAGCCAGCGGTCGGGCGGCTCGCGCGTCAGCGCGATGGCGGTGTCGAAGGGGTGCGAACTCATGTTCATATTTTGCGCGAACGGCCGCTCCAGTAGGCATCGCGGATCTTGCGCTTCTGCACCTTGCCGTTGTCGTCGCGCGGCAGGGCGGCGACGATGTCGATGCGGCGCGGCACCTTGTAGCCGGCGATGCGTTCGCCCAATGCCTTGCGGATGGCCTCGGCGTCGAGCGTCGCGCCGGCTTCGGCGATCACCTGCGCCGCCAGCGACTCGCCGTATTCCTCGTCGGGCATGCCGATCACGGCGCAGTCGATGATGCCGGGCAGGGTGATCAGCACGTGTTCGATCTCGGCCGGGTAGATGTTCACGCCACCCGAGATCACCATGTCCGCGGCGCGGTCGCAGACGTAGAGAAAGCCGTCGGAGTCGAGATAGCCCATGTCGCCGACGCTGACCAGTCCGTCGCGCTCGACGGCGCGGCGCGCGGCCTCGTTGCCGTGATAGGTGAAATCGGAATAGGCCGGCTGGCGGGCATAGATGGTGCCGATCTCGCCGGCGGGCAGGAGCTTGCCGTTGTCGTCGAAAATGCGGATTTCCGCGCGGCCGACGGCCTTGCCGGCGCTGCCGGGCTTGCGCGCCGCGTCCTGCGGCCGCATCACCGTGATGTAGCCGGTTTCGCTCGATGCGTAGGCTTCGTAGACCACCGGGCCGAGCCAGACGATCATGGCCTGCTTCACGTCCGGCGCGCAGGGCGAGCCGGTCGAGGCGACGAATTTTAGCGAGGAAAGATCGTAGCGCGAGCGGACTTCCGCCGGCAGGCGCAACAGGCGCACGTACATCACCGGCACCAGGTAGACGGTATCGATGCGGTGGCGTTCGATCAGCGCCAGCGTGGCCTCGGCATCGAATTTTTCTTCGAGCACCAGCAGTGAGCCCAGCAGCAGCGAATACTGCGCGAAGGAACTCGGGGCGCTGTGATACAGCGGTGCCGAGAGCAGTGTGCGCACGCCGGGATAGATGCCGAGGGCATCGTTCATGACCTGCGCGGCCAGCGCCTGCTGCTCGGGTGTCGGTGGCCGGCGCCGCACCCCCTTGGGCCGACCGGTGGTGCCCGAGGTGTAGGCCATGTGGCCGCGCGGAGTGCGCGGCGGCCCGGCATAGGGCGCCTGCGCGGCGAGCCAGGACTCGAACTCGTCGGCCTTGCCGGCGCTGGCGCCGACCACGATCACGCTGACGCCTGCGGGAATTGCCGCGGCGATTTCGGCCAGCAGATCGGGCTGGATGAACAGTACTTTCGCGCCGCAGTCATTGAGGATGAAGCCGGCTTCGTCGCGCTTGAAATGCCAGTTGATCTGGCAGTAATAGGCGCCGGCGATGCGGCAGCCCTGGATAATGTCGACGTAGGCCGGGTCGTTCCTCAGCATTACGGCGACGACGTCGCCGTCGTCCACACCGAGTCGTGCCAGTCCTCCGGCCAGGCGCGTGGCGCGGGCGTCGATCTCGGCGCCGGAGCGTTCGAGTTCGCCGAAAACCAGTGCCGCCGTCATGCGGCGCGGGCCAGCCTGGCAAAGCGTTGCAGATGGAAATCGGTGTCGCCGAAGCTCATCTCGATTGCGGTCAGACGCTTGAACCAGTGGCTGAGGATCAGCTCGTCGGTCATTCCCATGCCGCCATGCAGCTGCACGGCATTCTGCGCGATGAAGCGGCAGGCCTGGCCGATAGTCACCTTGGCGGCCGAGAGCGTGCGCTGGCGTGCGATGGTGTCTTGGTCGGTGCAATGCATGGCGGCAAGATAACTCATCGAACGCGCCTGTTCCAGATGCAGCAGCATGTCGGCCATGCGGTGCTGCAGCGCCTGGAAGCGGCCGATCGGCTGGCCGAACTGCTGGCGGGTCTTGAGGTAGTCAGTGGTCGCGGCGATGGTTGCGTCCATGATGCCGACCGCCTCTGCGCAGAGGGCGGCAAGTCCGATGTCGAGCGCAGCGTTTATCGCATCCGCCGTGTCGCCAGCGCCGACTCTTTGTGCGGGAGTGTTGTCAAAAACGAAGTCCGCGGTGCGCTGGCCGTCCAGCGTCGGGTAGTCGCGCAGGCTGACGCCGTCGGCTCCCGGCGTAACGGCGAAGAGTTCCGTCTTGCCCTGCGCCGTGAGCGCCGACACCAGCAGCAGATCGGCGCAGCCGCCGTGCGCGACCACCGCTTTGCGACCGGAAAGCATGCCGTCGAGTTCGGTGACCGACTCGCTGCGCGCGTCGGCGTGGGCCAGCACGACGATGGCTTCGCCGGTGGCGATGTTCGGCAGCCACTCTTCCTGAAAGTCGGCGCTGGCGGCACGGCGAATCAGCGCCGGGGCGATCACCGCGCCGGCCAGATAGGGCTCCAGCAGCAGTCCGGCACCGAAAGCGCCCATCACGAGGCCGGTTTCCTGCGGACCGTAGCCGAGGCCGCCGTAATCCTCGTCGATGTTGAGCGCCAGCACGCCGAGGTCGGCCAGCGCCTGCCAGACCTCGCGGCTCCAGCCGGGGGCGGCGTCGCGTATGGCGCGGCGCCTCTCGAACGTGTAGTCCCGGGCGACGAAGCGCTGCACCGTGTCCTGCAGCGCGCGCTGGTCTTCGTTGAAGTCGAAATTCATGTCACAACCCCATGATCATCTGCGAGATGATGTTTTTCTGGATTTCGTTGGAGCCGCCGAAGATCGACAGCTTGCGCAGGTTGCAATAGCCGGCGCCGAGGTTGGCGGCATAGGCGGGGCCGACGTCGGCCTGTTTGAAGGGCAGGGCATAGGCGCCGACGGCCTGCATCATCAGTTCGGCGATGGCCTGCTGGATCTCGGTGCCCTTGATCTTGAGGATCGAGGCTTCCGGCCCCGGCGCCTTGTTTGCGCGTTCGGCGGAGAGCACGCCCAGGTTGGTGATTTCGAGCGCCGTCAGGTCGATCTCGACCTGCGCCACGCGCGCGGCGAACAGCGCATCGGCCAGCCGGCCTTCGGCCTCGGCGATGCGCTTCAGGCGCGCCAGTTCGCGCTTGGCGATGCCGATGCCGGCGATGTTGGTGCGTTCGTGGCCGAGCAGGAACTTGGCATAGGTCCAGCCCTTGTTTTCTTCGCCGATCCGGTTTTCGACCGGCACCTTCACGTCTTCGAGCCAGACTTCGTTGACCTCGTGTGCGCCATCCAGGGTGATGATCGGGCGCACCGTGACGCCCGGCGACTTCATGTCGATCAGCAGGAAGGAAATCCCGCTCTGCTTCTTGGCTTCGGGATCGGTGCGGACCAGGCAGAAGATCCAGTCGGCGTACTGGCCGAGCGTGGTCCAGGTCTTCTGGCCGTTGACGACGTAGTGGTCGCCCTCCCTTACTGCGCGGGTCTTGACCGAGGCCAGGTCGGAGCCGGCGCCGGGTTCCGAGTAGCCCTGGCACCACCATTCCTCGGCGCACATGATCTTCGGCAGGAATCTGGCCTGCTGTTGCGGCGTGCCGAAGGCCATCAGCACCGGCGCGATCATCTTGAGGCCGAAGGAGATCAGGCGCGGTGCGCCGCCTTTCGCGCATTCCTCCTCGAAGATGTACTGCTCGGTCGGGGTCCAGCCCGGGCCGCCGAATTCCGCGGGCCAGCCGACACCGCCCCAGCCGCGCTCATGCAGGATGCGCTGCCAGAGCACATGCTCGTCGCGATTGAGATGCACGCCGTTCATCACCTTGTCGCGAATCCCGGGGGGCAGTTGCTGTTCGACGAAGCGGCGCACATCTTCGCGAAAGGCGATTTCTTCGGGACTGAAGTTCAGGTCCATGGGCGGGTGTCTCTGATCCGGAAAAGGGAGGGGCTGGCCGTTGTCGGTTGTCGTCAAAAAACTGCAGTGCAGAACATAGTTCTGTAATATGTAGCGAGCTGCGAATTCTTCCCCTGTGCGTCCAAAAAGTCAATGATCAGCATGAACTTAGCGTCTTGCGATCCTTCAACGCGCTGCTTCAGTGCCCGCTGTGGCTTGACGCTGCTTTCACAGCTGTGCCACTATCCGGAACACGATACTGAATCCGGAACCTACCCAATAACGACCCATGAGTGCCCCCGCCGGGCCGCCCCAAGGGGGTGCAGCCAACACATGGAGCCGCTCAGCGGCGAACCGCCGTCACCCCCTGCCTTGGGCCGGGGGCCGGGGGGGCGATAGTGCATGAGCGCCGCAACCGACGCCCGGCAGCAGGAAGTTGCGGCCATGTTTGCCCGCCACGGCCCGCTTTATCGCTGGTGGGTGGTGGTCACCGTGATGCTTGGCACGGTCTCGGCGATCATGGAGGCAACCGTAGTCAATGTCGCGCTGCCGGAAATCATCCGCGTCTTCCAGGTCGGCCACGACCAGGTGCAGATTCTGTCCACCGGATTTCTTGCCGCGACCACGGCCTCGATGCTGCTGGCGACCTGGGCCATGCAGCGTTTCGGCCTGCGCCGCACCTTCATGGTGGCACTCATGCTGCTGGTGACGTTTTCGGTGCTGGCGACGCTGACCGATCGCTTCGAACTGCTGGCGCTTTGCCGCATCGGCCAGGGCAGCATCGCCGGCCTGATCCAGCCGCTGGCCATGGTGGCGATCATCGACGTCTTCCCGGTGCACGAACGTGGCCGGGCGATGGGCGCCTATGGCCTCGGCATCGTGCTGTCGCCCGCCGTCGGGCCGGTGGCGGGCGGCCTGCTGGTCGACCACTTCGGCTGGCGTGCGGTGTTCCTGGTCACCGTGCCCTTGTGCCTGGCGGCGATTACGCTGGCGCCGCGTTTCGTCGTCGGCGGCAAACCCCTGCCCGGAGCGCACAAGCCGCCCTTCGACGCGGTCGGCTTCGTGCTGGTGGTGACCGCCCTGTGCGCCGTGCTCGGCGGCCTGGCGGCACTGATCCGGGCGCCGGGACCGGGCGCTGCCGGCCTCGCGCTCGGCATCGCACTGGCCGTGGCCTTCGTGATCTGGGAACGCCGTACCCTGCATCCGCTGCTGGACTTCCGCATCTTCCGCGAAACCGGATTCGCCCCGGCGGTGCTGGTGGCGCTGGCCTATGGCATCGGCATTTACGGCTCGACCTACCTGGCGCCGATCTTCGCCCAGATCGGCGCCGGCTTCTCGGCCTACGAGGCCGGCCTGATGCTGGTGCCGGGCGGTGTCGTGCTGGCAATCGTGCTGCTGCTTTCGGGTCGGCTGGCGGACCGCTTCCCGCCGAACCGGGTGGCGATGGCCGGATTGGCCTGCTTTTCGCTGTCGGCCATGCTCATGGGATTTTCTTCCCGGCTCACCGGTTTCTGGCTGCTGGCGCTTTGGGTCGCCATCGGCCGCGTCGGCCTCGGCCTGATCATCCCGGGGCTGAATGCCGGCGCGCTGCGCCTGCTGCCTTACGGCACCGAGGCGGTCGGCTCGGCCTCGATCAATTTCTTTCGCCAGTTCGGCGGCGCGCTGGGCGTCACGCTACTGGCACTGTTCCTCGAAGGGCGCGAACGTCAGCTGGATGCCGTGCATGGCCTGCAGCCGATGCAGGAAGGTTTTTTTCTGATCGCCTTCGTCTATTGTCTGGCCCTGGTTCCCGCCTGGCTGATGACCAGCGGGCAAAAGAGCCCCCGATCCATTTAGGAGAACATTATGGACCCCCACGCTCACATTCGTTCGCTGCCCCCCAAGGGGGCGCATGCCTCCCTTGGGGCGGCCCTGCGGGAGGCATAGCCATGGCCTTGCCAAAAATACTGCAGGACAATCTCGCGCTGCCGGTGATCGGCGCGCCGATGTTCATCGTCTCCCAGCCGCAACTGGTGCTGGCGCAATGCATGGCCGGCATCGTCGGCTCCTTCCCGGCGCTCAACGCACGGCCGAAGGAATTGCTCGACGAATGGCTGGGCATGATGACGGGCGAGATCGCCGCCGCGCGCCGCGCCGAACCGGGCAGGAAGATCGCTCCCTTCGCCGTGAACCAGATCGTGCATCACTCCAACGACCGGCTCGACCACGACATCGCGCTCTGCGTCAAACACCGGGTGCCGATGATCATTACCAGCCTGCGCGCGCCGGGCGACGTGGTCAAGGAAGTGCATGGCTACGGCGGCATCGTGTTCCACGACGTGATCAACGTGCGTCATGCGCAAAAGGCGCTGGAGGCCGGCGTCGATGGCCTGATCCTGGTCGCGGCCGGCGCCGGCGGGCACGCCGGCATGCTCAGTCCCTTCGCGCTGGTGGCGGAAGTGCGGCGCTTCTGGGACGGACCGATCGCACTCTCCGGCGCAATCACGCGCGGCGAGCAGATCCTCGCGGCGCAGGCCATGGGTGCCGACCTGGCCTACGTCGGCACGCGCTTCATCCCGACCCCGGAAGCCAACGCGGTCGATGGCTACAAGCAGATGATTCTCGATAGCAGCGCGGCGGACGTTGTCTATACTCCCTACTTCACCGGCGTACATGGCAACTACCTGCGACCGAGCATCGTGGCCCAGGGCCTGGACCCCGACAACCTTCCGTTGCGCGACAAGACCAGCATGAGTTTCGGCTCCGACCGGACCAAGGCCTGGCGCGACATCTGGGGCGTCGGCCAGGGCATCGGCTCGATCGACGAGATTCTTCCCGTAAGCGAAGTGGTGCAGCGTCTGGGACGCGAATACCGGGCTGCCCGCGCCGCGCTGTGTGCCGAAACCGATTACGAGGACTGACATGATCAAACAGAAAAAGGCGGCCGCCGTCGTGGTGGCGGTCGAAGAAAAACAGGCCGGCAAGGAAGACCGGCATTTCGTCACCGCCCTGGCGCGCGGACTTTCCGTGCTGTCCTGTTTCAGCTCCGGCGAGAAAATGCTCGGCAACCTGGACATTGCCAAGCGCGCCAAGCTGCCCAAGTCCACCGTGTCGCGCCTGACCTACACGCTGACCAAGCTCGGCTATCTGGTCTTCGTCGAGGAAACCGGCAAGTACCGCCTCGGTACCTCGACTCTGGCGCTGGGCAGCGCGATGCTGGCGCGGCTCGACGTGCGCGACCTGGCGCGGCCCCTGATGCAGGAGCTGGCCGACTTCTCCAAGGCCATGGTGTCGCTCGGTAGCCGCGACCGCCTGTCGATGATCTATGTCGGCAATGCGCGCAGTTCGGCGGCGCTGACCCTGTCGCTGGATGTCGGCTCGCGCATTCCGATCGCCACCACGGCGATGGGGCGTGCCTACCTGGCGATGGTTCCCGAGCGCGAGCGCGAGGACATCATGGAACGCGTCAAGGAGCTCGACGAGGTGGCCTGGCCGGCGATCCGCGACGGCATCGACCGCGCGCTGCAGGAATACCGCGAGACCGGCTGCGTCAGTTCCTTCGGCGAGTGGCAGTCGGATGTCAATGCCATCGCCGTGCCGCTGCGTCCCGGTGGTGGCCTGCCGCCGATGGCCATCAACTGCGGCGGCCCGTCGTTCACCCTGTCGAAGGAATTCCTGCTTGGCGAAGTGCGCCCGAAACTGATCGAACTGGTGCGGCAACTGGAGGCATCGCTGGGCATGCGCGGCTAGCTTCAGGTCGCGTCGGCAGTAAATCAAACATGCATCGGAGGTATCCAATGAGCACAGCACAGCACTGCTGGTGATCGACATCCAGAACGACTACTTTCCCGGGGGCGCCATGGAACTGGTGGGCAGCAGCGAAGCCGGGGAGCAGGCGCGCAAGCTGATCGAGGTCTTCCGCGGCAAGTCGCTGCCGGTGATTCATGTGCAGCACATGTCCACCCGGCCCGGCGCCAGCTTCTTCGTGCCGGGCACCACCGGCGTCGAGATCCACCCCTGCGTGGCGCCGCGCGAAGGTGAAACCCTCATCCGCAAGAACTTCCCCAACAGCTTCCGCGATACGCCCTTGCTGCAGCATCTGCGCGACAACAGGAGCACCCGGTTGGTCGTCGCCGGCATGATGACCCACATGTGCGTCGATAGCACCGTGCGTGCCGCCGGCGACCTCGGCTTCGAATGCGTGCTGGCACACGATGCCTGCGCGACCCGCGCGCTGTCCTTCGGCGGGACGACGGTGCCCGCCGCGACCGTGCACGTCGCTTTCCTCGCGGCGCTCAACGGCCTGTTCGCCCGGGTGCAGGCCGTGGACGAGGTGTGTGCGGGGCTTTAGCTTTCCGCCGGGAGTCGGCGCCGTCGCTTCCCGGCGCGGTGGCGTATCCTGTCGGCCATGCCATTACCCAAGCTGAACAAACCCTTCGCCATGATCCGCGAGTTCCATCTCGCCGACTGGTTCACGCTCGGCAACGCGGTCTGCGGCATGGGCGCCTTGTTTTCGGTCATGAGCTATCTGCAGACGGGCGAGGTCAGGCATGTCTACTTTGCCTGCGGCATGGTGCTCGCGGCGATCGTGTTCGACGTGCTGGACGGCCGGATCGCCCGCTGGCGGCAGGAGACCTCGGCCATGGGGCGCGAACTCGACTCGCTGGCCGACGTGATTTCCTTCGGTGTGGCACCTGCCGCGATCGCCTACGGTTGCGGCATGCAGGGCCTCTACGACCGGATTGTCCTGGTCTATTTCGTCGCCTGCGGCGTATCGCGCCTGGCGCGCTACAACATCACGGCCGAAGCGCTGTCTGAAGGCGGCAGCAAGGTGAAGTACTTCGAAGGCACGCCGATTCCGACTTCGCTGCTGCTGGTGATGATGCTGTTCGTCGCGGCGACGCAGGGCGCATTGCGCGAGTCGCTCTGGTTCGGCGAACTCAAGCTCGCCGGCTTCACGCTGCATCCGCTGGTGCTGGTATTCGCGGTGTCCGGCTCGCTGATGGTCAGCCGCATCCGCTTCCCGAAGTTCTGAGCCGGTCGCCATGCGCCGGGGGCCATAGGCACCGCGCCGAGACCGACAAGTTTTCCGGAGTCATCCCATGCCCCACGACAAACAGCACACCTATGCCACCCGCACCGAATGGACCGGCAACCAGGGGCGGGGCACCGCGGACTATCGTGCCTATTCCCGCCAGTACGCGATCTCGGCGCCGGGCAAGCCCGAACTGCCCGGCTCGTCCGATCCGGCATTTCGTGGCGATGCGTCGCGCTGGAATCCCGAGGACCTGCTGGTTGCCTCGCTGTCATCCTGCCACATGCTGTGGTACCTGCATCTTTGCGCCCAGGCGCAGATCGTCGTGCTGGCCTATCACGACGATGCAACCGGGACGATGGTCGAGGATGCCGACGGCGGCGGGCGCTTTTCCGGCGTGGTGCTGCGGCCGGTGGCGACGCTGACGGCGGGCGCCGATGCGGCGCGGGCCGCCGCGTTGCACGAGGAAGCGCACCGGAAGTGCTTCATCGCCAACTCGGTGAATTTTCCGGTCGCGATCGAGCCGACGGTGCTCGTCGCCGCCTGATCCGTCGCCAGGCCGGAGCCTGTCGCCGCGTGATCGAGCGCATTGCCGCGGACCTCATCGTCCTCCTGCACCTGGCCTTCATCCTCTTCGTCGGGCTCGGCGCCTTGCTTTGCCTGCGCTGGAAATGGATGGCCTGGCTGCACCTGCCGGCCGTCGCATGGGGTGCCGCCATCGAATTCCGCCAGGGCATTTGTCCGCTGACGCCACTTGAGCAAGGCCTTCGGCAGGCGGCCGGCGACGCGGGTTACTCGGGCGGCTTCGTCGACCACTACCTGCTGCCGATCATCTATCCGGCCGGCCTCGACACCGATGTCCAGTGCGCGCTCGGCACCCTGGTGGTCCTGCTCAATCTGGCGCTCTACGCGTGGATCTGGCGCTCGGGAGCGGGTTCCCGGGCGCCGCGGAAATGACCCTGAAATGGGTCCGCACCCGGTCGCAAGGTCGGCGCACACGGGTTTCTTTGACCGCCGCCGCGCCACGTAGTAGTCTAGCCCGGTGAAAATATAACGAATTGCGCAGGAGGAAATTAAATTGCATATCATCGAGTGGTCCAGCGATTTTGCGCTCGGCATCGCCGAGATCGATGAACAGCACAAGGCTCTGGTCGGCATGATCAATGCGCTGGATGCCAGCACCCACGGCGAGTACAGCGCGGACAACATGCGCCGCCTGCTGGCGGAACTCAACGACTATGTGCGCGAGCATTTCGGTTTCGAGGAGCGGCTGATGGCCGGCGGCGGCTGCTCGCCGGAGTTCGTCACCCGCCATTGCGGCGAACATGCCTACTTTCGCAGCGTGCTGCGCGACCTGACGGCCGATTTCGAAAGCGGCCGCACAGGGATCACCGTGACCTTGATCGAATACTTGGTGCATTGGTTGCTGCACCATATCGCGGTCGTCGACCGGGCCATGGCGCATCAGCTCAATGCCGCCGAGCCGGAACTGGCGGCGCGCGTCGCTGCCGCGCTGATGCAGGAGGTGGTCGACGACCTGACCGAATCGGAACGCCACCTGCTCAGCGAACTGCGCCGCGCCAACGAGGAACTCGAGCAGCAGGTGGAGGAACGGACCCGGGTCCTGGAGGAGCGGAATCGCCAGTTGGAAGCCGAGCTGCGTGCGACCCAGGCCGCAGTCGAGCGCCTGTCGGCGCAACTGGCGGGGCGCACTGTTGGGTAAGGTCCGCGGATAAGGCCCGGACGTCCCAGACCTCAGCTTTCCGCCAGAAACTCCCGGATCGCCGCGCTGACCTGCCGCGGCTGTTCGTGGATCACCCAGTGGCTGGCTTCGGGGATGCGCTGGATGCGCAGGTCCGGCACCACGGCGTCGAGATCGTCGAGCAGCACGGTGCCCAGCGCGGTGTCAGCCTCACCCCAGATCACCAGCGTCGGCACGCGCACCGTGAGCGCCGCCGGGTCGAGCTGCAGTGCCGCGGCACCGGGATCTTCCGGCGTCGGCGGATACAGCGGCGAGGCGCGGTAGAGGTTCAGCGCACAGCTCAGCGCGCCGGGCTGCGACCAGGCGGCGCGATACCGCGGGATTTCCTCGGCGGTCAGCGCGCAATGGCCGTCGGCGGTGCGACTGAACATCTTTAGCAGGCGCTCGTAGTCGTTCTCTTCCAGCACCCGCTCGGCCTTGGCGTGGCGCAGCAGCAGCATGTAATGACTGGCCTGCTGCTGCACCGGGTCATGCGCCAGGGCACGGGCGAAGGGCACGGTGTGTGGCGCGTTGATGATGACCAGTTTCCTGACGTACTGCGGAAAGGCTGCGGCGAAGGTCCAGGCGATGGCGCCGCCCCAGTCGTGGGCGACCAGGATGCAGGACTTGTCCTCCCTGTCGGCCTGCAGGTGCTCGATCAGCTGGCGCAGGTCTTCCAGCAGCGGCTTGTGGCGGTAGGCGGCGACGCCCTCGGGTTTGTCGGAAAGGTTGTGGCCGCGCAGGTCGAAGGCCACGGCCCGGTGATCCCTGCCGAACTCTTCGAGCTGGCCGTGCCAGCAATACCAGAACTCGGGAAAGCCGTGCACGAAGAGCATCAGCGGCGCGTCGGCCGCACCCTCGGTTACGCAATGCAGACGGATGCCGTTGACCGGGGCGAAGAAATGCTCCATCAGTCCTTGAACACCGGCCCGCGCTTTTGCATGTTAGCCGCGCCGGCCTCGAACAGGTCCTTCGACATCAGCATCGCGGCATTCCAGGTGGCGATGTAGTTGAGTCCGTCGGCCACGGTATGGTCGCGGCCGTAGGTGATCATTTCCTTGCAGCCGCGGATCGCCAGCGGCGACTTGGCGGCGATGCTGCGCGCGATGTCCATGACGCCGGCCGCGAGTGCTTCCGGTGTCTCGAAGCAGCGATTGACCAGGTGCATCTGCTGCGCTTCGGCACCCTCGACGCGGCGCCCGGTGTAGGCCAGTTCGCGCGCCATGCCTTCGCCGACCAGACGCGGCAGGCGTTGCAGGGTGCCGACGTCGATTTCCTTGACCGAGAACCAGGCGTTGGCCGAGCAGTAGCGCATGTCGCAGGCCGTGATCAGGTCGATCCCGCCGCCGATGCAGGCGCCGTGGATCGCCGCCAGCACCGGCTTGCGGCAGCGTTCGATGGACGTCAGCGTGTCCTGCAGGCGCAGGATCAGGCGGCGCAGTTTTTCGCGCTTGTGGCCTTCGTCGTCGTCCTCGATCTTGGGGCCGAGGCCCATCAGCAGCGACAGGTCGATGCCGGAGGTGAAGTACTTGCGGCGGCCGACCAGCACGCCGACGCGGGCCTCGGGCGTTTCATCCAGCCATTGCATGGCCTGCTCGATCTCGTACCACATCGGCTCGCTTATGGCGTTGGCCTTGTCCGGCCGGTTCAGCGCGATGGTGGCGACACCGGCGTCGAGCGAGACTTCGAGGGTGCTGAATTCCATGGGGCTTCCTTTCAAAGGTCGGCGGACGGCACGAAAGCATCGCGCAGCTCGCGCTTGAGGATCTTGCCGATGGCGCTGCGCGGCAGGGCGTCAACGATTTCGACGGCGGCCAGGCGCTGGGTTTTGCCGAGTTGTGCGTTGGCCCAGTCCTTGATTCCAATCGCCGTATCACCAGCGCCGACTCTTAGCGTGACGAAAGCCACCGGCGTCTCGCCCCAGCGCTGCGAAGCGACGCCGACCACGGCGGCTTCGGCCACCGCCGGATGCCGGATCAGCACGGCTTCGAGGTCGCTCGGATAGACGTTGAAGCCGCCGGAAATGACCATGTCCTTCCTGCGGTCCATCAGCGTCAGGAAGCCGTCGGCATCGAAGCGGCCGACGTCGCCGGTGCGAATGAAGCGCTTGCCGTCAGGCGCATACCACTCGGCTTCGCGGGTTTTGTCCGGCTGGCGATGGTAGCCGAGCATCATCGCCGGCGAATGGCCGACGACTTCACCGATGTCGCCCTGCGCCACTTCGTGCCCGGCTTCGTCGATCAGGCGCATGTCGTGGCCTTCGGCCGGTGCGCCGACCGTGGCCAGCTTGTCGGGTCGCTCGTGGGCGGCGAGGATGCAGGTGCCGCCGCCTTCGGTCATGCCGTAGTACTCGACCAGGCCGCCGGGCCAGCGCCTGAGAATGTCGGCCTTCAGCGTCGCCGAAAAGGGTGCGCTGGTGCACAGCTTCATGCGAAAGCTGGACAGGTCGTGGCGGTCGAAATCGGGGTGGGCCATCAGACGCTGGTACTGCACCGGCACCAGCATGGTGTGGGTGGCACGATGCTGTTCCGCCAGCGCCAGGTATTTTGCAGCATCGAACTTCGCCATCAGCACCACGGTGCCGCCCAGCGTGACGGTGGGAAAGAGACTGACCAGCGTGGTGTTGGAGTAGAGCGGGGTGGCGATCATGGTGATCGCGTCGGGGCCGTAGCCCTGCAGGCGCGCGCGCTGGACGTGGGACCAGCGCATGCCGTGGGGTTGCACGATGCCCTTGGGCGTGCCGGTGGTGCCCGAGGAGTAGATGATGTTGAAGGGCCATTCGGGACGGATGGCGACTTGCTTCGGCACGCTGCCGGCCGGCGCCAGCCAGCGCGAGAAGGCTACACCGTCGGCGCCGTCGTCGAGCGTGATGAAGCGTGCGGCGATGTTGGCGCGTACCGGGGAAAGTTCGGTCGCCGTTGCGGCGTCGACGAAGATCAGCTTCGCTTCGGCGTTGGCCGTCATGTCGGCCAGGCTTTGCGCGGTCGAGGAGGGCGCCAGCGGGGCCACGGCGACCCCGGCGCGCAGGGCGCCGAGAAACACCGCGGCATATTCGAGCGAAGCGCCGGCGCAGATCGCGACGGCTTCGGTAGGTCGGATACCGTCGCGCTGCAGCGTGGCGGCGACGCGATCCATCATCGCGTCGAGCGTGGCGAAGGAAACCTGACGCTCGTCCTGGATCAGCGCCGGATGCTCGGGACGTGCCAACGCGTGCAGGCGGATCAGTTCGGCGTAGGTGCCGAAGGGCTGCTCGATCAGTTCGGCCGGAGTCATGTCTCGGTGTCTTTGGGCTGTCCCGGATGACGGCGGCGGTACATGCCGTAGCCTTCCATCTGCATGACTTCCTCGTTGTTCTGGTTCAGCACTTCGGTGCGCACGCGCAGCAGGCCGACGTGGGGTTTGCTGTCCATCGGCCGCGCTTCGAGCACCACCGAGCGCACGTGCAGCGTGTCGCCGGGACGTACCGGCTTCAGCCAGCGGATGTTCTCCAGGCCGGGCGAACCGAGGCTGGCCGATTCCAGGATGTAGCCGTCGCACATCATGCGCATGGCCATGGCGCAGGTATGCCAGCCGCTGGCGCACAGCCCGCCGAACAGGCTGTTCTTGCCACCTTCCTCGGAAAGGTGGAAGGGCTGCGGATCGAACTTGCCGGCAAACTCGATGATCTCCTCGGCGCTGACCGTCATGTGGCCGAATTCGCTGACCTTGCCGACCGGGAAATCTTCCCAGTAGTACTTGTAGGTTTTCTGTGGGGCGTTCATGGTTGACCTTGTCTGGGATTACACGGGGCGCAGCGCGCCGTCCTGCAGCAATGGCACCACGTCGAAGCAGCTTTCCTGCGCGGCGAAGGCGACTTCGGCATCGAGCTTGCGCGCCAGCATCATGCGGCCGACGCGGGCGCGGCGCAGGGCGTCGAGGCCGTCGCAATGATCGTGCAGCAGTTCGGCGGCAAGCGCGGCATCGGAATAGTCGGCGCTGGTGGCACGCTGACGGAACAGGGACACCAGGTAGCCGGCACCGTAGAAGTCTTCGAGGTTGAAGTTGTCGGCCGAGCCGGAGCAGACGATCAGGATGGTGCTCTCCGGATGTTGCGCGACGATGTGCTCGACCACGGCGCGGCCGTTGAGCAGGGCCGCGGCATAGACCTGGGCGGCGCCCTGCGATTTGGCCAGCGCGACGGTGCCGTTGGTGGTGCAGTAGATCAGGCGGCGGCCGGCGATGCCTTCGGCCAGCAGCGCCTTCGGCGTCGGATGGACGAAGCCGGGCAGCGTGTCGGCATTGAGTTCGCCGGAGAGCACATAGGAGCCCTCTGGAAACTCCCTGGCCGCTTGCTGCGCGGCGCGGCCGTCGAGGGTCGGGATGACTTCCGTGGCGCCGTGGGCCAGCGCGGTGACGATGGACGAGGTGGCGAACAGGATGTCGAGCACTACGACGACTTTGCCTTCCAGGCGCTGGGCGTCGAGTTCCTCTTTCTTGAGGAGGACGTGGATTTTCTGCATGTGATCGTCAGCCGTCCGGCTGTTCGCGTGGGGTGGCGGGCTTCATCAGGGCGAAGACACCGGTGCCGGTCATGATGGCGCGCTCGCCGCTGCGCAGCGTGCAACTGGCATAGGCCAGGCGGCCGCCCATGCGGTCGATGTCGACATGGGCCTCGACCCAGTCGCCGGGCTCGGCACTGGTGATGAAGTTGGTGGTGAGGCTGACCGTGACGATGGGCTGCGGCGGTTCGCGCGAACTGGAGACGACGATGCCCAGCGCGGTGTCGACCATGGTGACGAGGAAGCCGCCGTGGGCGATGTGGCGGATGTTGGTGTGGCGATCCTCGATGCGGATCGCCAGCACGATCTGACCTCTCTCGCCTTTCGCTTCGTCGATGCGGTAGTACCAGGGGCCGAGGCTGGAGAGAAAGCCGCCGCCGCGCTTGAGCGGCTTGAAGCCTTCGGGGATTTCTTCGCTCATGATTTGCTTCCGTGGATCTTGCTGGGGTCGGGGCGACGCTTTTCGAGGAAGGCGGCGAAGATTTCCTTGGCGGCCGGGGCGGCAACCAGGTCGGAGAAAAACACCACCTCCTCGTCCATGGCCTCGCGCGGGCTGCGTTCGGGCGGACGCTTCATCAGCGCCTTGGTCACGGCCAGCGACTGCGTCGGCAGGGCGGCGAGCTTTTTTGCGGCGGCCATGGCCGTATCCATCAGTTGCTCGGCGGCAACTATGCGATTGACGAAGCCCGCTTCGTGCGCCATGGTCGCGTCGAAAGGCTCGCCCAGCAGCAGCAGCTCGGCAGCGCGCTGATGGCCGGCGACGCGCGGCAGCAGCAGGCTGGAGCCGGCTTCGGGGCACAGCGCCAGATTGACGAAGGGCAGCTGGAATTTTGCGTTCTCGGCGGCATAGACCAGGTCGCAATGCAGCAGCAGCGTCGTGCCGATGCCCACCGCATTGCCGGCGACGGCGGCGACCAGCGGCTTTTCAAACGCGGATAGCAGGTGCAGGAAGGGAATTGCGGCGCTCGGGTCGCCGGCCTTGCGCTGGAGGAAGTCGGTCAGGTCATTACCGGCGGTGAATAAATCGCTCTGGCCGCGAATCAGCACCACCCGCACGTGGTGCTGCTCGCGCGCATGGGATAGCGCTTCGCTCATGGCGCGATACATGTCGCCGGTGATGGCGTTCTTCTTGTCGCGGCGGCTGATCTCGATGCTGACGATGCCGCCACTGTCGCTGACGAGGATGTTGGGGTGGGTCATAGGTTTAGAAGCTCTCCGGCTTCATGTTCAGGGTAGTGTCGTCGAGGCTGCGCAGCAGTTCATGCCACTGGCGGGTCTTGGGCAGTTCCCAGCGATAGAACCAGCGGCAGGCCGCCAGTTTGCCACGATAGAAGTCCGCATCGGCGGCAAGCCCCTGGTCCAGGCCGCGCTGCGCCGCCAGCGCCTGGCGCAGCCAGATCCAGGCGATCACGGCATGGCCGAAGGCTTCGAGGAAGAGCACGGCATTGGCCAGCGCCAGCGTCGGATTGGTCGCCAGCACCGGGCCGAGGGCCTGCAGCGTGGCGGCGACGTCGCTCAGCGCCGCGTCGAGTTCGCCGGCGTAGGCCGCAAGCGAGGCGTCGCTGCGCGCTGCGGCGATGGTCTGCTGCGCCTCGCGGACAAACAGCTTCATCGCCGCGCCGCCGTTCATCACCGCCTTGCGCCCGAGCAGGTCCAGCGCCTGGATGCCGTGGGTACCTTCGTGGATGGGGTTGAGGCGGTTGTCGCGATAGAACTGCTCGACCGGATATTCGCGAGTGTAACCATAGCCGCCGTGGATCTGGATTGCCAGACTATTGGCTTCGAGGCACCACTGCGAGGGCCAGGACTTGGCGATCGGTGTCAGCAGGTCGAGCAGCAACGACGCCTCGGCCGCCGTCTCGCCAGCGCCGACTTTCGTCTCATCCACCAGCCGCGCGCAATACAGGCACAGCGCGTAGCCGGCTTCGACATAGGCCTTCTGCGCCAGCAGCATGCGCCGTACGTCGGCGTGCTCGATGAGCTTGATCTGCGGCGCGGTGGCGCTCTTGTTGGTCGGCGCGCGGCCCTGTGGTCGTTCCTTCGCATAGTCGAGCGAGGCCAGGTAGCCGCGGTAGCCGAGCATCACGGCGCCCATGCCGACGCCGATGCGCGCCTCGTTCATCATGTGGAACATGTAGGACAGGCCCTTGTGTTCCTCGCCTACCAGTTCGCCGATGCACTCACTCTTTTCGCCGAAGGAAAGCATGGTCGAGGTGGTGCCGCGGTAGCCCATCTTGTGGATCAGGCCGGTCAGGTTCACGTCGTTCCTTGGCCCCAGCGTGCCGTCGTCATTGACGCGGAACTTGGGCACGATGAACAGCGAGATGCCCTTGACCCCCGGCGGTCCGCCGGGAATCTTGGCCAGCACCAGATGCACGATGTTTTCCGAAAGCTCGTGATCGCCGCCGGAAATGAAGATCTTGTTGCCCTTGAGCGAATACGTGCCGTCGGGGTTCGGCGTAGCGCTGGTGGTGATGTCGGACAGGCTGGAGCCGGCCTGCGGCTCTGTCAGCGCCATGGTGCCGAAGAAGCGGCCTGCGAGCAGCGGCTCTAGGTATTTCTTCTTCTGCGCCTCGCTGCCGAAGCGGTGGATGACGTTGGCGTTGCCGATGGTGAGGAAGGGATAGGCCGCGGTGCCGACATTGGCGCCCTTGAACAGCGAAAATGCCGCCTGCGTCATGGTTACCGGCAACTGCATGCCGCCGCGCTCGAAGTCGTGCGCCGCGGCGATGAAGCCGGCCGCGCAGAAGGCCTGCAGCGCTTCCTTGACCTCGGGGATCATGTGCACGCGTTGCCCGTCAAAAGTCGGCTCGTTGGCGTCGGCCTTGTGGTTGTGCGGCGCGAACTTCTCGGTCGCCATCGCTTCGGCCGTGTCGAGCACGGCGCGGAAGGTTTCCTTGCTGTGCTCGGCGTAGCGCGGGCGGGCGGTCAGGGCTTCGGTGTCGAGGACCTCGAAGAGCTGGAAGTCGAGATCCCTGCGGTTGATGATGCCGCTCATGCCGCAAGCAGCGTATCGCTGAAGCGGCCGAGATGGTAGTCGGCGTCACCGAAGCTCAGGCCGATCATGGTCAGGCGCTTGAAGTAATGGCCGACGTTGAGTTCATCGACCACGCCCATGCCGCCGTGCAGCTGCACAGCCTGCTGGCCGACCAGGCGCGCCGACTGCGTGACGTAGGCCTTGGCGGCGGCCACCGCACGGCTGCGCTCGGCGGCGTCGGAGTCGGCGCGCACCGCGGCCAGTGTGGCCATCGAGCGGGCCTGTTCGGTGGCGATCACCATGTCGGCCATACGATGCTGCAGGGCCTGGAACTTGCCGATCGGCACGCCGAACTGTTTGCGCGTCTTGAGGTATTCCAGCGTGACTTCGTTGAGCGCCGACATGATGCCGACGGCTTCGGCGCAGAGCGCGGCGTTGGCGTAGTCGATGGCACGTTCGACGCTGGCCAGGGCGCCTCCCACAGGCCCGATCAGGGCGTCGGCGCCGACCTGAACGCCGCTGAGCTTGATGTCGGCGGCACGGGCGCTGTCCTGCGTCGGATAGGTGCGCAGGCTGACGCCCGGGGCCTTGGCGTCGACCAGAAACAATGAAACTCCATCGCCATCGCGGGCGGAGACGATCAGCTTGTCGGCCGAAGGCGCGCCGAGCACGACTGCTTTGGCGCCGTCGAGTTTCCAGCCGCTGTCGGCAGGCGTGGCGGTGGTGGCGACCCGGTCGAGCGCGTAGCGGCTGCCGGCTTCATAGTGGGCCAGCGCCAGCATCAGTTCGCCGCCGGCAATCGCCGGCAGCAGCGTTTCTTTCTGCGCGGCGCTGCCGGCATCGCGGACCAGCCCGCCGCAGAGCACGACGGTAGACACATAGGGTTCGAGGGCAAGGCCGCGGCCGAGCATTTCCATGACCAGCATAGTGTCGACGGCGTTGCCGCCATGCTCACTAATGCCGCCGAAGTCCTCGGGGAAGGGCAGGGCGAGGATGCCGAAATCGGCAAAGATTTTCCATGCCGCACGGTCGAAGCCATCGGCGGATTTCGCCAGCGCGCGACGGTGCTCGAAGGGATAGTCCTTGGCAATGAAACGGCGCAGGGTGTCCTGCAGGGCGAGTTGTTCTTCGGTGTAGTTGAAGTCCATGGTCAGAGTCCCAGAATCATCTGCGAGATGATGTTTTTCTGAATTTCGTTGGAGCCGCCGTAAATGGTGGTCTTGCGCACGTTGAAATACTGTCCGGACAGCGGCGGGGCGTGGTCGGCATAGGCCGGCATTGCGGCATCGCCGCTCCAGTCTGGATCCAGGCCCTCATGCATGTAGGGCAGGGCGTAATGGCCCAGCGCCTGCATCTTGAGTTCGGTCAGCATTTGCTGGATTTCTGATCCCTTGACCTTGAGGATCGAAGCCTCCGGTCCCGGCGCGCGCTTCTTCTCGCCTTCGGCCGAGATCACGCGCAGGTTGGTGATTTCCAGCGCCATGAGTTCCAGTTCCACTTGCGCGATGCGGTCGCGGAAGCGCTGGTCCTCGATCAGCGGCCGGCCGCCGGAGACTTCCTTTTTGGCGATCTCTTTCAGCTTCTTCAGTTCGCGCTTGGAGCGGCCGACGCCGGCAATCCCCGTGCGCTCGTGGCCGAGCAGGAACTTGGCGTAAGTCCAGCCCCTGTTTTCCTCGCCGATCAGGTTTTGCACCGGTACCCTGACCTCCTCGAACCAGACCTCGTTGATCTCGTGTTCACCGTCCAGCATGATGATCGGCCGCACCGTGATGCCCGGGGTCTTCATGTCTATCAGCAGGAAGGAAATGCCTTCCTGCTGGCGGCCTTCGGTGCTGGTACGGACCAGGCAGAAGATCCAGTCGGCGTACTGGCCGAGCGTGGTCCAGGTTTTCTGGCCGTTCACCACGTAATGGTCGCCGTCGCGCACTGCGCGCATTTTCAGCGAAGCGAGGTCGGAGCCCGAACCCGGCTCGGAATAGCCCTGGCACCACCAGTCCGTGCCGTCGATGATGCGCGGCAGATAGTGTTGCTGCTGCGCCGGATTGCCGAAAGCCATGATCACCGGCGCCACCATCTTGAGGCCGAAGGGCAGTTGCATCGGCGCCCCGGCATCGGCGCATTCCTCGTCGAAAATGTGCTGCTGCACGGCATTCCAGCCGGTGCCGCCATGGGCTGCGGGCCAGGCCACGGCGCCCCAGCCCTGGGCGTGGAGAATTTTCTGCCAGCGCACGTAGTCGTCTTTCGCCAGGCGTCTGCCGCCGAGCACCTTGCGGCTGATTTCAGGCGGCAGCTTGTCGCGCAGGAGGCTGCGCACTTCTTCCCGGAACGACTGCTCAGCGGTTGTGAAATTGAGATCCATGGATATTCGGTCCTTTGCTAGATGCCTTGTTGTGTTTATAGAACTGCATAGCGGAACAGTGTTCTGCAAGTATGGTACGCGAGAAGCGGAGCGCTGACAAGCCGAGGCGCGCATATTTCAAACCCGAAACATCAAGTGCCGAATGCTCCGGACAGCGCCGGTTCGTCTTGCCAGGGAACCGGCCACGCTGCCGGGCAGGGAGGCCTTTCCGGGAATCACCGTCCTGCCGGCGCCGACTTTCGGCCAAGTCAAAGCTTGATTCTTTTCCTACCTTCTCCCATAATTCGCGCCTTGCCTGACCGGGACCCGATTTCGGACGGCGCAAGTTTTCGGTGGTGGCTGTAGCTCAGTTGGTAGAGTCCTGGATTGTGATTCCAGTTGTCGTGGGTTCGAGTCCCATCAGCCACCCCACCAAATTCCTTTACCTGATAGATAGTTAATTCTGTCGTGGGTTCAAAAATCGTAATGGTTACGCAATTCTTACGCAAAGGATTGTGTAAATGGCTACGATCACTCGCCGCAAGCGCGGCTATCAAGCCGAAGTTCGCCGTAAAGGCTTCCCCACTGTCTCCCGCATGTTCGACTCACGCAAAGAGGCCGAAGCTTGGGCACGCATGCACGAAGGGGAAATGGACCGGGGTATCTACGTTTCCCGCAAGGAGGCGGAAAGCACAACGCTGGCCGAAGCGCTGGAGCGTTATGAACTCGAAGTAACCTCCACCAAGAAGGGTGCCCCACGGGAACGCTATCGCCTCAAGGCATGGAAGAAACACCCTCTGGCGGCCTGTTATCTGGCCTCTATTCGATCAACGGACGTTGCCCAATACCGAGATACCCGATTGGCCCTTGGGGCTGCTGCAAACACCGTCAGGCTCGAATTAACGCTGCTCTCCCACGTCTTCACCATAGCGATCAAGGAATGGGGCATGGAGAGCCTGAGAAACCCCGTTGCACTGATTCGCTTGCCGAGTCGCCCACTCGGACGGGAACGGCGGGTCGGTCATGAGCGAGAGTTAGCAGGCTGTTGAAATTTGACCGAATTCGCGGAGTGCGAACCCAATAACGAACCCATCGAATGCGAAACAAGACTGAGCAGATGACATTTCGCATCTCGCCTCGATGCGATTCGACGCATCGAGGCTGT